>PNOH01000051.1 GCA_013824715.1 Odoribacter sp. | reverse complement strand
CCTACAGATTTATATTGGCATCTGGCTCGCCTGTTAATTTGAACCCATCCAGGATTGAGCAGGCCGGATTCTAGTCATAGGCCGAATGTCTGTTTGGAGTTTGCGACAAACTGACCGAGCGCCACGGCGTTGTTTCGGAAGTGCATTCTATGAGAAGCACAAAGCCTTGACTTTTCCGGGATGCGCAAATAACTTTGGTTCGAATTGATAGAAGAAAAGCTCTCTCTGTCGTATGATAAACCTGAGAATAGTGAGGAAAAAAAAACAAAAAACCCGAAAGCTACCTGTAGGTTTCGGGTTCTGAATCAATCAATCAATCAATCAGGAAAGAATAACCTCAGTAATCCTTCTGCTCTTTTTCTTCCATCTGAGTTTCCTTCGTTAACCGAAGTTCACGTTTGGCAGCTCGACGGGCAAGCCGTTTATCATTTCGGGTTAGGATCTTAGGAATCATCGAAACATCCTGCGAATTTCCTTCACCACTTTGTTTGAGTTTCCCTATTTTCTGCTGCTGGCTTGCAATGAAGGTGTCAGCGTTAATAATGGTCTGGTCATGGAACTGCCTGATTGAATAAACCAGCGCTGTAATTACCCCTGCAAAAAATACAGCGATGTATTTCCAGCTATTTGAAAAGAAGATTTTCATTTGATGTGATTTAAAGTACGCACTACCCAGCCAAAAAAGTATTTTTTGCTCACTGGCCTTTTGATACAAATGTTGACATACCTAACTATTTTAGTCAGGGCAAAAGCTGAAAGAAATTGCCTAGCATCAAAGCGGTTGATCGCTTCAATTGTTTTTGGGCCAATGATTCCATCAGCAGTTACACCAACAACCGATTGTGAAAGCGAAATGCTCACACCAATTCCGGCATTTACGGCAAAATCGAAAATTGACTCAGCTACCTGTTGAATATCAATTTTATCACCCGAAATTTTCATCCAGAAATTCGAGTAATAAAACGATTTTACTTCGTATTGAAGCTGCTTATTAATTTCAACTTCATGCTTTGCAAAAAGTAAATCGGGAAAACCCGGTTGCTTTTTTAGCAAATCAATGATATGCCATCCCAGCCAATCCGGTTGCATTTTACGGGCTATTCCCTTATACGTTTCACCCCCCGGATCATCCGGATCGTTGCTGTATCCGCCTTCATGGGCGAGTAAAAGCTCAAGAGCATTCTCAAACTTTGCCATTTTTCTCCCTTATTTTACGGATTGAAATATAGATAGTGAGCACCCCAACGATTAATGAAATCAGGAAAGCAGCAGTTTGGAGCCAGAATGTAATTTCATCCTGCATTGCTTTGTCCAGATGAAGTATAGAGCCAAACAAAAAGGTGGCAATTGTGCCCAGTGCACCAGCTTTGGGAGTTTCTTTCATTACGTTTTTGATTTCAAACGTAGCTGAATGGGCTACGAAGCGAAAGGACAGAATATTTACGATTTACTGATTTACCATTTACTATTTTCAGAATGCACATCGTTAACGCAAAAAATAGTAATTAGTAAATCGTCCAATAGTCAATCGTTTTACACTTTAAACCCTTTTACCTGGGTGGTTCCAATACGGTCAATGAACAATTCGCAGCTCATTTCTTCAATCAGGAATTCACCCTCGCTGGTGCGGTATTTGCTGCAAATGTTGTAGATCACATGCCGAAGTACATTGACTGGCAGATCAAAATCACCGGAAACCGGAAGCCTGTTCGACCAGAACCGGTTCCAGTTTTTCCAGTAAACAGGAAGTATCCCGGTATCTGCTTTTTCATATTCGAATGAGAAGTTTGCATTTTGAGTTCCACCGGAGTTATTTGGATTGTTGATCATGAGCCGGGGCGAAAAAGCCTGTTGTTTGGCCTTCCAGGCGTTCATGCTTCCCTGTTGGTTAACCAGGGTGAGTTGCTGATTTCCGTAACAACTTGACCAACCAGTCTTGATTTCTTCCACTTCCCTGCGGCCAAACTCATGCCATCCGTTCTGAAGTCCGATGCTGATTTCTTCCCATCCCAAAACATCGGTCGTATCAGAAGCCATAGTTGCTCCATTTACTTTTTCCTGAGTAATCCATTTGTACTGATAGAAAGTATTATTGGAAGTCATGAGCCTGATTTCGCCTTCTATCGGATTTGCTATTGCCCATATTCCCGGCCAGTCGGCAACCGGTTCTTTGATGTCAGCCCTGCGGTCACTCAGATCATTAAACCGTTCACTAAATACCAAGTCGTCGGAGTCATGTTCCCGGACAAATTTTAAGGCTACGTTTTTCTGCTCCCCGATTTCCCAGACACCTAAAAAGTAAGGATCCAGATCAATGGCCGGTTCAGTCAATATCTTTTCACGGGAAAGAATATTGACTGTATTGTCAGGCAAAAAGTGAAAGCACACATCCAGCGCAATTAACACGTCATATTGGGTGAAGATTCAGAATTATACGCGATATGAAATGATTCTAATTTTTAAAGTGAGATATCACTTGGATATAATTTCACCCCCTACTAAACAGCATTTCTAGGGGAAATAACCACCAATATATTAGAATCTTATCTTTCGTAATACTTCAGAAATAGTAATGTCCGCAACTTCAAAATCCAACTTCTTTTTTAACTCATCAACAAACTGTTTACTCCAAAACGGATGGGTAATCAAATATGATGAATCAACGCCTTTAATGATATATGTACCGTTTTCAAATCCAATCATTTCACCTTTCCATCTTTTAGTTAGTTGGGAAGCTGTATTTTCAATGTAATCTACCCAATACTCTGTGTTAAAATCGACAATGCAATTCAGATCATTAGCTAACCTTGCAATATCTAAGCCTAATCTCCAACTCAAAATTGAGTGATATTTCTGATTGAAATAATCTCGAATACAGTCATAACAAGAAGAATTACATTCTGCCAAATGCTTTTCTTTTAGAAGAAAATCTTTATAAATCGTACCACCCTCTAATAATGGCTTGATTAAAGCATCTTCTGGCACATTGTCGTGAATTCTTCCACTCAAATAATTGCAATAACCGGCTCCATTTTCAAGACTTTCAACAATATATATTTCTCCCTTCCCATTATTTATCCGAAAATCTACTATGACTTCGTTTGATTCAATATCTAATAGATCACAAACTGACATTCTAATTAAAAATCCCCATGAAATGAAAGCTGACTGAACGGCTAAATTATTGGGATTATCTTTCAATGGAGAAATATTGATACTTGCATTAGTCGCGTTAATACTTGCTGTAAGAATCCCGGTTGTTTTTGATGCAATTAGTGCCATGTCTTTCTCAAAGGAAATTCTTATTGCTTTCTGACGATCAGGTTCAAAGGCATTTTTTACACAATATCGTTTGGTATTATTGTAGCGACCAATTTTAAAAAGCGCCCCACCATTTGTATTGATTAAATGTACCAGACCAGTTCTTGGTGCTGTATTGGTTGATATTTTCAGGTTTTTAATTGGCTTTGGTGGCGAATAGTCTAATTCTGAACTCGAATCAATACTCACACTGGTTGTGACGGGATTCCATTCAAAAATTCCGTTAAAATCTTTAGGTGTGCCTTCATAATCTACACAAAATCCTAAAGGGGAACATACTTTGTAGCTTTTTGCATTGCCACCTTTTGAACATTCACATTTTAATTCTCCTGAAATTGAAGTGTTACCACAATCATTACAGACTAAAAGATCTTGACTAAGCTGATTTATCCCTTCAAATTCAATGGGTTTAGGCCCTTTTATTGTTTTGTAAGTTACAAAGCCGACTGACTTTAAAACCTTTTTATCTTTTACAATTTCACAGCCCGGGGCAAAGGTGCTTATGGCAAGATCGATTGGACGATCAACAACTTCCGTTGCCGGAAGTTTTTCAGGTTCCTTTTCGTATAAGGAGCGGACACGTGTTGGAAATCCGAACATGGGCAACAATCCCGCATTTGCCAATTTCTCGCTTAATTCTTCCTGCGGATATTTCTTTTCATCATTCACGACCTCATTTACCATTGTTATTAATTCACTGGTAATTACAGAAAAGAGTGTATCCCGAGATTTATTTAATTCTGTTTCCTTACTTAAACAATTGATAATAGCCCAAATTTCATTATGGTTGTTTTCAATCCAATCGGCTACAATTTTTCGGTTATCTTTCCAGTAAAAACCATTTCCAAAATCACCATGTACATTATCCGTAATTCCTTTGTCAGAATTAATCTCTTTAAACGATTCGCGGAGTACTTCCTTGATAATCATCCTTTCAGCAATTTCACTGCTGTGTATTTCGAGATAAGGATCTTTAGGTACGGACGAAACCATCCTTTCTGTTTGGTGGTAATGGGTTTGATCGTGACTATTGCCTTTGGCAATGGTTAACGCAATTGAAAATGAATGTCCCCGGCGACCTGCCCGCCCAACACGTTGCTGGTAATTGAACCGTTGGGGAGGAACATTACCCATCATTACCGCCGATAATGAACCAATATCTACTCCAGCTTCCATTGTCGTCGTAACACTCAACAAATCTATCTCGTCAACTTGACGAACTTCATCTTCTTGAAAGAAACCCTGAAAGTGTCGCTGGCGTTTGGTTGAATCTTCTTTTGATGTTTGACCTGTTAGTTCCTCGCAATGAAGCCGGAAAGTTTCCGGAAAGGTTGCCAGATATTGATAGTAATCGTTTGAATTGGTCAAATCACTTTCTTCTATCTTTCGTGAAGCCCCAAGTGGAGTAAGGCAATTGTAACAAACCCCACAGGATGGGTGCAAATGAATAGAACTGCATTTTGAACATATCCAAATATCATCACCTGCTTCTACTTTCTTGAAGTACAATCCAACACCAGAAAGTTCAATTTTGAGGAAATTTATTATTTTCCTTTCAGACATTAATTGTTTCACCCTATCCATTTTTGGTCTTTTCCCATCCCTGTTTATATCCCCAAAAACCTTTTTTGCATAGCCCCAAACTGAATTTGGGAAACTTGTTCTATGATATTTCGTGTCGTAGTTTGCTATTTTCCATTCTTCTCCAAGAAGGCGAATCACAACATCGATAAATTGAGAAAATTTATCCTCAACATCCTTAATATCAGCAGTAATATATCCTATTTTTAAGGACTCAAAAGAACGTTTCTTATGTGCAAAAATTGTAATAAGTTGTTCCGTATTACATTCTTTAATTATATTCTGATGGAATTTCTCCAAATGCCCAGGTAAATCATTTGTTTCAACTTTTTCTTCATCCCAACGATAAAGATTTTTCCAATCCGAATTGAAGTATGAATATTTTGATGGCTTTGGTCCGGCAGGATTAATTCCCTTAAAAGCTAATTTTGGCCATACTTTATCTTCAATTAGTCTTAATTCAATAAGTGATTTTGCATCTAAAAAATCGTCAACTTCTTTATTAATGATACCTTCTTCTTTTTCGTCCCGAATTAGATTTTTAATTCTTAAGAAACGATCACTTGAACTCAGGCTTCGAAATATATCTTTTTCCTTATCAGTTAGACCGGAATAACCAAATTCTCGATATTTTAGTAAAATATTGATGTTTATATCCTGACTTTCTAACGATTCAATAACTGTTTTTCGCAATACATCACGATAATGATCAAGTTCTATTCCTGCCGATAGTTTAGCAGCAGATTGTCTGCTATCGGAGAACAAAACTAGTTTTGGATTACCATCTTTTTCCTGACGCATACTGCGCATCAGGGCATCGGCCATAACCTGATTGACTTTTTGAACCCCGGTTGAATGTTTTGATATTGGAAGAATTGAACGCGCATCCTCTATTGTATATTCTATACCACACTTAGGACATAGATTTGGATACTTTACAGGATAATTATCAGGAGTACAAAACATTGAATATTCTGCCAAACGATTAGGAATTAAGGATAATTCTCCAGTCTCCCATTTATAATCGTTATTTAGCCAATTTTCCCTTTTTAATGGGTCTCCTTCCTGTTCCGGATTTGGCCATATTGTTATATATTTAAGTGGTTCCTGAAAGGAAGGCTGATCGCAAACAACAAACCGTTTTCCTAACTCTTTCAATTCATAACCCCAGAAGTAGGGCTCGCCGCAGCTTCGGCAAATCAATAACTCAAGAATTTTTCCGCCACAGTTGCAGTAGGCTTTCCCAGGACTACGGTATAGTTTACCAATTTTGCGATCTTCCCAATTGAAGTCTTTTTCTACTTCTGAACAATCGGGATTAGTGCAAGCCCACAGGCCATCTATATTTCTAAAAAAATAGTGTGCCCGCATAGGCTGGAGGGCTGCGTAAGTTATTGTTTTTGCTTTGCCTATTGCCACTAATACTCCTTCCAGTGCATTAATTGCCTCTTCATCTTGTCGTGCAAATATTTTATTTGCCAATTCATATATATTTTTTGCACTTGAACTACTATCTTCATTCTGCATGGCAAATTTCAACCAATCTTTCAGTTTATAGTTTGCACAGAGTGAAGTAAAAGAACTACACGATAGAGATTCAAGAAATTCCATGGTCTCAACAGCGCCATCATTTACAAACAAATGGATGTTGTTTGAAAAAAGATTTGCCGAAATGGAAACATTGGGTTTTGGAACAGTTGTAGATTTGGGATTTGTAAGCAATTTGAATTTCTTAGAACTCAAATCTGCCCTAACTCCAAAAAAAGTGGCTAAATAAATTCTTGTCCGATCATTGTCCTGCATCGAAGCGCTTGAAGCCAGAAACTGGACTTGTTCTGAATCAGGTTCCAATCCCAATCGTTTCAGCAATAAGCGCAACAGATAAGCAACTTCGGTACCGGCAGTGCCTCGATAGGAGTGCATCTCATCAACCACTAAATGGAAAATATTTCTTTTGTCTTCCAGAAGCCATTGCTTTGTTTGCTCAAAAATAGCGTCCTCCTGTTTTCGCATCAGCATAATATTCAACATGCTGTAATTGGTAATCAGAATATCTGGTGGTGTTTCCTGCATCGACCAGCGATCCCACATTTCAGATGAACCTTCATCCATACATGGAATGTGATATAGAAAATCTTTATTCCCTGAATTTTTGGCTGCTTCCCAATTCCTTTTCAAATCATATTTCTCATCATTTAATTTTTTAGAATCTTTTTTACCACTAAATGGTGTTTTTCCGGTGTAACGCCCAAAATAAAAACGATGTCCTTTTCGGTTCTGATCCAACCAGTCACGAGTACCCGTTTGTTTCAGATTACTGCTGTTTACAGTTTTTCTTAAACGGATCATTTGATCTTCGGCCAATGCATTTAATGGATAAAGAATCAAAGCACGAACTGCCCGGGTTCTATTTTTATCCCAGTTTTTTGATTCTTCAATCAAGTCGGCAATAATTGGTAAAAGGAAACATTCCGTTTTCCCGGAGCCAGTTCCAGTTGTAGCAATCACATGCATTCGCTCCTTCATTAAAGCATATTCTATGGCATCTTTCTGATGTTGGTACAGTTTACGTTCTTTACCATCCTTGCCATCCTCAAACAATCCCAATCGGACAAAATCAGCAAATTCCGGATTGATATCTAATTTGTCACATATCTGTGAAAGCGTTAAGTCATCTTTTGTCTCATAATTTGAAACCAGTTCAATAATAGGTGGTTGACAAATTGCGCCCGGCTCATTGAATAGTTTACGCCGCTCATCGGCAAGACGGTCGTCACTTAATGGAAGCCCACTATCGATATATTTCAGATAAATACTCTTTAATTCCCTCCAGATTTTAATTGGGTTATTCATTGGTAATTTTGATTTTGGTTTCAAAAATGCGGTTTAGCTGTTTAATTATTGGAGGCGAAATGTTCTTGTAGGCCGCTTTATAGTTTGCAGTTGTAACTCCGTTTGAAAAGTGTAAGGATGTAATTCTCAAAATCCGGTCAATAAGAATCGGTATGTTAATGCTTTGGACTATTAACTGTTTTGTTTGATCATTATAAACTAAAAATTCGATACCTTCTTTTATTGCCTGATACGTCTCAGCGATGCTCCATCCTTCTGGATTATGTTCCTTAAATGGTATTTCATAACAGTCTGTTCCATCAAAAAAATAATATTTATGAGAATCCTTTTCTGTTGTAAAAATTCCAATTGATTTTATTTTGGAGTTTTCATCGATTTTATGTTTGCTTAGTTTGTAATGATATCCATAACCATCAAGAGTAATATTTTTATCAAAGCGTGAAACTACCTCTCGTATCATAGGGAAATTGCTCAAAACCTGATTGATGTTAGAAATAGTAAACGCGCAATTTATCTCCTTACAAATTGTTTGGGTCTGGTTCGTTTCTGATTTGAAACGGATTACACCAAACATATCTATTTCAATTATCTCAGAAATGCACATTATCTGCTTAATCTGTTCTTCATTAAGGTTAATTCCGGTGGACATTCCGCTAATTTGGTCGTTTATAATTATTGAAGGTGCTATTTGATAAGTATCTTCTCCTATAAATTCAATAAACCCTTTTCTAACCAATGGATAGAATATCAAATAAAGGCCATTACCATCAAATTCATAGCTGTTACACAGATTTGTAACATTCTGACGTATTTGTTGCATGGAACGGACTCCATGATGCTTATACCACTTCAAAAATATTGCCTGTATTTCTTCTTGTTGTTTCATCGTAAGTAATCAAACAATACTTTGTAGTCGTCAATAAATTTTGTTGAATAATCTTCGATTGGTTCATCGCTTTTAAATGATAAAAAGGCTTTAACGTCTAAATATCCTTCAACAATTGAATTATACTGACCATCTGGTATTTCTAAATCTCCAATAAACCCAACTGCCCCCCAATTCTTAAAAGTTTTATCATACAAAGGCAACCCAATTTTAGGTTCTTCGGATGAAATTTTGGTGGCCAATATTCTAAGATTGTTAGGATAAGCTGTTTTTGCGAATGGAATTTGTTTTCTTATTCCATACATACAATCCAGCAAAGGCCGCATATAACATTCAGGGCTAGCCAGATTAACATCTTCCAAAATCAGAAAATGCAATATGTCGGGGTTTTCATAGCTCGATTTCCAGATTGCACCCAATCCATTTTTCCATAAATCTTTGAAGTGCAACCAGTCCGGCTCTACCTGTTGAATAATATACTTCGAATTTCCGCAGGCTTCTATAAATGCCAATCCCAATTCAATCTTTTTCAGAAAAATACCCCGACATGATGCACATACCGGAATAAGCTTATTTGCCAAAGAAGAATTGATATTTTGCTGATTTAAAAAGTATTTTAATCGAGCTAAGAATTTATCTTTTTGAGTAATTTGAATTTCATTTTGATTTGGCGCAACCGTTTCTATCACAAAAGATTCTTCTTGATTCTGTTCTTCTACTCTTCCGGTAGAATTTCGATTACCCAAAACCTCCTGAATGATTGAAAAATCGGAAAGGATACGTTCTTTGTTTTGTGTAAGATGTTCTAATTCGGCATTTCTTGCAGCTATCTCATCATTAAGCGATGCTATTTCTTTGTTTTTATGTGCAATTTCTATACTGATTTTTGACAAAAGACCTTCAAGTGTTTTCTTTTCTATTTCTTTATCTTTTTTTAATTCTTCTATTTCATCAGCATATTCTTGCCTTAGTTCAGTTTTATGTCTTTCGAGTGCCGAATTATACGTCTGATTTAATTTTTCTGAGATTTGGGTAAATAGCTTAATATCTTCAACTAGAAAATTGAAATTATCAAGATTACTTTCGACTCGTTTTAATCGTATGCTATTTAGTTTCGTGACTTCATCAGTTGAATTGCCTATTATTTCAGGAAGTAGTGTCCTCCACTTTGTTTTTTCATCGAGTTCTTTGACTACACTTTTATTGATTATTTGCAGCTTTTCACGAAACCATTCAAATAGTTGCGATTTGTCCATTGCATCTAATAAAATGTATCCATCAGAAGGTTTTTTAAGTAACCAGTGATTTGATTCAAATTCAATTATTTCACAATTAGATTTTGGCCATTTTTTAACTTCTTTTGACATCATAGGAGTAATTCGTCCATTATGAATACGAAGTTTACCAATTACATAATCTTCAAATAGTCCATAAAAATCACCTGAGTAATCTCTGTCAACTATTTCTGCTTTGGTTAGATCAATCTCGTGTATCTTTAACTTGACATTTTGCAATTCAAATATTTTTTCCTCTGTCTTGATATTTTTTGCATAATAATCTAAAATTCGGAATAGGTGAGTTCCTTTTGCTTCAGGATTAGGTGTAGCTAAAAATTCGATCAAGTCTCCTTCATTAAAATTTTTCAAATATTTATTCTTAAAAAAACTTGGCTCAAAAATGTAACCTTCCATTGGAAATATTTTGATAATCTCAGCATTATTAAATTTTTTGAACTTCTCCTCATTATCGAAATAGCCCATAACTTTAATTCGAGCATTATCGACACCAATATGTTGGTCAACAATGCCTAAGACCTTATTCTTTTCAATATAGAATTCCATGTTTTGCTCGGTTTATTGCGTTAGTTATTAGCGTATTATTTTGGTTTTGTTCTTTATTGATTTTTCCGATGTTTACATCAATCCAGTTCCTGATTTCTGATTCTGCAATGTATTCCTCTTGAAATGTATTAGCTAAACCAGAAATTTGAAATAGTTCTCGATCCGGGTTCCATTTACCTCCTTTTTTATCAATCTGCCAACCGCAAACACCTTTGGAATCGCTATATTCTGGTTTTTGAATTGAAATATGAATGGGTCCATAATTGCGAATTTTTAATACATATTTGCCAACATCATAGTTTCTTAGGCTAACCGTCATATTATTATCTAAGAACAAAAGCTTTTTACCATTTATCCAGGCATCAACTTTTTGGCCAAAATCTATATCTGGTCCGGCCTGTGCCATCCATACCTTTCTGTCAAGTTTTAAGCCGTTCCTTATCATATATGGAAGAGTCTGCCTGGAAAAGTATCTTTCACAAAATGAGTCAGGTAAAAAATCCCTTTCAATTTTAATTTCAATTATGGAATAGAATCTCGTTTGATTCAGAATATAATTTGGGTCAATTTTTTTAACAAGATACTCACTTGAATTATCGCGTTTACAAAAAATAAGATTTGTTCTTCCTGGAGTCAGAAATCTTGATATTTCCCAATCATCATAGTCTACATCTTTAATGAAAAACATCAAATCACTATAATGTAAGCGATAGAACTTTGAAACCTTTTGAAAAAGATCGCGGCAATCTATTTGAAACTTCTGAATTGGGTTTTTTATTCCATTTTTAAAAATTTGGAGTTCAGATTTATCACTTGTTAAAATTAGGGTGTTTCTTTCCGTTTCTCTTTTGTCAATTCTGTTATGTTTTCGTATCTCAAGTTCAATAGCTTCTCCTTCCCAATTACAATAATTTTCAAAAACCTGCCGATAAAGTAAATCAAGATTGTCTTCTTTCAGTAATTTTTCTTTTAACCTAAAAAAACGATTAGTTATGATTCCGGGATTCTCAGACTTGCAAATGATCCCTTTAAAATCATAATAACTTATCATCTCAAATGGTTTTAATCCTGAAATTACATATAGATTTGGCAAATATGATAGGTCATTTTGATTAAGTAATGCTTGTGACAAAGGATATCTCACTTTACTCCATGGACCAATACTTAATTCAGGAAGATTCAAATAAAAGTGATTCCTAATTGCCCAATTCTCCAACTGATTCCAAAGTTTATCCTGATAATAATCAAAGAGCCTACCTAATTGATCGTTGTTAATATTTAAGAAGTTACAAAGCCTATCCCGATAGTTTGACTTCGAGATGTAACAGCCATTGATTAGTTCTTCAGACATTGAGTGAGCAACATAAACCTGAATTGCAGTTAAACCAAAGAAGTTTTCAGGTTGAGTTGCAATATGCCAACTTTCAGAAAATAATCTTCGAAATTCATCTTTAAGTTGTTGTTCTGAAATTTCATTTTCTTGGCAAAATTTTTCAATCACTTGCTTGTCAACCGACAGAACAACATGTGAACCGATTTTATCGGAACTAAAAAATTTATTCTTTATAAAATTATTGAATTGGGAGTAAATCATTAGTTTATCAAAATGCCTTGAAGCACTTTTAGTAAAAGTTAGTTGTTTGGGTTTAATAAAGATTAAAAATAAGGAATTCCGAGCAAACAAACATCAATAAGTTGATTCTAACTTAAAGTAAGATAAATTCTTATTTCTTGCTCCACCAATTTTGCCTCTTAATCGGGACCAATGATTTCACAAAACTTCTCTTCACCAGAAGAGATAATAGCAATAAAGTGCTTTAAAAGAACCATAAATTATCTTTTCCGAAGTCGGGATTTCGACACCATCGAAATGGGGTGCGGTTCGGCTACCGCTTTGGCATTAGCTATTGCTGTATTAAATATGACCTGTCCAATGGCTGCGGCTTGTTGAAAAAGGAACAAGGCTTTTCCCATGGCAGTTTCTTTTCCGGCCAGTTCAGCCAGACCACCAAACAAACTATTCGCTGCAGAGAAAACTGCATCCCCAATTTCCTGTTTTTTGGACAATTCATCCTGTTTGATTTGAACGAGTTTATCGGAAAGGCTGCGTTCAGCCTGAGCGATTTTTACCGCGTTACTATTTGCATCTATTAGGTCTTGTTGATATTGTGCTTGTGCAATATCCCGCTGCGCTGCAAAATCTTCCTCGTCAGTTGTAGCCTTAGCTTCCCGAATGAGAGCAGCATCCATTACTCTCTGCGCATTTTCGGCTTTTGCAAGGTCAGACATTATTTTCAGGTGCGCGGTTGTCTTTTCCTGGATGGTTTTGTTAATGGTATCATTCAAGGCAACTTCCTGTTCTTTAAGATCAGTTTTGTCGAGTAACTGTTTTTTCAAACCGGCCAGTTCATCTGCCCAACGGTTTTCTTCAATCGCTTTTTGCTTTTTGATGCCATCTTTCAGGTTTTCAACTTTTGCATTGGCCAGTTCTTTTTCAGCCTTTTCGAGTAAGTCTTTTACGATTTGTTCACCATCTACCTGCAATTGAAGGGATTCTGAATACGCTGTTTCGTACTGCTTGCTCCCTTTCTTGTAAATGGCCATTTTAGCTGTCTGGAAAGCAATTTCTTCAATCAGAAGATCAGCTTTGAATTGATCTTCCGAGCCTTTGGTTTCCAGATGGCTTTTCTTTATCAGCGCCATATTAGCCTCATGCTCAGCCGTTGCATTATCCACCAGCTTTTTGAGCCGTTCTTTTTCCTTTTTCTCAGCTTCCGATTCCTGCTTATCATCGGATTTTCCTGCTTTTGTTGTACCCAATTCATTCAGCCGATCAATCTCCTTTTGTATAGATTCAATAGATTTATTCCGGGCCGTAATTTCGGCTTCAGTGCTGCGGGGCATTTTATTTGCAACTTCCAGTTCCAGTTCTTTTGCCCTGACCATATCCAGGATAACATCAGTTCCATCACCACCACCTTCCCCGGAGATGGCATCTTCTTCTTTCTGTTTACGGGTAATTGAAAGCAGTTTTTCTTTTTGCAGAACAAGGGCTTTTTGTTTTTCAGTCAGGTTGTTGAAGGCCGTATTTGCATTACGTCCGGCAGCTATGGCAGCATTTCCAAAGGAAAGGATGCCGTTACCCAAACCCTGCCAGAAAGAGACTTCAGCACCCTTTCCGGATGAAAGGTCAATGAGTTCCTTTTCAATCTCAACAAGTTTTTCCTGAGCCGCCTGTGCAAATGCCTTTTGCTCCAGTGCCTGTATATAAGCTTTAATGGACTGGGTTGTTTGCTGGGTATAAATGTTTTCAAGCTGGATATTTCCCAGGGTTTTGGGAGCCAGCTTGTGCATTTCGGCAATGGCCTGTTTACGGATATCATCGGATAGTTTCCGGTTAAGGGCAGTGGCCAGTAAGTCTTCAATGGCCAGTTTTTCTTCCACGATCCTTTTTTTAGCTTCCACATTCAGATCGTTCATCATTAACTGCGCTTTTTGGGCTGCAGTTAATTTCTGGCTGTAAAAGTACAAGGCCGTACCGGCAGACACGATTAAGCCAACGATCAGGCCAATGGGGTTTGCCATCATGGCAGCCGAGAAAGCGCGGAACTGAATGGTAGCTGCGGCAAGGTTTCCCCGAAGCAATGCCACCCCAACGTTATACATCGCAATTGCAGCGAATTGAGCATTATAGGCCAATGCCTGCAATTTGCCGATCATGATGCTGCTGAGTTTTTCCTTGTTTAATCTTGCTTCCCAAAGTGCTGCTACCTTTACTGCAATGGAATAAGCTGTAAACGAATAAATGAGTGTCAGGAGCAGTACTTTATTCCGGCTTATAAAATCGGTCATGATGCTTAATGCCTTGACAAAATAGGAAAGGCCGCTTGTGCTTATCGTTAGTGCCGGTGCCAGTTTTTCACCCAGTTCAATGCTCATCACATTAAGCCTGTTTCTGGCCTGGGCAAGCCGGGCATTGTTGTTATCGGTATTAATGGCAGCCTGTTCGATGGCCACATTCGTTCCGGTTAAGGCTTTTTCATAGCGTTTAAGTTCTTCAACATTGGTGATTAATGTGTTGGCTACATTAATGTTTTCCAAACCGAACATTTCAAGTTTTTCCTGAGGGGAAAGCATCTTTTTGCCCAGGTTCTCTACCGCTGTGGTCATACCCACAACAGCCGGGTTCGTATCATCGGCTCCGGTTTGCAGACGAAGCAACATTCCACGTAATCCGCGACCGGCAATTTCAGGCTGGGAAAATCGGGGTGCAAGGGTTTCCAGCGTTGCTGCCAGGGTTTCAATGGACAATCCGGCAAGGGACGCGGTGGTTCCTGCTTTTTCGAAACCGACGGTCAGATATGGAATTTCCCCGGCACCAGCCTTGGAACCTGCGCCCAGAACATTAATGATCCGACGGGCCTGGTCTGCAGAAACATTATATTGGTTCATCACCATGGTCAGCCCTTCAATGGCAGGTTGAAGGTCAATTTTTGCAGCATCGGCCAGTATGATAGCTTCTTTGGTGACTGCTACTAACGCCTCTTTGTTTTTGAGCAGTTCAGGCCGGGCCGAACCAACTTTGGTGAAAGCATCAACGATCTGCAGGGCGCTTTGGGTTACCCGGATTCCGCCTTCCAGCGTGTCTGTTGACATTTTTTTTGCTGTCTCACCCAACCATTCCAGGTCTTTCCCTGCAAGTCCGGTTAAAGCCGAAAGATTATCCAGTCGCTCTTCAAAGTCGTTGTAAGTCTGAATAATCTGTTTGATGCCCATCACCATAGCTACTGTTGATGCCAGAAAAGCTGTCACCATCGAAAAATAGTCGTTGAACAGCCTTCCTATGTTGCGCATAGACCATTTGTTCTCAATTTGCCCGATATCCTGACGGTGCTGATCAATAATGCCTTTCAGGTGTTTGATTTTGGATGCTTCAGCATAGTACTCCTTGGAGCCTATGGTCATTCGTGCCTGAGTGTTGATTGTTTTGTTCATCTCGGCACGGATGCTGGCAATGTCATTGGTGACTTGCTGACCATTGATGTAAAGGTTGATTCGCCTGTTGTAGGAGGTTGCCATGATAAAAGATTAAAAACAGCCTCACCCCGGCCCTCTCCAAAGGAGAGGGAGAAAGAACGGCTGCGATTGTTTAGGCTTCAAATATCAGGTTGGCAAACAGGAATGGAAAGGACAAATAAAAAGCCACATTGGGAGTTATAGATTTTGTAAAATCTTTTATATAAAAACAAAACAATAGGAATTTTCCTATTAATGTTTTTATATAATAGGATTTTTACTATTTTTGAAGTGTCAAACATTTAAAACCTGATATGAAAGTTGTAAAGGTTAGTGAAATTATCAGACAGTTAAATAAGGATGGATGGTATTTATACAGGCACAGCGGCACCAGTCACCGCCAGTATAAACACCCAACAAAAAAAGGTAAAACTACTGTAAATGGTAAGCCATCGGCAGACATTAGTGGAAGTCTTTTAAAGAGTATTGAAAATCAGTCGGGATTAATTTTTTAGAACTGAAAAACTGTAAATTATGGCAACAGAAGTAATTGTAAGAATTGGCAGGACCGAAAATAACTATGCGGCCTGTGTGGAAGGTTTAGACGGATTCGTATGTACTGCGGATACCTTTGAAGAGCTTAAAAAAGAAGTTTCGGAGGGAATTGATTTTCATCTTGAAGGGCTGCGTGAAGATGGTGATCCGGTACCTGAAGTATTTGAATCACAATATTCACTGGTTTACAAATGGGAAGTTGAGAGCTTAATGGACTACTACAAAGGCATATTTACCAAGGCTGCCCTTGAGCGCATAACCGGCATTAACCAAACCCAACTGGGGCATTATGCTGCCGGAAGGTCGAAACCTCGAAAACAGCAGATTGTTAAGATCGAAAAGGCGCTGCACCAGTTAGGTGAAGAGCTCTGTACAATTTCGTTTTAATAGATTGAATATTTTGATTTTATTTTATTTTCATTCGGGTTGCATTCACCGCAGCATCCGCATTGATATTGGCCAGTTCATTGGCCAGAATAGGAATGTTTCGATCCAATACCGGATTGAACCATTCAACGGCAACACGTTCACGAACTCTGGCAGGGTACTTGGCTGTTCGGGTGACAAATCCATTTCCATTTGATTGATATCCACGTCCAACTCCTTTGTGTATGAAAACACCGTGTCGTTCAAAGGAGAAGCCAACGTAATTAGCAAGGCCAAATTCTTTTCCGACTTTGCTCATAATGCTGGCTGCTAATTTCCTTTCGGTTTGTTTGCCACCATCGCGGATAACAAATGATTCAGTTTTTCCATCTGAAAACCAACGGGCGCTTCCACGAAGTGAGCTGCGAACCATTGGAGCCCATTTCAGGACCAGCGCATTTTGTTGTTGAACGGTTTGCGGATCAGGCTGGCTGCCGGTTGACCTGGAAACGTATTTAGATGTTCTTCCACTTACATTCCTGTTAGTTCCAAACTGGTTTTTATACAGTCCCATTTTATTCAATAATTGGAACAATCCATTTATCTGGATTTACTTCATTGTTTCGTGGTGAAGTAAGGACGTAAGTAAATCGGATGCCGTAATTACCATCCGATTCGTTAGCCAGGAGCGAAGCTTCGACCGTTGAGAAATCAAAATCACGAACTGCATGTGCCAGAGGATTGCGTTTATCGGCTTTCATTCGGACCAGGAGTTCATCTCCGATTTCTTCCATGTTTTCCCAGACGGACTGAATGGATTCAAAATCAGTCTGGTCGGAAACATGATCGATCAACATAAAGGCGCCACGGCGGTTTTTAAGCAGATTGTCACTTTTGTCATCTGTGAAGTCATAACCATAACCTTCGAGAATGAGGAAAGGGTGTTTTACATCTGTCCGATTGATGCCACCCAACACTTCATCGACTTCCATCCGAAAGAAATGTTTTTCGCTATCGGTGTGACCAATATCCTTATGCAACCGTGCAAGGTTTTCGAAATACGAAACGAGCTGAGAGAATTTTGCTGCCATAATTCAAAGTGATTATTGGAGGTTTATTATTTGTGTGACCTTGCATTTTCTTTGTACTTACGGGTCATATAGGCAAAGATGGTATTGACAGGCTTTGCTGCCCATACTTCATCGTGAATGATGTCATCGCCAACAAAATTCTGAAAAACTTTTATCCAGATGTTTGGATCTCTTTTGACTTCTGGGACGGCGATATCGTCATCCGAAACTGTCGGAATGGTTGTCAATTCTACTGCAGTATGAAAAATGAGCGGATAAGCCAGAGCCAGCCACTCATGCATTAACTGGTAATTCAGTACAATTGCCTCACGAATATTTTTATCAATTTTTCCAATCTGAAAATGACGGCTTTGAATTCGTTTTTCATCAAAGGGTTCATCTTTTCTCAAGTACAGGGACGCGATGAATTTATTCAAATCGGGTTCATCGTTTGACTGCTGGTAATTGGCAAAATAAGTATCCGCAAATATGAACTGTCCGAAGGTGATTCCTTTAAGTTTACCTTCCGGAGCGCACAATGTAAACCCAGGCTTCGACCACTTCGACAAGCTCAGTGACCGCAGCCACCGCAGTTCAATTCGTCTGATAATGAATTTGTGGTAAGGTTTCTGATCACCAACAAACTCAAAGATTTCCATGAGTTTATACCGTTCGTAGTCCGACAATTTATTGAGAATTCGCTTTTTCAGTCCTGAAATTACTTTCAGGAAAGCGATGTCTGAGATTGCTGATTTGTAAAGACAAGCTATTGCGATAAGTTGCTCTTGAGTCACATCACCCCAATTCTGAGGTACGTTACTGTCAACCTTTCGAGTGAATGGTAACCAACTGATGGGACGGTATTTTACTTCGATTTTTAACATGCCCAGAATGATTTTTTGTCGGTGTTATTCCGGCGTAGTGCATTACCTGCTTGTCCGGAATAGGTAGGCCAGTCTGTTGCATTTGCAATGAGGTAACTTTTCAGGCGATCAAGATAATTTTGACCAATCGCTTTATTTCGTTTAGCAAGGAAGTTAATTCGGTCACTTTCTGCAGGCTGCATATTGGTTGTTAAGTTATTCTCGGATGAAGTACTTTCGAAGTACAAACCCTTGTCCGTAAGATCTGCTCCACTTTCTTCCATTAAAAGCGCCGTTGCCAGATAGGCCATGGCTTTCTGGATGAAGGGAAGGATGGCAGATACTTTTGCTGATGGCGTTTTCTTCACCATTTCAAGTTTTATTTCATCAAAAATTGTTTCATCCAGCAGAGGTTTGATGTCCAGATCCTCGACCAATTGCATGGAAGATTTCAGGCGAAGGAAAGTCAGACGGCTGTAATTAATGAAAACAATAGCATTGAACGTATTGGTATCCGGAATGAAGGAGGATTTCAGGATAGTCCATGCACCTGAATCTACAAAGGATTTAAAATTAACGGTTTCCTCAGTTGATTTTCCGATTTCCATCTCCAGGTAAAAAAGGATTTCATCCAACCCGTTAAAGCCGGTTGTTTTGAAATACTCTTTCAATTCAACTTCCTGATATTTGAACAGGCTTTTTACCTTTTCGTTTTCGGTTCGTTTGAACCCTCCGTCGGAGATGGTAGCGTTCAGCACCTGAAAACCGGACCAATAAGTCAGGTGAATCAGTGTTCTTTGGGCCAGTGACAGTAGCTCAGGTAAAAGAATTTTATTTTCTGCCGGTAGTTCGGCTTCCGGATTGTTATAGAAATCCTGCAATTCTTTGAATAATACCGGTCCCAGCAATGGTCGTAAGTAGGCAGTTTCTGCATTCTGGATATGGGGTTTCAGCCTGTTGAAGTCAGTACCTGCGCCAACTGCCAGGAATTGACGGATTTCGTCAATAGATGTGAATAGCATAGCAAAAAGATTTACAGCCCCACCCCAGCCCTCCCCACAAGGGGAGGGAGAAAGAACGGTTGCGGTTATTTGTATTTCAAATTAGTAATATTATCATTTAAAGCATTCGTTAATCCCACTCTTTCGGAGGGGGTTTGGGGGAGGCTTCTTTTCATGATAGGGTTTTAGTTGTTCCTGCTCCAGAATCGAGTGTAGTTAGAACGGTGTTTCTGAACCTCCATTCTACATTTTCATCGCCACCATTGTATCGATGGACAATTTCAATAGGGTCTAGCATGGTCTGACGGTCAAGCCAGGCATTAGCAACATTGATCAAATAAGCTTCGCGGATATTGCTGCCACCGGAGTTTCCGGCATAAGCTCCTCCGGGCATTCCTGCACCCATGACATTAGGATTAACCATGATTGCAAACATGATTTCAGAATTCGCTGCAGCTGAAGTAACCAGGTTTTGTTCGCTGTTGAGTTTGTTATTCAGCGGCTCAATAATCCATTTTTCTTCTGCCTTGCCATTCATTGGATTGATCTCGAAAAACGTAAAAATTGGTTTGTCTGCGTTATCGATGCCGCAAAGGTTGGTTTCCACATCATCCATATAATCCTCAATGGCTTTCTTCCGCAGGTCGATGGTTGCAAATTCGTTGGCCGGGAACTGGCGGTCCCAGAAGGCATAAGGAATCTGGATATGCCATTTCCAGGTTATTTGGTTAGTATATGCTTTTTTCAGGAAAGCCGGTACCATACTGGCAATGTCGATCCATCCGGCCAGGTAGGCAGCAAACCAAAGGGGAGCGGAATAATACTCGTTATTGCTCCAGGAATCACGGATACACATCACAAAGGATTTTCCTGTTGTTTGGCCAGCCCAACGGCGACGTTCCAAGTCAGCAAAAGGATCATATTCATCCAGAACTTCATAAACGGTATATTCTCCTTCAGAAGGAGTATCAGGGAACTTTCCGGATACAATGCAATTTTCAACTACTCCATCCTTATTGGCAACGGTCAACCGGCAGTATTTTGAATTGATAGCGTTAACTCCAACAATTTGACTACCATCAGCGTTGAACAGGAACTCAACAAAAGCTACCCCGAGCTTTAGGTAATCACGGATTGCTTTTTCCATATAACGTCGCATCACACGGCTGTTGGCAAAAACAGTTAATAAAGGATCCTTGGGAGCTTTCAATAGCTCATTGCCTTTATCGTCATAACCGTTAACAATACAGGGATAAATACCCTGACCTAAGGTGAAGTTTCTGGTAAAACGAAGCCCGGTATTCAGTGTTCCGACTTTGTTGATGATTTCCTCTGCCTTTGATGGCCAATCGTTATTTGATCCCCAGCTCGCAATTTCGTATTTACCGATTGTTGTGCGATCCAGATCGATCTTCGAAGGTTTAGGATTCGCTGAATTTGGTTTATCAGCCGGAACCCCGGTTGTGGCGCCCATATAGCTTCGTCCGGAAGCAAGCAATGGCACACCTTTCGCATTAAAAATAATATCTGCCATCATTTTTCATTTACAATTTTTTCATTTACAATTTACTATTTCCGAAAATCTGCATAGGTTCGCCAAATGGTCAATTGTCTAATTGTCAATCGTTTTACATTATTATCTTTATACCATTATACTCGATCAATGAATCAATACTTACGGGAGTGACATGTCCACAGGCATTACCATCTGCATCAACCGGAAGAACACCGCGCATCCGGTTTTCCTTCATGTTCATTTTTAGCCCGGTAGCAACTGCCCGGGGCATGAAAACCAGTTCACCATCTTTCTTTACAAACTTGATTGAAAAGACAATTTGTTTTCCCTGCGGAGTTTCTTTGATTTCCAGCTCTTTGAGGACAAGGTTTCGGCGTATGGTTTCGATTTTCATAAGATATTAAAATTAAGAGCCCCACCCAAACCCTCCCCACAAGGGAGGGCTTAAAAAAGGCTGCGGTTATTTTGATTTCAAATTTAAGTGTAGCAGAATTGAAGGGAAAGGACAGTTTCCGGAGCTCGGTTCTAATTTCTATGTCAAACCTGAGCGAACAAAAAAATGGAGGCGAAGCCTCCACTCTTGGTTAAAGGTTAATTTGCTTATGCAAAGCTTTCCATAAGCAAATTTATGGAAAGGAAATGATTATGCAAAGTGGCATTATAAGACATGCTTGCAATCAGATTGTTAATCCTTTTACTTTACAGTACCACTTTGCATAAATTCATGATTATTTTTCTAGACTTTTCAGCCAATCCAATAGATTGTTGTTCTTTTCCCAGGATTTTGTATTAGTGCCAGCCGGATTAATGTCAACATAGGCCTTTTCAAAAGCTTCCCGTTTCTGTCTGGAATCAGCACGAGCATACACATCTGTAGTCTGAACTGAAACGTGGCCTAAAAGATCTCGGATGTAAACCAGATTTACACCGGCCTGAAGAAGATGCATAGCCTTAGAATGACGCAAGGAGTGACAACTAATCGTCTCAGGTATAATTGCCGGATTGATTTTCCTTGCAAGGTCTGCATAAGTCTTCAAGATGTAGGTCACACCTGCCCGGGTAAGTTTTTCTTTTCTGCTATTTGAGAACAATGGATATTGATTGGCATGGGTCTCCAATAAATGATTTTTCTGCATATATTCTTTCAGGAACACGGTCTGCTCTTGCTGCAATGGCACAATTCTGGCCTTACGTCCCTTGCCAAATAGTTTTATTATGCCTGGGTTGTCAAGTCTGATAGAGGAAGGAGTAAGATCTATTATTTCCTGTACCCTTGCTCCGCTATCATACATAAGTGCAAGCATTGTGAGATTACGGTAACCACCTCTGGTACTTAGATCCGGCTGTTCAAGAAGTAGCTTTATGCCATCAGTTGTCAGGTAGTTGATACTCTTTTTTTCGTGTTTCTTAACTTTTATGGTCAGTATCTTTTGCCACTCATACATCCTTTCGGGATTTTCGTATTGCAAGAAGCTGAAGAACGAACGCAAAGCGGCAAGACGATAATTCCGTGTGGCATTACTGCAATGCCTGTTCTCCTGAATCCAGTCAAGAAAGTTGATGACAATTTCCCTGGTAATACATTCAAGAGTCAGCTTTTGTACTTCAGTGTTTTTCTGTTCTTTCATGAAAGTTATAAACTGAACGAAAGTATCCTTGTAAGCCAAAATGGTATTTTGACTGTAGTTGCGCTCACCCGCAAGATACTTGGTAAGGAAAGTGCTGAGATATTTTGCAAAATCAGTCGTTTCCATTGTACAAAAGATTATTGTATTTTGGGAAAACATAGGCGCATACACCCTTTTCGTCTTTAAGCAGATCAGGATACATCTCCGCAGTTAGCCTGACGTAATGATCGGTCGCACCTATTGATTTATGACCAAGAAATGTCGAAATCAAAGGCAGTGAGTAGTAAAGATCGAGTCCGGATTTAGCCATCTGAGCCAGAGCGTGAACCGCGAACGTATGCCGCAAATCATGAACACGAGGACCCTGATGATCTCCAATAAACGGGATTCCTGATATGGCAAGTGCCTTCCTGAACCAGGTATATACACTGCCTTGACAACAGTTTGTTCCGTTGGGAGACACAAAGAAGTAGCCGTTGATATCCTTGATGCGTGGTATGGGCATCCGATCCCGATAATGCAGATACTGTTTCAGCACTTCTTCTAAGCCGCCAGACATGGGAGCAATACGTTCCTCCCCATTCTTGCTTTTTCTGATAAGTAAGCATTGCTGGTTAAAGTCCACATCCTTGTTCTTCAAGGCCAATGCTTCGCTTACCCTAAGACCGGTTGCATACAGCAGACGAATGATGATTGGTATAACAAACAGGATGGTGCTCATGTGCTTGTCATGCAAACGCATATGATCACAGGCTTGGAAGATGTCTTCCATTTCTCGGTTAGAGTAGATGTGGGGTTTAAAGCTGTTTCTGGGAGGATAAACAGGGCTTCTCGGGATATAACAGTCATAACCAACCTTGCACATATACTTACAGAATTGTGAAAGGATAATGTATTTTGTGCAAATTGTTGACAATGCATCGTTTATCCTTGTAGCACGCCACTGTTCAACTTGTTGCCTGGTTATTCCAATGGTTGTTATGTTGTTGGTAATGAAAAATTTGTCAAACTCAAGAAAGACCCATTCAGTACGCAAAGACACATAACCGAGCCCTTTCTTCATGACAATAAACTGCTTGAAATAAGGGGCATAGATGCTGCCGTAATTGAACTCATTCATAGAAGGTACCTCCTTCCTGCTCATAAAATGATGGTTCCACAAGCGGAACGTTCAATGCACATTGCCGTAACGATTCCACATCTATTCTAAGATAAGACATCGTGTTTGTGATACTTTGGTGCCCCAAAGCCTCGGAGATAACAGGTAATGATACCTGGTTTTCCAAAAATCGACTGGTCAGACTGTGGCGCATGGCATGCGGTCCGTGCCTTCTCGCGGTTGTATCAACCCCGGATGAACCCACTATAAGACCAAGAGCACATGAAATGGAACCATTTGTCATGGCGGTGAATGGAGCACTGGCATAAAGGAAAATATATGGTGACGCTGATTTTTTGCGGCCATATTTGAGATAGTCGATAATTGCTTCCCCTACATCTGCAAGCAATGGAAGGTCAATCACTTTGCCAGTTTTAAATTGGGATAATTTAATTGTGCTATTCTCCCAGTCGATGTTGCGGAAAGTCAGGCGAGCAATATCTGATGCTCTTAGCCCCAGCCGTGAGGCCAACAGAGTCATGGCATAGTTTCTTTTACCGGTAGCATTGTCTCTGTTTATGGATGACTCTATTTGGAATACCTCCTTTGCGGTATAAACCGAAGGTAATTTTTCTCTACTGACCCACTTGTAATGTTGGATAACTGTGGTTAAATCAAGCTTTATGATGCGTTCCTCAAATAGAAATCTAAAAAATAATCTGATGGCAGATACAACGCCTATCTGATTTTTAGTCTGAGTAGAAACAAAAGACGAAATATGGCCTTCTATAATTTCTTCAATATTAGATATTTGATTATTTTTCAGATAGAAAAGAAATCTGGAAAGAAATAGTCGGTGAGCTGAAATTGTTATTTTACTGCGACGTAAGCACTCCAAATGCAAAAGGTATCTATTCATTAAACAACCTATCTCTCCAGATAATTCTCGAGTAATTGGCTTGCGGTAGGCTCTGCGGATTGTTCCTTTTTCTTGGAACTCATTCAATACTTTTATACTTCTGATAATGTCCCGTTCAATAGGTAAAATGCTACCGCCTATATTATAGCGAATATACTCTTCTCCAACCGAAGGATCATAATACAAAAATGATTTTTGAAACATAAATGGAATCAGCTTATTTTTCCACAGAAACCTGTAGTGTTCAATTCGTTTGGGAGAATAGAATTCTTGCTCAAAAAAATGAACGCAACCATCCATCAGTTCTTGTACTGTTTGTAATTGTTTCATATTATTGCTTTTTATGTTGGCACCATTGCCGGAATAAAAGAAAGCAAAATATTTATGTGAAGTATTTATGTGAAGTTAGATAGTGTTTCGTGCTAATTCAAGAAGCTATCAGTAGGTTACTTTGCATAATCATTTCCTTTCCATAAATTTGCTCTTCAACATCGCGGACTTTCACATCCAGAGTTCGTTTCATTTCGTCGATAACAGAGGTGATCACTGCTGAGTTGGAGGTTTTGAACTCGTTTCCATTTGAATCCCTCAAACTGATCACTGAACTGAGAGAATCAGCTCCGATCTGGAAGGTTTGCAACTTGCGACGTGAATCATTCAATGTCTTCCAACGGTCAATCAACAATGATAAATCTTCCACTCTTTGAATCCTTTCGTCCAAGGTCAGCTTCCGTGGTGCTTCGACTTCGTCTTTCACAAGGATCAAAACCGGAGCAACTTCTACAACTTCAACTACTTCAGCAACATTGGCTGTTTTTTCTGCAACATTTGATTTACCCATAACATTTTGCCCCTGCCCTAGGGTCGCATTTTGGCATCTGGCTCGCCGGTTAAAATTAAATTATGGATAAACCACATTGAGCCATGCGGATTCTTGTCAAGGCCGAATGTCCGTTTTTTCGATCCCTTCGACATGCTCAGGGAACGATTGGAAAAACTGAACAAGCACGAAGTGTTGTTTTTGTCAAACAGATTAGGTGAAACCCAAAGCCTTGACTTTTCCGGATGGCGTAAATACCTTCATCCCTAATTTGAGTGTAACAA
>PNOH01000050.1 GCA_013824715.1 Odoribacter sp. | reverse complement strand
AAAAAATATGAAGACATTAATAAAGTTTGCATATACACTCATCATAGGTATTGTTCTCTCTTCTTGTTCTGACTTTGAAGAGATTAATATAAATCCTAAGGCTGCCAGTGTGGAACAGGTACAAGTAGAGTACATCATAAATGACGCAATCACATCGGCACAGCAAGACCCTCACGTAGCAGAACGTGCATTTGTTCTTTACTGGAAAACTGCTTCCAGGCAACACCGTACCAATGGAGCTTTGGCTCTGGGATCATATAACGATGGATGGAGTAGTGATTATTACAGCTATTTATCCGGATGGCTAAAATCAGCAAATCTGGCTGTTTCTGTTGCAAATGAAAAAATAGCTTCCGGTGCCACATTGCCTTATACTGAAAACATGCTGCAAATCGCACGTATCTGGAGAGTATATCTGATGAGCGAATTTGCCGATAATTTTGGACCTATGCCAATTGATGGATTCAATGGAGTAAACCCAAAATTTGCCAATGTAAAAGATGTTTATTACTTCATTTTAGCAGAATTGGCTGACGCCTCTTCTAAAATTAAGGTAGATGTAGCTAAACCAGATAAAAAATATGACAAAGCTTATGAGTTTGATTACCTGAAATGGAAAAAGTATGCAAACTCAATGAGACTTCGTTTGGCAATGCGTTTATCTGAAGTTGATGCTGCCAAGGCAAAAACCGAGTTCGAAGCTGCTGCAGCATCTGATCTGATCACTTCTGCAAGTGATATATTTAAAATTGCGGAAAAACCAGGTTGGGATGCTCTTACAGGTGTAATGAGCCGGGAGTGGAACTCCCAGCATCTTTCAGCAACACTGAACAATCTCTACATTGGTTTAGGTGGTATAAAATCTGCTGATGTATTAGCTGCTGCCATGCATACCAATATTAAACCATCCAATTATATGGGACAGAAGTTAGAGGATCACTTAAGCTCAATGACCAACGATCCTTCTGCTGGTTACTGGTTTGATGGGTTACATGAAAGAATTGATCCCCGTGCCTACAAAGCATTCAGTATTCCGGGCGACTTTACTAACAGTAATTTCAGCCTTTATCCTTCCTGGACCAATGATGCCAGGACTGTTAAGAGAAATCTTGTTGATGCTGCCGGAAAAGTGGTGAAGGAAATTGATGGCACTTATACTTGGAATGCAGCCTGTCTTGGAAACTGGGGTACAAAATCAGCGAGGAATCAGGTATCCTTCTACGCTGGTACGAATCCACGTTTGAGCCAGCAGTTCAGAGCCAGCGGTTCAAGCCGTATCTTCTTTGCAGATTGGGAAACTTATTTTCTACTGGCTGAAGGAGCATTGAAAGGATGGAAAACTCCGGCTTCCGCAAAAATTGCTTATGAAAATGGAGTAAAAGCAAGTTTTTCATATTGGGGTATTTCTTCTTTATCAGATGCTTATCTTGCATCAGATAATTACAACAGAGTAGGAACATCAGCGAAATTTGATCATGTGGCAGAACCAGCAGGAACTGCAACAATGAATTTTGTCAATGGCTATACCGGAGCAGCAGGAACTGTTGAGTTCAAGTTTCCGGTAAACAATTTGTACAAAAACGGAACTGTTAAGAATGATCAGTTAACCAAGGTTATTACTCAGAAATATCTGGCTCAATTACCTTGGCTGCCTTTAGAAGCCTGGAACGACCAGCGTCGTTTGGGATTGCCATTCTTCGAAAATCCGGCAGTTGATTTACCCATTACTGATCTTCCTGATCTGTCAGGCAGTAATTATATGACAAGTAATATAAAATTCTTTCCTCAACGTCTAAAATATCCTTCAAGCCTGCAAAATAGTAACCCTGAAGGCTATTTAGAAGCTGTAGGATTTCTGGGAGGAGCAGATGCTGTTCTTACACCGCTTTGGTGGGCCAAAAAACAATAAAGAGGGTTTGAAAAAATATAAAGAGGCCGTCCTGCAAAAGACGGCCTCTTTTGGTGTTAATCAATGGTTTGTTTAATTTTTTTATATGAGAAAACTATTGTTTTTTGCCATTCTGAATATACTTGCAAATCAGAATTTTGCCGCAACGAAAAAATTACCTGAAGTTGTTGAAATCAGCTATCAAACGGTGGTCAACGGAAAAGTTCGCAACGATGGTTCCAAAAATTGGTTGTTGTGCTCGGAAGTTGCGTCAAAATCATGGACCGAAAATGACTCAAAGAAGTTGCTTCCAACAATTGCCAAAGAAACAAGTTATATCGATTTTGGGACAAAAAATACTTTCCAGTTAGCTGTTTTTCCTGATGGAAAGACCATTAATACACCTTTGGCTTTTTCTGAATATCCAGCTCTGACTGAAACCAATGAAACTGCGGTCATTCTGGGCTATAACTGCAAACACCTTAAAACCTCACTGCGTTCAAATTCTATCGACATTTGGTACACCACCGAACTTGGCGTTAAAGGGACGCCTGCAATGGCTTATGGAATTCCGGATGGATTGGTCTTGAAAATTGTCAGGAACGGGAACTATGAAATTGTGGCTACCGAAGTAAAACCTTTAAAGCGGAAGGACCCCAAACCAATTATTCCGGCTGAAATGGGCGAAAGCCTTGAATTGCCGCTTTACAAACATCGAATAACAGAAAATCTGATTACTACGGTAAATGTCTTTACCTACGAACAAATCAGTTTCGGAAATGAAATTGTAAATCCTTCGGATAACAATTCTGAAAAAACGTTCAAATATTCATCAGGAACGGTGATCCTGAAAAAGGTTAAACTACCGGTTGTCCCTGATGATACCCAGCTTTTCGTTGAATTGTACCAACATTCGAATGGTGATGCTTACGACAGGACTGGTTCTGTCTTTCTGATCCCGGAAGATCAAGAACAATCCTTTTTAGATGGATTGAGAAATGGAATTGCGGGTTTACCTGTATTTCAGACGAAGAATGGAAAGTCATATCAGGGAGTTATAGCAACCGATCGCTTTTCGCCCTTGGTCGAAATCATGCGGTTTTTTACCTCTTTCGGGATTGGGCAGTTCAACGACAAAGTGACTGTTTACGGACAACAATGGGAAGACTCTACTTTGTTCAAACAGGATGTTTCCGAATTGTTGCCGATGCTTCAGGGCGAACGATGGATAGGTGTTTTCATCGGTAATTACGATAAGGGCGGACATCGGGTAAGCCTGAAGTTGAAATATTACCCCGGAAGTATGGAGATATCGGATAAACCAAATAAGAAATATTGGACCCTGCCACTTTTCAATACGCTGAATGTAATGGAAATGTCGGGGCAGGAATACGGAACCATGTTCGAAAACGATTCGCTCAAAGTTGGCTTCGATGTTCCGGAAGGAGTAAAAAATGTCCGGATGCGATACATTACCACAGGCCATGGAGGCTGGGGTGCGGGAGATGAATTCAATCAGAAAATGAATACTGTTTTGCTCGATGGAAATATTTTGTTTCAATATACGCCCTGGAGAAGCGATTGTGCCACCTTCAGGAAATACAATCCTGCATCCGGTAATTTCTGGAATGGAGTAACTTCGAGCGATTACAGTCGTTCTGGCTGGTGTCCGGGAACTGCAACCAATCCGGTGTTTTATCCGGTTTCGAATTTACAGCCCGGGAAACACCAGATCAAAGTGGCTATTCCTTTGGGCAAAAACGAAGGTGGCAGTTTCAGTTCCTGGAATGTTTCAGGAGTGTTAATAGGTGAATACGAATAGATACCACAAATTAATAAAAGGAGTGAAAACTCCTGAAGCGACTGAAAAAATTGTATTTTTGTAGTCCTTAATACCGGGGCTGACTGGTTTTGACAGCGGGTAGAAGAGGTATGTAAGCATGTAGGGCCTTGATCGCACAGCCCGTAAAACTCGGCGTTCACAATTCAATTGGCGAAAATAACTACGCTCTTGCTGCGTAACCGAAATTAAGTAGGTTATACTTTATTCCGATACCAGGTATTGGAACGAGACATCGCCCGGGTGCTACTTCCCTGAAGCGGCCCGATCAGGCGGTGCAAAAAAATCGGGGATAGTGGAAGTGGCGCTTCGGAACTTCTGCAAAATTAAGAAGCTAAGGTAAAAGTCGGTGGCCCTGATCCAGCTTTTATTCGAAAATCAAGTCTGGGGATAAACATGTAGAAAGCATATGGCTTCCTCGTTTGGACGCGGGTTCGATTCCCGCCAGCTCCACTTAGTTTTGTATGCGACTGATATTCAGCGGGTTGTAATTAAAATTTGTATGCTGGATTTATAGAAATGTATGTCAATGTGTATCTGAACGGTTTTATGTGTGTGTTGACACTTATTTACTGAAAAAATGAAACGACAAAAACTGTTCAGACCACCGTATCTATATGATGCAGGTGGAGATATTTCTAAATCCTGGTGGATTGAAATGGGTTACCGTGACCCGCGTGACGGCAAAATGAAAAGGAAACGATATCAGGAAGGCTTTGCTGAGTTACGCACAAAAAAAGCTAGAATTGAATATGCTGATATTCAGATCAAAAACCTGACTGCGAAACTTTTGAAAGGTTGGATTCCAACGGATGATGATACCACTCAGGTAGTTTATAATGACGATCTGGAATACCATGTGGCCGCTCAGGTATATGGGCGAAAACGAAAGTCAAATAAAAACATACGGTTTTATGCTTCGGAATACACAACCCTTCAGGCAAACACCAAGTCAAAAAAAACAGCGGAAAGCTATAGGGGAAAACTTCGGGAGTTGGTTGCATGGTTAGAGCGCGAAAAGTTGATCGAAAATGACTTATCGTCATACGACCACTCTGTGATTCTCCGTTTTTTTGACCACCTGATTATTGAGAAAAAACTTGCTGGGCCTACCATTGAGAAATATAAAATAACACTCGACAACTTTTTTAAATTCCTGATCGACCGAAAGATCATGTATGAAAATCCAGTAGGAAAGATTGAGATTCCGGAAGGGGGAGAGGATTTTTCGGCCATCCCCTTTATGGATGAAGATTTAGCCATACTGATTCCGAAGCTCAGAAGTGAAGACCCGCAGTTGTTTATGGCATCCATGCTACAATATTTCTGTTTTATTCGTCCGGGAGAGGAACTGCTTAAACTGAAATTAAACCAGATTAATTTTGCTGCACGAACAATCCATATTCCACGCCATATGGCAAAAAAAAGGGTAGAACGGACGATAGACATTCCGACACAGATGTACGATATACTGGTAAGTCATGGAATACACAACTATGGACACAATATGTATTTGGTTGGCCCCTTCGGTCGCCCAGGAACGCGGCCAATCGGGTACAATACACTGCGCGAACGGTTTAATAAATATCGTGAGCGATTGGGGCTTACCGATTTATACAAATGGTATTCGTTCAAACACACAGGAGCGGGTAAACTTCTTGAATCAGGTGCTACAATTATAGAGATTATGAACCAGTTGGGGCATACAGATATTGCATCAACCTACCGGTATATAAGGCGCCACTTCGGGGATAGGTCTGAGCATGTTCGAACTATGTTCCCCGATCCGCCCGGTTTTAATTAAATTATAAAACCCTCTGAAATCAATCGATTCAGAGGGTTTTATATTTATATAGGTTCTATTTATTAAAAATCCATTTCCATAATGATCTTTTGGCTTCGACAGGCTCAGCCATCGGTGATTGGACAGAATCGAGCTGGAGTGCTGTCAGTTTATTGTCAAGCTGTAAAACGATCTGCCCGTCTTTGGCTTTCAACTTTTCGAACTTGTTTTCGATTTTATACTTCTCGATTTTGGCAAGTTCGAGGATCACTACATTTTGCTTGTCATTTCGCTCATCTAACCTGCTGATTTCTTTTTTCAGTGCACGTATGCTGGTAATCTGAATGATTCCCACAGTTAGCGAAATTGCCAGAAGAGCAGTGATTACTGCAATGGCAATGTTTTCAATGCGATTGGTCAGGTTCATTTTTTAATGTTTTCAGTTCGTTTTCAGAAAGCCACATTCGCGACACTTGATGCGAAAATGTTACCTGGTATTCAAAGATGTTCTCGTAGCATAAATATTTCCAATTGACGACAGTTCCTTTTGGTGAGCCTTCGCAAATGTGGTAAACGGAATCACCGATTTGATAGGTTGGTATAATATTCATTTTCCAGGATATTTTTGTTTTTCATCTTTACTCATGCAGTAATCGGCAATTGCATGGATCGATCGTTTGTTCCGGATGCGTGCATAAACTCCATCGCCTTCCCTCGATCCTCCATCGTCTGTGTTTCCTTCGATAGTTGTGTAACTGAATTTTGTTTCTCCGGTTATCAGCCCAACATGGGCCACTCTGCTTTTAGATTCAAAATACAGTCCGAATACCTGAGCGGATTTAGATACAAACTGTGAAATTTGGGGTGAATGTTGCTTATATACCACATTCGAGTGAAACCAGTCGGGTGAATAAGCCGACTGTGCGTTTGGGATATTGTTTTCGTCAAGGCACCAGGCAACGAAGGCGGCGCACCACGCATATCCTTTTCCAAGGCCGACATTCCGGAGATAGCGTTCAACTTCTCTGCCGTCATTGTTGCCCGTCTTTTCCCTGACGTAGAGTTGTGACTCTGCCGTCTTGATTACCTTTTCCCTTAATACAGGGCTGTCAGCAAAACAGTTCCAGTTCCATAGAAAGCAAACCAGAATAATCCAACTTTTATTCGTTCCCATTCTGTTATATTTTGTATTCCTCCCTGCGTGTCGGGGTCCAATAAATCAGCGTAGTAGGGCTGAGTTTTCTTCAGCCAGTAAAAGGTTACCCCGGATATGATGCTCATTGCAAGTATGCCGAATGCAATTTTTTGAAAAAATCCTACGGGATACGATTCAGTACCCAGAAAAAAGCTGGATATCCAGAACAAAAACCAGACTACGGATGCAAAAAGTGCAATGTAGAATTCGGTTTGGCGTTTTGCCCAGGCCAGTAATTTGTTGACTGTTTTCATTGCTTTATAGTTTTTATATTTCTGACAGCTTTTAGGGTTGCGATAGCTTCAGAATGTTCGTTAATCTTCTCTGTGTTATCGGAAATCCGGACATTGAAATGATCGAGAGTATGATCAATTGTTTTGTGGTTAAAGGCACACTGTTTAGAAAAGTTATGCTGGTTTGATTGCAGTAGGCTTACCGTTTTATCCAACGAATTTGTGCATAATTCCAGATTTTCAATTGCTTTAATTTGTTGTTTAAGGAAATAGCCAATAATGCCGAGCATCAATACAAATAGAAATCCTATGATTGAGAATAGTATCTCATAAAATTGTGGTGCCATCATTTGTTTTTATTTCAAAAGTGAAATAAAAATGCTTTTGATTAAAGGACAAAAAATAACCTTCCATCATTTGGGGAAGTCCGTTCTTCTACACTTTTAATCCTTTAACATTTGTCACTCCAATCCGGTCAATAAACAGTTCGCAGCTCATTTCTTCGATCAGGAATTCACCCTCACGGGTGCGGTACTTGCTGCAAATGTTATAGATCACATGCCGAAGCACATTAACCGGCAGATCAAAATCCCCGGAAACCGGAAGCCGGTCCGACCAGAAACGGTTCCAGTTTTTCCAGTAAACAGGAAGGATCCCGGTATCTGCATTTTCATATTCAAATGAGAAGCTGGCATTTTGGGTTCCACCGGAGTTATTGGGATTGTTGATCATCAGCCGGGGAGAAAAAGCCTGTTGCCTGGCCTTCCAGCTGTTCATACTTCCCTGTTGGTTAACCAAAGTAAGTTGCTGATTTCCGTAACAACTGGACCAGCCAGTCTTGATTTCCTCCACTTCCTTGCGGCCAAACTCATGCCATCCGTTCTGCAGGCCGATCGAGATTTCTTCCCATCCCAACACATCGGTCGTATCAGAAGCCATGGTCGTTCCATTGACCTTTTCCTGGGTAATCCAGCGGTATTCGTAAAAAGTACTGTTCGAGCTCATCAGCCTGATTTCACCTTCCTCCGGATTGGGGATAGCCCACAAACCGGTCCAGTCAGCCACCGGCGATTTGATATCCTCCCTGCGGTCACTCAGATCATTAAAGCGTTCGCCAAAAACCAGATCGTTGGAGTCATGTTCCCTGGTGAATTTTAATGCTACGTTTTTCTGCTCTCCGATTTCCCAGACACCTAAAAAATATTGATCCAGATCAATGGCCGGATCGGTCAATAACTTTTCACGCGAAAGGATATTAACCGTATGGTCAGGCAGAAAGTGAAAACAGACATTGAGCAGGTTTTGGGTGGATAAGATCAGATCTCCCACTTTCATTTTAGGGAGGTGATTTTTAGGCGTTACCTTGTCGAAATAAAAGCGGGTATAGCTGTATAATTTAAGTCCACCAGAATGAGGCATATTAGCAAGAGCAATTGGACCATTTTCATCCCGACCAATCACCTGTTCCTGATAAATCAATTCGCCTGTTTGCAGGTACTGGGTTACTGTGATGTCGTAATTGTTGTAAATACACAGGTTCCGAAGCTGGGGATCGTCATCCAGGGCATTGGCTGCCAGGTAAAAATCAGTGTCTTTCAGGGCCTCCCTGATCACATGGTTCAGGAAAAGGAAAGGCGAAACAACGGTCACTTTACCCGAATCGTAGGTGTTGTGTTTTTCTGTAAGAACCTGTAAGTCAATTTGGGATTCCTGCATTTCCACATAACCATCCAAGAGCAACTTATTGATGTGCCTGCCAGTAGTTTTGTTGAAGAGGTAGCTCATCACTTCCACATCATAATTTTCACTGGTAGCCCGGGGGCCTTTCCCCGGAACGTATTCCCAGACCGTCCGCTTGATGATTACCCCTTTATCCGTAAAAAAGCCATGGTTCATAACCGGAAAACAGCAAAATAAATGTTGATCCGGATTATAATTTGGACTGGCCACCCAATCAATTTCCTTCGAGAACACCGGAATATCAAGTAAATCCCGCTGCTGTTCCAGTTCGCCCAATACACCGACCTGATCAATCAGAGAGGCCTCATAAATGGTTTCTGATGCATTGTTAATGGTCAAAGTTCCGGCCATCAGGAGTACTCCACCGAAACGGATTTCAAAACCAGGGAATTTTTGATCATAGCCAAAACCGGTTGGTGAGCTTGTCGAACCACGGTATTTGGCAAACCGTTCAGGAAAGCCAAACAGGGCACGGGTATATTCATTAATTGGAAAGGTAATCCCCAGCCCAAAGCTCCCGGGTATTTTATCGAACGCACAAACCGGACTTTTCCAGGTGAGCCGCATTGAAAAGTCAGTAGCCAGAGGGATGTTATTTCCGTTTAAGGTAAGGGTGAGCATAGTTTATTGGTTTATAAAAATGTTTTCAACATCGAAAGTACCTGTTCATACTTCGGACTTCTCAGCACATAGGCACGGACATTTTCAACGGTCAATGCTTCAATTTCCGATTTTGCAAAACCATACATGGCGCGTATATGAGGCATAAGCCTGGTTAACCCTTCCGGTTCAATCTCGTAGTTAAGTTTGCACTGATATACAACTCCGGCCATTTCGGTGCGTAGCTGTTCGAGATGCCGGTAAAGGTTTAACTTTTCACTTTGCAGATCAACTACAATCGTCTTAACTTCATAAGTCACCACATCGTTAATTTCATCGAAATACGCGCTTCCCAAATACTGTGTTTTCGGGTTATATTCCGGTATTACTTCATCCCTCCATCCATCTTCAAAATGGATCCCGGTCATGTTTTCATATCCACCCCAAAATCCTTCCCCACTTTCACGGATAAAGTGTGACGGGATTCCACTCAATACAATTTCGTTGTCTTTTATTAAATGCTTCATAGTTAATTAATTAAAAGATTGTTACGTTTGCTGCATAAGCCAGCCAATCCTGATGTTCAAGAGCCATGCTCCAGGTTGTTCCGTAATCAGTAGATTTTGCAGCACCTCCGGAATTTGAAATAACGAATTGAACACTACCATCCTCACTCATAGCAGAATTCGTCCAAGCTCCTGGCATTGATGAAGAAGTCCAGGTAACTCCATAATTAGAAGATTTGTAAATATTACTATTATACCCAACAAGCATATATTGACCGCTGGCACTTACAGCACACCTGGAGTACGCTGAACCAATACCGGAAGTCTGTGTAAATAAATTACCATAATCACTGCTTACTTCGGGGATTATCCCTTGTGATGGTTTGCCCGATGTCATTATATATCTCCCATCATTTGACAGTGCAAATGAATAAGGATAAAAAGTAGTGAAGGACATACCGCTCCATCCAGCTCCATAATTGGTTGACCTTAGATGATTGTACGTACCGCCAACCGGAGCGACAATAACAGCACCATTTCCACTGCAAGCCAATGCCCCTGCTGTTGGGGTAACTCCGAGCGCTACCGGCGCTCCCCATGTCGATCCGTAGTCGGTTGATTTGTAGAAATTTTGACCTGATAATTTATACATGTATTGCCCACTTCTGCTCATTGCCGCACCGCTCCATGTATATCCACCAGATCCGATCTGTGTAAATGAAGCACCATAATTGGTAGATAACCATATTCCTGCATAATAAGAGTGGGCTAACATGTATTGGCCACTATCTGAAACCTGTGTTTTACAGTCATTACCAAATGGTATTGTTTGGGAAGCCGTACTTGCCCAGGTAGATCCATAATCATTGCTCACCCAAATCTTATAGGAGGACATAAAAACCCTATACTTTCCGTATGACGGAGTTACACCCATAAAAGCATTTAATCCGATTCCAGGTATTAATCCCATATTAAGCTCCTTTCATTATTGTAGTTAATAACTTTTCACTTCCGCTTGTGGCATCAATACAAGTCAGGTTCACGTAAAAAACTCCGGAGGTTCCTAAAGTACTATTCCCTTCAACTGGCACATGTTTGGCCGCTGCCGACCAACTAGGGGTAAATCCGTTGGCCGTGATGATCAGCAAATACGATTTATTCAGCTCAAAACCTGAAAAGGAAAAAGCTGTATTGGCCGATAAGGTTATTGCTCCGATCCCATTGGCCGATAAATCCACCGAAGCGGTTACCGTCGCTTTTGTTTTCAGGTTTGATGCTACTTTGGCATAAGTAATCGCCCCGTCATTTGGGGTAGTACTTACCACCATGTTATTCGTTCTGATTTTTGTCATATCCGATTAGTTTGTAGTCACTTGAAATCCTTTACTTATCAGCGATGCCTTGTAAGCAATGCCGTTATAACCATCGCTTGATGAATCAGGAGCAGCATTTGTTCCGGCTATAAAAATCTGTCCGGAAGAGCCATTTGTGGCAACAACATTTAATTCCCACAATAATCGGTTGACTTCTCCCGCTGTCATTCCGTTGTCCTGATAAATATAAACCAAGCCCGCTGCCTGCATTGCGGACACCCATCCGGCAAAACTGGCATTGCTCAAAGCACACGAACGAACATCTAATGATTGAAGGGAACCCACATGAGGATTAGTTGAAAAATGAATAGCATTCAAATTTGGGTTATTCATTAAAATGATGGAAGCATTGGCCGTCCATTTTTGAAGCCAGGTAAATGATGCCAGATAGTCTATGTTGCAAGACCTCATATCAATACTATTTATCAACCCCGAAACGGTGTTGGCAAAATACACAAATGTGATCGGGTTGTTGTTTAGCGAAATCGAAGCGGATGAATTGAAATTAACGAGTGCAGTCAAGTATAAATCGCCAACGATTCCATTGTATGAAACATTGAATTGCTCCAGTGCCCCGGTGATTACCGATGGTAAGGTAATCCCTGTCAATTGCGGATTACTGTAAATATTTACACGGACCAGCGAAGCAAATGCAGCATGTGAAATATCCATCATTCCAACCACGTACTGATTATAAATCAAAATATCACTGATCGAAGGTGTTCCAGAAGTACAATACAGCTTAACTGTTTTTGGGTTCGAATTGGCATACGTGTGACTAACCGAATTCCCCGTCACGGTCGTTCCGTTGCCCAATTCCCATTCGTAGCTTCCCGATATTGGAACAATGGAAGGAGAAAACGATTTTGTTGGAGGACAGTTCGTGTCAAACTGAAAAATCAAAACCCTTGCCGGAGTTAAAAAATTACTTTCGCTCGAATAGGCTGTTCCGGCCTGATTGGTTGCATACAATTTGACGTAATACCTGGTATTGGCCGTTAATCCGGTCATGGCTGACAAGAATGTTCCCACATCCGTAATCCCATTGGTCGTTTTTGAATTGGCCGTGGTAGGCGATCCGGTCGTATTCCAACATATTCCCGAAACGGTAATAGTTCCACCACCCTTCGAAAGTATCTCGCACGAAACATCAGCCGAAATGCCGGTTATATTGCCTATGCTATTAATCCTAACAGTCGGAATGGTTACTGCCGAAGTGGTAGTAAAACTTATAATATTACTTACCGATCTGCCTACCGAATTTTCAGCCCATGCCCTTGCGTAATAAGTCGTTCCTGAATTTAAAATTGGCACACTGCCACCATATACCCCCAATCCGGCTGCCGAAACAGAATCCACATAGGAGCCGGAACAATCAGCGGCAGTATAAAAACCCACCCCTCTGGCTGTAATGGTACTGCCGCCATCGCTGGTTACGTTGGCCTGATAGTTGCATCCATTTGAGGTAATCAATGTAATGGAATCAAGCGTTACCGTTGGTTTTACTGCCAGGGCTGCATTCTTATGAATGTAGATATGCCTCATTATATCCGTTGGTATTTAATTTTCAAACGCATAATCGTTGGAACTCCCGAATAACCGGTTGTGGTATTGATGGTCACCACGTCTTCGGCAGCGGTCACGTTGGTTGCCGTGGTATTCGTTTCAGTTTTAGTACCAATAGACAAACTACTTAATCCGGTTATGGCCGTTGAATTTATCTTCACCGATACACCGGTAAGCGTTCCATCCGATTCGCACACGACCGATTTTATAGTATAGGGCCAACTCACTTTCATGTCCAGCACGTAGGTTTGAGCCACACCTTTGTTGATGTCACGGAATTCATAGCCCATTTCTTCATCCGGAAATGGAATGGCGATGCTCAAATCTGGCATCGAAGCCGACCGGGTTAAAGTCAATACCCTGTTGGCATTATTAAACGACATTCCGGTTACATAAATATCATTAAAGGCCGAAGTAGCGATTTCGTCACCGGCATCCATATCAATCATCAGGCCACCGGTCACCCCGGTCCCGATATACTGGCGTACCTGCCCGGCTGTCCAAACTTCAGGAGTAGATAAGGTCATTAATGCGCCAGCCGATATGGTTGACGAATAATAATCCGCTCCGGCGGTATAGGCTCCGGGCAATAATCCGGAAGTAATGTATTTGAAATTGTTGGCATCCGTTACCGAAAGCACCAATGCCGAAACACCTGCATTGGCTATCGAATTGGCGATAACCTTTACCCATGTACTGCCCGACGGTTTAATACAATCGCCAACGCTAAATCCGTGTGCTGTTTGACTGGCCGGATAATACGAAACCGAAAATTCAGAAGCATGTATGCCATCAAGTAAATCAGCATCAAGTCCTGAAGTCGTTCCATCAACAGTCTTGATTTTAGTTAAAACATCGGCAGCGGTATAGGAAGTCGAATGGACAAAAGTATTTGCCAGATAGGTCACTATCGTCGAAAACAATGTCCGTTTGGTCAGGTTATTTGCCGAATCCACAATAATAACGCTATCCGCATCCACTACCGGCGTTTTAGCCGGTGCAGCCGATAAGTCAATATCAACATCTGTTATTGACCTATCGCCTACATCTTTACCTTTTACTCTCGTTTCAGCCATTACTTAATTTATTTTACACTGAATAATTAACCAGAATTACATCAACAAAAGGAGTGCTTGAAGGTGCGGTTGCGAAAGTGATTGTTGTTGTTGCTGCGTAGGTAATGGTATAATCATTCCCGGCTCCGGCATTCATCAACATCCCGTTTTTGAATATTTCTTCCGTTCCGCTTGCCATCAGTGCTACAATGGTAAAAACAGTATTCGATCCGTTTACCGTTCCTGTTGGTACGGCGCGGTATGTTCTGGAGGTAACACCAAGCATCGTTTTAACCGTAGCAATACTCAAATCTTCCGGATCACCGGTTGCAGCGGTATTTCTGCCCTTGAATGTTTGAGTGGCCATATCAGCCATTTTCGCGTTCGAAACAGCATTGTTGGCAATGGTAACCGCCCCGGAATTACTCACCGTAGCATCACTGCTGAAAGATGCCCAAATAGTTTTCTTTAAATCCAACCAGGTGAATTTCCTCCAGATGTTAGAAGCGGCACTGTCCGAAAAAGTGAATTTATCAGCATCAACGGGAACCAACTTATCTGCCGCTGTAACACCACCAAGCGTTCCAATGGTTTGTGTCGTAATTGCTGCTGCGATATCAGCCGTATCAGCAATTGTGCCGTCTTTGTTTTGAAAAGTATAAGTACGTGCAGCCGTATTGGCATTGGTGAAAAAAGAGGTGAACGTATTGGCCGCATTTTTAAAATTGATCTTAAAAAGTGTCAGGCCAGCGTAGCCTCCGGTGGCATCTTTATTCGCAACCTTTTCATACAGCGTATCGAAATATGTTTTCAGAAATGCCTTAATGTTGGTCCAGGTTATTTTCTGAAGTATGCCACCGGCCAGCGCAGTTGCAACCACGTCGGTATCGTTGGGCGTAGCTGCTCCGGCTCCGTTAATTAATGCGCCGATTGTTGTGGCCGTTTCCTGGGCGTGTAAGGCATTGTATTGAGCCAATGTAAGGTGATAGTATTCTGCCGCAGCTCCACCCTGTATGCTACTCATATTGTTGTGATCGGTGATTGCGGCGCTTATCTTGAACCACCTGCCGGCCTCGGCATCGGTGGCAACATCAGTCGGACGTATCACGGTATTGTCATTGCTAACAACCACACTTTCTGCATCAAACCGGTACAATCCAAGCGTTTCGATCAGCATCAGCATTTTATCCAAACGAACTGCGGCTGCGATTGCTTTTGAAGCCGCCAAATCTGCAACCGGAGCGTGAATGGTGTTGTTTAATCCTAAAACAGCACTGTTTAGCTGATCAAGGTTTACTCCATCCGTTAGTGCAACTCCGGGCGCAAGATTGGTAATCTTTTTACTTTTGAGATCCAGATCAGCATCAATATATAACTGATTGCTTGACCGAATAAATGTTTCAGGCATTGTTTCTAGTTTTTAAGGGTATAAATTATTTCTACTACATCTGTAAATCCAATAATTTTAGGCGCTTCGGGCAAGGTAAACTGCCTGTTATCCACATCTTCAGACTTATATACCTGTTTTAGTCCATTGACAAACACGATTAATGATCCGGTCTGATAATCTTTGGTGGCAGAAAAAACGACATTAACACCATCCACAACACCCAATGCCTGTTCTGTGATGGTTACAGGGGTAACCGAATTCCATTTTCCATCAGCAAACAACTCCAACCAATTTTCCACCGTGAACTGAAGTGTTCCACCTACGGGAACTTCGTTTTCGTGTTCATATTTCCCGACTACAATTGCGTTAAAGAGTTTGAACAGGCCCGATTTAAAAACCTCGAAGGCATTACTGCGGGTATCTGCGTCCGTTCCGTTTCCCAATGCCAGAAGCCGGTCGGTCGCTTTCCATAAATCAGGATCCTGATTTCCGGCAATCTTAGCATAAGAGCCAAATACCAGCTCAAAAAAGGATTTGGTATTCAATCCCTGACCAATGGCTATCGACCGGTTTCCCTCCAGGAAATTATCCTGACCCATTGCCTGGGCAAATTCAATATCTTCACCAAACGTGTTTCTCAACCACTGGGATGCTGAGCCTGTCGAAGCATATTTCTCATTATATAAGCCGGGGTATTCCCTCCAGAGTGAATCAATCAGCTCTTTCATGTTGGGATCCCTCCACATAGCTTTCAATTCACGTCTGGATCTCATTAATGCGCCTCCATGATTTTGATGTCCAGATTTTGGATATCATCGCTGACATCAAAAAGTTTGTGATCACCGGGCTCGATATTTACCGGAATAAGTTTTTGCCCATTTTGGGGATCGACCATCCAGCACTGTTTTGAAGTCAGGAAATCACGCAAAGCGAGTATTTCCGAAAATGATTTTGGTCCGGTGTTCAGTTCCCAGGTTCGTTGTGAACCTGATGAAATAGTTGTTTGGCTGGCTGCTTTAGAGCCGGATAATACTGGAACTGCGCGGTAAGCAATTTCGGATTCTGTTTTAAGGCCTTCAGAGTATGGACCGGTTAGCCAAATGCAGTCAACGCCTGAAAGCGGGTTAACGTAGTAGAATAAAAATGATTTTTCGTAATACCCGTTATCAACCAGAAAGGTGCGATGTTCAGAAATATCACCATCTGCATCAGACAGCCAGAAGGTGTAACTTAAAATATTTTCGCCTTGTCCGATATTAAATCCTATGAAAGCAGGATTTATCGAGAATTCGAGCAATCCGCTGATTGGGTTTAAAATGGCTTCGCCTGATATAGGCAGACGGCCAATTTTCAGATCGGTAGTTATCGATAGGTTCCACTCAGCATTATGGATATTGGTCCACCGGGAGAGGTACCAAAGTTTGACAATCTGCGTTGGTGAAACAACCTGGAAATTGGGAAGGTGAGTCAGGAATTTTCCTCCATTGATGTACTGTGAAGAAAAATCTTTTCCGTCATCGTTTAAAAGTCCCAGTTCATAAGGCCGAAGTTTGCCTTTGATAACTGTGAGGGAATTATTCACTGACAGGTTATTCCATGCAACCTGGCGGTCACCGGATGAATCGGTCCATACCTCACCAATATCAATGGTAACAGCAAAAGCTAGTTTCGGATGGGCACTTACCACGCCAACAGCCGGAAAGTCAAAGTCGTGTGCCACCGGTTGATCGATGAATCCTGAGATATTGAACACAGCCTGAAGGCTTGGCCTGTTTGGTGCAATTTCCTCCATAAAGGGAGAACCCATCAAAGCCGCACAAGTCACCTTTACTGCCAGTTTATAATTGGCCTTTACTACATCGGCAGTAAGGGTTATTTGAATGGGGTTTCCGGAAAGATGCACCAGGCCACCGGTGATTGAATGTGTTACTGACATAGAAGCCTCCCCCCAAAAGCCCCACCCCAACCCTCCCCACAAGGGGAGGGAGCCGGAATGCTCCGATTAATGTTATTTGTAATTGGATATTGCATATTCCTGTTGTATATAATCAAATATCGGTTGCGTAAATGCTTATCGAAAGGACAATATTCCCCTCCTTCGGAGGGGTTAGGGGAGGCTCTACTATTGTAACCCGCTGTTGGTTGTTTTTTTGTATTGTTCCCGTTTGCGTTCATAAGCTTCGATAGATATGGAAGGGTTCCAATTGGTCAACCGATCAATCGAATCCGCCAACCGGTTAGCAGTCTGGTTGTCGATATTACTACTTCTGACAATGCTACTACTTAAACTATTACCAATTTCCACATTCAGAGCACTCTTTAAGCCCCCTCCCACGGAGGGGGTTTGGGGGAGGCTGTGTACTGCCCCCGGAGTGATGGTGTACCTTGTTTGCCTGAAATTCTCCAATCCAGCGACCATTTGCGCTATTTGTGGATTTTTCAACATAGATGCAGGGATGACATATTCACCTTTATGGACTACCCCGGCAGGTTCATTCTTTCCTCCCGGACCGGTGTACCCGCCTTTGGCATAACCTTTAGGTTGTGAGAAGTTTGCTATTGACTGAGCAACGATGGAAGCAATACTTCCAATGGCAGATGCTGTGTTGATGGCTACCCAGGGCATTCCGAGTGTTAATGGAAATTGGGCTACCGCTTTGGCATTGGCAATTGCAGTATTAAATACGACCTGACCAATTGCCGCTGCTTGCTGAAAAAGGAACAAGGCTTTTCCCAAAGCGGTTTCTTTTCCGGCCAATTCAGCAAGTCCACCAAATAAACTATTTGCTGATGAGAAAACAGCATCACCAATTTCCTGCCTTTTGGAAAGTTCATCCAGTTTGATTTGAATGAGCTGATCGGAAAGTCTACGTTCAGCGGTTGCTATTTTGGCCGCGTTGCCTTGCGCATCGATCAGCTCCTGCTGATAGTTTGCCCGAGCCAGGTCTTGCTGTGCTGCAAAATATTCCTGGTCAGTTGCAGATTTGGTCTCACGAATGAGCGCTGCATCCATCAATTTCTGCATTTCGCTGGCAGAAGAAAGATCTTTCATTGCTTTTTGATGGGCAACTTCCTTCTCTTCGATGGTTTTATTTATCGTATCGTTTAGTTCAACTTCCTGATCGGAAAGGTCTTTTTTATCCAGTAATTGTTTTTTCAAACCGGCCAATTCATCGAACCAGCGGTTTTCCTCGATTGCTTTTTGCTTGGAGATGCCATCCTTCAGGTTGTCAACCTGAGAATCAGCCAGTTCTTTATGTGCCTTTTCGAGCAGGTCCTTGACTGTTTTTTCGGCTTCCACCTGTTTCCCTAACGATTCGGCATAAGCCTGTTCATACTCTTTGCTGCCCTTTTTATAAATCTTCATTTTCGAGTTCAGGAATTTCAATTCCTGGGCGAGCAGTTCACCCTTGTACTGATCCTCGGTGGATAAGCCTTCAAGGTTTCGTTTTTTGATGGCAGCCATTTCAGCATTATGAGCAGCTTCAGCAGCGGCAATGCGCTTTTTGACTGCATCACTATTTGCACCGCCAGCACCGTCCGAACTTCCTTCTTTGGCCGTTCCAAGTTGATTAAGCCGGTCGATTTCCTTCTGGATGGACTCGATATTTTTATTTCGGGAGGTAATTTCGGCTTCAGTACTACGGGGCATCTTGTTGGCCTGTTCCAGTAAAAGTTCCTGTTCCCGGATCAGATCGCGCGTTACATCATTTCCGTCAACTGCACCCGGATTTTTAGCATCCTCAATCAATTGCTTTTGGGTAATTTTTAAAAGTTTCTCTTTCTGAAGGTTGAGTTCGGTTTGCTTCTCAGTCATGTTGGAAACGGCTGTAGCGGCATTGCGACCAGCCATCACTGCCGTATTTCCAAAGGAAAGGATGGCGTTTCCTGCCCCTTGCCAGAATGAAACATCAGCACCATTTCCGGCAGTCAGATCCAATAATTCTTTTTCAATTTCGATCAGTTTTTCACCAGCAGCCTGAACTTTGGCTTTTTGCAGAAGGGTGTCAATATAATCCTTTAGAGCACTGGTAGCGCCTTCGGTATTAATTGTTTCCAATGTAAGACCACTTAGGTATTTTGGAGAAATGGCAATCAATTGATTCAAGGCATTCAAACGATCTACTTTGGACAACTTTTCATCTCGAGCAATGTCAAGGAGAGAACCTAATTTAATCTTTTCTTCCACGATGTTTTTCTGAGCTTCCAGATTCACATCGTTCATGACCTTTTGTGCTTTCTGGGCGGCTGTCATTTGTCCGGAATAGTAATACATGGCTGTACCGGCTGCCACGATTAACCCTACGATCAAGCCAATGGGGTTTGCCATCATCGCAGCAGAGAAAGCGCGGAACTGGATGGTTGCTACTGCAAGGTTTCCGGATAGAAGTGCAACCCCGGCATTATAAAGGGCAATGGCAGCAAACTGAGCGTTATAAGCCAGAGCCTGCAATTTTCCGATTACGATGTTGATCAGTTTTTCCTTATTGAGTCTGGCTTCCCACATCGTGGCCAGTTTGGTTGCAACGGTATATGCAGTAATCGAATAAATGAGGGTAAGAATGACAGTCTTATTCCGGCCAATAAAGTCTATCATAACACTCATACCTTTTATGAAATAGGACAAACTGCTTGTACTTATTTGCAGCGCCGGAGCCAGTTTTTCACCCAGTTCGATACTCATTACATTGAGCCTGTTTTTTGCCTGAGCCAGTTTGGAGTTGTTGTTATCGGTGTTGATGGCAGCCTGTTCGATGGCGACATTAGTCCCGGTTACTGCCTTTTCGTAGTTTTTAAGTTCCTGAACGTTGGTTATCAGGGTTTGGGCAACGGCAATATTTTCCAGACCAAAGGTTTCGAGCATTTCTTTGGGTGAAAGCATTTTTTTGCCCAGGTTTTCGAGAGCTGTTCCCATGCCCACGATTGCAGGATTCGTATCATCCGCTCCAACCTGCAGCCGAAGTAACATTCCACGAAGGCCACGACCGGCAATTTCAGGTTGAGAGAAACGTGGGGCAAGGGTTTCTAGTGTAGCGGTAAGGGTTTCGATGGACAGTCCGGCCATTTTTGCTGTGGTACCAGCTTTTTCAAATCCAACAGTCAGGTAAGGGATTTCTCCGGCACCTGCTTTTGAGCCTGCACCCAGGACATTAATGATCCGGCGGGCTTCGCTGGCTGAAACATTGTACTGGTTCATGACCATGGTCAAACCTTCGATGGCGGGTTGAAGTTTGATTTTCGCAGCGTTGGAAAGTATGATGGCTTCCTCTGTCACTGCAACCAATGCTTCTTTGTTTTTAAGCAATTCAGGACGGGCCGATCCGGTTTTAGTAAAAGCATCCACGATTTCCTGAGCGCTCTGGGTTACGCGGATTCCGCTCTCCAGGGTGGATGTGGAAAGGTCTTTTGCTTTTTCTCCCAACCACTGCAGATCATCACCGGCTAAGCCGGTCAAAGCCGAAAGGTTATCCAGGCGTTCTTCAAAGTCGTTGAACGTGCCGATAATTTGCCGGAAAGCTAATACCAAGCCGGTAACTGTCGCAATAACTCCCATTGCCAATGCCTGATAGCGGTTAAAAGCATCACCCAACTTTTGCATGGTCCAGCCTTTTTCAACTCCTGCCAGATCGGCCTTGTGCTGATCGAGGATTGATTTTAGAGATTTGATTTTTGCAGCTTCCGCATGGTATTCTTTAGAACCGATGGTCATACGTGCCTGGGTGTTGATCAGTTTATTCATTTCTGCCCGGATGCTGGCAATATCATTGGTGACTTCTTTGCCATTAATGTAAAGGTTGATTCGCCTGGTATATGAAGCTGCCATGATTTAAAGGATTATTTGATTGCTGAATCAAATAACGACAGTGAAATAGAAAGGCGAAAGGACAAGAAAATGCTACTTAATTCGCATGTTGGTTGCATTAACGGCTGCGTTGGTATTGATTTCCGCAATTTGATCTGCAAGCGATGGAATGTACTTTTCCAAAACAGGGTTGAACCATTCAATTGCAATTCTTTCCTGATGTTTTGGAGGATTTTTCGCTGTCCGGATGACAAAACCTTTTCCGTTGGATTGATAGCCCCGGCCAACGCCTTTATGAACGAAAACCCCGTGACGTTCAAACTGGAATGAAATGTTGTTGATTACGTTAAAATCTTTCCTGTATTTGGAGTCTATCGAATTGGCCAGTTTTTTCTCCAACTGTTTGCCATGATCACGGATCACCATGGATTCGGTTTTTCCGTCTGAGAACCATCTGGCGCTCAGGCGAAGTGCTGCCCTGACTTTTGGAACCCATTTGAGGACCGCAGCGTTTTGATCGGCCACCACACCGGGATCGTTCAATCCGCTGGCAGGTGGATTTGGTTGCATTCCACGGCCACGAATGATTGGACTGGATTGATTTTTAAATGCTCCCATTTTCAACCGGATTAATCCAAACTGAATCGTCGGATTCGGTGGGGTGAGCGGAACTGATGGTGTAGGTGTATCGGATCCCATAATGGTTATCCATTTCAGAAGCGATCAGGGTGGCTTCAACCTGGGAGAAATCAAAGTCGCGGATTACGGGATTAGTATGGCTTTTCTTGTCGACTTTAATTCTAGCCAAAATATCATCGCCAATCATTTCCATTTCATTCCATATTTTCTGAATCCCTTCATAATCTGATTTATCGGATATTTTATCCAGCAGAAGAAATGCTCCGTGCCGGTTTTTAATCAGGTTGTCGCTTTTGTTATCGGTATAGTCATAACTATACCCTTCCAAAATCAAAAAGGGTGTAGTTACGTTCGTTCGGTTGATTCCGGCCAATACTTCGTCCAGTTCCATGCGGAAGAAATGTTTCTCCGTATCGCTATGACCGATGCCTTTATGCTTTCGGGCGAGATTTTCAAAGTAATCAATGAGCTGGGCAAAGTTCGCTGACATAAAGCCTCCCCAACCCCTCCACAGGGAGGGGCTTTTTGATTAATGGTTAATAATATCGTTTACTTTCATTGTTATGTAACGCCTTTTTAAGTCATCCCTTGTGGGAAGGATTTGGGTGGGGCTGTTATTTTCTTCTTGCATTTTCCTTGTATTTGCGGGTCATGTAGGATAAGATGGTGTTTACCGGCTTTTCTGCCCAGAGGTGGTCATGAACGATGTCGTCGCCAACAAAGTTTTGAAACACCTTAACCCAATTGTTTGAGTTTCTTGGCTTCTTATCTTCATTCGATTCTACTTGCTGCTGAACTTTTTGGAAGATCAGTGGATAGGCTTCGGTAAGCCATTCGTGCATCAACTGGTAGTTTAGAAGTATGGCCTGTCGGGTATTTTCATCCAATGAACTTAGCTTTTGGTAACGCTCATTGATCAGCTTTTCATCAAACTTTTCATTTTTTCTCAGGTAGAGCGATACAATGAATTTATTCAGGTCGTCCGGATTTTGCGATTCCTGATAGTTTGCAAAGTAGGTATCAGAGAAAATGAACTGGCCAAACGATACCCCTTTGAGCTTTCCTTCCGGAGAGAAAAGTGTCGGACCGGTTATGGAAGTGTAAATTTTACGAATAATGAATTGGTGGTAAGGCTTTAGACTTCCAATGAATTCAAGGATTTCCATGAGTTTGAACCTTTCATAATTGGTCATATTCTTCAGGATATGCCTTTTCAATCCGGTTAGGGTTGCAAGGAAACTGATTTCCGATACTTTATCGTCGTACAGTTTGACAATGCTTTTTAGTTGCATGGCATTGATTTCACTCCAGTTTTGGGGTACTTCGGCTTTACAATTTCTTTTCCATAAAAATGGGAAGGGACGGTAACTGACCTTGATACTGATCATGTCCAGAATGTTTTTTTGTCGTTGTTATCCCTTCTTAGGAAGTTGCCGGATTTACCGGCAAACTCAGGGAAGGTCGAAGAGCTTGCTATGAGAAAAGACTTCAACATTTCGAGGTAATTATCAGCGAAACTGCGGTTTCGTTTAGTCAGTACGTTGATGCGGTCGGCATCCGAAGGACTGGTGTTCCGGTCGGTGTGGCTAATGGCTGTTGTGCTTTCGAAGTACAGGCCTTTTTCGGTAAGGTCTGCCCCTGATTCTTCCATTAGCATAGCTGTTGCAAGGTATGCAATGGGTTTTTGAATGTAGGGAATGATTTTCAGAATGTCCTGATCCGGATTTTCCTTGATCATTTCCGCTTTTATTTTATCAAACAGGACAGCTCCCAAAAGTGGGCTGATATACAGGTCTTCAATCAGTTTGAACTTTGGGATCAAACGAAGATAAGTCAGACGGCTGCTGCCGATAAAGACAATCGCATCCAGTGATTTGGTATCGGGGATGAAATTTGCCTTATGGACAGTCCAGTTTGGAGAGTTTTTGAAATCCTCAAACTTGAAAATATTGGTTTCGAGGGTTTCAAGTATTTCGTCCAGGGCATTGAAACCATTAGTTTTGAAATGGTTTCGAAGGTCATCTTCCTGATATTTGTATAACGCTTTTACTGTTGTGCTTTCCGTGCGTTTGAATCCGCTATCGGATATCGTGGCGTTTAAAACCTGAAAACCTGACCAGTAAGCCAGATAGACCAATGCTTTTTGAACGGTTTTCAGCAGCTCTTTTTGTGCCTTCAGGATTGCAATTTCCTGTTCGGTCAGCGTATCCGGATAGGGTAGTTCACTGAAGTTTGCCGACTGAAGTGTTTCAAGTAACGCAGCTCCCAGGATCGGTCTGATGTATGCCGACTGCGCGGACACAAGATGGGGTTTAATGCGGTTGAATTCGGTGTCTTTACCTACGGCAACGTACTGTTGAATTTCAGCGATTGTATTGATCAGCATTAGGAGATTACTTTTTTAGTTCCTGCACCAGTATCGAGCGTAGTAAGAATGGTGTTTCTAAAACGCCATTCAACATTTACATCACCACCATTGAACCGGTGGGTGATTTCTAACGGATCGGTTATCGTTTGGCGGTCGAGCCAGGCATTAGCAACATTGACCAGATAGGCTTCGCGGATATTGCTTCCTCCTGAGTTTCCGGCATAAGCCCCACCTGGCATTCCTGCTCCCATGACATTAGGGTTTACCATGATGGCAAACATGATCTCTGAGTTCGCTGCTGCCGAAGTGATCAGGTTCTGTTCGTTGTTCAACTTATTATTGAGTGGTTGGATTTCCCATTTCTCTTCAGCCTTTCCATTCATCGGGTTGATTTCGAAGAAGGTGAAAATGGGTTTGTCTGCATTATCAATACCACAAAGGTTGTTTTCAACTGAATCCATATAGTCACTGATTGCAGTTTTTCGCAATTCGGTGGTTTCAAATTCATTGGCAGGAAATTGTCGGTCCCAGAAAGCATACGGAATTTGAATGTGCCATTTCCATGTGATCTGGTTGGTATAGGCTTTTTTCAGGAATGATGGGATCATACCTGCGATATCAACCCATCCGGCCAGATAGGAAGCGTACCAAAGTGGTGCGGAATAGTATTCGTTGTTGCTCCATGAATCGCGGATTAGCATCATAAACGATTTGCCTTTTGTTTTATTGGCATATCGTCTGCGCTGAAGGTCAGCCAGCGGATCGTATTCGTCCAGCAGTTCGTGAACGGTGTATTCTCCTTCGCCTGGAGTATCGGGCCATTTGCCTGATACAACACATTTTTCAATGATCCCGCTTAAATTGGCTACTGAGAGGCGGCAATATTTTGCATTGACCGGATTGATGCCTACGATTGTATCGCCGGTATCGTTCAGGATGAACTGGATATAACCAATTCCAAGTTTCAGGAAATCACGTAAGACGACTTCCATATACCGGCGGGTCATTCGACTGTTCGCGAAGGTAGTAAGCGCTGGATCTGATGGCGCGGCCAGTAATTCATTTCCGTTTGCATCGTAGCCTGTTACGATACAGGGGAAAATACCCTGACCAAGGGTAAAGTTTCGAGTAAAGCGAAGACCTGTATTGAGAGTTCCGACTTTGCTGATGATATCATCGGCATTGGAAGGCCAGTTATTGCTGCTGCCCCACGAGGCAATTTTAATTTCGCCCACCGAAGTTTTGTCCAGATTGATTTCAGCCGGTTTAGGCGATGAAGTCAGTTTTGGTTTAGCGGATGGAACACCGGTTGTTTTTCCCAGATAGCTTTTCCCGTAAGCCATCATCGGAACACCCTGTTTATTGAATAGGATATCTGCCATTACATTCTGACTTTAGAACCATTCCACATTACAATACCGTCAATGTGTACCGGGGTGACATGGCCACTGGCTGATCCGGACGAATCAACCGGAAGGATGCCGCGCATACGGTTTTCCTTCATATTCATTTTCAGACCTGCCGCTACTGCCATGGGTACGAAAACAAGTTCACCGTCTTTTTTGACAAACTTGATGGAAAAGACGGTTTGTTTTCCTTCCGGTGTTTCCTTCGCCTCATACTGTTTAAGTAACAGGTTGCGCCGGATGTATTCGATTTTCATTGGATTTGTTTTTAAACAAATCTATGTGTTGGGGATCAGTGGCGAAAGGACAAAAAAAACCAGTTGCCCAATCTACTCGGACAACTGGTTTTTACTCTTACATCAATCCTTCATCGGCAAAGGAGAAGTAAGATTCTGAAGTCAAGATCAAATGATCCAATACCGCAATGTCGAGAACTTTACCAGCTTCGCGGATCTTCTTAGTCAGATCTTTGTCAGCTTCACTGGGTACCAGATTCCCCGAAGGGTGGTTGTGTCCCAAAATAATTGAGGTCGAAGAGCTTTTCAGCGCCGTCTGCATTATCATTCTAACATCTGCTATTGTGCCACATAAACCTCCGGCTGAAATCTGGCAGTATCCCAGTACTTTGTTATTCCGGTTCAGACAAAGTATGTAGAAGAATTCCCGGTAATCCAAACTGGGGAAAACATCCTTTAAATAGCCATAAGCATCAGCAGATGTTACCACCTTTGGTAATTCGGATGCTTTGTACTTGGGTTTGTAACTGATTTCGATTTCACACAATGTTGAATTAAACTGATCACGCGGAGTAAATAAATTTGTTTGCATTGTTTGTCACCACTGCCCTTCTATGTTGTAATCC
>PNOH01000049.1 GCA_013824715.1 Odoribacter sp. | reverse complement strand
AGCAAGGGAAGTGTTCAGTTTTCACAGACCTGAAACTTTAAGAGACCGGCAAAAAAAGGATAAATCACTCAGGAAAAGATTACATGATTTGCCTGTTTTAAAAACTGATGGATTAAGGGAATGCCAGATCAATGCAATCAATAATTTAGAAATATCATTCAAGGCAAACAAACCAAGAGCCTTAATCCAAATGGCAACTGGCTCAGGAAAGACCTTTACTGCCATTACTACCATTTACCGTTTACTGAAATTTGCAAAAGCCAAAAGGGTTTTATTTCTGGTGGATACTAAGAATCTTGGAGAACAGGCAGAACAGGAATTTATGTCCTTTGTTCCGAATGATGATAACCGAAAATTTACTGAATTATACAGTGTACAAAGGCTAAAGTCAAGTTATATCGCTACTGATAGTCAGGTTTGTATCAGTACCATTCAGCGTTTGTATTCTATTCTAAAAGGTACAGAGTTGGATGAAAAAGCAGAAGAAGAAAATCCCAATGAAAGGAAATTTCAAACAAAAGAAATACCACCAGTTGAGTATGATCCAAAAATGCCCATTGAGTTTTTTGATTTCATTGTCATTGATGAATGTCACCGCAGCATTTACAATTTGTGGAAACAAGTGTTGGAATACTATGATGCTTTTGAAATTGGCTTAACAGCTACACCAGACAGCAGGACTATAGGATACTTTGATAAAAATCTGGTCAGTGAATATTCTCATGAAATGGCTGTTGCTGATGGTGTAAATGTAGGATATGATGTTTTCATTATTGACACCAAAATAACACAGCAAGGGGGAACACTTTGGCAAGGTGAATACATTGAACACAGGGAAAGACTGAGCAGGAAAAAGAGGATGGAATTGCAGGATGAAGATGAGAATTACACTTCTCAACAGTTGGATAAAGATGTGGTCAATCCCAATCAGATCAGAACAATTATCAGGTCATTCAGGGAACATTTACCCAATATCTTTAAAGAAAGATTTAATAAAGATGGAATCTTTGAAGTTCCCAAAACCTTGATCTTTGCAAAAACTGACAGTCATGCTGATGACATTATTCAAATTGTCAGGGAAGAATTTGCAGAAGAAAATCGGTTCTGTAAAAAAATCACTTATACTTCAGATAAAGACAGGTTAGATTCAGATGAAAAAGTTCTGGAAAAAGGTGAAGACCCTAAAAGTACATTGGCACAATTCCGGAATGGTTATCATCCACGTATTGCAGTGACTGTTGATATGATTGCAACTGGAACAGATGTTAAACCATTGGAGTGTTTGCTATTTATGAGGGATGTGAAAAGCAAGAACTATTTTGAACAAATGAAAGGCAGAGGAACACGGACTATTGATCTGGATAGTTTGAGAAAAATAACTCCTACTGCAAAATCCACCAAAGACCATTTTGTAATCATTGATGCTATTGGTGTAACCAGAAGTCTTAAAACAGACAGCAGACCATTAGAGAAAAAGCCCGGAGTACCATTAAAAGAATTACTTCAGGCTATTGCAGTAGGAGCCAGAGATGAAGAGTTGTTTACTTCATTAGCCAATAGATTAACACGTTTAGACAAACAGATAACACCAAAGGAGAAGCAGAAGTTTGCTGAAATGGCCAATGGCAAAAGTGTTTCACAAGTGGTGAAAGAGTTGTTGAATGCCTATAATCCTGATGTTCTGGAAGAAATAGAAACTAAGATTAAGAATGAATACAGAGGCGCTGCACCTATTGAAATAGAAAAGGCTATTCAGATTGAAACTGAACAGTTGCAGAATGAAGCTGCCAAAGTCTTTAATGGTGAACTGAATGAATACATTGAAAATGTCCGTAAAGCTCATGAACAACGCATTGATTTGACTAATCCTGATGAAGTAGTTCATATTGGATGGGATCAGGATAACAAGGATAAGGCCAATGAACTGATAGTTGAATTTTCAGAGTGGATGCAGCAACATAAAGATGAATTGACAGCATTACAGATATTCTACAACCAACCATTCCGGAGACGTGAACTCACTTACACAATGATCAAAGAAGTGTTGGAGAAGCTGCAAAGTGATAAACCAATGCTTGCACCCTTAACTGTTTGGAGAGCTTATACTTCGACTACTTCGACAGGCTCAGTAACCGAAGTCTCAGCAAACGGTTCTCCGAAAACTGATTTAATTGCCTTGGTTTCATTGATTCGAAAAGTATGTGGAATAGATACCATTCTCACAGCTTATGACAAGACAGTGGATAAGAACTTTCAGGAATGGGTATTTAAGAAACAAGCTGGTGCTACCAAGTTTAATGAGGAACAAATGCAATGGCTAAGGATGATAAAAGATTATGTAATAAGCAGTTTCCATATTGAGAAAGATGATTTTGATTACAACCCATTTAATGCTCAGGGTGGATTAGGCAAAATGTGGCAATTGTTTGGTGAACAGACAGAAGAAATTATTAATGAATTAAATGAGGTATTGGCAGCATAAAATGTATGAAAAATATCAGAGATTTAAAAACTACTATGGACCTAAAAACCCATTAACAACAGGTAATAAAAAAAGCCCACCTTTGCACTAATCTTGGGTTAACCCTTGAAACGACATGGAGTCGACATTCGTGCAGAGCAGACTTACAGGTTCAAAAATAGTGTTTTTTCAATACAATGCAAAAATAGTTGCAATCGAAACTGGTAACTACTTAATTTTCAGCTTCGATTATGACATTAACAACAATTATTAATGAGTGAAGAAAAGAATATACCAATGCATTGGCAAATAAAAAAGTTGGAAGAAGTATACATACGTGGCAATTGTTTGGTGAACAGACTGAGGAAATTATTAATGAATTAAATGAGGTTTTAGCGGCGTAAATTAATTAATTTTGAAAAAAAAATGAAAGACACTTTACAAACAAAACCCATATTAGGAACTGGAATTTATACAATTCCAGATATAGCATTAATATTAGGAATTCCGTATGGGAAAGTCCTCCGATGGATAAATACTTTTTGGAATGATCAATTTGGGAGTAAGTATGGACATTCATATTCCTGGAATGTTGATTTAACAAAAGCAGTGAATTTTCATACTCTTATTGAGCTATTTACATTTTATCAGTTTTCCTTAGCTGGTGTCTCATCAAAGGAATTATTAAAAGCCCATAATATTTTGTCTGAACAGTACAATACATATTATCCATTTGCAACAAAAATGATTTTAGAATGCCTAAGAACGGATGGTAGAAAGGTATTATTTGAACAGAAAGATGGAAGTATTTATTCAGTGGATGCAACACGGCAATTTAAATTAAGTTTTATAAAAGAATTTTATAAAAACATTGATTTTAATTCTGATTCACTTGCTGTTCGTTTTTGGCCAATTGGAAAAGAAAAGGCAATTGTTTGCGACCCACATCATCAATTTGGACAACCAGTTATATATGGTACCAATATAAATGTAGAAGCTTTATATGGATTATACAAAGCTGGTGAGCCAGAGTGGTTTATTGCTGATCTTTTTAATTTGGATAAATCAAAAGTAATTGATGCAATTATATTTTGTAAAAAAGCAGCATAATGATTATCTATATTGATGAAAATTTGCCACCTCAATTAGCAGAAGGATTAAATAAACTTCAGGAACCCCTTAACCGAAAAAATAATACTGACCTTGTAGTCAAGTCTATTAAGACAGTTTTTGGCGAGGGAACACAAGATGAAGATTGGATACCCATTGCTGGTGCTGAAAAAGCAATAGCAATCACTCAGGATATCAAAATTCAAACGACACGGCATCAAAAAGAGTTATATGAAAATTATGGACTTGGAATCTTCTTTTTTTCTTCTAAAGGACTAAAATATTGGCAGATAGTAAAAACAATTATAGATAAATGGGAGGATATTCTTAAAACAATTGAATCATCAAAAGCTCCATATGCTTATAGATTTACAGTCAGAGGTTCAAAAATGGAGAAACTTGATGAATAAAATGTACATTGAAAACAAACTTGTTCCAAATCATTGGAAGCATGTTAAACTTGGAGAATACGTAATTTCCGTCAAAGGTAAAAAGCCAAAACGTACTTCATCGAATAAAAGTAAAGATTGCAATATTCCATATGTCAACATCAAGGCATTTGAACAAAACATAATTGATGAATATACAGATGGGGTCAATTGTGTTTTATGCGAAGAAGGAGACTTCTTGATGGTATGGGATGGTTCAAGGTCAGGTTATGTAGGTAAAGCAATAAAAGGAGCATTAGGTAGCACATTAGTAAAATTGAACTTCCCAAATATTGATAACAACTATGCTTTCTATTTTTTGCAGTCTAAATATATAGAAATAAATACAAGGGCAAAAGGTGTTGGTATTCCTCATGTTGACCCTAATATTTTGTGGAACTACAATTTTCCAATTCCTCCTTTAGCAGAACAACAAGCCATTGTTTCTAAAATTGAAGAACTTCTCAGTGATTTAGAAAACGGGAAACAGCAACTACAACTGGCACAGCAGCAATTAAAAATTTACCGTCAAAGTTTGTTGAAATGGGCATTTGAAGGAAAGCTAACCAACAAAAATGTGAAAGAAGGTGAATTACCAACGGGATGGAAGATAAAAGAGCTAATTGATTGTGCAGAAATGTGCTTAGGTAAAATGCTTGATAAAAGTAAGAATAAGGGGAACTACCAATATTATTTAAGAAATATTAGTGTAAGGTGGGGAAGTTTTGATTTGGAGGATTTAGAGCAAATGAGATTTGAAGAATCAGAAGAAGTAAGATATGGATTGAAAAAGGGGGATTTAATTATTTGTGAAGGTGGAGAACCCGGTAGATGTGCAATTTGGAAAGATGCAGTTTCAAATATGAAAATTCAGAAAGCACTTCACCGTGTCAGAGTTAAGAATGAACTTTCTGTGAATTATCTATTTCATTTTATGTATTACTCTGGAATGAGTGGTTTACTTGAAAAGTATTTTACAGGGACAACTATAAAGCATCTAACTGGCACACAATTAAAGAAAATTGAGATTCCTTTACCTCCAATTGCAGAACAACAACTCATTGTTGATGAATTAGAAAGCAAACTTACTGTTTGTGATAAAATTGAAGAAACCATCAGCCAAAGTTTGCTACAAGCAGAGTCATTAAGGCAAAGCATTTTGAAAAAGGCATTTGAAGGGAGATTGATTTAAAGAATAAAAGATGAATCGAATATTAATATAAGACTTATGAAAACGATTAATCAATTTAGAAAGGATAGATCAGGTAGTATCCTGATTGTGATCATGTTTGCATTTTTTGGTTACCTATCCATTTATTTGATGCTTTCGAATAATGTCAGGCACCCATCTTCTAATCAACCTTTATATGTAATCCAGAATAAAATTGATAATAACATATACGAGGTCAATATTGATACATTAACTTTTGCCCAAAAGGAATTGGTAAATTCAGTTGTGATTGATAAAGAAGATATGTTATTTAATCGGAACCCTAATTTTCTGGTTTGGACAACTCTAATATTAATCATGATTACCATCGCATCTGCTGCCTTCCCTGTATTTATTGGACAAATAGCACAACTAAAGAATAAATTCAATTTAAAGTTTAATCATATCCTACAATCTATCCTCTTTGCTTTTGCAATAATTCTTTTTCTTGCTATAATTCAAATGTCAATGAAAGGTTTTTATGCACCAAGTAAAATTATTGATGACTTTGGAATATTATTCAATCATGGTTACGTAATCCCAAGAATTGTAATTGTCACATTTATTCTTCAATTGCCTATCTTAACAGTAATCTTCATGGTTGGAATTTCAGCTGGCAAGGTTGTTTTTGACATAAAGAGTAAGCAAAGTGTTGAAAAAGCAGTTTCTCAGTTTGCAATGCTAAATCAGATTTTACTGGCTTCCTTGCAAGTATTAGCCATTTTGGTTGTCTTTAGTGTACTTACAACCAGCGCACTTCAACAGTCAATTAAGTCGGCTCTTATTATAAAGAACTTTGATATATTCCCAAAGGAAATAAGTTATGTGTATGGATTATTTTTCTCACTATTCCTGGCAATAATTTTTATTCCAACTTACCTCTATCTTAGGAATTGTCAAAACAAAATAAAGCATAATTTGCAAAATGAGATAGAGACAGAAAATTTCGAAATTCCGGAATGGTACAACAATATTTTGAGCAAAATAAATCTTGGCGGTTCGGCTTTGGATAACTTGAAACTATCTCTCACAGTATTAGCGCCTTTAATTAGTAGTTTCCTTCCTGAACAACTTCGGCTGTTCAGTTAAAAAAAACATATATCAACACAATGGAGTAAACATCAGCCAAAGTTTGCTTCAGGCAGAATCGTTAAGGCAAAGCATTTTGAAAAAGGCATTTGAAGGGAAATTATAAGACATGTATAATATTCAATATGAAAAACGGACATGATATACAAAGAATTTCTGTTGGTTCAAGAATTGCTGAACAAGAAATAGAAGGATTAAAAAGTTATTTTATTAAAACACCGCTTTGGGAAGATATTCTTGACAATGAGGTAGATATTATCTTTGGATGTAAAGGGTCTGGGAAAAGTGCTATATATGGATACTTATCTACTCTTGAATATGATCTGATGAGTGATAATGTTTTATTGACTTTAGCTGAAAATCCAAGAGGAACAATTGCATTTAAAGATTTGGCGGTAACTCCACCAGTAAATGAATTTGAATTTAAATGCATTTGGAAGTTATATTTTGTAATTCTCATCTATCAGAAATTATTTGACTTCAATTATTCTGACCTCTCTTTTAAAGAAGTAACAGAAAAATTGCAAGACTCAGATTTAATTCCCCGTAGTACCTCTTTTACATCTATTATTAAATTAGTTAGAGGATATATCAAAAGAGTTAATCCAATAATTGAGCCCAATGTTTCCTTGAATGAATATTCCGGAGCTGTAGAAAAGATTGGATTAAAAGTGTCTATGCTTGAACCATGTACCAAAATGGCTGACAAAGGAATAGTTTCTGTAGATTATTTACTTTCCTTGTTAAATAGTTCTTTATTAAATAAGAAAGAATTTCTTTGGATTACAATTGATAGATTAGATGCTATATTTCAGGAAGATTTTGAATTAGAAGCTACTGCTTTAAGAACCCTATTCCAAGTTTATATTGATTTACAGGTATTCACCAACATAAGATTGATAATTTTTCTCCGTGATGATATTTGGAATAGAATTATTGAACATGGATTCAGAGAAACAAGTCATATTACAAAAACAGATACAATCACATGGAATCAGCAGACATTATTTACTTTAATTATGTCAAGGTTTGAACAAAATGAAGGACTAATTCATTCTCTAAAACTTGAAAAGCTTGATAACATCCTAGAAAGAAGAGAAGAATTATTTAGGAGGATATTTCCAATCAATAAAGCTGAAAATTCTGGTTCTACGTTTGATTGGTTAATTGCAAAAATTAAGGATGGAAATAATGTTGCTACACCAAGAGAATTAATTCAATTAATAACAACAGCTATCAAATTTGAAACAAAAGAATTACAGAGTGGAAAAATTAATAGTGAGTCATTATTAAGTTTTGATTCATTAATTGAAGGATTGAAAGATGCTTCAAAAACAAAGTTAGAAACATTGATTGCTGAATATCCTGGATTAAAACATTTTGTATATCTATTAAAAAAGAGAAAAGTGCATTTTGAGATAGATGAATTAAAGCAGATATGGAATATTGGGAGAAAGGAAGCAATCATAATTAGTGATAATTTAATGAAAGTTGGGTTCTTTAATAAAATTGAAGAGGAGTCTATTGCTCATTTTTATATACCTATCATTTTTAGGCCAGCTTTAGGAATTCAAATAATTTAAACTTTTGCTATGAGCAACAACACATCATCAATAGTATCAAAAGTATGGTCATTTTGTAATCCCCTGCGAGATGTAGGTGTAGGTTATGGTGACTACTTAGAACAATTAACCTATTTGCTATTCTTGAAAATGGCGGATGAATACAGCAAACCACCATACAACAGGCAACTGAATATTCCAAAAGCATACAATTGGGAAAGTTTAACGGCTATAAAAGGTGCTGAATTGGAATTACATTATTCTGTTTTACTCCGGGAATTAAGCACACAAAAAGGAATATTGGGGCAAATTTTCACCAAGAGCCAGAATAAGATTCAAGACCCTGCCATGTTAGCTAAAATCATTGACATGATTGATAGTGAGCAATGGTTGGTGATGGGTGCAGATGTGAAAGGTGACATTTATGAGAAACTGTTGGAGCAAAATGCACAGGATGTCAAAAGTGGAGCAGGTCAATATTTCACCCCAAGGCCATTAATCCGGGCTATGGTGGAGTGTATCCAGCCACAACCAATGAAAACCATTGCTGACCCTGCTTGTGGCACAGGTGGCTTCTTTTTGGCAGCTTATGATTATCTGGTGTCTAACAACAAATTGGATAAAGACCAGAACAAGTTCATCAAGCTGCAAACCTTTTACGGAAATGAAATTGTGGCAGGAACAAGGAGATTGGCATTAATGAACATGTTTCTTCACAACATTGGTGATATTGACTCAGACAACTTTATTTCTCCTGCTGATGCTTTAATTGCTGCTTCCCCAACTACATACGATTATGTGTTGGCTAATCCTCCATTTGGTAAAAAGAGTTCTCAGACTTTTACCAATGATGAAGGTGAACAGGAAAAAGATGATTTAACCTATAACCGTCAGGATTTTTGGGCAACTACCAGCAACAAGCAATTGAATTTTGTACAGCATATCCGTTCAATGCTCAAAACAACAGGATTGGCAGCAGTTGTAGTTCCTGACAATGTATTGTTTGAAGGTGGAGCAGGTGAAACAGTAAGAAAGAAATTGCTTGAAACAACAGACCTACATACTATTCTACGTTTACCAACTGGAATATTTTATGCTCAGGGAGTAAAGGCCAATGTGATATTCTTTGATAATAAGCCAGCAAGTAAAGACCCTTGGACAAAAGAAATCTGGGTGTATGATTACAGAACCAATATTCACCACACATTAAAGAAGAATCCTTTAAAACTTGATGATTTAAAAGATTTTATTGCTTGCTACAATCCATCAAACAGATTCAAAAGAAAAGAAACTTACAATGCTGAAACTAATCCTGAAGGCAATTGGAGAAAGTTCAGTTATGATGAAATTATAAGCAGGGATAAAACCAGTTTAGATATTACATGGCTAAAGGATAAATCACTCGCTGATCTGGATAACTTACCTGATCCTGAAACAATAGCTGAAGACATTATTGAAAACTTAGAAGCAGGATTGGAAAGCTTTAGAGAGATAATGATAAAATTGAGTAGTAAATGAGTCAAACCCAGTCAACCGCATCTTGCCCAAGGGTATTTGTTTGTTCTTTGTAAAAAATCCTATTTTCAACTCCCCAAATAGAGAGTTCCAAATATTTTAGAACAAATATCAGACAATAAAAAAAGGATTAAATTGTATTTCAACAACTTAACCCTTTTAAAAGTCGGGGTAGTAGGATTCGAACCTACGACCCCCTGGTCCCAAACCAGGTGCGCTAACCGGACTGCGCTATACCCCGTAATTTTTTATATTTTAAGTGCGGAGAGAGGGGGATTCGAACCCCCGGTACAGAATGACCCGTACGTCGGTTTAGCAAACCGGTGGTTTCAGCCACTCACCCATCTCTCCCTGGTATTGTAACAGAATTTAATCTACTCCAAACTTTCAACTTTTACAGCGATCTTATGCTGTTTTTGCTACCCATTCAGCCTTTGCGAATGTGGGTGCAAATATAGAACTACTTTTTTCTTAAGCAAAACAAATCCAACAAAAATCTGGTGCGTTTTAATGTTTTTTTCAGCGTCGGAAATAATCCTGAAAATAGTGAAAGCTTTGCCAATCGGCACTTTTGTACGGGCGGCGATCTGAAAAGTTCTATGCTGAAAAAATATGATACCTAAGCATTCTGTAAATCAGCCAGATATTGAGAACATGTTATTAAAACCCTCGAATTAATAGGAAAATTGAGTAATGCAACTTATATTTGAATCAACAAATCGTTCTGTTACATATGTCAAAAGATATTGTCCGCATTAATTCTACGTTTAGAAAATTCAACATTTTTAATTGACCCGAGTAAGCTTTTGACTGCTAAAACAGGCCTAGTACCGCAATTGCGGGAGTAGCATCGGCTACCGTTGGACGTTTGATCAGGCAGGCACTCAAATCCTATTTATCTGGGATTTTTTACAATCGAATTAATGCGGATTTTTTTTGTCTTTTCCAATTCTATTATGCATAAGCAAATAAATCACAGTCAGGCCTGATAAGACCAGGCAAATTCTTCCCAAATAATCACCATAACTCACATAAAAAGTAATCTTATCGTTCATTCGAACCGACAAACGAATCGCTCCATAAGAGTTTAGACCGGTTTTCCGGAGTACTTCACCGCGTTGATTTATGAATCCGGATATGCCGGTATTAGCGCTTCGCACAAGGGTTCGACGTGTTTCGACAGCCCGCAACCGGGAATATCCAAAATGTTGCCAGCTTCCCGGAGATTTACGCCACCATCCATCGTTGGTAATTACAACCAATAGGTTAGCACCCCGCTTTACGAGTTTTGAGCAATATTCACCAAAAGCAGATTCAAAACAAATGACCGGTCCTATTTTCCCGGAAGTGTTGACTGAAAATATAGCAGGTTCACCTGAAGCAGCCAGGCTACTGTTTGTTCCGCCCAAATGCAGCAGGTATTTACTTAAAAATGAAAAATATTTTTGAAAGGGCATTCGTTCAACACCATTCACTAATATACTTTTATGACTAATCTGTACTTCCGGATTTCGGTCAATCATCAGCGCTGAATTAAAAGCATCGAAATAATAACTTCCGTCAGCAGATTTTTGTGCCGTTTCCGAAACCACCTCCTCATCCCTAAATTTCCGTTGAGTGATTGCCCCCACAATAAAGTTCACCTCAGGATAACTTTGGATGATCTCAGAAAGGGGAATCAATGATTGATTTTGAGTAAATACCGAATCTTCCCATAAAGGAGGCCACGCCGTTTCAGGAGCGACAACCAATTCAACTGAACCGGTAAGATTTGATTCAGCCAAAGCGAGAAGCCTGTTGATCTGGTCTTCAGAACTCATTCCTGAAAACTTCTCCTTATAGGGATCAATATTGGGTTGCAAAATTAAAACCTCAAGTAATTTCCCTTTTTCAGTATAGGTAGCATACAAGTACCATGAAAAAAGCATCGGTAAAAAAACTACCAGCAAAGCAAGACCGGCAAGTTTGATGGATTTGCGAAAAGGGCTCCATTGGAGGATACTTTTAATAACTGAGTAAATCAGGAGGTTGGATGCCAAAATCCAGAGCGAACCTCCTGAAACACCTGTAAACTCATACCATTGGACGATTTCTACTGAATTGGCAAAGCTGTTTCCAAGTGACAACCATGGCCATGGAATAGTCCAGTTATGATGTACAAATTCGAATGCTAACCAAAAAACGATCAGGGAAAACATGGATGATGCATGACCAAACTTACGGCTGACAAGTTGCCTTGACCACCAGACTGAAGCCATCAGTATTGCATTAAGTACTGTAATCAAAAGCATGCCAACCAATGAAACATGAGCTATCCACCAGGTGGAAAGCAAATTCCAAATCAGGAATGTAAGAAAGGCAGTCAAAAAAAGCTGGCTGATCCGCCCATCCTTTTGCTTGGCAATTTGATCTTCAGCAAACAGTAAAGGACAAAAAGCAAAGAACAAAGTCCAACTCTGGCCGGGAAATAACCAGGGCAAACTCAGCAATATTCCGGAAATAACCGAAAGAAAAAATGATAGTTTCTTTTGCATTAGAAGTGTATCCACAATATCATAGTCATACTGACCAATATCCGATTTTTCTAGAGATTACCGGTAATTACAACCGGCTCCTTCAGCTTTCCCGACCGATCAAAGATGAACTCAATTTTACCCAATGCCAAAGCAGCCCAACCGGCCTGATTAACAATGATCGGTTTTCCGGCAGCATTTTTCAAAACTACGGGTTTTTCAAGAAAAGTATGGGTATGCCCTCCCGCGATCAGATCGGTATAGCTGGTTAGAGGAGCCAATGTCAGATCGCTGATTTTGTCGTGCTCATAGGAGTATCCAAGGTGAGATAAACAGATTACCAAATCACACGAATGTTCTTTTTTCAGTATAAGCTCCATTTTCAGCGCCATTTCCAGCGGGTCAAGATATTGGGTGTTGCCATAATTCAGCTTACCAACCAAACCGGCCAATTCGATGCCCAAACCATAAATACCAATTTTTACCCCTCCTTTTTTCAGGATATGATAAGGCGCAACCATATCTGCCAAAATCGTGTCAGAAAAGTTGTAATTACTTGATATGATGGGAAAATTGGCAAATTTAAATGCCGACAAAATATCGTTCAGCCCGTTATCAAACTCATGATTTCCAATAGTTCCGGCATTATACCCCATCTTGCTCATTACCTTGAGTATCAGGTCGCCTTTGAAATAATTAAAATACGGGGTTCCCTGAAACATATCGCCGGCATCAAGAAGTAAGAGATTTGGATTTTCTTTCCTTGCCTGATTGATCATGGATGCAATCCTGGTCATTCCGCCCTTTCCAGGAAATTCGGTATGGTCTTCAGGAAATGGGTCGAGATGGCAATGCAAATCATTGGTATGCATCACGGTGAGTTTAACCAGTTCGCCCGAAGCAAATAATTCGGAAGGGAAAAGGCCAAACGCCAAAGCCCCGCCACCAATAACCGATTGTTTTAAAAAGGTACGCCTATTGCTCATGATAAATCCTCCCATCCTCATTAATATCCAATATTCCTACTTTTTGATACCGGTCAGCCAAAGTTTGAATCAAAACATCCCGGATTTTTATTTTGGTGTCGAGCCGTTCCGTAGGATTAGCGAACATGCTCATTTGATCGCCACCATTGGCTATATAATCATTGGTCACCAACCAATAAAGAGCGGAAGGATCAACCACTTTTCCGCCAATCCTCAGTGCCGCCACTTTTTCATTCCTGATTCCCAGTTTCATTCCTGAAATTCCTTCTCCACCCCTCATGGCAATACGTTCAGCCATCAGGAGCATTGACTCGCCTGAAATCCTGATAAGAACGACTTCATTTTCGAAGGGCATCAGTTGAAATATATGCCCGACAGTAATTTCGCCCTGGGGCAGCGAAGCCCTCAAACCACCATAATTGACGTACGAAGCATCGGGCCTGAAATTTAAATTGCTTGAAATACAATAGTTGGTTCCGGCTTCGAGTACGATATCGGCCACCAGATTGGTCAGTTTACTTTCAGGTTTACCTTTGACAAGAGGCGTTGCACTCACCGCTACCAATTTCGACATATCATTCGCTATACTATCCCTGAAAGGTTTTATAATTGCCTGTACCCCTGAATCGGGTTTACCCGAGAATGCATCAACCGAAATATTGTGTGTATTAATCTGATGCACCGAAAGTTGAGGAGAGCAGGAAAATAAAAATAAAATTACAGCAATACTGGCTAATAAACGATGCATTGAATTATATTTAAAAGTGAATTTATTCTGTTTTTAAACTAACATCAAGGATAAAGATAAAAACAAAATCCATTCAAAACCGTTTGATATAAAATCATTTTCGGATGCGCCACATAGTTAAACCTGCATATTTTACCTGCAAGCTGAATCAAATATTGATAATTGTCGTCCTCATCTTTCCGGGCATATCGTTGTCAGCACAGGAATATCCGACCATAAAGGCAAAGAAAGGAGATGGTATTTACACTGTCCTGAAACAAAACGGTTATTCCCCCAATGAATATCTTGACCAGTTTATTGAACTGAACAAAACAAAACTTGGAAAAGAAAACACGTTGATTATTGGAAAGATTTACCGTTTACCTAAAAAAAAAGATATAGCAACAATAACAATTCCGGACAAGCCATCTCCGGCTGTTATAATTCCCGAGATAAAAGTTTATGAAATCTTCGGTCCCAAATACAGGGAAGTCCTGCTGAAGAGCAGTGAACTCAAAGATGCGGTTTATTATCTGGTGAGCGGGCATGGCGGCCCAGACCCTGGAGCTGTCGGAAAACTGAATGGACATATTTTATGTGAGGACGAATATGCTTACGATGTTACACTCAGGCTGGCACTAAACCTCACCGAGCGGGGGGCAACTGTTTATATGATTATACGCGACCCCAACGATGGCATACGCGACGAACAGTTCCTGCTTCCTGATAAAGATGAGGTTTGTTATCCCGGTAGCCAGATTCCTTTGGGCCAGCTTGCGCGATTACGGCAGGAAACCTTAGCCGTGAATAAACTACACACTCAAAACAAGGGTAAATTTCAACGCATGATAGTGATTCATGTTGACTCCAGAAGTACCAGGGAAAATATTGATGTTTTCTTTTACCATGATAAAGGCAGCAGTTCCGGGAAAAAACTTGCCAGCACTTTAAAACAAACTTTTGAGAAAAAATACGCGACGCATCAACCCAACCGGGGTTACGACGGAAGTGTTTCGGAACGAAATCTTTATGTCATTAAAAACTCGAATACGCCAGCCGTTTTTATTGAACTGGGCAACATAAACCACACCCGCGACCAAAAGCGATTTATTATTTCGGATAACCGACAGGCGGTTGCCAATTGGCTGCGCGATGGATTAATTGAGGATTACAAAAAAACGATTAAATGAACCTGATTCCCGAAGGGAAAATATTAGTACAGTTCGATGGAATGTGCATTTTATGCAGCCGGACAATCAGGTTTCTCCTGAAAACTGACCGAAAAAACAAATTTATTTTTCAGGCCCTGCCAAATTCGTCTGATGACGAATCGCCGAAAACGGTGATTATATCTGATCATTTTGGCCAACACTACTATTATTTTGATGCTGTTTTAAAGATAGGATACGAATTGGGAGGTATGTATAGCTTAGTTGCTGTTTTCAGGTTGATTCCAAAAAAATGGAGACTTTCGTTATACAAATGGATTGCTAAAAATCGTTTTCGTTGGTTTGGGAAGCGCCAATCGTGTTATATACCAACAGAAGATGAAAAAGGAAAGTTTATATGAGTTTCCGCCTAAGTACCTATACAACTAAATATTGAGCAGTTATCCTTTGCCGTTGACTTCAGTCAACGGGTAAAAGGAAGATGGGATACATGGGCTTTAGCCCAATAAGTTGTGGCTAAAGCCATTAGCTGCGCTCACCAATCTGTCCGTCAGTTGAAGCTGACGGCAAAGGATAAGTTAGGTACGCAAAGGGACACTCATTAAAGTTTATTTAAAATTCGAAATCGTCGTTTTCGAACTGAATATACCGGGCTGATAAATGTCCAATCATACTTGCAAAACCTTCACACGTTTTTTGAGTTACCGGCGAAATTTCACTGTTTTTTAGTTTCAGGATCATCAGGCCATATAAGGCATTCAGGCAGGCTTCTGCTTCATTTTCAACCGTAATTTCTGACCTTTTTATAAAATCACTAATCGCATCACGGTTCAACCGGTACAACCGGATATACTCCTGATCTTTCTGAACTTCGAGCATTTTCAGGTGAAATTCGTTTAAGTCATTCACGAGATTAACAATCACCTGAATATGCCCTTTTTCCTGAACATGCTCCTTTTCCATCATCACTGCCAAGTTGTTGTACCAGGCGGCTATTTCTTTATTCGTATTTTCGTCAGCTTTGAACCGAAAAACCAACTGTTGTTCAATCGTTTCAGGGTCGAATGAACAGGCACGAAGCAAATCTTCAACCTGCCACATATACAAAATATATTCGGCAATATTTGTTTTTCGTAATTCCCGGGCAATTAACATGGAGTAAAAAGATTAATTCCTAAACATCAAAAAAATCGTCCAGGTCGCGCCGATCCTTTTTGGTTGGCCTGCCTGTTCCCCGCTCGCGGTTAAAAAAACTCAAATTCTTCTGGACTTCCAGAATTTCGAGTTCCGAAGCAGGGGTAGTTTCAAGCATAAAATCAGGAACAAGTTTGGCCGACATCCGGTTTCCGGTAAGGGCAATAACTTTATAACTTCGGGTAATCGGCGGCTTACGAAGCTGAATGGTTTCACCAACTTTGATTTCGCGCGATGGTTTCACATTCATTCCACCAATGGTGACTTTCCCTTTGCGGCATTCTTCTGAAGCCTGGCTTCGGGTTTTAAACAGTCGTACTGCAAAAAGCCATTTATCAATGCGGACCCCCTCAGCCATCTGATTTCCGTTTATTAAAAAAAGTCATCGTTTTGTTGATTCCAATGGTACCGAAACTTTTAATAATTTCTATTGAAGTATCGATCAGCGCCGGAAGTTCAGTCTTTTCCTCTTTGTCCCATTCACCTAACACATAATCAACCTGTTGGCCCTGCCTGAAATTATCGCCAATCCCAACACGAAGACGTGCATAATCCTGGTTACCGATAACTTCTGTAATACTTTTCAATCCGTTATGGCCGGCATCACTTCCTTTGGCCCGAAGTCGCAACGAACCTAAAGGTAATGCAAGATCATCAACTACAACCAGAAGATTTTCAATTGAAATTTCTTCTTTCTGCATCCAGTAATTAACGGCCTTTCCACTTAAATTCATATACGTGGAAGGCTTCAGCAGAATAAACGTCCGGCCTTTGAACTTATATTCAGTTATCCAGCCATGACGGACATCGCTAAAAACAATATTGGACGCATCTGCAAGAGCGTCCAATATTTTAAATCCTATATTATGCCGGGTGTTTTCGTATTCTTTTCCCGGATTTCCCAATCCAGCAACCAGGTATTTCAAGATGATAGTTTTTTAGGATTAACCTTTACCACCGGCTTTTGCTGATTTAGCAGCTCTTGTTATCATGATCGTAATTACAGGGACAGCTTTTGCATTGAGGAATTCCAGATTTTCTCTCTGAAGTGTACCTACTTTAATACTTTGTCCCAAATCCAGGTCATCTACATTAATTTCGATAAAATCGGGAAGATGTTTTACCATGCCTTTAACTTTCAGCGTGCGAAGGTTTTGTTTCAGTTTACCCCCTTTACGGATACCTTTTGCGAAACCGTCAACTTTGATCGGGATTTCAACCTTCACCATTTTATCTTCCGAGGTGCGGAGAAAATCAACGTGTAAAAGTTTTTCTTCAACCGGGTGGAATTGTGAATCTTTAATGATTGACTGATAAACAGTTCCGTCAATATCCAAATCAACCAAATACACGTGAGGTGTATAAATCAGCGGTTTGAACTCTTTTTCAGGAGCATAAAAATGGATAGGTTCCTCGCCTCCATAAAGTACTCCGGGTACTAATCCTTCAGTACGTAGTCTTTTGGCTTCCTTTTTACCAACGACTTCTCTCTTGGTACATTTAATCGAAATTGATTTCATTTTACTTTTTTTAGTATTTAAATTATGGTACTCAGTCCTCCCTCTACGGTGAAAGGGCAAACAGCATGCATAACATGTGCCTTAGGAAAAAGCGGTGCAAATATATACAATTAGCCGTAATACATCGAACTAATTGACTGATTTTTATAAACTCTTTCAATGGCCTCGCCCATAGCGCTGGCAATCGGAATGTATTTGATTTTGGATGATTCTTTTTTCGCGGTAATTGAATCGGTAAAATACACCTCAGCCAATGCCGAATTTTCAATTCTTTCGTACGCTGGCCCTGAAAGAACACCGTGGGCAGCAAATGCGCGAACGCTGCTGGCCCCTTTTTCCATCATCAGATCGGCAGCTTTGGCAATGGTGCCGGCGGTATCTATTAAATCATCAACAATAATTACATCTTTGCCTTTCACATCACCGATTAAAGTCATGCTGTCAATCACATTGGCCTTTGCCCGCGATTTATGGCAAATGACCATATCGGTTTCCAACATTTTTGCATAAGTATTGGCACGTTTGGTACCACCCACATCGGGTGAAGCAACAACCACATTCTTGAGTCCCATTTTACCGATGAAAGGGATGAACAGTGAAGAAGCATACAAGTGATCGACCGGTACATTAAAAAATCCCTGAATCTGATCGGCATGTAGGTCCATGGTGATGATACGGTTGGCACCAGCCGTTGATAACAGATCGGCAATTAATTTGGCTCCAATCGACACGCGGGGTTTATCTTTCCTATCCTGACGTGCATATCCGAAGTAAGGAATAACGGCAATAATTTTATAGGCCGAAGCCCGCTTGGCTGCATCAATCATAAGCAACAATTCCATCAGATTATCGGCTGGGGGAGGGGTTGACTGGATAATGAACACATGCGAACCACGGATGGTTTCTTCATAACAGGGCTCAAACTCGCCATCCGAAAAAATCGGACAGGATGTTTTACCTACTTCAACCCCCAAACTATCACAAATCCGTCGGGTTAAATCGACACTTTTTGTACACGGAAAAATCTTGAGAGGAGCTTTTCTTGACATTTCTTCCATTTTAATTTGAGTTTCTGCAACTCGGGCAAAGGTAAAAAAATCTTACGCATATCGCCCTATTTGGTTCCGAAGTTCATCGTTGATGTATTAAATCCGTGGGCAACATCAAACGAATTACCCACCTAAAACCTTTGTATATCAGGACTTATTGACGTTTTCAATATACGAAATAATTTCTTCCCTACCTGTTCCATCAAGCGATGAACTTACCAGTACAGGAGGTAATTCTTCCCATAACTTTTTTAGCTCGTTGGTGTAAGCCGCAACATTTTTAGCCACAGTAACTTTACCAAGCTTATCAGCTTTTGTAAAAATAATTGCGAATGGAATGTGGTTTTCGCCAAGCCAGGTAATGAATTCAATATCAATTTTCTGAGGATCATGACGGATATCGATTAACACAAACAGGCAATACAGGTTTTCGCGGTCAAGAATATATCTGCTGATTAATTTCTGAAATTTTTCTTTGACCGAAATCGCAATTTTGGCATAGCCGTATCCGGGCAAATCAACCAGATACCAACTTTCGTCAATAAAAAAATGATTAATCAACTGGGTTTTTCCGGGCCTTACCGAAACTTTTGCCAGACTGTTCTGGCCAACAAGCATATTGATCAACGATGATTTGCCAACATTGGACCGCCCGATAAAAGCATATTCGGGACGATCTGGCGGCGGACACTTGCGCACATCGGTATTACTGATTAAAAACCGGGCTTGTTTGATCATGATTTTCCAATGTAAACTTCCAGCAATTTAACTGAAGCTGATGACGGTCTTAGAATCACATGTTCGATTGAAGCAGGCAAAAGTATAGTTTCACCCTTACGTACCGATTCGGAGCCCGATTCTGTTTCAATTTGCAATTCGCCATCCAAACAAATGAATATTACAAAAGAATCAAGCTTATTGTAGTCCTTTTCAATCGTTGTCGTTAATTCAAGTAAATTGGTGGTGAAATATTTACAAGTTGCCAATTCAACCGATTCGTTCGTTTTCGGTTCGTATTTGGTTTTATATTCAGGATAAAACGTAAAATCAATGGCGCCCAGGGCAAGTTCTGTATGCACTTCACGTGGATTTCCTTCTTTATCGCAACGGTTGTAATCGAAAATCCGGTATGTTACATCCGATGTTTGCTGAATTTCGGCCAACAGGATTCCTTTTCCGATAGCGTGTACCCTGCCTGCAGGAATAAAAAACACATCTCCGGCTGCAACTTCCTCAAAATTCAGGATGTCGGTCAGTTCGTTGTGTTCCAGCTTAAAAAGGAATTTATCTTCATCAACTTCCTGATTAAACCCTGACTGAAGTTTAGCTCCCTGATCGGCCTGAATCACATACCACATTTCGGTTTTACCAAAAGCGTTGTGACGCTCTTTTGAAAGTTTGTCGCCGGGATGTACCTGAATGGACAGATCGTCGTTGGCATCGATGAATTTAACCAGAAGCGGAAACTCAATTCCAAAGGTTTCGAACACCTGATCGCCAACCAAATCGCCCATGTAAATTTCGATGAGCTCTTCAATTGTATTTCCGGCCAAAAAACCATTTGAAACTACCGACACGTTGCCTTCAACTCCTGACAATTCCCAGCTTTCGCCACAATTAGGCAAAACGCCGAAGTCCTTATTCAATATCGTTTTAATCTTATTTCCGCCCCAGATTTTTTCTTTGTATATGGGCGCAAACTTCAGTGGATACAAACCTTCCATGCGTTAAGGAATAATTAATTTAATATTTTAAACTGCGAAGTTAACATTTTCTGACCTCTGTTCCACAACGTATCATTTTGCTTGCATAAAAGCCATTCACTTCATTATCTTTGAAAAAAATCAAATCTATGTTAGTTATTGGTATTGCCGGCGGGACCGGTTCGGGCAAAACAACAGTGGTAAAAAAAATTATCGAAAAGCTCCCTGCCGGCGAGGTCGCTGTTATCTCTCAGGATTCGTATTATAGGGATAACAGCCATTTACCGATGGATGAAAGGCAAAAGATTAATTACGACCATCCGTCCTCTATCGAATTTGAATTATTGGTTGATCACATCATTAAGTTGAAAGCGGGAAGGTCGGTGCCAGAGCCTATTTATTCGTACCTCACCTGTACGCGGTCGGAAGAAACACGTGAAATACAGCCTAAGGCAGTAGTCATTATCGAAGGTATCCTGGTTTTATTCCCAGCTATCCTCCGCGAACAGATGGGTATCAAAGTGTATGTTGATTGTGACTCGGATGTCCGTTTATCGCGCGTCATTCAACGCGATATTATTGAAAGGGGACGAAATGTACAAACGGTATTGGAACGATATGAAAAAACCGTACGCCCCAGCCATATTCAGTTTATTGAGCCTACCAAACAGTTTGCCGATATTATTGTTCCCGAAGGAGGCAACAATCTGGTTGCTATCAATATCTTAACTAATTTCATACAGCAAAATCTCTACTAAATGTTTGATTCACTTTCATCAGAAGATATTCTGTTCATAGACATTGAAACTGCCCCACAGAAGGCTGAATTTACGGAGTTACCTGAGCATTTTCAGCAACTTTGGGATAAAAAATCGGCTTATTTCAGGACCGAAACCCAACAACCCGCCGATGTGTATGAAAGGGCTGGTATTTATGCCGAGTTTGGGAGAATTATTTGCATTTCGGCGGGTGTCATTATTCAGAAAAACGGGCAACGGTTCTATCGTGTGAAATCATTTCACGATCAGGAAGAAAAAAAACTACTGACTGCATTTAACGACATGCTCGAAAAATTCACCTCCAATCCGGGCAAAAAACTGTGTGCACATAATGGTCAGGAGTTTGACTACCCGTATATTGCCCGCCGCTCGTTAATCAATGGATTGCGAATACCCAAAATCCTGGATATTTCAGGGGCGAAACCGTGGGAAATCAAAGACAGGTTGCTCGACACCTTACAAATGTGGAAATTTGGCGACTATAAAAACTACACCTCGCTCGATTTGCTTTGTGCTGTTTTTAATATCCCGACACCCAAAGACGATATTGACGGAAGCCAGGTTGCCCATGTATATTATCAGGAGGGCGATTTGGACCGGATCATCCGGTATTGCGAAAAAGATACGCTGGCATTGGCAAACCTGATGCTGCGCTTCAAAGGGGAAGCAATCATTCCCTCCGAAAATATGCTGGTTGTATGATATTTCTTTTCAGTATAATAAATTTAAATCAGATTATTACCTTCTCCAAAAAATAATTAATTTTCAACTCCTGAAAAACCTAAACCTGATGAGGACTTTATTCGTTTTTATTGGTCTTTTATTCACAATAACAACATACTCCCAAACCCAAGTGGATAGTTTGTTGCGACTTTGCGAAAAAAGCCCCGATATACAAAAGACCTCCATTTATTTACAACTTTCGAGAATTACAATTCAGGATTCAGCTTTAAGCAATTATTATAACAGAAAGGCTTTTCAATTGGCAGTTGCCAATAAACAATTACCGGAACAGGCAAAATCAGTTTATTACTCAGCTAAAATTTGCTTCACTGCCAGGGACTTCACTAATGCGATCAGATTCTATGAAAAGGCTTTGCCTCTTTACCGGCAGTTAAACGACACCATGAATATGACCACTTGTTATAGTTATATTGGGATATCCAATTTCAATATGTCGAAAAGCAAAGAGGCCATTGCCAGTTACATTGAAGGATTAAAACTGAGCAAAAACGATCCGGATTACAGCGCCGAATTACTTGCCAATATAGGTTTGGTACACGATGTAATGGATAATTTCAGTGAAGCCATTGGTTATTACAGGAAGGCATTAATACTCAATCAATCTATTGGCGATACAGGTAGTATGGCGATTGACTATGATTATCTTGGCATTTCCTATTCAAGATTAAAAATGCCGGATTCCTCTCTTGTAAATTATCAAAAAGCGCTTTACTTTTTCAAAAAAATAGGTAAAAATGAACGGTATGCAGTTTCGTTGTCGAATGTTGCATGGGTTTATCAAAATTATCCCGACAGTCTAAATAAGGCAATCAACTGCTTCAATATGGCCTGGAAGCAATTTCAGGAAATTGGCTGGTTACATTATGAGGCCGACATTCTGCATGGGATTGCTTCAGTTTTAAGTAAACAGGGTAAATTCGAAGAAGCGATTTTATTATATAAAAAGAGTCTTCAACTGGCCCATCATTATAAAAGGGAATTATTATTAAGGAAGCAAATTTATCAGGGTCTCTCTGAAGTCTATCAAAAAAAAGGGGACTACAAACAGGCTTATTACAACCATATTCTGTTTTCGCAATACAACGATAGTGTTTTTCAGGCGAAGAAATTTGAACAAATTGCCAATCTCGAAAAACAATATGAAACCGAAAAAAAGGAAAACGAAATCATTCGGCTAAATGCACAGCATGAATTAACAAATATCCAGTTAAGTAAAAACAAACAACTTAAGCAACTGGGTTTTGTTACTGCAGCGCTGTTGCTTGTCTTTGTTATTTTTATGGTCCTGAAATATTTCGAAAAATTAAGATCGAATGAAGTGCTTGAAGAAAAAACCCGGTTAATTGAGCAAAGCGAGCAGGAACTCAGGCTCTTAAATGCATCAAAAAACAAATTCTTTTCCATCATTGCCCATGATTTGAAAAACCCGTTTCATAACGTAATGGGCTATTCGTACCTGCTAAGCAAAGATTACAACCACTTTACCGAAGATGAACGGCGGAAATTTGCTTTGGATATCAACCAATCAACCACCAATATTTTCCGGTTATTGCAAAACCTGCTCGACTGGTCGAGATCACAAACCGGAAGACTGACCTACACACCCGGCAATATCGAATTCAAGTTAGTGCTTAATAAGGCTTTAAGTGTTCTGAGCTCGTTGGCACAACAAAAGAATATCACGATTAAATCAAGGTACAATGAAAATATCCAAATATTTGCCGACCCCTTAATGATTGAAACAGTATTGCGAAACCTGATCAATAATTCCATCAAGTTCACTCCTGAAAACGGATCAATCGAAATTTCAGCCGTACAAATTGATAAAGAAGTAAAAATTTGCGTATGCGATACCGGAGTTGGAATAACTGAAGAAGATATTCAAAATCTATTTCGCATAGACTCTAAAGTGAAACGAAAAGGGACCAATGAAGAAGATGGTTCGGGCCTTGGACTTATTCTGTGCAAGGAATTTGTTGACAAAAATAATGGTAAAATATGGGCCGAAAGAAATCAGGATGAAGGAAGTTCATTCCTGTTTACGATTCCGGCCATACCCGCTATGAATTAACCATTTTGCCGGTTTAGTCTTTATTCTATCAACATTTGACTGGCCAGCAATTCAGCCTTTTCACGCGAAACAGCTTTTTCTACAATCTTTAAAGCAAATTTTATTGCTGCACCCGGACCACGGCCTGTAATTACATTGCCCGATTCAATTACCGGAATAGTATGAACAATGGCGCCTTTCAGGTACTTTTCAAAGCCAGGATAACATACTGCTTCTTTTCCATCAAGGATACCCAGATTTCCATAAACCATCGGTGCGGCACAAATAGCTGCCAATGGCCTGTTTTCAGAATTGAACTTTTTAATTTGAGCTTTCAGGCCGGAATGGGCTTCCAGATTAGCAGCGCCAGGCATACCTCCCGGCAGAACGATCATGTAAATTTCGTCGTAATTCACCTGATCAAAAAGCACATCGGCAATTACTTTAAGTTGATGAGCTCCCTTCACTTCGGTTAAACCAGTTACTGAGACAGTAACCACTTCAATTTCGGCACGGCGTAAAACATCAATGATACTGACAGCTTCAATTTCCTCAAAACCATCAGCCAAATGAACGGCAATTTTTCGTTTCATGGCAATCTGTTTTTATTTCAAAGATAAACGATCAGGACATAAAAAAAAATGACTCACACCGTGTGAGTCATTTTTTTCAAGTAAAATCAACTTAAACGTGAACAAAATAAATTTCGCTTATATTGCGTAATCTTTTAACGATTTTTCCAATTTTTTTCTGGTAAAGAAAATTCTGCTTTTTACTGTACCGAGAGGCAAAACAAGCTGTTCGGCAATTTCTTTATATTTAAATCCATCAAGGAACAAATTGAATGGAACTTTATATTCATCTTCCAAAGCATTGATACATTTCGTAATCTCTTTTGAACTATAGACTGATTCCGGGGAAGGATAACTTTTATCGGTCTGGAATTTCAAATGGAAATCGTTATTAGCTCCGTCAAACGTATTTTTAGCTTTTATATTTCTTCGGTAATTATTAATAAATGTATTTTTCATGATGGTGTAAATCCATGCCTTGAAATTTGTATTTTGAGTAAACTTATCCCGGTATGTTAACGCTTTCAGAAACGTTTCCTGAAGTAAATCCTGCGCCTTTTCCTGATCTGAGGTCAGGCTCAAAGCGTAATATAACAACTTATCCTTTAATCCTAATAGTGCGGTGTTGAATTGAAGCTGTGTCATGGCGTTCTTTTTAAGTGTTAATGTTGATACAAATATAAAGAATCAAAATCTCAAAAAAAGGATTTGTAAGTCTTTTATTCTTCAATATTATTTATTGCTGATAAAGAAAATTTATATTCGCCTGGCAGGATCATTTTTAGTTATTCACACAAGAATTTAAAAACCATGTTTTTTTAAACATCATATTCTTAAACAAAACTTTCCGGTCAAAAAAAAATCGGAAAGAGCGAATAAATTTTGTATATCATAAAGACAAAGTTAGCGCATTGTTCATTCTAAAAACTTGCCCGGCACAATCAAAAATTTATATAATTCACACATTTCCGGTCCATTTTGAACGACCAACAAAACCGAAAGAAAAATTTTCTTCAAACTAGTCCAAGTCAAATAATTATTACATTAGCCGCCTTAAATTTTTATCTTTTGTTTAAATGAAAAAAATCTTCAGATCTATTAACCGGGCCGAAATGTTTACATTCAAACGCTGGGGAGGTAAATCTTATTCATTGTTTAACGCTATCAAAAAGCCGGTACATATTGGCGTGCTTTTGGCCGTTTACACGACAGTAGCCGAACCTGAATATGTTTTTGCACAAACCGACAGTTCGAAAGTAAGCATGGAATACAATCTGGACGAAGTTCAGGTTGGGGCCCAAAGAGCGCCTGTTGCATTCTCGCAGGTGGCACGGATAGTATCCGTGATTAACAGAGAAGAAATTGAGGCGGCGCCCGTCCAGAGTATTCAGGAACTGCTTGAATATGCGCTGAGTGTTGATGTCCGACAGCGCGGTGTTCACGGAGTTCAGGCCGACATTTCGGTCAGGGGTGGTTCATTCGATCAAACCCTTATCCTTTTAAACGGCATCAATATCTCAGATCCGCAAACCGGGCACCATGCCCTCAACCTTCCGGTCAGTTTAAAAAACATCCAGCGCATCGAAATTTTGGAAGGCCCGGCAGCAAGGGTTTTCGGCCCAAATGCTTTTTCAGGAGCCATCAACATTATCACCAGTTCGGAGGGCAATTCCAGTATGAAGATTGATGTATCAACCGGACAGCACAAATTGGCTGATATAAATCTATCAGGTAATTTGAAGACGGGAGACTGGAACCAGTTTGCAGCGTTTAACCGAATGTCGTCTAACGGGTATATAGACAATACCGATTTTAAAACCTGGAATGCATTCTACCAGACCAAACTGAACACCAAACCCGGAACGCTTGACTTTCAGGTTGGACGAACAAACAAGGCATTCGGGGCAAATAGTTTTTATACCGCCACTTATCCAAATCAGTACGAAGAGACGAAAACCACTTTTGCATCTCTGAAGTTTGAATCAGGAACAAAAATTCATTTGATACCTTCGGTTTATTGGCGACGTCATCAGGACCGGTTCGAACTTTTCAGGACAGAACCGGCCAGTTGGTATAAAGGACATAATTACCACCTGACCGATGTTTTTGGAAGCAACCTGAATGCCTGGTTTGCCTCGAAATTCGGAAAAACAGCCTTTGGGGCCGAAATCAGGACCGAAAATGTTTGGAGCAACGTATTGGGCGAAGTTATGGCAACGCCCATCAAGGCTCCCGGTGAAGACAATCAGTTTTTTACCAAATCCTATTCACGTACAACGATATCGTACTTTGCGGAGCATTCCATTTACCTTGAAAAGTTTACTTTATCGGCTGGGGCAATGACTAACTGGATTTCGGACCTGGGCTTCGGATGGAATATTTATCCTGGACTTGATGCTTCGCTGGCGCTTTCAGATCATCTGAAAATCTACGGATCGGCCAGTACAAGCTTAAGAATGCCCACTTTTACCGATTTGTTTTACAGCGGACCAACCAACCTTGGAAATCCGGATTTGAAACCTGAGAAATCGGTAAATTACGAAGGTGGAATAAAATTTAATTACAATGGATTTTCCGGACATGCCGGATCATTTCACCGCAAGGGAGAAGATTTGATTGACTGGGTACGTGAAAAAGAAACGGATAAATGGCAAACCAAAAACCTAACGAAAATAAATTCAACAGGTATAGAAGTAAGTGGAAAATTCTTTCCTGAAAAAATATGGAATAAAAACCTTTTTATCACCAAACTTGGACTTAATTACTCATATATCTACCTGGACAAAGGGGGCAACAATTTTTTCTCGAATTATGTACTCGACAATTTAAAGCATAAGTTCGACCTGGAGCTCAACCATAAAATCCGGGGCAATCTGAAAGCATCATGGCGGGTGAGTTATCAGGATAGGAACGGAATGCGGACTAAATCAGAGCCATACAATCCATTCTGGTTAGTTAATACCCGGCTTATGTGGAAAACCCCTTCGACCGAAATATATGCCATGGCTGCTAATTTATTCGACACAAAATACTATGATTTAGGAGTCATTGAGCAACCGGGAAGATGGATCAGTTTTGGTATCAACTACCAAATAAAATTTAAATAATTTCAGGAGGCCGTCTCAAAAGTCACCAACCGAGTCATCCTGAACTTGTTTCAGGATCCCAACGCATTGAATGTCAGTCCCCGAAATCCCGAGCACTCGGGATCGGGGTGACGAGTTCAGCGTTTATTTTGACTTTTGAGACAACCTC
>PNOH01000048.1 GCA_013824715.1 Odoribacter sp. | reverse complement strand
ATTCATCATACAATAATTTTGTACTTTTATGGTTTCTTTCAGTAGTTGATAACTGTTTTATTGTGAAGAGATTTTTATATATCCTGATATTTCTGTTGGTCGGTTTTTCATCAGTTGCCCAAAGACTGTTACTGAAGAACCTGACTACTTTCGATGATAAACGTGTTCATTTCGGATTTTCTCTTGGAATAAATACGGTTGATTTTAATTTTGAACATTATAATTTCATTGGCGATAATCCCAAATTTATTCCAGGAGACGATAGAGGAATTAATTTGAATGGAACAGAAAGAATCAGAGCTGATATTTCCTCACTGGTTCCCGGATTTACGGTGGGAATTGTAACTAACCTCCGACTAGCTGAAAGTTTTGACCTTCGTTTTCTCCCCGGAATGTCTTTCTCTGAACGACGGATTGTTTACAACATTCCAATCGTTGACGTGAATAGTACCGGTGAAAACAACTTCTTTTCCATCAAATCAACTTTCCTGGATTTTCCTTTGTTGGTGAAATACAAATCAAGAAAGATGAATAACCAGCGACCTTATATTATTTCAGGAGTGGCATACCGGATTGATATTTCAAAGACAGGAAAGGAAGATTTAGTTCGTCTGAAACCTTTCAGCGCTTCGGCTGAAGTAGGTGTAGGCTGGGATACTTACCTTCAGTTTTTCAGGCTTTCAACAGAACTGAAATTTAGTTTTGGAATGGATAACATTCTGGACAATGGTCCAAAATCAGGTCAATATCAGGTTTATACCAACGCTTTCTCAAGGTTATCATCCAATATGTTTGTACTTAGTTTTCATTTCGAATAAGCTTGAAGCAGGAAATCAATTTGTCGCTTTCGCCCAAACAGGCTTCCGACGAGCAGTATTACAAACTCATTTTAGCAGAGAAACTTCATGTTGATGAAGACCGGATCAAACTGATCAATATCAGGCGGAAATCAATTGATGCGCGCCAACGTGCAGTTCGCATCAATCTGGGAGTTGAAGTCTATATTGATGAACTTCCTGTTCAAGAAAAGATCGATTTTAAATACGATAAGGTTGATCAAAAACCTTCTGTAATTATTGTCGGTGCGGGCCCGGCTGGACTTTTTGCTGCATTACGTTTGATCGAACTGGGCTTCAAACCCATTATTTTTGAGCGTGGCAAAAATGTGAGTGACCGGAAACGCGACATTGCCAGGATTCATCGTGAGCATATTGTTGACCCGGATTCGAATTACGGATTTGGAGAAGGTGGGGCAGGTACTTTTTCTGACGGGAAGTTATACACCCGATCGAAGAAACGGGGAAGCATCCGGAGAATATTGGAAATATTTTACTCGAATGGAGCGCTACCTGAAATCCTGATTGACGCGCACCCGCACATCGGAAGCAATATGCTTCCAGGAATTATTACCAGTATTCGAAACAAAATTACAGAAGCTGGCGGCGAAATTCATTTTAACAGTCGGGTTGCAGATCTGATTATCGAAAATGACCGCTGCACAGGAATCATGCTTTCGGATACCACCCTTATTGAAGCAGAGGCTGTGATTCTGGCGACAGGTCATTCGGCCCGTGAAATTTACGAACTGCTATATGAAAAAGGTATATCCATCGAAGCTAAAACATTTGCAGTTGGGGTCAGGGCTGAGCATCCTCAAATACTGATAGATGCCATTCAGTATAATCAGCCGCTTCGTGGCCCTTATTTGCCCCCTGCAATATATTCATTTGCCGAGCAGGTTGAACATCGCGGTGTTTATTCGTTTTGCATGTGTCCGGGCGGAATGATGGTTCCGGCAGCAACTGCACCTGGCGAAATGGTTATCAATGGGATGTCGCCGACTAAACGAAATACGGCATTCGCCAATTCAGGAATGGTTGTGGAGATCAGGCCTGAAGATTTGAATGAATTCAGGCATTTGGGAGTTTTTGCCGGACTGGAGTTCCAGCGGAATATTGAACGTTTATGCTTTGCGCTGAACGGCCAGTCGCAGTTTGCACCTGCCCAGCGAATGGCTGATTTTGTTACAGGTAAATTTTCTCAGGATTTGCCTGAATCGTCGTATCATCCGGGTTTGGTTTCTGTCCCTCTGCACGATAAACTTCCAAAACGGATCAGGACCCGCCTTCAGGAAGCTTTTAAACTCATTGATAAAAAAGCTCACGGTTACCTCACCAACGAGGCGGTGGTTGTTGGAGTTGAGTCTCGTACATCATCGCCAATCCGGATTCCGCGGAATGAAGATACTTTTGAACATGTGAAAATCAAAGGACTTTACCCGTGTGGTGAGGGCGCTGGTTATGCAGGGGGAATAGTTTCGTCGGCCATGGATGGCGAACGCTGCGCTGAAGCTATTGCCGGAAATTTCAGGCTTCGTTCATAATAACCTGAGTTCGGAATAGGAAAGTTAAAGAATGTTTTACATTTTACTCCGTTAGGAGTTCAATGTCAATAGAATGCAATCATCTTGAATACTCATTCTCCGTTAGGAGATATACATTTTTGAACAATGTTGATGTCCTACGGACAATATTTTGTTTATGGACAACATTTTCTATCTTCTCCTGAACTCCGAACAGCAGATGGCTGTCGCGATAGCTACATTCAGCGATTCGGTTTTGTTGTCATTCGAAGAAAAGCTGGGTATAAGTAATCGGTTGGTTACAAATTTGCCCGCAAGATCAGAAATTCCGTTTCCTTCGTTTCCTAAAATGATGATGCCATTACTGGTCAATGCTTCGGTATAAATATTTTGTCCATCCAGAAAAGTGCCGTAAATTGGCATTTGAAATTCCCGGATTTCGTTCAGAAATTCAGGCAAGTTTGCGTACCAGGTTTTCACCCTGAAAATGGCTCCCATGCTTGCCTGTACCACTTTAGGATTAAAATTGTCAACTGTATTTTCGGAACAAATTACCGATGAAATACCAAACCAGTCGGCTATGCGGAAAATAGTGCCAAGATTTCCGGGATCCTGAATAAAATCGAGCGCCAGGATGAGGTCGTGATTTAGATTTAATTCCGGTTTGGAATTTAATGGTTGACGGATTATTGCAAGCGAATCTTGCGGATTTTGAAGTAAACTCGCTTTTTGCAGGGTTTCGATATCGGTTTCGATAAGTTCGTTTACCGAAACTGCGATGTCAGGATGATGAGCGAGAAATGCGGAGGTACAAACCACTAATTCTACCTGGTATTCAGAACGAAGGGCTTCTTCAACCATTTTGTTACCTTCAACCAAAAAAAGACTGGTTTCATCCCTGTGTTTTTTTCGGTTTAGCGATTGGATTAGTTTAATTTTGTTCTTACTCAACATACTTGATCATTCTTCGTTCTAAAATTGTAAAAATAAAAAGGTCTGAAAGAATTGCGAACCAAATGCTCTGTTTATTTTTGTAAAAACATAAAATCATGCACTTATTCCTGCGGAACAATTATTTGCTAATCAAACCGATCGTTTTTTTTATCGGCGTTCTGTTCATGGCATCCTGCAGTTCAACCAGATTTGTGCCCGAAGGTAAATATTTGCTTAATAAAATCAGTGTAAAAGTTGATGACAAAAAACTAAAGCGGGATGAATTAAAAACTCATGTCAAACAGAAGGTCAACCTTCGGATTTTAGGTTTCATGAAATTTCATTTGTGGGTATATAATCTGTCATCTGCAAAAAAGGAAAATGACTGGTTGAAACGAATTGGGGAAGCCCCGGTTTTATACGACGAATTTCAGACCAGGCGAAGCCAGTCTCAATTATTAATTTACCTGAAGAATAAAGGCTACTACAAAGCCGAAGTAAACGACTCTGTGATAACAGGCAAAGGACAAAAGAAACTGAACCTGATTTTTGATATTAAGGCCAGGCAACCTTACCAGATTCGCAATATCATCTATTCCATTAAAGATCCGAACCTGCGCATTGTTTTGCTGGGCGATTCAATCAACAGGTTGATAAGGACGAATGACGTTTTTGATTTGGATATATTAAATGCTGAAAGAAAACGAATATCTCAATTCCTGAATAACAGAGGCTATTTTAATTTTTCCGAAGAGTTCATAAGTTTTCAGGCGGATACCAGCTTTTTTAATTTCAGGGTTGACCTGACTGTAAGTGTTGATGATGCGCTTTTAAAGAATGATGAAAAGGAAGTTGTGGAACATCAAAAATATAAAATCAGGAACTACCTGATCAATTCAAGCTACAAGGCAGCCGATCTGTCTGCTAATCAGCCCGGCCAAAGTTTGGATACCCTGATCAATAAAGATTACATTTTCACCTATAGTGGGAAACTGAAGTATAAGCCGGAATTGTTTTATAATTTAAACAGGCTTAAAGACAGCGCCTATTACAGTTTGCAGAATGCCGAAAAAACCTATCGGGCGCTCAACCGGCTGAAGCAATTCAGCCTGATTAATATTGGTTTTAGTGAAACTTATTTGTTTGATCAGGATTCAATTCCTTTGTTGGATTGCCGGATGCAGTTATCACCGTTACCACGTCAGAATATTTCGGTTGATGTTGAAGGAACCAACTCGTCAGGTAACCTTGGTGTTGCAGGAAATTTTAATTTTCAACACCGAAATGTTTTTTCCGGGGCAGAAGTCTTTGATTTACAATTGAGAGTAGCCCGTGAGAGACAACAAATTAACGACAGTATTTTTAATACGCAGGAATATGGTTTCGAGTCCAGTTTGACAATTCCAAAGTTTTTAAGCTTCATAAAGGCCAAACAACTATTCACCTTTCAGATTCCGGAGACAAAATTTACTGTCGGGTACAATTATCAGAATCGTCCTGACTATACACGTACCATCACCAACCTGAAGTTTGGCTATAACTGGAAAACAACGAATTATCATTTCCATACATTAAATCTGGTTGATTTGAATTACGTACACCTTTACAATCAAAATCCGGCCTTCATCAATTCAATTAGCGACCTTTACATTAAGAGCAGTTTCACCGATCACCTGATTGCAGCCTCCAACTATAGCTGGATGTACAATACCCAGAATGTCCTTAAACGGGAAGATTACAAGTATTATAAATTTAACATCGAATCGGCCGGAAATTTGCTCGGCCTTTATTCCAGGTTGATAAATAAAGACAAAACCAGCGTACTTGATAAGGTAACTAACCTGACAAGTTCGCATTACGAGATTCTGAATACCCGCTTTGCCCAATATGTAAAAGGAGATTTCGAATACCGGTATGGGCACGTCATCGACAAACTTAGTTCTATCGTTGGCCGTGCTTTTATTGGTGTCGGTGTTCCGTATGGAAATTTTAATGTTTTACCTTTCGAAAAGAAATATTTTACGGGTGGTGCAAATGGCATTCGTGCCTGGCAGGTTCGGTCTCTTGGTCCGGGTTCCTATAAAGCGCCATCCAATATTTATCCCAATCAATCTTCAGACATCAAACTGGAATCAAACCTTGAATATCGGTTTAGGCTATTTTGGATCATGGAGGGCGCATTATTTCTGGATGCCGGAAATATCTGGGCGATAAACTACAAAGACAATCGTGAAGGTTCTGTCTTTAAAATAAATGGATTTTACAGGCAGATAGCCGTTGGTTCAGGCTTTGGCGTTCGTTTCGATTTTACCTATTTTCTGTTTCGGCTCGATCTGGGAATGAAAATGCGCGATCCGTCGTTGCCGGCAGGCAAAAGGTTTATCCCGGGAAACTATCCGATTACCGGCGATCATTTTAACCTTTCTTTCGCTATCGGTTATCCATTTTAGCAAAAAGATAAAAAAACAACTCAATATTAAATTTTAAGCACAGAAATTCAGTAAATCTGTCTGTTGTTTTTATTTTTGGTTTGAACAATACTATCTTTGAATAGTTATTTTTTAAGTTAAAAAATTTCAATTTGAACTGAATAATATATTTTAAAATTTAATACAATGACAAAGATTTCAGATGTAGTCAAGCGCGGTGTTGTAACTGGCGATGACTTACAAAAAGTATTTAAAATCGCGAAAGAAAATCATTTTGCCTTGCCTGCAGTCAATGTGGTTGGCTCTGATTCTGTAAATGCTGTGATGGAAGCCGCCAAACTGGTAAATTCACCAGTAATTATTCAATTTTCGAATGGCGGGGCGCAGTTTTATGCCGGAAAAGGACTTAAACTTGATGGCCAATTAGCTCCAATTGCCGGCGCTGTTGTTGGCGCACAAGCGGTGCACCTGCTCGCCGAATTGTATGGTGTTCATGTGGTTTTGCATACCGACCATGCAGCCAAAAAGCTTTTACCATGGATTGACGGACTGTTAGATGCCGGTGAGAAACATTTTGCTGAAACCGGAAAACCGCTTTTCAGTTCTCATATGCTCGATTTATCTGAAGAACCACTTCAGGAGAATATTGAGATTTGCAAAAAATATCTGGCCAGGATGAGTAAAATAGGAATGACCCTGGAAATTGAGTTGGGATGCACCGGAGGGGAAGAAGATGGGGTTGATAACTCAGGCATGGATAACTCATTACTTTATACCCAACCTTCAGATGTGAACTTTGCCTATGAAGAATTGAGTCAAATCAGCCCCAATTTTACTATTGCAGCTTCTTTCGGCAATGTTCACGGTGTTTACAAACCTGGGAATGTTAAGCTTACCCCAAAAATTCTGGATAATTCACAGAAATTTATCTCAGCCAGGCATGGATTGGGTGAGAAGCCCATTGACTTTGTTTTCCATGGAGGATCAGGTTCTACTTTGGAAGAAATCCGCGAAGCAATTTCTTATGGGGTCATCAAAATGAATATTGATACAGATACCCAATGGGCAACCTGGGATGGTGTTCGTAAATATGAAGCTCAAAACAGAGCTTATCTGCAAGGCCAGATCGGTAATCCGGATGGGGCAGACAAGCCTAACAAAAAATACTATGATCCCCGTGTTTGGCTAAGGAAAGCCCAGGAGGCAATGATTGAGCGATTAAAAATTGCATTCAACGATCTGAATAATATAGACAGAAGTTAATAAATTACTTTTGCAGATGATTGAGCCTGGTTGAATAAACCAGGTTTTTTTATTTTCAAAAATTGATGTAAATTAGTGAAAAGCTTTTCACTCCATGAACATCAAACAACTTATTCAGGATTATTTTACCTTCAGCAGGAATGAACGAAGAGGAATTACCATACTTCTGATATTAATATTCCTGATGGCCATAGCCAATAAAACCATCTTTTATTTCGAAAAGCCTGCCAAAATAAATCCTGCATTATTCGATTCTGCACGTTATGAGTTAGGCTTGCTCAACGATTCACTATACCAACATCCATCAGAAAGAAAACTATTTCCTCCTGATCCGGGTTCAATTGATTTATCAGGTCAGGCTAATCCTGATCTTCCGGAGTTATTTGTATTTGATCCGAATAGAACTTCTGATGCCGATTTTCATCGTTTAGGATTATCAGTGAAACAAATTGCCACCATACGGAATTACCAAAACAAAGGTGGATCGTTTCGTAGCAAAGATGACTTCTTTAAAATGTATGGTTTGACTAGTCAGCAGAAGAATGATTTATCAGATTATATAAAGATTGAAAAAACTGAACCCATTCGGCCCAGGATCGAACCTAATGTTGAAATTGCTGCATTCGAACTAAATACTGCCGATTCAACTGAGTTGGAATCGTTGCCGGGGATTGGAGATAAACTTTCAAAGAGAATTGTGAAATATCGGGATTTGCTGGGTGGCTTTTATTCGGTATCGCAATTAAAGGAGGTATATGGATTAAACGAGCAAACACTCCAATTGATTTCATCAAGATTGACCATTGATCCCGCTAAAATCAGAAAAATTGATTGGAACTTTGCCGATGCAAATGAACTTTACCGACATCCATACCTGCGAAATAATCTTTCAAAGCAAATTATTAAGTACAGGTCAAAGAACGGAAGCATCAGTAATTTAGAAGTTTTGCGCGATAGTATGATCTTAAACATAGACGAGTATAAAAGATTAAAGCCATATTTTTAGAACAAAAACAGGCTTTTATCGTTATGTAATTTGTAAGGAAAAATCACTCAAATGAATTAAAAATAAATTTTTTAGTTTAAATTTGATTAGTATGGTTTAATTCATAAATTTGCGGCTCGAATTTTAACTAGAAAAATAATAATTGTATGATCGTTATTCCAGTAAAAGAAGGCGAAAATATCGAAAGAGCGCTTAAGAGATTTAAAAGGAAGTTTGAAAAAACAGGAGTGGTAAAAGAATTGCGCGTAAGGCAAGCTTTTACAAAACCATCGGTTGAAAGAAGGGCTGAAGTTAAAAAGGCCATTTATATTGAGAATTTGCTGCGCCAGGACGACTAGGATTTTCCGGAATGTTCCTGCATAAGATGTAAATTATTTACTAATGTCGCATCAGGAATCGTTTATTAATTACCTGAAATACGAAAAAAGGTATTCGCATTTAACTGCTATTGCCTATAAAAAAGACCTCGATCAGTTTGAAGAGTTTTTTATCAAAACGATCGGGGATTTTAATGTCGAAGGGATAAATGATAAGATTGTCCGCCAATGGGTAATTGAGTTGATGGACGCTGGAATTTCTGCACGCACGGTAAATAAAAAAATATCAGCTTTAAAGTCTTTTTATAAATATTTATTAAGGCTGGAATTAGTAAAGGAAAACAATCTGGTTAAGGTGATTGTGCCCAAGGTTCGGAAAAAACTTCCTCAGTTTGTTGAAGAAAAAAACCTGAACCATTTGCTTGATGACGGTTTTTTTGGTAGAGACTTTGAAGCCCTGCGCGATAAATTAATTTTAAGTCTGTTGTATGGTTCAGGAATACGTTTGGCCGAATTGATGCATTTAAAAGATGCAGATATGAATCAAACAGAATCTCTGATTAAGGTGTTGGGTAAACGGAATAAAGAACGCATTACTCCCTATCCGCGAAGCATGAACGAATTGATAGATCAATATAGAACAGAAAGAAACCAGTTGTTCGGAAATATAAGCCAATCATTATTTGTCACTTCATCCGGAGAACCTGTTTATGAAAAATTAATCTATCGGGTAGTAAATAAATATTTAGCTTTAGTTACCACAATTGACCAAAAAAGTCCACATGTGCTACGGCATACATTCGCAACACATATGCTTAACCGGGGTGCCGACCTGAATGCAGTGAAGGAAATGCTCGGACACTCTAATCTCTCAGCAACACAGATATATACCCACACTTCTTTAGATAAAATTCAAAAAGTTTATAAACAAGCACATCCACGATCATAAATTATAGGAGGATTAATTATGAATATTCAGGTAAAAACGGTGCATTTTACAGCCGATCAGAAGCTGAGTGATTTTTTAACCAAAAAAGTAACAAAACTTGATACCTATTTTGAAGGTATTATCGGAGCTGATGTAATTTTGAAGGTTGTAAAACCTGAAACTGCAAACAATAAAATTGCAGAAATTAAACTTTTCATTCCTGGATATGACTACCTTTTTGCAGAGAAGCAAGCCGACACGTTTGAAGAAGCGATAGACCTCGCAATAGACGCTATTCGCCGCCAACTAACTAAGTTTAAGGAAAAGTTGAAAGACAAATAAATTGAAAAAATAATTTGTCTGTTGTGAATTCGAAGAAAAAATTTATACATTTGCAAACCTTTTTCGGACAAGTATTATTTTTGTGATATTTTGATCAAAAAGAAATCCCCTGTAAACAGGAATTGATCGTTTATAGGGGTTTTCGACATGATGTATAAAATATGCCGAATTAGCTCAGTTGGCCAGAGCACGTGATTTGTAATCTCGGGGTCCTCAGTTCGAATCTGAGATTCGGCTCAACGATATAGGTTCTGAAAATTTTGATCGGGGAGATACCAAAGTGGCCAACTGGGGCAGACTGTAACTCTGCTGGCGTACGCCTTCGTAGGTTCGAATCCTGCTCTCCCCACAATGAAATTGTGAATGATGAATTATAAATGATGAATTTTCATCGGCAATAATAAATCATTAATAACAAATTAATTGCGGGAGTAGCTCAGTCGATAGAGCATTAGCCTTCCAAGCTAAGGGTCGCGAGTTTGAATCTCGTCTCCCGCTCAATAGAGCGATTGCTGATGTAGCTCAGGGGTAGAGCGCTTCCTTGGTAAGGAAGAGGTCGCGAGTTCAATTCTCGCCCTCAGCTCTGATGAAAGTTTAAAAAGATAAATTAAAATTATTACAAGTTATGGCTAAAGCAAAATTTAACAGGGACAAGGCTCATGTCAATATTGGTACAATTGGCCACGTTGACCATGGCAAAACTACTTTGACTGCCGCTATTACTATGGTATTGGCACGAAAAGGTTATTGTGAAGTAAAAACGTTCGAATCAATCGACAGCGCTCCTGAAGAAAAAGAACGTGGTATTACTATTAACACAGCACACGTTGAGTACGAAACTGCAACCCGTCACTATGCGCACGTTGACTGTCCTGGTCACGCCGACTATGTGAAGAACATGGTTACAGGCGCTGCTCAGATGGATGGCGCAATTATCGTAGTTGCTGCTACTGATGGTCCTATGCCTCAGACCCGTGAGCACATTCTGTTGGCCCGTCAGGTAAATGTACCTAAACTGGTCGTTTTCATGAACAAAGTGGACATGGTTGACGATCCTGAAATTCTTGAACTTGTTGAAATGGAAATTCGCGAATTATTGACTTTCTACGGATTCGATGGGGATAATTCGCCAGTTATCATGGGCTCTGCTCTTGGTGCGATGAATGGTGAAGCAAAATGGGAAGAAAAAGTTCTTGAACTGATGGATGCTGTTGACACTTGGATCCCAATTCCTCCTCGTGATGTTGACAAACCATTCCTGATGCCAGTTGAAGACGTATTCTCGATTACTGGTCGCGGTACTGTAGCGACAGGTCGTATCGAAACTGGTAAAATCCATACAGGCGACGAGCTTCAGTTGATCGGTTTAGGTGCAGAAGGTCGTAAAACAGTATGTACTGGTGTTGAGATGTTCCGCAAAATTTTGGATGATGGCCAGGCTGGCGACAACGTAGGTTTGCTGTTGCGTGGTGTTGATAAAAAAGAAATCAAACGTGGACAGATTCTTGCAAAACCAGGTTCAGTTACTCCTCATACCACTTTCAAAGCTGAGGTTTATATCCTGAAAAAAGAAGAAGGTGGACGTCACACTCCATTCCACAATAAATATCGCCCACAATTCTATATCCGTACTCTCGATGTAACAGGTGAAATTCACTTGCCGGAAGGACGCGAAATGGTTATGCCAGGTGATAACGTATCCATTGAAGTACAATTGATCTACCCGGTAGCACTTAGCATTGGTCTGCGTTTCGCTATCCGTGAAGGTGGCCGTACCGTAGGCGCTGGTCAGGTTACTGAAATCGTATAGTAATTTCCTGATAAAAAATTCTGATAAAAAGTCCCGGACTTTGCGTCCGGGACTTTTTACGGATGTTGCTCAGTTGGGAGTTTGTTTTTTATATTCAAAGTAAGTTCGAGTCTTACCATCCGTACAAATATTATTACATTAAAAGATGAAACTTAAAATTTATTTCGAAGAAGCTTATAATGAGCTTGTTCATAAAGTTTCCTGGCCTACACGAAAAGAATTGCAGAGTAGTGCTATCATCGTAATGGTTGCTTCCTTAATTATAGCACTAATAGTTTTCGTAATGGATTTCTCTTTTGAAAACATTATGAACTTTGTGTACAGATTATTTTATTAATACCTTTTAGGAGCACAACATGAGCGAAAACGTAAAAAAATGGTATGTTCTTCGGGCAATTGGAGGAAAAGAGAAGAAAGTCAAAGAATATATTGAAAACGAGATTGCAAATGCTGGTCTCCAGGAGTTTGTTTCACAGGTTTTAATTCCCACTGAGAAAGTTTATCAAATTCGCAACGGAAAAAAAATCAGTAAAGAAAGAAATTTCTTTCCTGGTTATGTTTTGGTTGAAGCTTGCCTGGTTGGAGAAATTCCCCACATGTTAAAAAATATTCCCAACGTCATTGGCTTCCTTGGGGATACAAAAAGTGGTGAACCAGTTCCGATGCGCCAGTCTGAAGTTTACCGGATCCTTGGTCGGGTAGATGAAATGGCCGAATCAGGCGAAGAAATGAATATTCCTTTTGTAATAGGAGAAACTGTGAAAGTAATTGACGGGCCATTCAACGGCTTTAACGGAATCATTGAAAAAATCAATGATGAAAAGAAAAAGCTTGAAGTTATGGTCAAAATTTTTGGACGAAAAACTCCTCTGGAACTTAGCTTTATGCAAGTAGAAAAGGAGTAATAAATCTTTTATCGATTTTATTATGGCTAAAGAAATTGCTGGATTAATTAAATTGCAAGTAAAGGGGGGTGCTGCTAACCCTTCACCTCCGATAGGCCCAGCATTAGGTTCTAAAGGGGTAAATATTATGCAGTTTTGCAAACAGTTTAACGCCCGGACACAAGACCTTTCAGGGAAAGTGTTGCCAGTGGTTATTACTGTTTATGCAGATAAATCGTTTGATTTTGTAATTAAACAACCCCCGGTAGCCGTGCAACTTATCGAAGCGGCGAAAGTGAAAAAAGGTTCCTCAGAACCACATGTGAACAAAATCGGTTCTGTAAGCTGGGAACAAGTAAAGGCGATTGCTGAAATCAAATTGGAAGACCTTAACTGTTTCACACTTGATGCAGCTATGAGCATGGTAGCTGGTACTGCCAGAAGTATGGGTATCACCATTGACGGCGAACGCCCATCAACAAACTAATTAAAATTACTAAAATGGGCAGAATTACAAAGAATAAAAAGCTTGCTCTGGTAAAACTCGAAAAGGGGAAACTCTATACGCTAAAAGAGGCTTCAACGCTTGTAAAAGAAATTACTTTTACCAAGTTCGATGCTTCTGTAGATATTGATGTCCGACTTGGAGTTGATCCACGAAAAGCAAATCAAATGGTTAGGGGCGTGGTTACTTTACCTCATGGTACTGGTAAGGAAGTACGTGTTTTGGCCCTGGTTACTCCTGACAAAGAACAGGAGGCCAAAGATGCTGGTGCTGATTATGTTGGTCTCGACGACTTTGTGGAAAAAATCAAAGGCGGTTGGACCGATGTAGATGTGATTATTACTATGCCACCTGTAATGGGTAAAGTTGGTGCACTTGGACGTATTTTAGGTCCACGAGGTTTGATGCCAAACCCTAAAAGTGGTACAGTTACAATGGATATAGGAAAAGCTGTTGCCGAAGTAAAAGCTGGTAAAATCGACTTCAAGGTTGATAAATTTGGGATTGTTCACACTTCTGTTGGTAAAGTTTCTTTTGACCCACAGAAATTGGTTGAAAATGCAACCGAATTTGTTAATACGTTGGTTAAGCTCAAACCTTCTGCAGCCAAAGGTACATATGTGAAAAGCATCTACGTATCAAGTACTATGAGTCCTGGAATACAAGTTGAACCTAAGTCTGTCTCTGAAAAGTAAATGATATGAAAAGATCAGAAAAACACGAAATTATCGGTAGTCTAACAGAGCAGATCAATTCATCAACTCATTTCTATCTGACTGATATTGAAGGCCTGAATGCCGCTAAAACTAGTAATTTACGGCGTTTATGCGACAAACAGCATGTAGAATTGGTTGTAGTGAAGAATACCCTCTTGCGTAAAGCATTGGAAGCATCAAATAAAAATGCGGAAGAACTTTACGATGTACTAAAAGGTAATACATCCGTCATGTTTTGCGAGAATGCAAATGTTCCTGCAAAATTGATAAAGGACTTCAAGAAAAAGAATAAAATGCCCATTTTAAAAGGCGCATACGTTCAGGAGTCGGTTTATGTTGGTGAAGACCAATTGGATATATTAGTTTCTATTAAGTCTAAGAATGAATTGATTGGTGAGGTTATCGGATTATTGCAGTCTCCAATGAAGAATGTATTGGGTGCTTTACAATCTGGTGGAAATATCATCCATGGAGTTTTGAAGACACTGGGAGAAAGAGAAAATTAGTTAGTTATAAAATTATATTAAAAATTATTATCGAAATGGCAGATTTAAAAAAACTTGCGGAAGAGTTGGTGAACTTAACTGTAAAAGAAGTAAATGAATTAGCCGGAATTTTAAAATCGGAATATGGTATTGAACCTGCTGCCGCAGCTGTTGCTGTTGCTGCTGCTGCCGGCCCTGCTGAAGAAGTGGAAGCTGCTGTTCAAACCGAATTCGATGTTATTCTGAAAGCAGCCGGTCAGTCAAAATTGGCTGTAGTGAAATTAGTGAAAGAGTTAACAGGTCTTGGTCTGAAAGAAGCTAAAGAAGTTGTTGATGCTGCTCCAAGAGCAGTAAAAGAAAAAGTTTCTAAAGATGAGGCTGAAGCGTTAAAATCTCAATTGGAAGAAGCTGGAGCTGAAGTTGAACTTAAATAAAAGTCTTACGACCTTATTTTTAGGTTGATATGGTTTAGAACCTCACATGCGTGGGGTTCTATCCCTTTTTGTATATTTATCTTTTAAGTTCAATTAATACATTTAGATAGATGTCAGTAAAAATTGAAAACCAGAGGATTAGCTTTTCTTCTACAAAAACCATCTTCGACTATCCGGATTTTCTGGAAGTCCAGATTAAATCTTTCATCGAATTTTTCCAGTTAGGAACAACTCCTGACCAGCGAAAAGATGAAGGATTATACAAAGTTTTTGAAGAAAATTTCCCGATTACCGATACCAGGAACAACTTCGTTCTCGAATATGTTGACTATTCAGTTGATCCGCCACGTTATTCCATAGATGAATGTATTGAGCGCGGTTTAACTTTTAGTGTTCCGCTAAAAGCCAAATTAAAATTGTACTGTACCGATCCCGAGCACGAAGATTTTGATACCGTTGTTCAGGATGTTTATCTTGGAACTGTTCCATACATGACCCCACGGGGTACATTTGTTATTAACGGAGCTGAACGCGTTGTCGTTTCCCAGTTGCACCGTTCTCCAGGGGTTTTCTTCGGACAGAGTATGCACGCAAATGGCACAAAACTTTATTCAGCCCGAATTATTCCTTTTAAAGGATCATGGATCGAGTTTGCAACAGACATTAACAGTGTGATGTTTGCTTATATCGATCGCAAGAAAAAATTACCTGTTACAACTTTACTTCGCGCTATTGGATTTGAAAGCGACAAGGATATCCTTGAAATTTTCGACCTTGCCGATGAAATAAAAGTATCTAAATCTGGTTTAAAGAAAGTCGTTGGCCGTAAACTGGCTGCCCGTGTTCTAAAAACCTGGGTCGAAGATTTCGTTGATGAAGATACCGGTGAAGTGGTATCCATCGAACGTAACGAGGTTGTTATAGACCGTGAAACAATTATTGAAAACGATCATATTGATGAAATCGTAGATTCAGGAGCAAAGACTATTCTTTTGCATAAAGAAGACCAGAATTTACAGGATTTTGCCATTATATACAATACCCTTCAGAAAGACCCTTGTAACTCAGAGAAAGAAGCAGTATTGCATATCTACCGTCAGTTGCGTAACGCTGAACCACCGGATGATGCAACTGCCCGTGATGTTATAGACAAGCTGTTCTTCTCTGAAAAAAGATATGATCTTGGGGAAGTAGGCCGTTACCGGATCAACAAAAAACTGGGCCTTAATATTGATATGGGTGTCCAGGTTTTGACCAAGGAAGATATTATTGAAATTATAAAATATTTAATCAAGCTGGTAAATTCTAAGACTGATGTCGATGATATTGACCACTTGAGCAACCGTCGTGTCCGTACTGTTGGTGAACAGATGTATAATCAGTTTGGAGTTGGTTTAGCCCGTATGGCCCGTACAATTCGTGAACGTATGAATGTGCGCGACAACGAAGTATTTACACCCATTGACCTGATTAATTCCAAAACATTATCATCTGTAATTAATTCTTTCTTTGGAACGAATGCTTTATCTCAATTCATGGATCAAACCAATCCATTGGCTGAAATGACACATAAACGTCGTATGTCGGCTCTGGGGCCGGGCGGTCTTTCGCGCGAAAGGGCGGGGTTCGAGGTACGCGACGTTCATTATACACATTATGGTCGGTTATGTCCGATTGAAACTCCGGAGGGACCAAACATCGGTTTGATCTCATCACTTTGTGTTTTCGCAAAAGTTAATGATTTAGGATTTATTTCTACTCCATACAGAAAAGTTGAAAACGGTAAAGTGGATCTGTCAGATAAGGGAGTATTTTACCTTACTGCTGAAGAGGAAGAAGGAAAAATTATTGCTCAGGCCAATGCACCGATTGATTCTGAAGGTAATTTCATCAATCCAAGAGTAAAATCACGATTAGATGGTGATTATCCTATTGTTCCCAAAGAAGATGTAAATATGATGGACGTTGGTCCAAATCAGATTGCATCTGTGGCAGCATCATTAATTACTTTTCTTGAACATGATGATGCCAACCGTGCTTTGATGGGATCAAACATGATGCGACAGGCAGTTCCTTTGCTTTGTCCTGAAGCTCCAATTGTGGGGACAGGCTTGGAAGCCCGTGCTGCAATTGACTCAAGAGTTTTGATTGTTGCCGAAGATAATGGGGTAGTCGAATTTGTTGATGCAGATGAAATACATATTCGTTACGATAAAAGCGAAGAAGAACGTTTTGTTAGTTTCGATCCTGAAATTGTAGTTTATCGTATTTCTAAATTCCAGAAAACCAACCAGGGAACTGTTGTCGACCTGAAACCTATTGTTTCAAAGGGCGACCGTGTAACCAAAGGACAGGTACTGACTGAAGGTTATGCAACCCAGGGCGGTGAACTTGCTCTTGGAAGAAATCTTAAAGTTGCATTCATGCCTTGGCAGGGATATAATTATGAGGATGCGATTGTGATTTCAGAACGTGTTGTTCGTGAAGATGTCTTCACCTCCATTCATGTTGACGAATATGCATTGGAAGTTCGGGACACGAAACGTGGAGTTGAAGAATTCACTTCTGACATTCCAAATGTTAGTGAAGAAGCTACCAAAAACCTGGATGAAAACGGATTAATTCGTATTGGAGCTGTAGTTAAACCAGGCGATATATTAATTGGTAAGATTACTCCAAAAGGAGAATCAGATCCTTCTCCGGAAGAAAAACTGCTTCGTGCAATCTTTGGTGACAAAGCAGGTGATGTCAAGGATGCTTCATTAAAGGCTTCTCCATCACTTAATGGTACAATTATCGATAAAAAGCTATTCTCAAGAGTAGTAAAAGATAAAAAAGGCAAAATGGCCACCAAACCGCTTCTCGATTCAATCGACGAAGAGTTTGACCGGCATGCTTCAGGATTACGTGCTAAAATAGAAGATAAATTATTTACGCTCGTGAATGGTAAAACCAGTCAGGGCGTGAAAGACTACTATGGTGGCGACATCATTGGTAAAGGAATCAAGTTTACCTTAAAACAACTTCAGGAAATTGATTATCTGACGATTAATCCAACTAAATGGACGACAGATAAAGATAAGAACGATATGATTTTCGCCCTTATCAACAATTACATCATGAAGCATAAAGAACTTGAGGCCGTATCAAAAAGGAAACGCTACAATGTGACCATTGGCGATGAACTGCCTGCAGGAATCATTCAGTTGGCCAAAGTTTATGTGGCCAAAAAACGTAAACTTCAGATTGGCGATAAAATGGCCGGACGACACGGAAATAAAGGTATCGTTTCGCGTATTGTTCGCGACGAAGACATGCCATTCCTTGAAGACGGAACTCCTGTTGATATCGTTCTTAACCCACTGGGCGTACCTTCGCGTATGAACCTTGGGCAAATTTATGAAACGGTTTTGGCATGGGCCGGAAAAGAACTGGGGTTGAAATTTGCAACTCCAATTTTTGACGGTGCAACCCTTGACCAGGTTTGTGAATATACCGAGCAGGCAGGCGTACCGCTTTATGGCAAGACTTACCTTCGCGACGGAGGTACCGGAGAACCATTCGATCAACCTGCAACAGTCGGTATTATTTATATGCTGAAACTGGGGCACATGGTTGAAGATAAAATGCATGCCCGTTCAATCGGACCATATTCGTTGATTACGCAGCAACCATTGGGTGGTAAAGCTCAATTCGGGGGGCAGCGTTTTGGGGAAATGGAAGTTTGGGCGCTCGAAGCATTCGGTGCATCCAATATTCTTCAGGAAATCCTGACTGTCAAATCTGATGATGTATTAGGTAGAGCTAAAGCTTACGAATCAATCGTGAAGGGAGAACCTATGCCGGCGGCTGGTATTCCTGAATCCTTAAACGTATTGCTGCACGAATTACGTGGCCTTGGGTTGAGTGTTAACCTGGATTAATTTAAGGAGAATCAATCTGATTTTCTGATATAAACTTGATAAAATAACAATCGATATATGGCATTCAGAAAAGACAATAAAGTTAAAAGTAGCTTTGCCAAAATTGGTATCAGTCTGGCTTCGCCTGAAGAAGTTCTCGAACGGTCTCATGGAGAAGTATTGAAACCTGAAACGATAAATTACCGGACTTATAAACCTGAGCGTGATGGATTGTTCTGCGAACGTATCTTCGGGCCAGTAAAGGATTATGAGTGTCATTGCGGTAAATACAAACGGATTCGCTACAAGGGTATTGTATGCGACCGTTGTGGGGTGGAAGTAACCGAGAAAAAAGTGCGTCGTGAGCGCATGGGGCATATTTCATTGGTTGTTCCTGTGGCACATATCTGGTATTTCAAATCGTTACCCAATAAAATCGGGTACCTTTTAGGATTACCTACCAAAAAATTGGATGCAATTATTTATTACGAAAGATATGTTGTTATCAATGCTGGGGTAAAAGCTCAGGATGGAGTAAAATATCTTGATTTCCTTACTGAAGAAGAATACCTGGATATTCTGGATTCTTTGCCAAAGGAAAACCAGTATTTGGATGATGCCGATCCGAATAAATTTATTGCACGTATGGGGGCCGATGCCCTATATACTTTGCTTCAGCGTTTGGAATTGGACGAAATGTCATTCGACCTTCGTCATAAAGCAAATACCGAAACTTCACAGCAGCGTAAAAACGAAGCTTTGAAACGTCTTCAGGTAGTTGAAGCTTTCCGTGCAAGTAAAAATATTAATCGTCCGGAATGGATGATCGTAAAAGTTGTACCGGTAATTCCACCCGATTTGCGTCCTTTGGTTCCGTTGGATGGTGGCCGTTTTGCAACCTCCGATTTGAACGATTTGTACCGCAGGGTAATTATCCGGAATAACCGTTTAAAAAGACTGATCGAAATCAAAGCTCCGGAAGTAATCTTACGTAATGAAAAACGTATGCTTCAGGAAGCAGTTGATTCGCTGTTTGATAACTCAAGAAAATCAAACGCTGTTAAAACAGAGAATAACCGTGCATTAAAATCTTTGTCCGACAGTTTGAAAGGGAAACAAGGTCGTTTCCGTCAAAACTTGTTAGGTAAACGTGTGGATTATTCAGCACGTTCGGTCATTGTTATCGGGCCAAAACTGAAACTTCACGAATGTGGACTTCCAAAAGATATGGCTGCTGAACTTTTCAAACCATTTATCATCAGGAAACTGATTGAACGTGGTATTGTTAAGACAGTTAAATCAGCTAAAAAAATCGTTGATCGTAAGGATCCGGTCGTTTGGGATATCCTTGAAAACGTACTGAAAGGACATCCTGTCATGCTGAACCGTGCCCCTACGCTGCACCGTTTATCCATTCAGGCATTCCAGCCGGTTTTGGTCGAAGGAAAAGCTATACAGTTGCACCCGTTGGTTTGTACCGGTTTCAACGCCGACTTCGACGGTGACCAGATGGCTGTTCACGTACCGCTTGGAAATGCTGCAGTTCTGGAAGCACAAATGTTGATGCTTGCATCGCATAACCTTCTGAATCCGGCGAATGGTGCACCTATCACTGTTCCATCGCAGGACATGGTTCTCGGTTTGTATTATATGACCAAACCTCGCCCGGGCGCTCGCGGTGAAGGCATGATTTTCTACTCGACTGAAGAGGTAATTATTGCTTACAACGAAGGTGTAATTGATTTGCACGCGATCATCAAGGTGAAAGTTGAAGATGTGGATGAGAAAGGTGAAATGTTCAAACACATCATCGAAACAACTGTTGGCCGAATCATTTTCAACCAGTCAGTTCCAAAAGCAGTTGGTTACATCAATCAGTTGCTGACAAAAAAATCGCTTCGTACCATTATTTCTGATATTTATAAAAAATGCAGCAATGCGGTAACCGTACATTTCCTCGATGCTATTAAGGATTTGGGTTATATGATGGCTTATCGCGGCGGATTGTCGTTTAACCTGAGTGATGTGGTGGTTCCATTCGATAAAAAAGAAATCGTTGATGCTGGTTATGAAGAAGTGGAAGAAGTAATGCTGAATTACAACCAGGGATTCATTACCAATAACGAACGATACAACCAGGTTATTGATATCTGGACACATGCCAATGCCAAACTGACCAATTCGGTAATGAAAACATTAAGTACCGACCGTCAGGGTTTCAATTCGGTTTATATGATGCTTGATTCAGGAGCCCGTGGTTCTAAAGAGCAGATTCGTCAGCTTTGCGGAATGCGTGGATTGATGGCAAAACCTCAGAAATCAGGTTCCACAGGATCTCAGATTATTGAAAACCCGATTTTGGCCAACTTTAAAGAAGGACTGTCGGTTTTGGAATACTTTATTTCAACTCACGGTGCACGTAAAGGTTTGGCCGATACCGCCCTGAAAACTGCTGATGCCGGTTATCTGACCCGTAGGTTGGTTGACGTGGCTCAGGATGTGATTATTCAGGAAGAAGATTGCGGAACTTTGCGCGGATTGATTGCTGCTGCAATTAAAAACAATGAAGAAGTTGTTGCTTCCCTGTTCGAAAGGATCATCGGACGCTCAACTGTCCACGATATTTACAATCCGCTTACCGGTGAATTAATTGTCACTTCAGGAGAAATTATTACTGATGAAATTGGTAATAAAATTGAAGAATCACCAATAGAATCCGTTGAAATTCGTTCGGTTTTAACCTGTGAATCAAAAGTTGGGGTCTGTGCCAAATGTTATGGTTTGAACCTAGCCGGAAGTACTATGGTTCAGCGGGGTGAGGCTGTTGGTGTTATTGCCGCTCAATCAATTGGCGAACCTGGTACGCAGCTTACTCTTCGTACTTTCCACGTAGGGGGTATCGCAGGAAACATTTCAACTCAGTCGAAGATTGAGTCGAAATATGATGGTATTGCTGAAATTGACGAATTGCGTGTTGTTAATCAGGTCAACGAGTCCGGATCAAAAAACTATATGGTTGTCAGTCGCCTTGCTGAATTAAGGATCATTGATAAAAATACCCGGATTCAACTTTCTTCCCACAATATTCCTTACGGTTCGAAACTCTATATTGAGAACGGGCAGGAAGTTAAAAAAGGAATGCTGATATGCGAATGGGATCCATACAATGGAGTTATTATTACTGAATTCAAAGGAAAGATCGCCTTTGAACAGGTTATTGATGGGATCACTTTCCGTGAAGAATCGGATGAACAAACGGGTTATAAGGAAAAGGTAATTATTGAAACCAGGGATAAAACCAAAAATCCGGGATTAAGGATTTTGGATGAAAATGGCGGTGTCATTCGTACATACAACTTGCCTGTTGCAGGTCACATGGCCGTAGAAGATGGCGATATTGTTGAAGCTGGCGCTGTTTTGGTAAAAATTCCCCGCGCTGCTGGTAAAGCTGGTGACATCACCGGTGGTTTGCCTCGCGTAACTGAGTTATTTGAAGCCAGAAATCCTTCCAATCCTGCTGTTGTTTCAGAAATTGACGGTGAAATTTCTTTAGGTAAAATTAAACGTGGGAACCGCGAAATTGTGGTAACCTCTAAAACCGGGGACGTTAAACGTTATCTGGTTCCGTTATCACGACAGATTCTGGTTCAGGAAAACGACTACATCCGTGCTGGCACTCCACTTTCTGACGGGGCAATTACACCCTCTGATATTTTGGCCATCAAAGGACCAACTGCGGTTCAGGAATATATTTTGAACGAAGTTCAGGATGTTTACCGGATGCAGGGTGTAAAAATAAATGATAAGCATTACGAGGTAATTATTCGCCAGATGATGCGTAAAGTTGAAATTGATGATCCGGGCGATACCCGTTTCCTTGAAAAGCAAATCGTTGACAAGCATGAATTCCTGCACGAAAACGATTGGATTTACAATAAGAAAGTTGTGATAGAAGCAGGAGATTCAGATAGCCTGAAACCGGGACAGATCATTACTTCACGTCGTTTGAGAGATGAAAACTCCAATCTTCGCCGTCGCGATAAGAAACTGGTTGAAGGAAGGGATGCAATTCCTGCAACTTCAAGTCAGATACTTCAGGGGATTACCCGTGCTGCACTTCAAACACGTAGCTGGCTGTCAGCCGCATCATTCCAGGAAACAACCAAAGTATTGAACGAGGCTGCTATCCAGGGAAAAGTTGATTACCTCGACGGATTGAAAGAAAATGTAATTTGTGGACATCTTATCCCTGCCGGTACCGGATTGAAAGAATACAAAAACCTGGTTGTCGGTTCACGCGACGAATACGACAAGATGGTTGAAATGAAAGATTCAGACCGCTATTAAGAGATAAATCATGGAAGATCAGAATCATACCAATCAGTTGCAGATTGAGCTGACCGAAGAGGTTGCTCAGGGAATTTATTCCAATCTGGCTATCATTACGCATTCGAGTTCTGAATTTGTGATGGATTTTGTCAGGGTGATGCCCGGAATTCCTAAAGCCAATGTGAAATCCAGGATTATTCTGACTCCTGAACATGCTAAACGATTATTGCTGGCCCTTCAGGAGAATATTCAGAAGTATGAAAGTGTGAACGGCTCGATTAAAAATGTTCGCGGCCATGATCCGTTTATTCCGCCGATGACTTTTGGAGGTCCTACACCAATAGCATAAATAGTTTATTGCAACAAATAAACAGAGGCCGTCTCAACGAAAATTGGGACGGCCTTTTACATTTTTGTTGTTTCTTTACTTTTCGTTTGCAATCTGGCTTCCAATCTTCTGATCCAAATTCAGCATGTAATATTAGAATCCTAATCTCTTTCGTACTTAAATTCATTATAAATTAAAGTCCTCGTCTTGCGAAAAGGATTTTTTGAAATATGAGGTTGATTGTTTGATTTGCTTGGCCTGTCAGCGGTTCAGCAACTATTTCGTAGCCGTCACCGCTCTTCCGGCTCTTTTGGTTTCAAAGCTGCCACTTTCTCTTTTCATCTATCAGCAAAAGTTGCTTGATTTCTTTGGGTTGAATATCTATATTTGCTCACTTTTAAAAATAAACTTAATTAACTCAAATAAATAGGAATGAAAGGTTACAAAATTATCGTTCTTGCCAAACAGGTTCCTGATACCCGGAATGTTGGCAAAGATGCCATGAAAGCAGATGGAACCGTCAATCGGGCTGCACTTCCGGCTATTTTCAACCCGGAAGACTTAAATGCCCTCGAACAGGCGCTTCGGATAAAAGACAAATTTCCGGGAACAACCATCACCATTTTAACCATGGGCCCTGGCCGGGCCGCTGAAATCATCCGCGAAGGGTTGTTTCGTGGTGCAGACGATGGTATTTTATTGACCGACCGTGCTTTTGCCGGTTCTGATACCCTGGCAACTTCGTATGCGCTTGCTCAGACATTGAAAAAACACGGAGCTTATGATATTATCATCGCAGGTCGTCAGGCTATCGACGGTGATACTGCTCAGGTTGGGCCACAGGTTGCCGAAAAACTTGGACTTCCACAGGTTACTTACGTTGAAGAGGTTCAGGAAATTAATAAAGATATGGTTACTTTGAAACGTCGTCTCGAACGAGGTGTAGAAGTGGTGAAATGCCCGATCCCTTTGGTTATTACCGTGAATAGTTCGGCTCCTGATTGCCGTGCACGCAATGCCAAACTGATCATGAAATACAAACATGCCAAAACAATCTCCGAAATGCAGGAAGCAAACGACGACTATTTGCACTTGTATAACGACCGCCCATACCTGAATATCAAAGAATGGACCGTACAGGATATAGAAGTTAATCCGAATGAATTGGGATTGACCGGTTCGCCTACCAAGGTTAAAAAGGTTGAGAACGTTGTTCTTCAGTCAAAGGGAGCTAAAGTAATTACCTCTTCCGACGAAGATATGGATCAACTGATGCGCGAGTTAATTGAAAATCATACAATCGGATAATAGTTAAAACATCCCAAATTATGAATAGTGTTTTTGTTTATTGCGAAATAGAAGACGGACAGGTTGCCGAGGTTAGCATGGAATTACTGACTAAAGGACGTTCGCTGGCCACCGAATTAAAATGTAAGCTCGAGGCAATTGCCATCGGGTATAAATTGGATGGCATTGAAAAGGATATTTTCCCTTATGGAGTAGATGTATTGCACATTGCCGATGATAAACGACTGGCTCCATACACTACTTTGCCGCATAATTCGATTGTAGTCAAACTTTTTCAGGAAGAAAAACCACAGATCGCCCTGATGGGAGCAAGTTCAATTGGCCGCGATTTGGGCCCGCGCGTTTCATCAGCTTTGCACAGCGGTTTAACTGCCGATTGTACTTCTTTGGTTATTGGAGATCACGAAGATAAAAAGCTCGATAAAGTTTATACTGATTTGCTTTACCAGATTCGCCCGGCCTTTGGGGGAAACATCATTGCTACCATCATTAACCCCGATTGCCGTCCACAAATGGCTACAGTGCGCGAAGGAGTGATGAAAAAAACAATTCTCGATCCGGACTACAAGGGGAAAATCAATAAGCTGGATGTTTCCAAATACGTTAATGACACTGATTTTGTGATTGAACTGATCGAACGTCACATGGAAAAGAGCAAAGTGAACATCAAAGGAGCCGGAATTATTGTTGCAGGAGGATATGGTGTTGGCTCTAAAGAAAATTTCAATCTACTTTTCGAATTGGCTGAAGTATTGGGAGGCGAAGTTGGCGCTTCACGCGCTGCTGTTGACTCAGGATATGTTGATCACGAACGCCAGATTGGGCAAACCGGAACTACTGTTCGTCCGAAACTCTACATAGCCTGTGGAATTTCAGGACAAATCCAGCACCGCGCCGGCATGGAAGAATCTGCCCAGATTATTGCGATCAATACCGATCCTGAAGCTCCGATCAATTCCATTGCCGATTATGTGATCACTGGCGATGTATCTGTCATCCTTCCTAAAATGATCAAGTATTATAAAGCAAATACAAAATAATGGCCTCCCCCGGCCCCTCCGAAGGAGGGGAGAACTAAAAAAAATGAATATTAAATGGAATAACCGAAGTCTTTTCTTTAAATCCCTCCCCTATGGGGAGGTTAGGAGGGGCTTCTAAATTTAAACAAAATGGCTAATTTTTATACCGATAATAAAGATCTGAAATTTCATTTGACCCATCCGCTGATGGAGAAAATTGTTCGGTTGAAGGAACGGAATTTCGAAGAAAAGAAGAAGTACGATTTTGCTCCCATGGATTACGAAGATGCGCAGGATAGTTATAATAGAGTACTTGAAGTGGTTGGCGAAATTTGTGCAGAGATTGTAGCTCCAAATGCTGAAGGTATTGATGCTGAAGGCCCGAGTGTGGTTGATGGTCATGTGATTTATGCCCGCGGAACCGAAATAAATATTGATGCACTTCGCAAAGCCGGGTTAATGGGCATGTCGTTGCCACGCAAATATGATGGTTTGAATTTCCCGATTGTACCTTATATTATGGCTGCCGATATTGTTTCGCGTGCCGATGCTGGTTTTGTGAACATCTGGGGACTTCAGGATTGTGCTGAAACCATCAACGAATTTGCTTCGGAAGAACAAAAAGCAAAATATTTACCGCGTGTTTGTGCAGGAGAAACCATGGCCATGGATTTAACTGAACCAGATGCAGGTTCCGATCTTCAGGCTGTTCAGTTGAAAGCCACCTGGAACGAGAAGAAAGGAACCTGGCTGATGAACGGTGTCAAACGTTTTATCACGAATGGCGATGGTGACATTGCTCTGGTACTGGCACGCTCAGAAGCAGGAACAAAAGATGGACGGGGATTATCGATGTTTATCTACGACAAACGCAATGGCGGTGTCACTGTTCGTCGTATTGAGCACAAGCTTGGAATTATTGGTTCTCCAACCTGCGAGCTTGTATTTAAGGATGCTCCCGGCGAACTGGTAGGTGATAGAAAATTGGGATTGATCAAATATGTGATGGCCCTGATGAACGGCGCCCGATTGGGTATCGCTGCTCAGTCAGTTGGTGTTTCCGAATCAGCTTACCGCGAAGCATTGGCATTTGCCAAAGAACGCGTTCAATTCGGAAAAGCAATTATACGCTTTCCCGCCGTGTACGAAATGATTACCACCATGAAGGCTAAACTGGACGCTTCACGTACTTTGTTGTACGAAACAGCACGTTTTGTTGACATGTATAAAACATACTTTTATATTTCGGAAGAACGAACCCTTGAAAAGGACGAAAAGTCGGAAATGAAGAAATATCAGCGGCTTGCCGATTTATTTACACCTCTTGGAAAAGGTATCTCCAGCGAGTTCTGTAATCAACTGGCTTATGATGCCGTTCAGATTCACGGCGGATCTGGATTTATGAAAGATTATCCTGTTGAACGTATCTACCGCGATGCCCGTATTACTTCTATTTATGAAGGAACTACCCAGCTTCAGGTTGTTGCCGCTATTCGTGGTGTTACCACCGGAGGTTATCTGGCGCAGATTCGCGAATACGAGTCTCAAAAAATTACTCCTGAACTGGAATTCATGCGCCGCACCCTGATTATCCTTACCGATGATTACGAACAGGCCGTTGCCAAAGTGGTTGAAAGTAACGATAATGAATTTATTGACTTCCATGCCCGTCGTTTGGTTGAGATGGCTGGGTTTATCATTATGAGTTACCTGCTTGTGGTTGACAGCAACCGCGATACCTCATTCACCAAATCAGCCAAGGTATTCATTAAACTGACCAAATCGCTGGTAAAAGGGCATGCCGAATTTATCCGCAGTTCGGTGGTTGAAGATCTTGCTGCCTATAAAATAGAAATGGCAGATTGATAATACTCGATGATTGGGATCAATTTTTAGGTTTTTTTACCTCATTCTTACAGAAAGTTAACATTGGACACTTCTTATAACTTTCTGATTACCAGAAAGAGGTGTTGAAGTGTTGAAATTTTACCAAAAAAAGGATGATTTTGATTTGGAAAGGATGAAAAGGGCTCTATCTTTGCAGCCGCTTTCAAAGGAGAGTATTTCGCTTATAACAGTGGATTAAGTGTGAAAAGGTGGAAAAGAGGTTTCTGAAATAAAAGTCCAATATACTTTAAATAACTTTTGGAATTTTCAAAAAGGCGTTTACCTTTGCAGCCGCTAAAAACGGAATAGTTCACAGAAGGGATTGAGGTCAGGAAAATAAAGGAAATAAAATAAAAGTTTTCTTTTGGAGGATTGAAAAAGCTTCTTAACTTTGCACCCCGCTGAAACGGAATTGAGGAATTCTCAAAAAAGTAGAAGCGAAAAACAGAAGAGTTCTAATAAAACAGATTGAATTTATCCGAATGGAAAGCACTTCGCAAGAGGTATTAATAGATGAGGAGAAACGATAGTCGCAAGACAAAATAAGTTCATTGAAAATATTGGGAAAAGGAAAAACAAGGAAGGTAACGCAAATAGAAATTGAGTTAACGTCATAGAGCTGGAGAATATTTAACTTTTAACTTACAACGGAGAGTTTGATCCTGGCTCAGGATGAACGCTAGCGGGAGGCCTAACACATGCAAGTCGAACGGGATCCCCGGGCAACCGGGGTGAGAGTGGCGCACGGGTGAGTAACGCGTATGCAACCTACCTGTAACAGAGGGATAGCCCATAGAAATGTGGATTAAAACCTCATAGTTCTGAGAAGCCGCATGGTTTTTCAGATAAAACTCCGGTGGTTACAGATGGGCATGCGTGACATTAGCTAGTTGGTAAGGTAACGGCTTACCAAGGCTACGATGTCTAGGGGTTCTGAGAGGATGATCCCCCACACTGGTACTGAGACACGGACCAGACTCCTACGGGAGGCAGCAGTGAGGAATATTGGTCAATGGGCGCAAGCCTGAACCAGCCATCCCGCGTG
>PNOH01000047.1 GCA_013824715.1 Odoribacter sp. | reverse complement strand
CCCGCAACACTTTTCCGCCAACTGCGACTGATCACTAGCCACTGATCACTATTTTATGCCAGTTCGCTCAATTCAAGCCAGCGCATTTCCATTTCTTCAAGCAATCCGGTAATATCTCCAAATCGTGATGATTTTTCCTGCAACTGTGAGGTGGTCAATATTCCGGAATGTAACTCATCACTTATTTTCATCTTCTCCGATTCGAGTATTTCAATATCTTTTTCTAGCTTTTCCAGTTCCTTCTTTTCGTTGAAAGTCAATTTTCTTTCCTTTTCCTTTACAGTTTTGGGCACAGTTCTGGTTTCCGGTTTTCTCAGCTTTTTTTCATGCTCCTCTTCCTCTAATTGCTTATTACGCCATATTGTATAGCTCCCGGGAAAATCTTTAATATTGCCTTCTCCGTCGAAAACAAACAGGTGATCAACGATTTTATCCATGAAATACCGGTCGTGCGACACGATGATCACACAGCCCTGAAATACACGCAGATACTCTTCCAGGATAGACAGGGTCATGATGTCCAGGTCGTTGGTTGGCTCGTCGAGGATCAGGAAATTCGGATTGGTCATCAGGATGGTACACAAATACAACCTGCGCTTTTCTCCTCCTGAAAGCTTCTCCACAAACGAATATTGTGTATCGGGAGGAAACAGGAAGGTTGTCAAAAGCTGCGAGGCAGTTAGTTTACGTCCATCTTCGAAATTGATGACTTCGGCGATTTTGTTCACCGCATCGATCACTTTATCGCCCGGATTAAACTCAATACCGGTTTGCTGATAATATCCAAAACGGATGGTTTGCCCGATTTCAACCTGGCCTGAGTCAGCAGGAATATTTCCGGTCACTATATTCAGAAAAGTTGATTTGCCGGTGCCATTTTTACCCACAATCCCCACCTTCTCGAACCGCTGAAATTTATACGTAAAATCCTTAATCAGGCAAAGATCGCCATAAGATTTACTGATGAGTTCAAGGTCAAGGATTTTATTTCCGATACGCGACGAATTCATGCTCAGCTCGATGTTGTTTTCGTTTAGATTCTGTGATGCCTTCACAATCAGGTCGTCCACTCGCTCCATGCGGTATTTCGATTTGTGCCCCCGTGCCTGCGGCATCCTTCGCGACCATTCCAATTCGGTGCGAAGCAGGTTTTTTGCTTTTTCAACACCAGCAGCAGCCGAATCCATTCTATCCTGTCGTTTTTCCAGAAAATAGGAATAATTTCCCCGATAGCGGTAAATCGTATTTCCCTCCATTTCCAGAATTTCGTTGCAAACACGATCTAAAAAATAGCGGTCGTGTGTAACCATGAACAGAGTAATTTTTGTTTTTTCGAGGTAGTTCTCGAGCCATTCAATCATTTCCAGATCGAGGTGGTTGGTTGGCTCATCCAGCATCAGTAAATCAGGTTCATTAATCAGCACATTTGCCATCGCTACCCGCTTTTTTTGTCCTCCTGAAAGCTCTGAAATGGGTTGGTCGTAATCGTTAATTTTTAACTGACTAAGTATCTGTTTCACTTTCACTTCATAGTCCCAGGCATGATGGCGTTCCATCAACTCGGTGTATTTGGTTATTTCTTCTTTGTGATTATGGTGCAAGGCTAGTTCAAAGTTTCTGATGATTTCCACCATTTCGTCGCCCGATTGAAAAACAGCCTCGAAAACTGTTTGATTCTCATCCAGGTCCGGAATTTGCTTTAGGTAACCAATCCGAATATCTCCTGTTTTAGTTATCTGACCAAATTCAGGAGTGTCATTTCCGGCCAGAATTTCCATGAGCGTGGTTTTCCCAGCGCCATTCCGGGCAATAAGGGCAATTTTTTGATGCTGAAATATGGTAAATGAAATATTTTCGAATAAGAGCTGATCGCCAAAACGCTTCGATAAATTTTCAGCCTGTAAAAACGGAGTCATAAATTTTTTCTGCAAAAATAACATTTTAGGCTTCCACAATGAAGTAGCTTATGACCTTTTATATAACTGCAATTTTGATCGCGAATTCATTTCCGTCCGAAAGAAGGTTTATGCCTTGAGAAACTCTTTTACACGGCCGGTTTTCTTTGACTCTTTCCTACCCGGGGCGTCACTCCTACGTCGTTTGCCCCGGGCTACAAATATTTCGCCCATACTGGGCTGAACCTTCAACTGCATGTAATAACAGATATTCTTTTATGGGCTTTATGTTTCTCTCATACTAAGGACTACTATTAATTGAATTTGTCAATTCAACAATTCGGCAATTGAACAATCCACCTCTTTAATTGCCGAATTGTTGAATGATTGTTTTTGTTTATGTTTGAAGCATTGAAAGAATATTAAAAATGGAAAAAAAAGAACTTTTCGAGTGGGTAATCAATTATTTTCAAAAAGAAATGCCCATAGCCGAAACCGAGTTGGAATACATCAATCCATACCAATTGTTGGTGGCGACTATTTTATCAGCCCAGTGTACCGACAAAAGGGTCAATCTGATCACTCCTGAATTATTCCGCCGGTTTCCAACTCCTGAAAAGCTTGCTATGGTTGAATCTGCAGAAGTTTTTGATTATATCCGTTCATGTTCGTACCCTAACAACAAAGCCAAACATTTGGTGGGTATGGCCCGCATGTTGGTGAGCGATTTTGGTGGCCTGGTTCCCGATGATATTGACGAATTACAAAAACTACCTGGTGTTGGCCGGAAAACAGCCAATGTGATTGCTTCGGTGGTTTATAATAAGCCAACAATGGCCGTTGACACCCATGTTTTTCGTGTGGCTGCACGGATTGGGCTGAGCACCAATTCAACAACTCCTTTTGAAACTGAAAAGCAACTGGTGAAATATTTCCCTGAAGAGTTAATTCCTTTGGCACATCATTGGCTCATTTTGCATGGGCGATATACTTGTTTGGCGCGATCGCCCAAATGTGAAAAGTGCGGATTGAAGGTGGTTTGTAGTTTTTATTGTGCGAAATCAGGCTCAAACGAACAGTCCAAAATTTAACCTTTGACCACCTTAAATATTAAATGTTCACATTTTGCCGGAAATTAATTTTGTTAATTTTTTGATTTTTTGTCAAACTTTGTACATTTGCAGCAATTAAAAACAAAAAAAATAAAGTTATGGCTTATAAAATTTCAGAAGAATGTATTGCTTGTGGTACATGCCTTGATGAATGTCCGGTGGAAGCGATTGCTGAGGGCGATATCTATAAAATTGATGCCGACCTTTGTACCGATTGTGGTTCATGTGCAGAAGTTTGTCCGGTTGACTGTATTTCTGTTGCTGAGTAATTTTCGGTCAACATAAAGCTAAAAAAAGCTGATCTCAGAAAGGTCAGCTTTTTTTTTGAACCTGTTGCAACTTAATGGTGTGATTTTTGTCAATAAAGCAAAAGCAATTAGATTTGATATGAGGACAATTTTTACATTTTTACTTATAACGTTTGTTTCACTGGGTAGTTTTGCTCAAAATACAAGCTCCTCAGCAAAAAAGAACAGCTCTTTTAGCTCTGGTATATCAACAGAACAGCAATCGTTTTCAATCGGAAACGTGTATCCTAATCCGGTCAAAGATTTTGTAACAGTTGAAATTCAGTCTAAAATATCCGGAGCCGTTCAAATAAGTATTTATAATATTTTGGGAACTGAAGTTAAAAAGTGGGATTCCAATAATCTGCATCAAGGTGACCAGAAGTTAAAAGTCGATCTTTCCTTTTTAAAATCAGGTGTTTATATTTTGAGAATTTCGGGTTCCGGCCAGATTTGTTCACATGTTTTGAAGAAAAACTGATTCCTGATCAAGATTCTATTTGATGCTTCTGCATGGCTTCCCTAAACCAGATCAAGTCCTTCTTCATCATTCCGAAAATTTTCATCCGGTCCATGGTGATTTCTTTTTTGCCCAATTCGGCGCCACCCAAATCATATTCGAAGTGAATGCTGATAGGCGCTTCTACTTTCAAACTGGCGTACTCTTTCAGGAATTGCTCGAAATTGACCATTCCTTCCCCAAGTAAAACATTGGAGTGTTTCCAAGGTCCAGCCGGAGTTTTCTCCCATACAAAGTCTTTAATGTCGATGGTTCTAATCCATGGTGCCACACGTTTCATTCCTAAAATCCAGGAATATCCACCTTCAGTTACAGCATGCCTGATATCGTACTGAACACCCATAAATTGGGGATTCACATTTTTCACCAATTCGTAAATATCCCATACAGGGCCGCCAACTTCCACACCCGAATGGTTCTGATATGCTCCATGCAAGCCCAGTTTTTCATTCAGCCCGGCCAGTTGCTCAATGGTTTTCCGGTGAATGTCGAGGTTTTGCTGTATGGTTTTGGCCAGATCATATTTCAACCAACCCGTGCGGTAATATTTTATGCCCGAATCTGCCAAAGCCTGAAGGGTATCTTGGGTCAGCGGATCAGAAGTGTTGGTTATGGAAGTCACCACCATCGGAAGGGCGATGTTGTATTTCTGAAGAGTTTTTACAGCCAGGGGCAGGGCCGTTTTTACTTCTGAAGGTTCAACCTGTCCGCCGGGACGGAGTGTAATATCGGCGCCATCAAAACCCAGAAATGAAAGTGCTTCACCAATCTCGTCGAATGACAGGAATTGAAGGCATTTTGTAAATGCACAAATGGGGCGTTTTACTGCTCCTGAAGTTAAAATTGAACTGGCCAGCCCTTTTCCTGAAAGGCTCAGTCCAACTGCCGAAAGTCCGGTGGTTTGAATAAAATTGCGACGGTTCATGAGTTTGGGTTTTATAAGTTTTGATTGGTTGAAGTTAAAACATATTTCTTCCGGAAAAAGAACTTCCATGAAATTTGCAGGTAAAAAAAGCCCGCTTCTGAACTCAAAAACGGGCTTTAACTTGCGTGCATAAATAGTTATTTTGTTTTTATATCCGCAATAGTTTGAGACTTGGTAGCACTTCCGGCCGATGATCCGAAGTAGTAACTGTATACTTGTGTTAACACAGCACTTAAGACACCCAGAATATACATGACAATATCTTTGCTTTCAGCCTTGATAATTGATGGTGAAAAGATTAAAACATAAAATAAACCCAAAACAATAAGAATTGTTCCCATCGCCATGATTGGCATCAGGTTTTTATTTATTGTTGTTGCATTTGCACTGCTTAACATTTGAACTTCCCGTTGCCGGGCGCTGCTGATATCTCCCAATATCATTTGCTGTTCTTCGTTTGAAAGCTTTTTTAAATCAAGCTGATACTGCATTTCCGATTTAAGGATTTCGTTTTCGAGCTGCATCTTTTCCTCCTTGGTTGTAACCACATTGTCGAGCACTTTGCCTACCGAATTGACAAGCGTATTGGCTCCTCCTGAAAATAAATCTTGTAAAAAACTCATAAACGGCCTCCCCCCTGAAGCCCCACCCCGGCCCTCCCTACAAGGGGAGGGAGCCGAAAAGCTCCGATTAAATTTTTTGTTTTCATAATTATCGTATTAAGTTGTTAGTAGTGTTCTTTAAGTCCTCCCCTTGTGGGGAGGATTTAGGAGGGGCTTTCAAGCTGTCTCTCCTAATGCGCGTAATACCCATCCGTAGAAGTATTTCCGGCTGGTTGGTCGTCTTTTTACAATGTTAACATATCTGGCGATTTTAGCTACTGTGAATGCTGCCAGAAAGTGTTCGGAATTGAAAGCGTTTAAACTATTGATAGATTGGGGGCCAATTACACCATCAGTTTTAGCGCCTATAACCATTTGTGCCAATGTTGAACTTGTACTTAATCCGGCATTAACCCCAAAATCGAAAATTGAGTTGGCAACTTCCTGTACTGTAATCTGGTCGCCCTTCATTGGATCCCAAAAAGTTACGCGGTAAAAATCGGAAACTGCTTCCTGAAGTTCTGCATCTTTGTCGAGATTAGCAGGAAAATCCGACTGGCGTTTCAGCATATCAACGGTTGTCCAGCCAGTCCATTTGCTGTGAATTTTTCGGGCAACACCTTTGTAGGTTTCGCCTCCCGGATCATCCGGATCGTTGACATAGCCACCCTCGTGCGCTATCATCAACTGGAATGCTTGTGTAAAATCAGCCATAAGAGTTGTGTTTAAGATGGAACAAAATGTTGCTTAAGGTTTAATAAAAGACAAAAAAGCCTTTATTTATATTTATTCCTCTAAAACTGAAAAGGTTACCCTATTTTTTGATTTATTTTTTCTGATTGTTACTCAGAAACAAAAAGACCCGTTCCGTATTTACGAAATGAAGTTTTAAGCGCTATAAAATAAAGTCAGCTAAATTTGTTTATAAACGGAATGTATGCGTGTATTTTAACAAGAGGGTCCGGTTCAGAAATGGTGGTGATTTTATTCCGGGATCGATTTTACCCGCATTGCGAAGATCGTTAAAGACCAGATAGAAATCATTTCCATCCTTTGGATTGTACCTCAACCTGAAATTGGTAATTAGAATATTATCAGACTCATTATACTGGACAAATGAACTCATTGATATTTGTGTATTGAGCATATAAGTCAGCTTTAGCCGGGCTATGCTATTGGTAAATTCCTGTGATCGAGCTGGAAAATTGACACGATCAATCTTATAGGTTCCCGAAAGTTGGAGGCTTGACGACAAATTAAGCTCCGGACTCAATTCGAACGAAACACGTTTCCCATCATAGAATTCACCAGCTTCGTAGCCAATAATTGTTGCAAACTTTTTTGTCCTAGGAGAGTTCATGAACCCGTGTATTCCCCAAAAAGAGTAATCTCCGGCTGGGACTATAACGTTTTCAGTAAGGTTAAAATCCTCCAAAACTCCTTCTTTGCGGTAGGCAAGTCCGGTAAAGGAGGAATATCCGCTTTTGAGAGTGATCTCAAATTCAGGTGAGACTTCCATGTTTTCAATACTTCCATCTTTTATTCTGCTTAGCATTTCGAAATCTATACCAGTGCGGTAATTGAAAATTTTGGAATCTTTTGGAAACCATCCATATTGAATAGAAGATCTGAGTTCATGTAAATTGTTCAGAAACATGAAACCTGATGCGGGATTAAAATCCTTTCCCCAGTATGCATAAAGGGCATCATAGCCGAAGCCTTCCTCTGAACGCCGTTGCCAGGCCAACCTAAAAAAAGTAGGATCGAGCGATGCCGTTTTGCTTTCGATATTCTTATCCTGTGTTTGTGCAATTTTGATATCCAGATAGTCATCTTGAAAAACCCTGAAGATTCCGTCAATTCCGTATGCAACATTATAATTTCCATCAAATCCAAGCCGGGTTGTTACTATTCCACCTATGTATGAATTTTCGTTTATTACTTGTTTCCTTAACCGGGCTACTCCAAAATTTTCAGACGGATTACCGTTAAATTTTTCAGTATTCATGTCCAGAAAACCAACATCCCATTTGCCAAGTCTTCCTACAAGTCGGGCGCCACCAAGAATATTTACTGGTTCGCCGTTCGTGATACCAATTTTCCGGCTGTAAAACAAGTTCTGCGGCCCACCTAATTCAAAATTAAAGATTCCGGATCGCTCCTGAAAGAAAAGCCTTTTTTCAGGAAAAAACAGAGAATATCTGGTGAGATTAACCTGTTCATCATCGGCTTCGACCTGGGCAAAATCTGTATTCACAGTAAAATCGAGAGTCAGGTTACTATTTAGGTTGTACTTCACATCAAGTCCGCCAGTGAACTTCGGATCATCTGTTTTTAAATTTTGGCCGTTATTTGATTCCCAGTTTCGGGACAGGCCGCCAATGACGTATGGAGATATATACAATGGGTTATGTGGTTTTATACCTTCAAAAACAATGGTTTGTCCCAACGAAGGTTTAATTTTTGCATTCATCCCATATTTTGTATCAATAGGAGGGTAAGTGTCTGATTCATTGGAATGACTGATATTCCGGGTAATAATTAATCCCATTTTCGTGATGTCGTTTTCACTTTGAAACCGCAAGCTCGAAAATGGAATCCGCATCTCAACATACCAGGCTTTTTCGTCTTTTGCTGTCTTCACATCCCAGAATGCATTCCAGGTGTAATTTTTACTTTCATCATCTGGTCTGGCATTGGCTGCATCATTCGAAACAGTATAGTCAATTTTTAGTCCCGAAGGCATTGTGAAAAAGGCCAATGCGTTTTCATTATCGTCGTAAGTGTCGAGGAGAATTCCAAATGAGTCGGAATTATCTGAAATTTCGTCTCTTTTTTTACTTGTTGAGACCAGTGTTGAAATATCGTTGTAGTAAAGGCTGGCTCCTATCCAAAGGTAATTTTTGTCAAAAGCAATGTGTACCTCACTTTTTTCGGTGGGTTGGTTGTTGTAAACCGGGAAATGCATCGTCAACGGGAATTTCTGACTGATTTTCCATATTGGTTCAGACGGAATTCCATCGAAGTTTATTTCTTCAGTTACCGAAACAATTTTAATTTCTTCCTGGGCCATAATCCCTGTACTGAAAAAAATCCCGGAAACGATAATAATGAGAGAACAAATCTTCTTCATGACTATTTACTTTAGTTTCACTTTCGCAAAATGAGTCTTTTTATCTGATGTCTAAAATCTGATATCTTCCTTTTTTATTTCAATCCGCGGTTTTTCAAAAGTGGCTCCAGTGAAGGATCCTGACCACGGAAATTCCAATAAATGTTCATCCCTTCATCCGATCCGCTTTTAGCAAGCAGTGTTCGGAATTTAGTTGCAATCTCAGGATTGAAAATATTGCCGCTTTGTTTGAAGGCATCAAAAGCATCGGCATCGAGTACTGCAGCCCAAAGGTACACATAATAGCCTGCTGAATAATCGAAACCTCCGGAGTAAATATGCGAGAAATAGGTGCTCCGGTAACGTGGAGCAATTTCAGGAATCAATCCTATGTTGTCCATCGAAGTTTTTTCGAATGCCAGTACATCGCCGTTAAACGGTTTGCTGTGCCAATCCATATCGAGCAAAGAGGCTGCAATATATTCGCCGGTGAGAAAACCCTGGTTAAATTGTGCGCTATTTGTAATTTTTTCAATCAACGATTCGGGCATCACCTCACCTGTTTGGTAATGTTTGGCATACGAGCGCAATACTTCAGGTTCGGTTGCCCAGTTTTCCATCACCTGAGAAGGCAATTCAACGAAATCGCGCGGAACGCTCCCTGCAGTGCGGCGGTATGGTCCGTCAGTGAACAAAGCATGCAGGGCGTGGCCCGATTCATGGAAGAGTGTTGTTACTTCTTCGAGACTTAGAAGAGCCGGAACATTTCCAACAGACCGGGTGAAATTACAAACGATCGAAACTACAGGAGTAACTTTTTTCCCGTCCTGGTACCATGAATCGCGGAAAGAAGTACACCAGGCTCCACCGTTTTTCCCGGGCCTTGGGTGAAAATCCACATATAAAATACCGATGTGCGAACCATCGGTTTCCTGAACTTCGAAGGCTTTTACCTCTTCGTTGTACACCGGAAGGTCGGTACGCTCGATGAAGTTAATACCATATAATTTGTTCGAAACGTGCATCATTCCTTTCATCACATTGTCGAGGCTGAAGTAGGGTTTGATTGCCGATTCGTCGAGGTCGTACCGGGCCTTGCGCACTTTTTCGGCGTAGTACCACCAATCCGACATTTCCAATTTGAACTTTCCGCCTTCCTTGTCACTCAAGGCTTGCATGTCAGCAAGTTCTGTTTTTGCACGTTTCAGTGTTGGTTCCCACAATTTCAGGAGAAAATCATACACATTTGCCGGAGTTTTGGCCATGTTTATATCAACTACATAAGCAGCATGGGTGTCGAATCCAAGCAATTTAGCCCGTTGTTCGCGAAGTTTTGCAATGCTGCTGATAATTTCTTTATTGTCGTTGGCATTGTTGTTATTTCCGCGACTAAGCCAACCATTGTAAAGTTCTTTTCGCAATTCGCGGTTTTCGGCATACTGAAGAAAAGGTATCCAGCTAGTTTTTTGAAGGGTAAAACCCCATTTTCCTTCCTGACCGGCATTTTTGGCAACTTCAGCAGCCGCCGAAATTACATCTGCCGGAAGACCTTTCAGGTCCGCTTCGTTATCAATGACCAACTTGAAATTTTTGTTGGTTTCGGCCAATATATTTTCACCGAATTTCAAGGTCAGCATGGATAGCTCGTTGTTCAATTTGCGCAATTCAGCTTGTTTTTCGTCCGGAAGATTAGCCCCGCTGCGAACAAAATCCTGATAGTATTTATCTGTAGCACGAAGTTGTTCGGGATCCAGGTTCATTTCGTTTCTCTTTTCATAAACAGCTTTGATGCGGGAGAAAATATCTTTGTTGAGCATGATATTATCGCGGTGGGTCGAAATTTTTGGTGTGATCTCACGGGCCAATGCCTGCATCTCATCGTTGGTGTTGGCCGAGTTCAGGTTGTCGAAAGTCAAACTTACCCGGTTTAGCAGCAAACCCGATTGATCGAATGCCTGAATGGTATTTTCGAAATTTGGCGCTTCTGCATTTGAAGTAATAGTCTTGATCTCGGCTAATTGGTCTTCAATTCCCTGATTAATGGCAGGCAGGAAATGCTCCAGTTTGATTTCGTTGAATGGCGGAACCTGAAACGGTGTGGAGTACGCTTTAAAGAATGGATTGTTCATGTCTTTCTGAGAAGTTTTTTTCTGATTGCATGAACTCAAAATAAGCGAGACTGCAACCAGTGTAATTCCAATTTTTTGCATGTTAAAAGGTTTAAAAGTTGTTTTTGTTCGATATAAATAAACGCTGTCAGGTTTTTCAAACGCTGTCAGGTAATTTCCTTTATTGACCTGTCAGGGTCTTTAGACCTGACAGCGTTGAAATAAATGATATTATTTCAATCCCCTTCTCTTCAGCAATGGTTCGATCGAAGGTTCCTGTCCCCGGAAGTTCTTGTAAATGGTCATTCCTTCATCAGCGCCCGATTTGGTTAATAAAGTCCTGAATTTGGCAGCCAGTTCAGGATTAAACAAATCGCCGCTTTGTTTAAAAGCATCAAAAGCATCGGCATCGAGCACGGCAGCCCAAATGTAAACGTAGTAACCGGCAGAATAACCTCCGGAGAAAATATGTGAAAAATAGGTGCTGCGGTAACGCGGAGCGATTTCGTTAATTAGGCCGAGTTTATCCAGCGATGCTTTTTCAAAGGTTGGCACATCGCTTTTTAAATCCTGGGTGTGATAATCCATATCGAGTAACGAAGCTGCCAGGTATTCAACAGTTTCGAAACCCTGGTTGAACTGTGCGCTTTTGCTGAGTTTCGTAATCAGTTCTTCAGGAATAACTTTTCCGGTCAGATAATGTTTGGCGTACACCCGGAGAACTTCAGGTTCTGAAGCCCAGTTTTCCATGATTTGCGAGGGAAGTTCTACGAAATCGCGCGGAACATCGCGGGCTGTGCGTTTGTAAGGACCATCGGTAAACAACGAGTGGAACGCATGTCCGGATTCGTGAAATAAAGTGGTTACCTCTTCGAAGCTCAGCAGGGCCGGAACATTTCCCGTAGGGCGGGTAAAGCTGCAGACGATGGAAACGACCGGGGCAATTTTTTTACCATCTTTATAGGATTGTGAGCGGTAAGAATTGCACCAGGCACCATTATTTTTGCCAGGCCTTGGGTGAAAGTCCATATATAATACTCCAATGTGTCTTCCATCGGCTTCCTGAACTTCGTAAACCATTACTTCCTCGTTGTAAACCGGAAGATCGGTACGTTTGATAAATTTAACGCCATACAGTTTGTTGGCCACATAAAACATTCCGTTGATAACATTCTCGAGTTTGAAATAGGGTTTCAACTGGGCTCCATCAAGGTCATATTTGGCTTTGCGCACTTTTTCGGCATAATACCACCAGTCCCACGATTCGAGCTTGAAATTGCCGCCTTCCTTGTTGATCGTGGCCTGCATATCTGCACGTTCCAATTTAGCCCGTTCGAGTGCCGGAACCCAAAGTTTCATCAGGAATTCGTTTATATTTTCGGATGTTTTGGCCATATTCTCGTCAACCACATAGGCGGCGAAATTCGGGTAACCCAGAAGTTTTGCACGCTCGGCGCGAAGTTTTACTATTTTTTCAATATTCAGTTTATTGTCGAAAGCGTTGTCGTTATTTCCGCGGTTCAGGTAGCCTTTGTATAGTTTTTCGCGCAGGCTGCGGTTTTCGGCATACTGAAGAAATGGCAACATGCTTGGTTTCTGCAGTGTGAACACCCATTTTCCCTCCTGACCAGCTTTTTTTGCCAGTTCTGCGGCCGCAGTAATCACATCGTCAGGTAAACCTTTCAAGTCTTCTTTCTTTTCGACCACCATTTTGAAATTCTTGTTAGTTTCGGCCAGCGTATTTTCGCCGAATTTGAGGCCCAGCATCGAAAGCTGCTCGTTCAGTTTGCGCAATCCGGCCTGTTTATCCTCTGGAAGATTTGCCCCGTTGCGCTCAAAATCTTTATAGATTTTTTCTACCAGTCGAAGCTGATCGTGGTTCAGGTTCATCGCATTGCGATTTTCATAAACAGCTTTTACACGTTTGAAAAGGTCCATGTTGAGCATGATGTTGTCGCCGTGGGCCGACATCATCGGGGTAATTTCGCGTGCGAGTGCCTGCATCTGGTCGTTGGTATTGGCCGAGTTCAGTTTGGAGAAAATACGGGTTTTGTTCAGTAACTCGTCTGAATTGTCGAATGCCAGAATAGTATTATTGAAAGTTGGCGCTTCTTTATTATCGGTTATGGCTTTAATTTCAGCAAGTTGATCAACGATACCTGCTTCCATAGCAGGTTTGAAATGTTCCAGCTTAATTTCGTTAAAAGGTGGAACCTGAAACGGTGTTTTGTACTCGCTAAAGAAGGGATTGCTCATGTCTCTGGTTTGTCCTTTGCTTGTATTTATTGAACTTGCGATCAATGTTAAAGCAACGATTGTTATCACAATTTTTTTCATTTCGAAAGGTTTTGATTGAAATTTGGCGGGAAATATAGAGATTATGGCTTAGATCATTGGTGATAAATGTCGTAAATCTGGTAAAAAGGCGATTTATTTCAGGAATGTGTCGAATTGCTGGCAGGTGCATACGACAGGAATATGAAAATCACAGCATTAATTTTTGAAGTAGGTATTTCGGTGCGCTGCACCTAAGTTCGTGAAATTCTTTATGATCTACAAATATCATCGGTGCGCTGCACCTTAGATTTTCGGTCTGCGATTAGTTTCTACAAATATTATAGGTGCTCTGCACCGTTTTTTTGTTTTCCAATAATTTTATTTGTCCTGAAAAAGGGAAGATCGATTTTATGAACTTCCCGTTGTCCTCTTTAGGTGCGGAGCACAAAAATATTTGTAGAATATTGCTATGTAAGAAGATTGTTTAGGTGCGGAGCACCGTAATATTTCGATTTGCCGGATCAATTTGATCTAATTTTACAACTTCTTTTTCTTCCCTCACCCTGAATTTTTATTTACTTTTGGCGATCATTGAATTTCAGTCCTAAAAGCATTTTATTATGAATATATCATACCGCTGGTTAAAAGAATATATCGATCTTGATTATACACCAGAAGAAGTTGCTACTTTTCTTACTCAAATAGGGTTGGAAGTTGGAAGTATGGAAGAAGTGGAAACCATAAAGGGTGGTTTACGCGGTTTGGTTGTTGGCGAAATCCTGAACTGTGAACAACTTCCTGAATCTGATCATTTAAGCAAAACAAATGTAAATGTTGGTAATGGCGAAATTTTATCCATTGTTTGTGGCGCTCAGAATGTTGCTACCGGGCAAAAAGTGGTGGTGGCAACGGTTGGTACAACTTTGTATGATGGCGAAAATGAGTTCAAAATAAAAAAATCGAAAATACGTGGTGAAGCATCTGAAGGGATGATTTGTGCCGAAGATGAAATTGGCTTTGGCATAAGTCACGACGGGATCATGGTTCTCGATCCTTCGGCTGTTCCCGGGACCCCGGCCAGCAAATATTTTAGAATCGAATCGGATTTTATTCTGGAAGTTGATTTGACACCCAATCGCATCGACAGCGCATCGCACATCGGTATTGCCCGCGACCTGGCCGCCTACCTCAAACAAAAACATCCTATCAGTTATCACCGGCCTTCGGTTGATGATTTTAAGGTGGATAACCATTCGCTCGAAATTCCGGTTGAAGTTCAGAATTTGGCGGCTTGCCCAAGATATTCGGGAGTTACTATTTCGAATTTAGTAGTTAAAGAATCTCCGGAATGGCTGAAAAACAAACTGAAACTAATCGGAGTAAGGCCAATTAATAATATTGTGGATGCGACTAACTTTGTACTTTTTGAAACCGGTCAGCCGCTTCACGCCTTTGATGCCGCTGAAATTGAAGGGGACAAAATCGTAGTGCGGACACTCGATGCCGGAGCAAAATTCGTTACCCTCGATGGAACCGAACGCGAAATGCACCCCGATGACCTAATGATCTGTAACGCCTCTTCAGGAATGTGTATTGCAGGAGTGTTTGGAGGTTTGCATTCAGGTGTAAAAGAAACAACTACCAGTATTTTCCTTGAAAGCGCCTGCTTCGATTCGGTTTACATCCGCAAAACTGCCCGTCGCCACACTTTGAATACCGATGCATCGTTTCGTTTCGAGCGTGGAACCGACCCGAACGGAACCATTTATGCGCTGAAACGTGCTGCTTTGCTGATTAAGGAAGTGGCTGGCGGCGAAATTTCTTCGGAAATTGTTGACGTTTATCCAAATCCGGTTGCCGACTTTAAAGTTGATGTGACCTTTGCCAGCATCAAACGTCTGATTGGCGTTGATCTTGGTAAAGAGCGGATCAAACAGATTTTGGATGCCCTTGAAATCCGTATCGAAGCCGAAACAGAAACCGGACTGTCGTTACTGGTTCCGCCATATCGGGTTGATGTGAAACGCGATGTGGATGTCATTGAAGAAATTCTGCGCATATACGGGTACAACAACATTGAATTACCAACTCAGATCAATTCATCGCTGCAATATTCGGTGAAACCCAATCCAACCAAATTACGGAACCTGATAGCTGAAATGCTTACAGCGCAAGGTTTCAACGAGATTTGGTCGAATTCGTTAAACAAATTATCCTACTACGAAAATAATCTGGTACATTCGATTGACAGCACAGTAAAACTTTTTAATCCGTTGAGTAACGACCTGGGCAGTATGCGCCAGACCCTGTTGTATGGAGGTTTGGAATCAATTGCCCACAATACCAACCGAAAAAATCCTGACCTGCGTTTGTACGAATTCGGAAACTGCTATTTTTTTAATGGGAGCAGTATGAAAGAGAACCCCCTCAGGAATTACCGCGAAGAAGAACATTTGGCGTTATTTGTTACCGGCGATAAAGAAGCCGCCAACTGGTCGAATCCAGCCAATAAAACTTCTTTCTTCCTCCTGAAATCATATGCCGAAAATATCCTGAAACGAATGGGTTTCTCAGTTATTAACCTGAAATCAGAAGGTTTTTCAAACGAATTGATCAATGAAGGAATCCAGTATTTAATTAACGGTAAAAAGTTGGTTGAATTCGGTGTGGTTTCAGGAAAAACATTGAAAACATTCAGCATTGACAACCCGGTTTATTTTGCCGATTTCAGCATGGATATCTTGTTTGTTGAACTGAAAAACAACAAAGTCGTGTTTGCCGAATTACCTAAATATCCTGAAGTACGCCGCGATCTGGCATTACTTCTCGACAAAACGGTTCAGTTCAGCCAACTTCGGGATTTGGCATTCCGCTCTGAACGCAAACTGCTTCAGTCGGTTGATTTGTTCGACGTTTACGAAGGCAAAGGCATTCCGGAAGGCAAAAAATCGTATGCCATCAGCTTCATCCTTCGCGATGATGAAAAAACGCTGAACGACAAGCAGATCGAAAAAATTATGCAGAAACTGGTTTCAACCTACGAACGGGAATTGGGCGCGCAGTTGAGATAGAGATAATGAGCAATCAGGCAAAAGGAATTCTATATACGTTGATCACCGTTTTGATGTGGGGCGTGTTGGCCATCGCGCTGAAGATCGCATCGAAAGAAATTGACTCGCCAACCATTGTTTGGTTTCGGTTTTCACTGGCATTTTCAGGCATGGCTATCTGGATGGCTATCAAAAACCCGAAAGACTTTCAAATCCTGTACAAACCATCAAGGCTTATTCTGGTATCATCACTGGCATTGGCATGGAATTACATCGCTTTTATGTATGGGGTTCAGTTTACCAGTCCGAGCAACGCGCAGGTTGCAATCCAATCGGGGCCGGTATTGCTCGCTGTTTTTGGGATCATTTTCTTTAAGGAAAGGATTTCGCGGATACAAATTGCCGGATTTTTGCTGGCCATTCTTGGTTTTTGGATTTTTTATAAGCAGCATGTTGGAGCAGTTCCAATGGGGCAGGAGGGTCAATATACCAAAGGAATGCTAATAACACTCACAGGAGCTGTGGCCTGGGCGACTTATGCCGCTTTGCAGAAAAAGCTGATTGTGAATTATTCGGTGGGAACACTTAATGTTTTTATATTCGGGCTACCAGTTTTAATATTCCTTCCTTTTGTCAATTTCCAAAATCTGACCCATCTCAGTTTTGGCTATTGGGCTTTGCTAGTCTTTCTGGGTGCTAATACACTTATTTCTTATGGCTATTTGTCGCTGGCACTAAAATATCTGGAGGCCGGAAAAGTCAGTATCATTATTGTTTTAAACCCAATTATCACCTTTACCCTGATGGGAATTTTAACATGGTTACAAGTGAGTTGGATTGATGGCGAGCATTTTTCGGTACTTTCCATTGCGGGAGCTTTGCTTGCCTTGACCGGAGCCATTCTGGTAGTCAGGAAGAAGAAAAAAACTACGGAAATCTAATATTCCCCTCAAAGCAAATTTTTAAAATTTCATTTGAATTTTAATTCGATGTAACCAACTAAGAAGAATTTATCTTAACTTGTGCCTATCATAAACAATTGAATTGCAAAAAATCGTATTTGAGATTAATGTGGAGCCCGGAAACCATATCAGAAACGGGGCGGTGCCGAAAAGCCTTATGAGTAGGACCAATAAACAAAAACAAACCAATGGAAGCACAAAAAGTCGACATGTTCATCATGACCAATGCCAAGTATTTTGAAAGTTATCAGATTAACGGAATCCGCGAAAGGTTAATTTCAATGGATGATTCAAAATGGGCGATGATCTCAACGGTACAATTAAAAGATCCGACAATAAGTTTAATCATCTCTATTTTGGCCGGGCATTTCGGAATCGACCGCTTTATTCTTGGCGATACCGGATTGGGAATTGCTAAACTATTGACTTGCGGTGGATTGGGAATTTGGACTATTATTGACTGGTTCCTTATTATGGGCGCAACCCGCGAAAAAAACATGCAGAAAATCCAGCAACTTCTTTATTAATTCATATGGCCAGAAACAAGTTGTATGTACTCTTGTCATCGGCTTGTGCAGCAGGGTATATCTGGCTGATGCTAACTTACCACCGGAATGTTTCTTTAGCGCTGGAACCCGGTGTTTGTCTGTTTAAACGCGTCACAGGTGTACCCTGTCCTTCATGTGGGTCAACCAGGTCGGTCCTTTCAATCCTGAATGGGGATATTTTCGGGGCAATTCTCTGGAATCCATTTGGAATCATCATTGTTTCCATTTTACTGGTTTTTCCGGTTTGGATGATCGGCGATGTGCTGAGCCGCAAAAACACGTTGTTTAATGCTTATAACCGTACCGAACTTTTCCTGAAACGAAGATGGATAGCCATCCCGGCCATCCTGCTCGTTCTCCTGAATTGGATTTGGAATATATTTAAAGGTCTATGATTGCAGCCACAAATTTCAACTATCAACCCAGCGAGCACGAACTGGAAAAAGCTTCGAACAGTTACATCATGTCGCTGATTGCCATTATGGGGGGCTTGCCTTTGCCGATTATCAACCTCATAGCCACCTTCGTTTTTTATCTCGGCAATTTGAAAGGAACTTATTTTGTGAGGTGGCATTGCATACAGGCCCTTTTGTCGCAATTATTTCTGCTTCCCTTTAACAGCGCTGGTTTCTGGTGGACCATCTCCATCATTTTTACTCCTGAAACCATTACTTCCAACTATATCGCCTACATCATCACCATCTTTATTTTCAACCTCACCGAATTTATTGGAACCATATACACGGCAATAGCCACCCGTAATGGCAAACATGTGGAATGGTGGGTAATTGGCGGCCTAACCCATTTAATATGCAAAGCCAAATGAAGAAAATACTCATCGAACTGGATCTAACGGTTGCTGTAATTGCTGTCGTATGGTTGGGATTGTCGCAGGTTGACTGGATGAAGCTTTTAAATATTGAGCAAACCACCCAAAATACTGAAGAGAAAATCGGCGATTTATTCTGGAAATTGTTGAAAAACACAGAATCTGAAATTACATCAGATTCGATTGTGGCTCCGGTAGATTCGATGCTTACCTGTATTTGTGTCGTCAACTCAATTGACCGGACCAAAGTCAAGCTCCACCTGCTCCGGAAAGATGAAATCAATGCGTTTGCGTTGCCAAACAATCATTTGGTGGTATTTTCAGGCCTGATTTCGGCCTGCGAAAATGAAGCTGAATTGCAGGGAGTAATAGCCCACGAGCTGGCACACATGGAAAAGAACCATGTGATGAACAAACTGATTAAAGAGATTGGTTTGTCGGTGCTCATTTCCATGTCAACCGGAAACGGGAATGCCGAAATCGTGAAAGAAGCCCTTAAACATTTATCGTCAACAGCTTACGACCGGAAACTGGAAACTGAAGCCGACCTCACTGCGGTGGATTACCTCGAAAAAGCGGGTATCAATCCTGAACCGTTTGCCAACTTCCTGTACAGGCTGGCCGACGAAACCCAAAATCTGCCCAGCCAAATCTATTGGATCAGCACGCACCCCGAATCGAAAGAACGGGCCGAAAAAATTATCGAACACATAAAAGGCAAGAACTTTCCAAAAACATCGGCAAAGGATAGTTTGAGGTTTGAGAGGCTGAAAGAAAGTGTAAAGGAAAAGTGAAAATTTGAAATTAATTAAGGATGCGAATCAAGAGTTGAAAAAAATCTTTCTATCCCAGCTTCTTCATCACCCATGCCATATTTTCGCCCAAAGTTCGCATGGTTTTCATGCCTTCTTCATCTTTGAGAACATCACCAGGAGCGCCGCCAAAGGCAAATTTCCAATAGCCCGATCAAGAAATGATCATTTTTCTATAGTCAATTATTTGTTTTACCTTTGGTATAAAGTTAGACGCATGAACGAAAAGGTACAATACTGGATTGAGATATCGGATTATGATCTGGAAACCGCCGAAGCAATGCTTCGGAGCAAGAGGTATTTGTACGTGGGATTTATGTGTCATCAGTCAATAGAGAAGATTTTCAAAGCCTACTTTTCAGGATTAAAATCAGAAACTGCTCCATTTTCGCACAGTTTATCCTATCTGGCAAAGCAAGGCAACTTTTACAATTCGTTCTCTGAAGAACAGAAAGATTTTATTGACCAAATTGAGCCACTTAATATTGAAGCCCGATATCCTTCGCATAAAGAGCGATTGCTTAGAAGCTTGACAGAAGTTAAATGCACTGAAATTCTCAGAAAAACAAAAGGACTCCAACAATGGATAAAAGCGAAGCTATAATTAAAGTAAGGGAATACAGCCTTTTGCTTAGGAATTATTTTCCGCTTGAAAAGGTTTACCTGTTTGGCTCATATGCCAGAGATTCCTATCGGGCAGATAGCGATATTGATGTAGCAATAGTTGTAGATCATCTGGAAGGCGACTACTTTTCGATTCATCCCCTTTTGTGGAAATTGCGTAGGCAAATTGATGACCGGATTGAACCGATTCTAATCGAAAGAGAAAATGACAAAAGTGGATTTTTGAGTGAAATACAAAAACATGGAATTGAGATTACCTAAAATCTTTCTATCCCAGCTTCTTCATCACCCACGCCATATTTTCGCCTAAGGTGCGCATCGTTTTCATACCTTCCTCGTCTTTTATAACATCGCCGGGAGCACCGTCAAAAGCAAAGTTCCAGTAGCCCGATCCGGGAACGATTTATTGATTAAAAACAAACGAAATAATATTGGCGCCCATCTGCAAGGCTTTTTGCCGGACATCTTCGGGGTCGTTGTGTACCGACCGGTCTTCCCATCCATCGCCCAAATCGCTTTCGAAGCTATAAAAACACACCAGCCGGCCTTTATAAATTAACCCGAATCCCTGGGCTGGTTTTCCATCGTGTTCATGAATTTTTGGTAATCCATCGGGGAAACGGTATTTCTGCCTGTAAATCGGATGATCCTCGGGCAGTTCTACAAATTCGAGTTCAGGAAATACCTTTTTCATTTCACGCCGGATAAACTGATCGATCCCGTAATTGTCGCTGATATGAAGAAATCCTCCGGATTCAAGATAAATACGCAGGTTGGCGGCCTCCGAACCGGAGAAAAACACATTGCCATGCCCGGTTAAGTCCACATAAGCATAATTGAACAGATCAACACTTCCCGGCTCAACTGTTCCCGGTTCGGGATCAATATTGGTCTTCAGGTTATCGTTGCAAAAAGTTATCAGGTTGGGCAAAGCTGTTGGATTTGAATACCAGTCGCCACCGCCGTTATATTTCAACAGCGCAATTTTCACGGAAGTGGTCTGCGATAAAACCACAACCGGCAAAATCATCATCAGTATCAATCCAAGTTTCTTCATTTTGAGGTAAATGTAAACAAGAGTCCGTTCCCGGCCTCCATTTTTGATTTCTCCAAAGATAAAAATAAAGCATGGTTTGAGCCGGTAGTGTGATTTGAATTTCAAGTATCGGTGGTTATTCTGAAATAATTGCCAAATTTGCCGGTACGTTGCTTTGGCAGAAAAACCAAAAGCTTCAAAAAGTGTTTTGTTAGCATTCATTGAAAAACATCCTGAAATGGAAAATTTTACAACCCGGTCGTTAAACATACCTTTTCCGAAGAAAGATCCCCACCATGCGCTGGCCATGCCCATATACGAAACGGTGGCTTTTGAATTTGATACTGCCGAAGATATTGCGGCCAATTTCAGGGGTGAGTTACCAGCGCATACTTACTCGCGAACCAGCAACCCGACGGTAGAATATTTCGAGACCAAAGTTAAAGTGCTGACAGGAGCTCATCAAGTTCTGGCATTATCATCGGGAATGTCGGCTATTTCGGCCACCTTGCTCGCTATTTGCAAACAGGGTGATAACATCATTTCAGGAAAAAACCTTTTTGGGCATACACTTGCTTTGTTCGAACAAAGTTTTTCGGCCTACGGACTGGAAACCCGTTTTGCGGATACAACTGATCCGGAAGTGATTGAATCGTTGATTGACAAGAATACGCGCGCCATTTTTTTTGAAACGGTAACTAATCCACAACTCGAAATTGCCGACATAAGCCAATTTGCAGAAATAGCAAATAAGCACGGCATTTTACTGATTGCCGACAGTACCATAACACCGCCATCGGTTTTTAACTCGAAATCGTTGGGTGTTCATGTAGAAGTAATGTCAACCACTAAATTTATTTCGGGTGGTGCAACTGCAGTCGGCGGACTGATCATTGACAATGGAACATACGACTGGAGCAAAAATCCAAATTGCCAGGCTTTCTCCGAGAAATTTGACAAAGATGCTTTTATCGCCCGTCTCCGGAAAAACTATTACCGGAATCTGGGAATGCCTATGACCTCACACACAGCCAATTACATGATTGCCGGGCTTGATATTCTTGAACTTCGTGTGGAACGCTGTTATGAGAACTGCCTGAAATTGGGTGAATATTTACAGCAGAATCCAAAAGTAAAACGTGTTGATTATCCGGGATTGAAAGATTCAACTTATTATGATCTGGCAGTTAGTCAGTTTGGCGGTGTGCCGGGAACAATAATGACTTTTGATCTGGAAAGTCAGGAAGAATGCTTTCGTTTCATGAACCATCTGAAAATCATACGCCGGGCTACCAATCTGAACGATAACAAATCGTTGATTATTCATCCTTACTCCACGATCTATGCTGAATTCCCGGAAAGTGAACGCCTGAAAATGGGAATCCGCCCCGGAATGATGCGCCTTTCGGTAGGCATTGAAGGCGCTGAAGATTTGATTGAAGATATCGGGCAGGCTTTGGGTGAAGATTAGTTTAATTAAAAACAAAGCTTTTCAGCATTTCAGCTTTGAAAAAATATATTTTAAAAAGTAGGGTAAACCCGTTTGTAGTTGTATCAGGTTAAAGGTTGTAAAACGCAGCAAATAACCGACATCTAAAATTTATTCGGAAGTTCAGGAAGAAAAGGATGAGGATAGAATCGGATAAAAATCAGGCTGAAACCGGACTTGAACAAGTCGGTTTTGAACAGTTATTTGATGCTTATTATGATGAGCTTCAACACTTTATTTTCTTCAAATCAGGAGATACTGAAGTTGCTGAAGACATTATTCAGGATGCTTTTCTGAAATTATGGGAAATCAGATCGAGCGTTCGGGTTGATACAGCACGGGCGCTGCTTTACACCATTGCCGCTAACCTGTTTTCGAACCGGTACAAACGGATGAAACTGAACCTCAAGCTTCAGCTAACTATCGTGGAAGACCGGACTTTCGAAACTCCTGAATTTGAGATGGAAATCAAGGAATTCGACCAAAAACTGCAGCGGGTGCTTTCCGGAATCAATGAAAACAACCGAACCGTTTTCCTGATGAACCGGATGGATCAGATGACTTACAGCGAAATAGCGGTAAACCTCGGCATTAGTGTTAAAGCGGTTGAGAAAAGGATGAAAAAAGCTTTGGAACATGTCAGGAAAGAAATAGAACAAAAATTTTAAAATAGTGGAAACGGGAAAAAACAGGCACATTGATCTTCAGGTTCTTTCAAAAGCCGATTTTGAACACCTGACTACTGACGAAAAGATTGAAACTTTCGTTCAGGCTTACCGTGTGCCGAAAAATAGAAGCAAAGCCGAGGCGCTTCACATACTTCAATCTAAGATCGAACATCAACAAGTTGAAAAACCTGTGCGAAACCTTCGTGTTTACTGGTCGGCAGCGGCTACCATTACTTTGGTGGCTCTATTAACTACCGTTTATTTCTTCAATTCCAAACCTGTGCAGATTGTTGCCGACAGGGGCCAGCATGTTGAATATACTTTACCTGATGGTTCGAATGTATCTGTTAATGCCGGTTCAAAAATTAGTTTTTCAGAATCACGTTTTGCTAAAAAACGAATTCTGAAACTGGAAGGCGAAGCATTTTTTTCAGTTCAAAAAGGAAATCCTTTTATGGTGGAAACCAGGCAGGGTAAAGTCGAAGTTTTGGGAACGACCTTCAATGTGTATTCACGCAACAATGAGCTAAACGTCTCTTGTTTAACCGGGAAAGTGCAGGTTACAGCCAACGGCCAAAACGTGATTATTGAAGCAGGAGAAAAAGCTGAACTGATTTCCGGCACACTGCAAAAGACCTCCAATGCGGTAGATGAAAAAGTAGCTGGATGGCGTAATGGCGAATTCCATTTTGAAAGCATGCCTTTAATTTCTATTTTTGAGGAAATTGAACGTCAGTTTAATGTCACCATCACAACAACCGGTTTGGAAAACCGTTACTTTACCGGAGATTTTTCAAATAAAAATCTGACCGAAACCTTAGAAACGGTATGCTTACCCATGAAATTGGACTATGAAATTACTAATGGAAACCAAATCGGGATCAAACCAAAGAAAGAGTAGTGACAAATACTTCATTTTCTTATTCCTGTGTTTGTTTTTTATTTTTCATTTTTCATCGGGTTTTGCTCAATCTTCTTCATTTTCTTTCAGTCAGACCAATCTCTCTGATGCCTTGGTACAGGTTTCCCAAACCATGAATTTCAAAGTGGCATTCGACTCTAAAGCACTAGCCAAACATCAGGTTTCAGGAACTTTTCAAGCAAAAACTCCGGAGGAAATTTTAACTGGTCTTCTTAAAAACACGGGTTACATTGCCGAGAAAAAATTCGGAAACTATCTGATTATTCCTACTTCTCCTGAAAAAGTGGTTCAGAACCTTACTTTTTACCGGATTTCAGGGTTGGTTACCGATCGGATTTCAGGCGAACAACTCCCGCATGCAGGTATTTTTCTCCCGGGCCAGAATTTATTCCTGACTTCATCAACAAACGGAACTTTTACGTTCCGTATTCCGGCTGCTAAATCGGTACAGATCAGGATTCAGTATATCGGTTATCAAGCGGTTGACAGTACGCTAATCCTCAGCGATACCACTGTAGTTTTTACTTTCAGGATGAAACAGAAAAACATGGAACTGGCGCCATTTCAGGTCAGGAAAGTCCGGTTAAAGATGATTGATCAGAACAAAGAGGCAAGCCATTCAACGATCAATCCGGTTGGGTTTGTGAATTTGCCCAACATGGGCGAAACCGATATTTTCCGCACCATTCAGATGTTGCCAGGAGTTGGATATGCTGAAGGCTCTTCGGGACTGAACATTCGCGGAGGTACCCCTGACCAAAATTTGGTGCTTTTCGATGGATTCACCCTTTATAATCTCGATCATTTCTTTGGAACTTTTTCGTCAATCAACCCAAATGTTGTGAAAGACATTCAGATTTACAAAGGTGGATTTGATTCGCGTTACGGTGAACGGCTTTCAGGAATTATTGACATTACCGGCAAAACAGGGAACAAATACAGCCCGAAAATATACGGCGGACTTAATTTAATTAGCGGAAACCTGACTGCCGAATTACCGTTTTCGGAAAAACTGACTCTGGTGGTGGCCGGAAGGCGTTCGTATGCCGATATTTATTCCAGTTATCTGGTTGATGCAATGCTCGAAAATCAGGTTGATGCCACCAACTCGCCTTCCAGACCAAGCAGTATTGTTCAGCTTAAACCAGGCTTTTATTTTTACGATTACAACGCCAAACTGACTTTCAGCAAAAGTGAACAGGAAAAGATGTCGGTGAGCGTTTTCGGGGGGAAAGACTTTCTGGCCAGTGTGGGAGAAGGCAAAATCAAGCAGTCGTATTCCAAAACCAGCAATGATGCCAATTGGGGAAATTACGGATTCAGTCTTTCGTGGATCAGGCAATGGAGAGAAAATTTCTTTTCCAATTTGCAGGTTGGCTACTCCGGCTATCAAAATCAATACTCGGAGCAGACTGAAGTTACCACACAGAAAGGAAAAAAAATAACTACCGATTTGTTTGATACTTACGAACAAAACGAGCTAAACGATTTTTCGGCCTCGCTGCGCAACGAGTTCGCCATTGGCCTGAAAAATTCGCTGGATTTTGGATTTCAAACCAAATACAATGAATTTACCTACCTGAAAAATGCCGGAACTGATGCCTATTACTCTGATATTGCCAACTCATCCTTGTTGTATTCAACATTTTTGCAGTTCAATACTCAAAGGATTAAGAACCTGACCGTTAAACTTGGAGGAAGAATAAACGGTTACAATCTATCAGAAAAGCTCTATTACGAACCGCGCTTGTCGGCCAACTACCGGATAGGCGATTGGGCTAACCTGAAAGTTGCTACCGGCAGGTATTATCAGTTCCTGAGCAAAGTTGCCCCCACGCAATCGTATGGCTATAACCGCGATTTTTGGGTGATTGCCGACGATGACAATCATCCGGTTCTTTCTTCTGATCATTTTATTGCCGGAACTACGCTTACTTACAACCGGCTTTCGCTGGATGCCGAATTCTATTACAAAACCAGCAACGGGCTTCAGCTTTTTCTTTACATCCCCCCGTTTCAGAAAAATGTTGATCCATCTAAATTTATTCCTCCGGGTCAGGCGAAGAAAATACAACTTCCCAGTAAGTTCATTACAGGCGCAGGAAGCGCAACGGGAATCGATTTGTTACTGAAGTACGAAAGCAGCCGCTTTACAAGCTGGATCGCTTATTCGCAAAGCAAAGCCGTTCGTAATTTCGCTGAAATCAACCACAATGAGGATATACCGGCGCCATTCGACAAAGCACGCGAATTCAAATGGGCCAATCTGTTGACTCTGGGAAAATGGAGTTTCTCCGGGACATGGATTTATTCGACCGGTCAACCATATGTTCAAAATCAGACGGTTGACAAAACCCTGACTGCTGTGTTTACCTACAACCGTCTGCCCGATTTTAAAAGACTCGATTTAGCGGCAAATTATAACCTTCAGATACAAAAAGTGAGGATTAAATTGGGCATGTCGGTGATTAATGTGCTTAACCAGGAAAATTACAACGACATTTATTCCCGTGATTTTAATTTCGATACAACCACTTTCAACGAAACCACCTATGTCAGGTCACTCGGGATTTCTCCTAATTTCTTCATCAGCTTTCAGTATTAAAAGCAGGCAATCGGGCGGATGATAAATAAAAAAGCTGCCACCTTTGAAGGTGACAGCTTTCCGATCGAATAAACCTTTTTGAACTTTCTGAAAACGATTTTTTTCAACTTATTGATTGGGATTATTTGGTCATTTGAATATCCAGCACCGTTTTTTCCCTTGCTTTAACAATTACCTGATCAATCGTTTTTTTAACATATCCTTCCTTTTCACAAACCATCTTATAGGTTCCGGCAGGAAGGCCAATCAATTGATAATTTCCGGTTGCATCCGTCAGGGCCGAACTTAAAATAGTATCAGCGCTAATAACCTGAACATGTGCTTCAGGAATTGGAGTCGTTGCGTTTTCAAAAACTTTTCCGGCAACAATTCCGCTGTACTTTTGGCATACGGCACGAAGCACTGGTTTAAAAATGAAACCTTTAATCCCGTTTTTTGACTTGATATTTCCTTGTACAACAAATGATTTGCTTACATCAAAATCAAGCACAACTTCACTCACAACACCACTCTCAATAACCAATTCAGGTTTTATTTTGATTTTTAAACCACTGGAAGTTCCGCCTGGAATTTTCAAATTAAAGATGTTTCCATCTTTTAAAATAACTTTTGCTTTGGTAATATGCATACGGATTAAATCGTATGATCCCGGTAAAATATCCATGCTGAGCAGTTCGGCAGTTATGCCATTCTGTAAATCGAGTAAATCAAACTCTTTTTCAACTCCTTCATACAAAACTGTGTAGAGAGCAGGTTTATCGGATTCTTCTTCGGTTGCTGATTCTGCTGCCTTCGAACGTATTTCGATTTTATCAATGGTTACCACAGCCTGATCAACCAAACTAACCGGGAATGGCGCATCTGTCAGTGATAAAACGACAGTTCCCTTTCCTCCATTTTCTGAATCATTAATTTGATCGCATGATGTTGCCAATAAAGTAATGGCCGCAACATACATCAATCCACTTTTAATTAAACTTTTCATGATTTTTCTGTTTTAATTTTTATTCTGAAAACATTTCAACTTTGTTTCCCTATATAGTCCTGAAAAGAAAAACACCCTACCATAAAATTGGAAAAATCGAAAAAAAATCCCGGATGCATTGAGCTCCTGGATACTATATTTTATTATCTGGAAGAAGTCCCCGCCTGAGTCGGTAACAGTGCACCCACAATTTTTTCCAGTCTATGACGATTGATAAAACCTTATTTTTATGAGGACTATTTCCTTTTACTGTTTCACCGAGAATTTATAAATGGTAGTCGTTTTAAGTGTTTCGCCGGGTTTTAGCAATGTATTCGGGAAATTGGGATGATGGGGCGAATCGGGATAATGCTGGGTTTCGAGACAAATGCCATTGCGGTAATTGTATGGATTTCCACGTTTCCCAATAATATTTCCTTTGAGAAAGTTTCCGGTGTAAAGCTGGACTGCAGGTTCAGTAGTGAAACATTCTAAAAAACGGCCGGAAACGGGTTCATATAAACTTGCACAGAAAGTCATTTCATGGCCATCCTGATCCTTATTCAGGATGTAATTGTGGTCGTATCCGCCACCCATCCTAAGTTGGGGCATCGGGTCTCCAATACGTTCGCCAACAGTATGTGGAGTTGTGAAATCCATGGCAGTTCCGCGAATATCAGCAATCTCACCGGTCGGAATCAGTTGTGAATCGGCTACCGCGGTAGAGAAATTAGCATCAACAACCAAAATGTGATCGAGGATATCGCCAATTCCTTCACCTTTCAGGTTAAAATAAACGTGGTTGGTCAAATTGAAGTAGCACGATTTATCGGTAGTTGCTTCGTAGTCTATTTTCAAACCGTTGTCTTTGGTCAGGGTGTAGGTCACTTTTACATTTTTATTGCCAGGGAAACCCCACTGGCCATCAGGGCTGGATAGAGTCATTTCAACTGCAGGGCCATCAGCAGTCTGAATCTCTTTGGCATCGTACACCTGACGAAAAAAACTTTCGGGCCCGGAATGTAAACAGGCTTTGTGATTGTTTACAGGCAATTGGTAAACCAGTCCGTCAATTTCGAACTGACCGTTGGCAATGCGGTTGGCATACGGGCCAACAACAGCTCCCTGTCCGGCATCGCCGGTAATGTAGCCATCGATAGAGTTAAATCCCAGAGTAACATCTTCCAGGGCGCCATTTTTATCAGGAGCAAAAACAGAAACGATTTTAGCGCCGTAATTGGTAAGGGTAACCATAATTCCGCCTTCATTTCTCAAGGTAAATAAAGTGGTCTTTTTCCCATTCACTTCTTTCTCGAAATCAGCTTTCGAATAGCTCATGGTAAATTCTTTTTGGGGCGCCGAGCACGAAACGATCATTCCGGCAATAACCAGTAAACCGATTAATTTCTTCATAGCAGAGGGTTAATATTAGTTTTTTAGAATTGGATAGGTAAAGATACTTGTTTCAGTAAAACAAAAAACACTATCTATTTCAATTCATTATTATCGGAAGGGGGAATTTCCTTTTATGAGTATCCGCTTGCATACCTAAATAACTAAATATTGAACTGTTATCCTTTGCCGTTGACTTTAGTCAACGGGTAAAAGGAAGATGAGAAACCTGGGCTTTAGCCCAATAATCTGTGGCTAAAGCCATTAGCTGCGTTCTCCAATCTGTCCGTCAGTTGAAGCTGACGGCAAA
>PNOH01000046.1 GCA_013824715.1 Odoribacter sp. | reverse complement strand
TATGATGAATCTATTTTTGAGCGATGTAGATTGTGGCAATGCCAAAAGTTAACCTTTTTTGCCTTGTTTGTAAAAATCCGGCATGCTGCAAGACTGATAAAAAATTCTGGTCGTCGGGGAAAGCCATTACTGAGGCGGGCAAATAGGAATATGCCGAACTATCTTTTGAAATCAGCCGGCCAATGAAAGGTAAAATTTTAAAAAAGTAGAATAAATAAAACTGCTTCATCGGGAAATACCTGGGCTTCGAAAACTCAAGAATAATCACTACCCCATCCTTTTTTAATACCCTGAAAAACTCTTTAAGGCCATTCTCCAGATTTTCAAAATTCCGAACTCCAAAAGCAACTGTTATGGCATTAAACTGTTCATCCGAAAAAGGCATTGCTTCTGAGTCGCCTTTACGGAATTCAATTACATCTTCCAATCCCAACCGTTTAACTTTATTACGTCCAACATGGAGCATTTGCTCCGAAATATCGAACCCAATTATTTTTCGCGGTTTCAACTTCGAAGCTGCTACAGCAAAATCGCCCGTACCGGTTGCAACATCCAGAATGTAATCAGTTTTAAATCCGGAGAGTATCCGAATGGCCTTCTTTCTCCAGAGCTTGTCAATCCCAAGCGAAAGAAAATGATTCAGGAAATCGTATTTGGGAGCAATATGGTCGAACATTTGCTCCACCTGTTGTTTTTTCTGTTGTTCCGAATCTTTGTATGGGGTAACCTGCATGTAAAAAGTGTTCAGTCTCAGTGTTCAGTGTTCAGTGTTCAGTGTTCAGTGTTCAGTCTAGGTTCTCCGGCTTCCCTTCTCCTTTAATTTGCTGCAGTCATTTTGTCAATATAGCCAAAAGATTCGTCATCGATGCGAATCTCTCCTTTTGTAACATGCCCAAGAGCAAAGAATGGAACTTTTAAACTACTCATTAAGTCAACAAATTCATCAACCTTTTGGGGTTCAACACCAACAACAATCCGGCCCATAGCCTCTCCAAACAAAAAAGCATCTTTTCGGATTTCAGCATCTGAAGTAATATCAAACCCAAATCCTGAAGGCATTCCAGCGCGTAAAAGCGTAAAAAATAAACCTCCTTTACTTACAGGATTGGCTGAACTCAATAAGCCAGATTGAATTAATTTTGCCATGACCGATTGCAATTTGACTTCAACATCGATATTGAAGACCGGAAGTGAAGATTCAGAAATTTCATGATAGAATTCAAGATATTCAGAAGAGTTGATGTCGTCGTATGATTTCCCGATCATAAAAATGTTATCGCCCTTATCTTTGAATCTGTGCGTTACCAGCTTATCTTTGTCAGGAACAGAGGCCATGATACTAATGATAATGGTAGGGTAAACTGGTCCATGTGCCGAAAAATAATCAAATCTGATTTTTCGGTCAGCAAGCTTGATATTAAATTTCTTACAGGTATTTTCAAGCCCTTTTTTTGCACCTGCTGCAATAAATTGGCCATTCGGATCTGTAATATTAATATGATATAAAAACGAACTGATTGCCTCAGGAACTGCACCAAAGCACAACATTTTACGCACTGCCCGTGAAACAAGTATCTCGGTAGCCTGTTGCGGATCAATTTCGAGGTGATGATGAAGGGCATGAGTTGAAATTGCCATCATCTGGCCACTTTCCGAACAAAACATACCAGTTTCTTCATTTTCATCGTTTGATATGGCAGATATATCTAATGACTCATCTGAAAAATCATTGAAATAATTAATTGCTGCCAGATTCGGATCAGCCATCAGGTTATATACAATATCCTGAATATCCTGTTCTTCTGGTAATTGTTCTATAATAAATTCCTGAATTTCGTTCTTCTGTTCGATCATGATGTGAATTTTAGCTTTAAATGCAGAAACAAAAATAATATAGTAGTTTGTTATTCCATAAGTTTTACGGATTTTTTAATTTTAAACCCTATTTATACCATCCATTCAAATGAATCAGAAAATAGCTCTAATCACCGGCGCCACTGCAGGTATCGGATATGAAACAGCACACTTACTAGCCCAAAACTATTACAATTTAATACTCACCGGAAGAAGAAAAGAGAGGCTTGATGCGCTTGAAAATAAACTGAAGTCGTCGTTTAAATGCAAAATCATGACACTGAACTTTGATATCAGGATAAAAACAGAAACTGAACTCGCATTAAACAGCATTCCCGATGAATGGAAAGCTGTTGATTTGCTCGTCAACAATGCAGGATTGGCTGCAGGATTTGCTCCAATAAATTCGGCTGATGTGGAGGATTGGGAAAATATGATAGATACCAACGTGAAAGGACTGCTTTATACATCCAGAATTGTCACCTCATGGATGATTGAACGTCAGAAAGGCCATGTCATCAACATTTCATCCATTGCCGGAAAAGAATCGTATCCTAACGGTTCGGTTTACTGCGGAACCAAACATGCCGTTGCCGCCATTTCAAAAGCCATGAGAATTGAATTACTTCCTTTTAACATCAAAGTAACCACCCTTTCGCCTGGCGCCGTTGAAACCGAATTTTCGCTGGTCCGTTTCCGGGGCGACCAGGAAAAGGCAGATCAGGTTTATAAGGGATTTACACCTCTTACGGCAAAAGATATTGCTGAAACCATCTTATTTATCGCAAACCGTCCGCCGCACGTAAATATCGACGATTTACTGATCATGCCTACCAGCCAGGGTTCAGCAAGAGATATTTTCAGGAAATAAAAATTACAGATGACTAATTACAATTCGGAATACTTAAAATATTTTGCCGCTCATATATTTATTCGTATGGGTTGTCCTGAAGAACAAGCCTGGAATGCCGCTGACTGCCTGAATCAGGCTGATTTGCGTGGTGTTGATTCGCATGGCGTTGCCCGGCTGAGTGGATATGTTCGGTTATGGGAGCTTAAAAGACTGAATGCCGCCCCACAAATGAGCATCTTACACGAAACTCCCAGCACTGCCGTGTTGGATGGCGATCGCGGATTAGGATTGGTTACAGCGCCGCACGCGATGCGCATTGCCATTGAAAAGGCAAAAATTGCGGGAACAGGCTGGGTGGCTGTACAAAATTCGAATCATTACGGTATTGCCGGTTACCATGCAATGATGGCCCTAGAACATGATATGATTGGTATTTCGATGACCAATGCCAGTCCACTGGTTGCTCCCACGTTTTCGAAAAGCCGTTTTCTGGGGACCAATCCGATAGCAGTTGCATTTCCGGCTTTGCATCAACCTCCGTTTGTGATTGACATGGCCACAACCACTGTGGCAAACGGGAAACTGGAAGTTTTACAGCGCGAAGGAAAAGATGCGCCTTTAGGTTGGACCCAGGATAAGGATGGAAATCAGACTACGGACGCTTATTCACTTAAAAAAGGCGGTTCAATGTTACCATTGGGGGGCGACCGTGAACATGGCGGTCATAAAGGGTATTGTCTGGGGGCGATGGTTGATATATTTTCAGCAGTCCTTTCCGGCGCAAATTACGGCCCGTGGGTTCCACCATTCGTGAGTTTTCTGGAACCTCCATCAACCCAGGTTGGAAAAGGGATCGGGCATTTTCTGGGGGCAATCCGTATTGATGCCTTTCGCCCTGCCTCGGAGTTTAAAGAAAATATGGACAACTGGATTCAAACTTTCAGGAATGCGGAACCATCAATCGGTCAGGAACGAGTGCTGATACCGGGTGATCCCGAACGCGAATTGACCGATGAACGTCTCAAAAATGGAATACCTTTGCACGAACAGGTTGTTGCCGATCTTAAAAAACTTGGTGAAAGTTTTGGACTGGAATTCGATGATGAACCTGAGGATAAAAAGTAAAAGAAAGTTGGAACCTGCATGTACGAAGCACTAGTCATAACGCCAGTCAAGGATTCGTTGAAAACAACAACGGAGACGATACATTCTATTCTGAAATCAAATGGGAAATTCTATTTCTGTATTTATAACGATTTTAGTAGCGACGAAACCACCACCGAACTCGAATCATTAAGTTTACAATACCAATTCGAGTTAATCAATTTAGCAGAATTAACCAGTAATCCCTCGCCGAACTACCGCCTGGTGCTGCAAATGGCACAGAAAAAAGCTATTTCGCTCGGATTACCCTTAATTATAGTCGAATCGGATGTGGAAGTTAAATCCAATACGTTAACAGAATTAGTTCAACAATCACAAAAGCTCCAACAATGTGGAATGGTTGCCGCAGTTACCAAAGACTTCGACGGTAAAATCAACTTTCCTTATCTGAACTTTAAAAAATCCAGGGAAAAAATCATAAAAACCAAACACAGCCTGAGCTTTTGCTGCACATTGCTCTCTCCTGCCCTACTGAATCAATATGATTTTCACGAATTGCCATCTGACAAACATTGGTACGACGTTTCTATTTCAAGAAAATCAGTATCTCTGGGATTCAATAATTATCTGCTGATTTCACATGGTGTATTACACAAACCCCACAGTAGCCGCCCATGGAAACAATTGAAGTATTCAAACCCGATCAGGTACTATTATCAAAAACTTATCAAACGCCAGGACCGCATATAAATTGACCTTTTTTCCGCTATTCAAAAACAAACCCCTGATCGACAAGCATATTCATTAACTTCCCTGAAAAATAAAGGTTGTCTCCACTTTTGTAACGCACCTCAGCATAAACCTGGGCAAGGTTTTCCTTGTCATTTTCCTGAACAAATTGTTTCGATGATTCCAATTTTTCTTTCTCCAAATAAATAGATTGGATACGATCATCAGAATAATCCTCATATTCTTCCAAATGTACCACAGCATCCAGAGGTAAACGATCAGTTTTTTCAGGCACCTGATCAGGGTAACCCAAAGTTATTGAAGTAATTGGGATAACTCCTTTTGGTAAGCAAAGCACTTTGCTAATCTCAGGGGCATTATAAAGAATAGTTCCCAGGTAACAAATTCCTAATCCTCTGTTTTCAGCAGCAACACAAATATTCTGGGATAGAATTGACGCATCAACAGTTCCAGTTAGAAGCCAAAGCAAATTAGAAAAATCGGTCCGCGTCCCATTTAGCGAACACCATTTTGAAAACCGGTTAATATCAAAACAAATAGTCAGAATTACAGGGGCATTCTTAACCATTGGCTGGTTAAAATGAAATGGCGCCAGCAATTCCTTCTTATTCGAATCCCGGGTAACAATGATGCTGTATAATTGCATATTGCCCGTATTCGAAGCCCTGATTCCACATTCAAGGATTTCATTCAAAACATCATCCCCAATACCTTTTGCCAGGTATTTTCGAATGGTTTTATGACTTAAAAGAAGCTCCATAATGACTAATCTATTGGCAAAAACAATAAATTTAAAATGGTATAAAATAAAATATGAGCATCCGTTTGTTTACCTAAACAATAGAATATCGAGCAGATATCCTTTGCCGTTGACTTCAGTCAACGGGTAAAATAAAGATGTGATATCCGGGCTTTAGCCCTTTTGAGTTGTGGCTAAAACCATTCGATGAGCTCAGCAATCTATCCGTCAGTTGAAGCAGACGGCAAAGAATATCTTGGGTACACAACCAGATGCTCATAAATCAATTTAGGTATAGTTAAGGATATTCATAAAATAAAAAAGGGAAGCCCGCAAGCTTCCCCTTTTTAATCAATCAATTCGGTATTACCTTTTAACAATCTTAGCAGTCTTAACAATTACATCGTCTGAATTATACAGAGACATAAAGTAAATACCACTGCGCAGTTCGTTTAATTGAATACGCTCAGTTGGGTTAACAACTTCTTTAACAGTCTGACCGGCGATGTTTGTAACAACGACTTTAGAAAGTTCGGAAGCATTATCAACGTTCACATAATCAACAAATGGGTTTGGATAAACCTTAAACTCGAGAGAACCATTTAACGGATCAGTAAATGTTGCGAAAACAGGACCAGTTTTGAAAGTCCATGAAGCAACATCGCTCACACCAATAAATGCATTACCAGCTTTATCTTTAAGAGCTGTACCATCAACCAATACATAGTATCTTGCATTTTTATCAAGACCTGATTGGGTTGCGGCATAGCTTACAGTAACATCTTTACCGTTGATCATAGCAGCAGTAACAGGGATAGTTAATACAGCAGTTGTGGTATTCACTTTGTAAACTTTTAAAGAGCCACCAGCGCCAAGCATAACATCTTCACTAAAAGTCATCTTGAATATAGGATGATTATTAGTAGTTGTCTCATCAAACGGAGTCCATGTTAACAACTGGGGAGCAGTGAAATCACCAGTTGTATAAGTTAAGGTCTGACCAGCAAACTTATTAGTGTTTGGAGAGACGTCTTTAATAGCATCTGTTAACACAATAGTTACTTCTTTCTGCTGGGCAGCCGATACAGTTAAGGTATAAGTATCGCCTAATCCATCAACACTGGTTAATGTACCTCCAGTTACAGTTACACCACCTAATACACCGGAAACTGCTTCATTGAATTTTAAACCTACAGTAAACACAGTAGCTACAGGAGAAGCAGGAGGAGTAACAACTACAGTTGGGCCAGTGAAATCACCAGTCGCGAACTTCCATGTAGTTTTGTCAGCAATTCCTAAGTAATTATTGCCCCAAACATCTTTAACTAAACCAGCATCAACTTTCACATAGTATGAAGTTTGTTGAGTAAGTTGAACGGTTGGAACAATAGTCAATACTTTACCAGATAGCATAGCAGGTACAAGAGTAAACTCTTCAACAACTACATCATTGGCAGCGTTGTAAAGGGTTACTTTACCAGTTCCGGCAACAACAGCTTCATTGAATGTCATAGTTAACTTAACATCAGCAGGAAGCCATCCGGTAGTTTTTGGAGCAACAACTGCAGTTGGACCAGTAATATCATTGAAGGTTTTAAACTGCCATGCTAATGGGACAGTAATACCAGCAAAATATTCAGGAGTTAAAGAAGTATTCTTAACGGCTGTACCAGGAATAATTACGTAGTATTCGCTGAAATTCTGAAGTTGAAGTACATCACCGGCAATACTCATCGCATTACCATTGAAAGTAACTTTTGTAGCATCAGCAACATCGAAATTAGTAATAATTGGTCCACCAAAAGTCTGTTTGCGGTGCAATTGGATATTACCAACACCAGCAACTACATCCTGATCAAAAGTAACCGTCAGACCTGAATTTAAAGGAACATCCCCAGTCATCGGATCAGTTTTGGCAGGAGAATAAGTAACTGCAAGAGGTGCAGCATTTACTTCAGTGCTGAAAGTCCAAACAGATCTTAAAATAGCCAGTTGTTCTTTAGTATTATCAGCAGCAGAAGCAAATGATCCGGCTGCTAATTCAACATAGTACTTTGTATTTGCTTCAAGAGTGCTCAGATTAACAGTTGCAGTACTACCTGAAATAGTGAAGGCAGCAGTTGTTCCATTATCAGCAACACGCCATAACTGGACAGCATCTCCACCGGCAGCAGATTTATATAAAGCTACATAGCCAGAAGCAGATGTACCTAATACAACAGGGCGGTCAAAGCTGATAGTCAGTTTAGTTGCAGTAGAAATATTTGAAGTAACTGGAAGATAACTGATAACCTGTGGAAGTGCATCATCCATCAGCTTAAATTTGAAGGTCTTAACAGTTGTTATACCTGCATACAAATTATTATCAGTTACATCGAGAACAGCTCCTGGATTAACAATAGCATAGTACTCCTGATTAGTTGGAAGATCAGACAAATCGCCTAACGATACCAATTTTTTATCAATAGCGTCAACAGTTGCCATCATAGCTGGTTTAGCCAAAACGCCATCCCAACGGTAAATCTCAACTGTTCCAGTTCCAACTTTTACATCTTCAACAAAATACAGTTTTAATTTATCGCTCTTACCAATTACAGGAGAAGCGCCAAGTACACCAACATTTGCAGGGTGGTAACCAGCAGTAAATACTGCATCAGTTTTAGTTGCGTCAACAATTGGATCAATTGTATCCTCAGCAAGGTATTTACTTACATCGGTAGGAATTGGAGTTACGTTGCCTTCATTGATCTGCAATTTATTTGCAGCTAAGGTAACTTCAATAATAGATCCACTTCCCCATGTAGTACCAGCTTTTGGAGCTACAGAAACTGTATTTCCACTTAAACTGAAGATTAGATCAGATGCAGGAATTGCAACAGTATTTTTAGTCACACTAATTGCAGTTGCCAGATAAGCAGGAGTAACAGGTAAATTACTATTAGCAGCTATAACAGCATCATAAGTAAAGATAGGACCTGTAAAGTTCAATTTAACAGCATCAGCAGTACCTAACCAAGGCCACGGAGCTGCATACGGTGAAGCTTTTGCAGGAGTCCAGCTTAGGAATAAAGCTGCAGGAGAAGTAGTTACTGTACTGAATGTTGCAGCGTCAGCAGCAGTTACATTGTCTTTTCCATCTTCAAACTTAGCTTTAAAACCATAAGTATATACAGCATCTACTACCAAAGTAGCAGCAGGAGTAATCGTTATGATTTTCTTAGTACCATCCAAAGCGGCAGTAAAGGCCATCGGAGTTGTACCTTTCCTGAAGTAAACCAATGAATCCAAATCATAACTGTCAATGGCAGTATTATCCAAATTACGGATAGCTTCACTGAAGGTTAATGTCATTGGAACAACAGCAACAGCAACGCCTGTAGCGCCTTTAACAGGAGAATATGTAACAGTTGGAGCTAAAACATCTTTAGCGGTAATGTTATTTGATAAAGTAACAGTTGCATGATCATTACCAGCCAAATCTTCAAAAGCATTTAGCTTAACGGTTAACCTGTATTCAGTAGAACTGACCAATGCACGTCCAAGATTAATTGTAACATCAGCAGTTCCATTTGTTACTACATTGGCAGGATCAACAACTTCATACGCTTCATAAAGCGGACCAGCTAATACCTTTTCTACCACGAATGCGTCAACAGGAATAGTAGAAACTTTCTTAACAGGCTCGTCGAATGTCAGTTTAATACTGAAATTAGCATTGACATCAACAGCAGGTAAAGTTGGTGTAGTTGAAACTAATACTGGAGCAACAGCATCCTTGGATGTTACCATCAATACAGTACGGAACAAACCGTCAAAAGTATTTACAGCATCGGTAGCGACAACAGGTACATCGGCAACCAGGCCTTTATCAATTTCAACATAGTAATTAACAAGGGTATTACCAGTAGCTAAACCAGCATAAGCATCTGTGATTAAGAGTTTTGGATTTGGAGTTGCAGCAGGATCAGCAAATAAACTTAAAACAGCTAATTCTTCCATCGTTGCAGCATTCAAAATCCTTACACTGCTTGCAGCAGGACTTACAGCTTCGTTAAAGATGAATGTTAATTTTTTAGCAGCATCAAAACTGCTTGGTAAAGTAGCGATAACCGGTTTAGTTTTATCATCAGTAATAAATACAACTTTACTAACGGCTGATTCATTACCTGCAGCATCAACAGCAACAGCCCACACCACATAACTTGTTTCCTCATTTAAAGGAGCAAATTTATATGTTTTTACAGCGCCCACTCCGGTAACCAAAGCCATTTTATCAGCTTTAACTACAGCAGCAGAAGGAGCAGCAGTGGTAGCATCACCAACCTGAATAGTATAATATACTGTTGATAAATTAACGTTATCAGTGCAGGTAAAAGTTATTGTAGCTTCATGTTGACTGGTAGTGGTATTGTAAACAATATCAGTAACAGGAGCTGCAATAGAAACAGCAACAGCAGGAGCAGTATAATCAGATGTGGTGAAAGTATCACTTGCTCCGGATATAGCAGTTCCATTGGCATAAATAGCTGAACCAGTCAATCCTATTGTATAGGTAGCAAGTTCAGTCATTTCACCTAAGGTAACTAAAGAACTATTCAAAATAGTAACAGTCTTTTTATCAGCGCTAATAGTACCAATAAATGCCTTTGTACCTAAAGTACCAGTACCAGCAGTTTTTGTTAAAGTAAACAAGGTAGCAATTTGTGAATCTGTAATTGCAGATCCGTCCCCGTTTTTAATAGGACGGGTAAAATTAATTACGATATCACTGGTTTTGGCCACTTGATTATCAGCACGTTTGGTATAAGCAAAAGTTACAGTTCCAGGGTTTTCATCCTTCGTGGTAAAGTTCCAGGTAGCAGGGTCAGTTATTCCCGTAAATACTCCAGGGACTACATTAGCTCCAGATGTTGTTCCGGTTGATTTATCCAGGAATGAACCGGGAGTAACCATTACATAGTATTTTTCACCAGCAACCGGAGTAAACCCAGTGGCAATAGTAACATTGACACCAGAAATACCTACAGATGCAGTTTCAATGTAATTATTGGCAACAACAACATCAGTTCCGGCAACAAGATCATTTAATCCATCAAATGAAGCTCTTGTACCAGGAGTAGTCGAAGTACCTGTATTCTTGATTAAGAACCATTGTTTACGTGAACCAACCAACGGATCGTATTTAATCACTTCTTCGCTAAAAGTAAGTCCTAATGTCAGGGTTCCGGCTGTTGGTAACAGGTCGGAATTATCAACAGGTGAAAACGTTGAAACTACAGGCTGAGGATTTACTAAAGTAGTAAATGAATAAGTGAAAGCTGCATTGGAATTCAAAGAAATATCATCTTTAAATGCTCCGGCAGGGACAACAACAGTATAAACAGTATTGTACTTAATTAAGTCAGCTTTAACAACCGTTGCTAAAGTTCCTGCAGTATTCAATGTAACATTGGTAGAATTTACAGGAATAGTTTGAACAGTAGTTGTACCTTCTTTAATCAAAATATCTCCTGAACCTAATACCACTTTTTCACCAATAGTCAGCTTTAACGCGGTATTTAATGCAACACCAGTAGCTCCGGAAACAGGAGTATTATCTGTAACAACAGGAGCAGTGATATCTTTCGAATCAAACAAAATGGTAGTCAAAGCAAACTGTGCAAAAGTGGCTGGAGCATAGGCTGTTGATCCCTGAACGATACCAGCAGGTAAGGTAAGGGTACAAACGTTTCCGGCATCAAAAGCAGCGGCTAAAGTAGCAGTAGTTGCAAATTCAACAGTTAACGTATTACCACTAACAGTCAAAGGAGTAACATCGGCTGTCCATGTAGTAACACCATCTGTTAATGAAACAGTATTAAATGGAGCTACACTTTGAACTTCCTTAATGTTATCATTAAAGGTAACAGTAACCAATACTTTTGAAGTAGTAGGTGTAATATTAACTAATTTGGTAGCAACAGGAGTTTGTGCGCTTCCATTTACAGTGTAAGTAGTAGCAACTATTGTTGGTGGATTTACAGGGGCAACCATTGTAAAGGTTGAGAATTTAGAAGGTGCAGCGTTACCAGTAGCATCTTTTACAGAAGCTCCAATACCATAATAGTATGTTTTACCGGTAGCTAAGGCAACAGTAGGAGTAATCGTTAGTACACCACCACCACCAGCGTAAGCCGCGGTAAATGCTAAATTAGCTCCGGAAGCGCTTCCTTCTTTCAAAGTAACCATGTCTTCAATCTGAGCAGCGCTTAAAGCAGTAAGAGCTGTACCTGTCAGATTGGTAAGGGTAGCCAAATTATCATCAGCAAAGGTAATTTTTGGAGTAGAATTAGCACCACCAGAATTTTGAACATCACCCGCATGGCTTGCAGTTAAAACAGGGGCCAGATAATCTTTAACCGAATAGGTAGTAGGAACAATGCCACCACCCAAATTAGGAGTAGTAACACCAGCCACATCCTTAACTAAATTCTGATCAAACGTAAGGTTATAATTAGCAGCATTGCTAACTAAAGCAGCAGTTGGAGTTAAAATTGCAGTAAAAGTAGCAGCATCATAAGTTAAAGTAAATGGTTCAGCTGTAGTACCTTTTTTGAAAGTAATTAAAGGTAACAGGTTAGCAGCATTAGCAGCATTAGCAGCTACCCATGTTGTACCGGTGGTATTAACTGTAATAGCTTTATTAAAATCAATTTTAATGGTTGAAGTGGCAATCAAATTAGTAATTGCAGTTGCACCAACCGAACTTCCATATTGTACAGTTAAAGGATCAAGGTCACCAGTGGTGAGGGTAAATACCTTTTCAGTAGTGATTTTATTGGTATTGCTACTGATATCCATTACTGCATTGTTGCGTAAACGCACTGTATAAGCAGTATTACTGGTATATGGAGCAGTAGGAGTTAGAGTAATAACACCTGTACTGGCAGCGCCAGCAGGTAAAATAGTAAATCCTACAGCAACATTATTCTGCTCTAAAGCAACCACCTCAGCCCAATCAGCTGTAGTACTTAATTGTTTTTGGATAGTTTCATTAAAGGTAATTGTAATATTTGAAGTCAACGAGGTTAGAGTCGTAAAAGCAGCAACAACTGTTGGAGCTTCAAAATCCGAACTTAATATAGGCCAATCCGTTTTATTGATAGGAACAATGAAAGTTCCCACAGTACCAACAAATGCATTACTAGCCAAATCTTTGATAAAACCAGCAGGGAAAACCACATAATAAGCAACATTACTTGCCAAAGTCATCTCTAGATCAACAACAGTTACCCATTGGCTTGTTGTGCGGCCTGCACCAAAAGTATTAGCTGTAACTTCAGCGGCGGTAATTTTTCTTGAAGTAATTGCACTTGCACTAACTTGTTTCACGTATGATTCATCAGAATTTTTACGTAAGTCAAGAGTTCCGGTACCGGTTCCCATAACCTGCTCGCTAAATACCATATATAATGCATTGGTAGCTTTAGCAGCATTCATTAAAGTGCCACGAGTAACAGCGGTAGGAGCAGTATTATCAAGTGTAGTAAAAGCTAAACTTTCTGCAGTTGCTGAAACAACACCAACACTATTTTCAGTAACAACATAAGTCTTGTATGCACTACTGCTAGTAAGACCAGTTAATGAAGCTGTTACATTAATACCAACTGTAGCAACGGTTTTTGTACCTGAAGACAATGCAATTCGACCATTGCCACTATCTCCACCTGTTCCATCAGTAACAACATTTGCAGCAGTTACAACTGAAGCAGCAGGATAGGTTGCATAGTAATATTTCCCAACTTCAGCAAGAGTAACATTTAATGTAGCGGTAGTATTAGCAACAGCCGTTACGCTTTTAGCGCTAATAACAGGAGCAGAATTATCACGTGTTGAAAAGGTCCAGGTAGTTTTATTTGATAAACCGCCAAAAGCATTTTTATTTGGACTGGCATCAACAAAGGCGCCAGCATCAACAGCCACATAATAATTCGTGTTTTCATTCAGAATAGCTGTACCAGCCACAGGAACGCCAACTGTAGCAGTTCCTAAACCAAGAAGAGTAGTTGAACCAACTTTTCCAACTTTAATGATGTCAACAACGGTACCATCTTCTTTGTAGATGTAAACAGCCAGGTTATTATTAGCAACAGGAACATTAACTGCTTCATCGAATGGGATAACCAAAACTGGAATAGGATAAGCAACATTTACAGCGCCTTTAGCAGGTGTGAATGAAGCAGCAGTTGTCAATAATACAGGTGCAACATAGTCACCAATTACAAAATCGTAAACACCACTTGATAAAGCGCCAGCAGCAAGGCTGGTAATTGCACCATCAGTGATGGCAACACTGTACGAATCACCAGCAGTAAACGAGGTAATACCGTGAGTTATTTCAAGAGTTTTACCAATAACTAAAACACTTGTAGAAGTTTTAGTCACCGGGAAAGTTTTAAACAAACCTCCGTTCTTGTAAATAACTGCTGTACCCCCAGCATCTGTGATCTGGGGCACTACATCAAATGCAACAACAAACTTTGTTGCAAAATCCGTGGGCTTTGCATTAGTGTTTCCATCTGTCGGTACAGAACTCGCCGGAACAAAGACGATTCCATACGCCATCTGAAAACTCAGGCCCAAGAGTAGTAAAAAAATACTAAATAGCCGAGTAAATGATTTTCTCATAGCATTTGTTTTTTAATTGAACTTAATTGATTGATTGATTGAATTTTATAATTCATTTTTATCTTTATAATTACTTAATCCGTGTAAAATCACACACTTTATAATGCAAACGTATAAAAATTATCAGCAATGTACAACAATATTAACTGATAAAAATAAAATTTATCAGCCAGATGCACTTATTTTCCTACCTTTTGAGAAGTTTTAACTTAACCTGAGTCAAAACATAATGAATTCATATTCCCGATATTAAATATTTTACAGTTTGAAGAGATCAAATATAACATCCCAATCAAAATCCCCTAAAATTACACTAATTATTGACTTCAAGGTTTAAATTACAATAATTTTTATGGCTTAATTTTTATCTCAAAATAAATTAATCTGAAGACAATGCTTTATTGTCATTAACTGTAATGTTAACCATTTACAAATTAAACAACTTTTACCCTACTTCAATACCTTAAATTTATTCTATTTTATTTGTTGCAGCCTGTTTTTTCACAGATCATGCCAATGGCAGCACCCTAATAATCCCTCTAAAAGCTTAAATTCAAGGATAGTAATACTTTTCAACCTCCCTGAGAATTGAATATTCTGATAAAACTGGCATCTGGGCAGGCTTTTATTTCTTCTCCGGATGAAAAAGGTACAATAGAATTAAGGTATTATCTGGATCGTACTATGCCCAATTCCAGAAGAAAACTATACCTTATATTATAGGTTTGATTTTTCTAATCCTATACTGGAACTAACAATCACCAATCAACATTAATTAAAAATTAAACTCCTTAGTAAAAAAGGCCAAATCAGAAATAAATTTGATGGTTCTGAATTTAAGTATTTATTTTGTGTGGCCTGAAATAAAATCAGGTCAGAAAATAAACTTTCATTATTAATTATACACATCTAAATTTTTCAACAATGTCAAAAATTAAAATCGGTATCAACGGTTTCGGTCGTATCGGACGCTTTGTTTTCCGCGTTGCAGTAGCAAAAGAAAATATAGAAGTTGTTGCAATCAACGACCTTATCGATGTAGATTATATGGCATACATGCTCAAATATGATTCTACACACGGACAATTCAAAGGTACTGTAGAAGTAAAAGACGGCAACCTAATCGTAAACGGGAAAACTATCCGTGTAACTGCTCAGAAGAATCCGGTTGACATTAACTGGGGCGCTGTTGGCGCTGACTATGTGGTTGAGTCAACTGGTTTATTCCTCGAAAAAACAAAAGCCCAGGGTCATATCGACGGTGGCGCTAAGAAAGTTATCCTTTCAGCTCCTTCAAAAGACGATACCCCCATGTTTGTGATGGGTGTTAACCATACTTCATACACCAACGACATGACTTTCGTTTCGAATGCTTCTTGTACCACTAACTGTTTAGCTCCCGTTGCTAAAGTGTTGCACGACAACTTCGGCATTTTGGAAGGTTTAATGACAACCATTCATGCCACCACCGCTACTCAAAAAACTGTTGACGGCCCTTCAATGAAAGACTGGAGAGGCGGACGCGGCGCTGGCCAGAACATTATCCCATCATCAACTGGCGCTGCTAAAGCTGTAGGTAAAGTTATTCCTGCACTGAATGGCAAATTAACCGGAATGGCTTTCCGTGTACCAACTCCGGATGTTTCAGTGGTTGACTTGACCGTTCGACTGGCCAAAGAAACTTCGTATGCTGAAATCTGTGCTGCCATGAAAGCTGCCTCAGAAGGCGAATTGAAAGGTATTCTTGGATATACTGAAGATGAAGTGGTTTCAAACGATTTCGTTGGCGATCCACGGACTTCCATCTTTGATGCAAAAGCTGGTATCCAGTTATCGCCAACTTTTGTTAAAGTGGTTTCATGGTACGATAACGAAATGGGTTACTCGGTGAAAGTGGTAGAATTAATCGAATACATGGATTCAGTAAAATAATTTCTGAATTCGTATAAAATATCAAAGGCAGTCCGAATGGGCTGCTTTTTTTGTTTTTTGTACCCGTCACATAAATGAGATGGCAAAGGATATCGCTTCAATCAGCACATTACCTCATTCAATTGCATTATCCTTTGCCGAACCCGTCACATAAATGTGACGGCAAAGGATATCGCTTCAATCAGCACATTACCTCATTCAATTGCTTGTTTTATACGCTCTATAATCATTCCGGATGGTTTGTTTTATTATAAACGGATATAAATGTATTGACCATATTCTCCCATGAGAATTTCTTCTTTTCTTCAGCAATATTGGCTTCAAATTCAGCCATCCGGTCATTCTCGTAAAAATCAATCAGCGCATCGGCGATACTCTTAATGTCAGGCTCAACTACATATCCTATTTTCCCGTCCGGAATAATTTCAGCCAGGCCACCCACATTGGTTACAAGCATCGGTTTGTTAAAATGATAACCAATCTGTGTGACTCCACTTTGAGTAGCGCTTTTATAAGGCTGAACAACCATATCGGCAGCGCTGAAATACAAATTTACCTGATCATCCGGAATAAAATCAGTTCGCAGTTCAATCCAGTTTTCCAGATTATGATCTTTTATCAGTTTAAGGTAAGGTTCGGGACTGGAATAGTACTCGCCTGCAACTAAAAGTTTGACTGGAAATTTTCGCATTCGTTCGTCAGCAAAAGCACTGATAAGTAAATCCAGCCCTTTATAATCACGGATGAATCCAAAGAACAGCAAATAACGGATGTCCTGGTCGAGCTTAAGTTTTTGTTTGGCCACCTCGAAAGTAAGTCTTTCTCCATAATTGTCAAAAATCGGGTGGGGACAATAGCCCACCACTAAATTTTTCCTGAACGATTTAGCATCTGCCAGAACACTTTGTGACATGGCGATTAATCCGTCAATTCGTTGAATAAAATAGTTGGTCAGTATTCGGTCTCCCGGACGGTGCTCGTGGGGGATAATATTATCAGCCAGACAAATAATAATAGTATGCTTGTTTTTTTTTATAATGCCTGCAATGGTTCCCAGGCAAGGAGCAAAAAAAGGCATCCAGTAACGGATGATGACCAGATCAGGTTTTTCACGTCTTACCCTTCTGCCAACCTTGAACCAGTTCAATGTATTTACCGAATTTATGGTTCGCCTGATTTTCAGATTTTCAGGCGCAGATTTGTCATTGTACTGCGTTTTTCCGGGGAAAAGGAATGATGGATATTGCAGAATAAAAGTCTCAATTTCAACTTCAAAACCCAGGGCCTTAAATTCCTGGGCTAACCTCTCATTGGTAGTTGCTATTCCTCCCCGATAGGGATAAGCCGGACCGATTATTCTAACCGTCTTCAATATTTAATAATATTAAGTATTCTTTCAGCAAATGTGCAACATGTTTATCAATTAGGAAAGTAAATTCTTCAGGATTAATTCATTTTTTGGTCAATATAGTAAATGATTTCCTGATATTGATCCGGCTCAAACCATTTTATTTCAGGGTCGCGCCTGAACCAGGTCAGTTGTTTTCGTGCATATTTACGGGTATTCCTTTGGATCAGGTCAACAGCTTCAGCCAATGAGCATTCGCCGTTCAGATACGAAAACAATTCTTTATAGCCGACTGTATTTAATGAGTTTAATTTCCGCTGCGGAAAAACTGCTTTAGCTTCCTCTAAAAGGCCTGCATCCATCATCTGTTCTACCCGCCTATTAATTCGGTTGTACAACGTTGTTCGATCCAGATTAATACCAATTTTAAGAATATGGAATGGCCTTTCTTTTATTGTGTTTTTCCGGAATGAAGTAAATGGTTTTCCGGTCATTTGAAAAATCTCGACCGCATGCAGCAATCGCTTTGAATTATTAAGGTCAACAATCTGATAGTACTCCGGATCAATTTCCAGAAGTCGTTGCCTTAAAGCTTCTATACCATTTTTTTCGTACCAGTTGATTACCTCATCTCTGATCAAAGGATCAACAGTCGGAATATCATCAATTCCCTTGCAAATGGTATCCACATATAACATCGAACCGCCAGTCAGTATCAATGGGTTTTTTGATTCAAAAAGCTGATTGATAAGCTGCAATGCTTCGGTTTCAAAAGTACTTACATTGTAATAGTCGAAGATGGATTTGGTGTGAATGAAATGGTGAGGAATGGCTTTCAGGTTTTCGGGCGTAGGGACTGCAGTGCCAATGGAAAGCTCGCGAAAGAACTGTCGGGAATCGGCTGAAATGATTTCGGATTGGAAGTGTTTGGCAAGTTGGATGCTAATATCTGATTTTCCGACTCCGGTTGGCCCCAAAATTACGATTAAGGTATTCATCCTGTTGAATTGATTGGAGCACAAAGATAGGCATTAATACAAAAAAGAAGGGGACTTTGAAGTCCCCAATTGTTATGATTCCATTTCTCCGAAAATTTCATAGTAGTCTTCCAGATCACCAAAACTTTTATACGAATCGTTTCGCTCAAGAAGTTCAACTTCAGGACTATCATAATCATTGATGAGGAATTGTGCAGGTGCACTGCCCTTTTCGTAAGCAACAAATGGTTCTTTTAAATCAGTTTTCATAAGTTTCTCCTTTAGTTCTAAGTAAAAAAAACGATCGTTAAAAAAATCAAAAACGTAAACCAGTTTTTGACCGGGTTGAGTCAAATATTCATTCAATACAATTTTTCGCATATTAAGCAGCCCGGGAGCACTTGCTCCTGAACCAAGTAAACTAATTTCAATTTGTTTTCTCCAATGTTCATCAGTTAAAAAAAAGGAGGCAAGCTGAGAATGGTCAAAGTCAACCGAATTTTGAATAATGCGGTGTAAATCTTCAAAAGTATGCTCCGGATTAATATGGATTAACCTTTTAAAATCAGGGGTTTCGGATGATGAAATTTCGAATACACAGATCATAAAAAAAAGAATTAATCCTGATTGACATTCAAATCATTCAACTCAAATTAAACCCAAATTAATATAGTGTCTAACGATATCGCATTTAAAAGGTTATTGGCAAAATGTTAAAAAAATATAAAAGCCACCAAATGCCGTATAACACACTGTATATCTGTACAATTGAAAACTGTCCAAAAACAGCACATCAAATCCTTCCTTGAAAAATCGAATATTTCTTACAATTCGTCGTGAAATGAATTCAAGGAGTGTTCAAATCACCTGCTATTTCTATTTCAGAAGGCGCTATTGCTGATGTAATTATTTCAGGCCTTTAGCGACCTATTAAAAGTGCAATAAATAATCATGACATGAGATTTGGAACACTTTTTTTTGAAAATCTGAAGATAGCCCTGCAATCAATTCGCAGCAACTTACTTCGTACCATATTAACTGTAATGATTATTGCAGTTGGGATCACGGCTCTCGTCGGAATTCTTACCGCCATTGATTCCATTAAAAACTCCATAACAAAGGAATTCACTTTTATGGGGGCAAATACGTTCACGATCGGTTCAAGAGGAATGCGCATACAGGTTGGGAACAAACGGTACCGCTCAAAAAACTATTCCTATATCAGTTATTATCAGGCCAACGATTTCAAAAAAAAATATGCATTCCCATCGGCAGTTTCCATTTCAACTTATGCCACAGGTACGGCAACCGTAAAATATGAATCAGAAAAATCAAATCCGAATGTTCAGGTTCAGGGAGTTGACGAAAACTACCTATATACCTCAGGAAATGAAATTAAGGAGGGTAGAAATTTCACAGAGGAAGAAATCACTTCAGGCCGAAATGTAGTTATTGTTGGAGATGGAGTCCTTAAGAAAATTTTTAAAAAAGGAGAGAATCCGCTTCTGAAAATAATAAGTATTGGAGGCGGAAAATACCGGGTCATAGGCGTTCTTGCTGAAAAAGGACGTGGTTTTGGCTCGGGTGGCGATCAACTGTGTTTGTTGCCATACACCAATGTGAGAAGTTATTTTTCAAGGCCTCAAATGAATTTTTCGGTCCAGATAAAAGTTAACAATACCGAGTTGATGGATGCTGCAATTGGTGAAGCAGAGGGTACTTTCAGGATCATCCGAAATTTAAATCCAGCCGATGAAAGCGACTTTAATGTAGAAAAGAGCGACAATCTGGTAAATATTCTGCTTGGCAATATTAAAAATATCACCCTGGTCGCCACCATCATCGGGCTGATCACTTTATTTGGCGCTGCTGTCGGATTAATGAATATCATGCTGGTTTCAGTAACCGAACGAACAAGGGAAATCGGCATTCGGAAAGCAATTGGAGCAACCTCGGTGATCGTGAAACAACAGTTCCTGATCGAATCTATTGTTATTGGGCAAATCGGAGGTATTGTCGGAATTATCTTTGGAATTTTAGCAGGAAACGGTGTCGCCATGATGATCGGAACACCATTCTTTATTCCCTGGATTTGGATTATTGTCGGGGTAATTCTTTGTTTTGTGGTTGGAATTACTTCCGGATATTACCCTGCCCAAAAAGCCTCAAAACTTGATCCTATCGAAAGCCTTCGGTTTGAGTAAAAACGAAGAATCAGTCTGCTAATTTATCCCTTTCCATGTCTGTCAATTTGTTTTTTTTTATTCTGTCTTACATAATTCTTTAATCCTGAAGTTTAAATAATTGTTCTGATTGAATTGAAAGGAGTATTGATTTAAGGATTTTTTCAGGAAAATTATATCTTTACTTTTTAGCGCTATTTAAGACAGCGCGCAGAAGGAGCAAGAAATGACAAAACTACAGACAAAAGCCGAGCAACGATTAATTCAGGATTATTTCGACGATCTGATAAAAGCATGTGACCGAAAGGTTTCTGACGATGGAATAGTCAGAATAAGAAAAGCTTTTGAATTTGCAAACAATGCGCATTTGGGGGTAAAAAGAAAATCAGGCGAACCATACATCATTCATCCACTGGCAGTAGCCAAAATTGTCATTGAAGAAATCGGACTAAGCGCTACCTCAATCATTTCTGCCTTGCTGCACGATGTCGTTGAAGACACGGATTATAACCTTGAAGATATCAGCAACCTTTTTGGCGAAAAGGTTGCATCCATTGTGGATGGATTGACCAAACTTTCGGAAGAATTTACGCCCCAACACGACTCGAAACAGGCCAATAATTTCCGAAAAATGTTAATGACTCTGTCGGATGACGTTCGGGTGATCCTCATCAAACTGGCCGACAGGTTGCACAATATGAGGACTCTCGACTCGATGCCGCCCCATAAACAATTAAAAATAGCAGCAGAAACTTTATATATTTTCTCTCCGCTGGCTCACCGGCTTGGCCTTTATTCCATCAAATCCGAATTAGAAGATTTAAGCCTGAAATACAAACATGCTGATGCATTTAACCAGATTCAATTCAGACTACATAATCAGCGCGAAAAACGTGACTATCTGGTCACCGAATTCATTCGGCCCATCGAAGAAAAGCTTCATCAGGAGGGAGTAGAATTCACCATTACTGAGCGTTTGAAATCGATTTACTCTATATGGAATAAAATGCAAACCAAAGGAGTTTCATTCGACGAAGTTTATGACCTGCTGGCCATTCGGATTGTTTTTATTCCCAAACCCAATATATCGGAAAAACGTCAGTGCTTCGACATACTTTCGCTCGTAACCGACATTTATAAACCCAAACCAGATCGTATCCGTGATTGGATAACATTACCCAAAGTTAATGGGTATGAAGCTTTACACGTTACGGTTATGGGACCACAGGGGAAATGGGTGGAAATTCAAATTCGGACCCAGCGAATGGACGAAATTGCTGAACGCGGATTTGCCGCCCATTACAAATATAAAAACATCAATGATGTTGAGAATGAACTCGACAAATGGTTGCAGAAAATCAAAGAAATGCTCCGAAACCCGGAATCTGATGCCCTCGAATTTCTGGACGAATTTAAAATGAACCTTTTCACTTCTGAAATAGTTGTTTTTACACCGAAAGGTCAAATGGTTACTTTACCCAAAAATGCAACAGTCATTGATTTTGCCTACGAAATTCATACGGAATTAGGCAATCATTGTATCGGGGCCAAAATCAACCACAAGCTTGTTCCGGTTTCCCATGTTCTGCAAAGTGGCGATCAGATTGAAATACTTTCTTCCAAAACACAATCTCCACAACTAACATGGTTATCTTTTCTGATTACTGCCAAGGCAAAAAACAAAGTAAAACAATCGTTTAAGCTCGATCGTAAAAAACATCTCGAACAGGGTCGCAAAATTATTGAAGACCAGTTATCCAAATTCAATATTACACCTTCTTCTGACACATTAAAAAAATTAACGGTTTATTACAACCTCACCAATAAAGAACAACTTTACACACAGGTGGGGATGGGTTTTCTTGAATTGGACAACCTTGACGAAGTGCTTCAGACACGCCGCGAAAATAAACTGGCAAAATTCTGGAAACTGACATTTACACAAAAAAAACCGGAACCTGAGCAGACTGCTAAAATCAATAAAAAAACACCATTCATTTTGAAAGAAGATCCTGAGGAAACCAATTATTCCCTGGCCAAATGCTGCAATCCTATTCCGGGCGACGATGTTGTTGGTTATATTTCGGGTGACGAGCACATCATTATTCACAAGCGTAATTGTTCCGAAGCGATGAAAATCATGTCGCAGCAAGGCGACAAAATCGTCACCGCTGAATGGACCAAATTTAAAAAGCTATCCTACCTTTCACGCATCAAGCTCAGCGGATTCGACAGGGTTGGAATTGTCAATGAAATTACAACCATCATTTCGAAGCAGAACAATATTAACATGCGGACCGTTCATTTTGACACCCACGATGGTATATTCGAGGGCGATCTGTACCTTTATATCCACAGCCTTCAGGACTTAAACGAACTTATTTCCCGTCTCATGAAAATCAAGGGGATAGACAACATTGAACGCATCGAAAAAATCCAGCAATAAATTTTCCCTTCCGGTTTTTGTTTGAAAAAAGTACTATTTTTGATGCTTATTTTTAATTGGTTTAAATATGAATAACCAAAAGACTAAAGAAGCCGTGAAAGGTATGTTCATTAACTATCTGGAGAAAAATGAACATCGGAAAACTCCTGAACGGTTTGCAATACTCGAAGAAATATACTCACGGGAAGGACATTTCGATATTGAGTCGCTTTATATTTCAATGAAAAACAAAAACTATCGTGTCAGCCGTGCAACTTTGTACAATACGATGGATTTGTTACTTGATTGTAAACTGATCATCAGGCATCAGTTTGGCAAAAATCTGGCCCAGTTCGAAAAAGCGTTTGCCATAATTCAACACGACCATCTGATTGATGTCAGAAATGGACACCTGACTGAATTTAATGATCCCCGGCTTCGCGATATTATTGAAGACATCTGCCAGAAAAATGACTTCAAATTGTCGCACCATACACTTTATATATATGGTCAGTATATGGTCTCCTGATCAGCAAAAAAAATAAGCAATACATCTGCAAATTATTTGTAATTTTATCACCCGAAAATCAATCCTGTTCCGTGAAAATTGACCTGTCACAAAGTTCAGTTTTCGCGGATTATCGTGTTTGAACAATTCTTATAAAATTTGACAGTATGAAAGTAGATGTATTGTTAGGCTTACAGTGGGGAGATGAAGGAAAGGGTAAAATTGTTGATGTTTTAACTCCCAAATTTGATGTTATTTGCAGGTTTCAGGGTGGCCCAAACGCTGGGCATACTTTGGAAATAGACAATTTTAAACAGGTGTTGCACACCATTCCTTCGGGTATTTTTCGTAAAGATAAAATGAATGTGATCGGGAACGGAGTAGTTATTGATCCAATCACCTTTGAAAAGGAAATTGAATCAATCAGCAAACATGGCGTTGATCTTCATAAAACCTTATATATTTCGAAAAAAGCACACCTCATTTTGCCCACCCACCGGTTGCTCGATGCTGCTTCTGAAGAAGCTAAAGGAGCGACAAAAATTGGCTCGACTTTAAAAGGGATAGGCCCGACTTACCGCGATAAGATTGGTCGCGAAGGATTACGTGTTGGCGATCTTTTTGAAAATTTCAATGAAAAATATGCTGTTCGGGTTCAGGCTCACAAAGATTTGCTCGATAATTATTATCACTACGATTATTCGGCTCAGTTTGCAGAAACTGAAAAAGAATGGATGAAAGCCATTGAGGTACTGAAAACCTTTAATATTGTTGACACAGAACATCTCATTAACGAAAGTCTGGCCGAAAATAAAGCTGTTTTAGCCGAAGGCGCACAGGGAACTATGCTCGACATTGACTTTGGATCGTATCCATTTGTAACTTCGTCGAGTACGATTTGCGCCGGGGCATGCACCGGACTGGGTGTTGCCCCAAACAAAATAGGAAATGTTTACGGTATTTTTAAAGCCTACTGCACGCGTGTTGGCAGCGGTCCTTTTCCAACTGAATTGTTCGATGAAGATGGCCGGAACATGCGCGCGGTTGGCCGCGAATACGGGTCAACTACCGGAAGGCCACGCCGTTGCGGATGGCTCGACCTGGTTGCACTGAAATATTCCATCATGCTGAATGGTGTTACTGAACTGATCATGATGAAAGCTGATGTACTTGACCAGTTCGAAACCATTAAAATCTGTATGGGTTATGAAATTAATGGAGTCGTAACAGAAAAGTTCCCTTTCGAACTGAATGAAAGTGTAAAACCTGAATACGTTGAATTGCCCGGATGGAAAACCGATCTGACACAGCTAACCAGCCAGGATGAATTTCCGGAGGAATTCAACAATTACATCAATTTCATTGAAGAACAGGTTGGTATCCCCATTACAATTGCCTCGGTAGGGCCAAACAGGGCACAAACAATTCTTTTAGGCGATTAAAAATAAGGAGTCAGTCATCTGGCTCCTTTTCTTTTTCGTAAAGCTTTTGATTTTGATAAGGAATGACTATTTTAGGAACTTCATTCATGAATACAATTGTGTAGTTTATCTGCCTGAAATGGAAATCACCAAGCCTACGCTGCTGCTAAACAAAGAAATCGTTTTACGAAACATCGGGAACATGCTTCGTAAGGCCAATGAGCTTAATTTGAATTTCCGCCCACATTTCAAAACGCATCAGTCAGCCGAAATTGGAAAATGGTTCCGGGAAGCTGGTGTTAAGTGCATCACGGTTTCATCTTTAACCATGGCCAATTATTTTGCAGATGCCGGATGGGACGACATAACCATTGCCTTTTCGGTGAATATTCCGGAAATTCCGGAGATGAACGAACTGGCAGGCCGGATAAACCTGAATGTTTTGATCGAAAACATGGAAGGACTGGAAGCGCTCCAGAAACAAATAAGTTGGCATACCGGGGTGTTTATAAAAATTGATACAGGGTACAACCGGACTGGAATTGAGGCTAACCGTATTCCTTTAATTGACCAACTGCTCGAAGGCATCCAAAAGTCACCACTTTTACAGTTTAAAGGCTTTTTGTCGCATACCGGGCATACCTATCTGGCCAACTCGACTCACGATATTTACAGCCGCCATTTTGATGCCCTGCTCAAAATGAAAGCGTTGAAAGCCCGTTATCAAAGTGACTGGCCTGAATTAATCATTTCTATTGGAGATACCCCATCGTGTAGCATTTGTGACAACTTTGACGGAGTTGACGAAATCAGGCCAGGCAATTTTGTTTTTTACGACCTGATGCAATTCAAGCTCGGTTCCTGTAAATTGACCGATATAGCGGTACGGATGGTTTGTCCGGTAATCGCCACACACCCATCCCGAAATGAGGTGGTCATTTACGGAGGGGCCATTCATTTTGCCAAAGATTCGATAATCAATATTGACGGGAAACCGCTTTTTGGGCGAATAATTGTCACTGAAGGGGACCGAAAAATTCTTCTGGATGAAAAAAATTACCTGCATGCACTTTCGCAGGAACATGGTATCCTGAGAATTACACCACAAGACCTCAAATATTTCAGACCTGGCGACCTGATTGAAATCATACCGGTACACTCATGCCTGACAGCTAACCTGATGAAAGAATACCTCACAACGGAAGGTGAAATCATAAAAATGTTGCCATTCTTCTGATTCGACGAACAATTTATCCGACTGCATTTAGTTGTAACTATAGTGATTTTCTACAAATATTTCGCGACTCTGTCGCTTTGGAAATAGCTGCAGAGCAGCAAGATATTTGTAGTCAAATCGCAAATTAAGAACGCCAAAAGCTACGGAGTAGCGGAATATTTGTTTTTAAATTTTAAGTCGGTTACCAATGTAAAAAATATTCTCCATGGGTTCTATCTTTTTTAGATATCAATTGTTAATTACGACATCAATTAATCAAATTATGAAAGGAACACGCATTGGATTTTTCACGGCATGGCTGATTTTGGGATTAGCAGCTTCATTTTTGCTGATTAATTCTTGTCAGCATAATGGAATTCCTGCTGATCAGATGGAGCCAATCTGCTTTACCGAACAGGTATTACCAATTTTTCAGAACAGTTGCGGCACCAGTGGATGTCATGATGCGAAAACTGCAGAGAGCGGATATGTTTTTACTGACTATGCCCGAATCATGAAAGCCATTACTCCGGGCAATGCGTCAAAAAGCAAAGCTTATAAAGCCATGATCAGTACTTTTGTAGTTATGCCGCCAAACAATCCTTTACCTCAGGATAAGCGAACCCTGGTCAGGCTGTGGATTGAACAGGGAGCAAAGCAGACTACATGTGGAAAAGCTGGAGTTGTTAATGGTGGAACCAGAATACAACAAGGATACAATTAAAATTAACCTTATGAGACAAACGCTCAAAACATTACTAATACTAATTGTTGTTTTCATTACCGGATGTTATTACGATAACGAAGAAAAACTTTATTCTGAAGTTTCAACGAATTGCGATCTAAGCAATGTCACTTTCGTTTTAACTGTAACTCCAATTTTGCAGGCATCCTGTTTATCCTGCCATTCAAATTCAAAAGCAGGAAGTTCAGGAGGAGGTGTCAAACTTCAGAATTATGCCGATGTTCAGGTTCAGGCAAAAAACGGGAAATTAATGGGAGTGGTAAAACATGCCAGCGGATTTCAGGAAATGCCCCAGGGTGGAGGAAAACTACCTGACTGCGAAATCAGTAAACTTCAGAAATGGATCGATAGTGGAACCTTAAACAACTAAATGCTGATTTATGAATAAAATATTTGCAATTATATCCGGGCTAATTCTCACTGCCTTTTCAGGAACCGTCCTCGGTCAGGATCTTGATGCACTGCTGAATGCGGAGACAAAGCCTAAAGTTGATTTTGCCACCGCAACCTTCAAATCAACCCGAATTATCAACGGCCATTCTGTTGAACAGATGAAGAAGAATCAGCTCGATTTCCGAATTTCGCATCGCTTCGGCACTTTAAACAATGGACCATATGGCTTATTCGGGCTCGACCAGTCCGTCATTCATTTCAGTCTGGAATATGGGCTGAAAGATTGGTTAATGCTTGGAGCCGGACGGGGAAGTTTGAACAAAACTTATGATGGTTTTGCCAAAATTCGTTTGCTTCGCCAGTCTTCAGGAGAAAAATTTATGCCCGTTCATTTGTCGTATTTTACCTCAGTCGAATTAAAGACAATTAATTTTCCTGTAAGACCAGCCGGAACATCCAATTATTTTTCGTCCCGGCTGGCCTATGTCAACCAGCTTTTGATCGCCCGAAAGTTCAATCAAAATCTTTCCGTTCAGTTAACGCCGACTTTCATTCACCGCAACCTGGTGAAAACTGAACTCGACCTGAACGACATTTATGCGTTGGGAATCGGCTCAAGGTATAAATTGAGCAAGCGGTTGTCAGTAAATGCCGAATATTACTACACGTATAATCCGAATTCAAAATCTTTGGAACCACGCCCTTACAATGCCTTGTCAGTTGGAGTTGATATTGAAACCGGCGGACATGTTTTCCAAATCATGTTAACCAACTCACAGGGAATGCGCGAAGGCTCGTTCATTCCACAAACCACCGGAAACTGGCTCGATGGCGATATTCATCTCGGGTTCAACATTTCAAGGGTTTTTGCGTTCAATAAAAAATAAACATCATGAAAAAAAATCTTTTTCTTCTGTTTTTACTTGTTACATCGTTTGCCGCAATCGGGCAAGGCAAATTCATCGCTAAAAATGCCTATATCTCGTTTTTCTCTTCAACGCCAATGGAAGACATTTTGGGTGAAAGCAATGAAGCTGTTAACATCCTGAATGCCGAAACAGGTGAAATTGCCTTTCAGGCGCTGATGACAACTTTCCATTTTAAGCGCGCATTGATGGAAGAACATTTCAATGAAAACTACATGGAAAGCTCTAAATTCCCCAAAGCCAAATTCAACGGTAAGATTGAAGGGTTCAACAATTCAATGCTTAGCGGGCCGGTTAACGATATTAAAGTGACCGGAATATTGTTGGTTCATGGAGTTGAAAAGACCATTACTATTTCAGCAAAACTAGGTTTAGAAGACGGGAAGCTGGTGGGCTTATCAAAGTTCAAAGTAACTCCTGAAGATTACGGAATAAAAATTCCGTCCCTGGTTCGCGACAAAATTGGTAAGGAAATGGAAATCACTGTGAAAGCAAACTATCTTCCGTTTGGTAATTAATCAAATCAAAATTTTACTGCCATGAAAATCAAATACGCTATTATTCTGGTTGTGATTGTAATCGCTGTTGGAGCAGGAATCGGCCTTAAAATGTTTTTCAAACCCCATGCCGACATAAACAGATTAAAGGCTGAATTTAAATTGGACGCCAGTGGACTCATTAGCGAATTTGAACAGGATGAAAATTCCACTACGGCGAAATACAGCGAAAAAATTCTGGAAATCAAGGGTGAACTGAAGTCAAAAACCAAAATGCAAAATGGGACAGATTTATTAATCCTGGAAGATGAAATGCAGGGAATCAGTTGTCAACTCGATAGCAGTTGGGCTTCAGCCAATCAACCGATCATTCAGTCTCTTGAAATTGGCAGATCAATTACGATTAAAGGAATATGCAAAGGATATTTGATGGAGATTAAAGTGAGTCCGGCTATTGTTTTGAAATAATTCAGAAGTGAGGAATAAGGAAAAAGAATATGAGTATCCGCTTGATTACCTAAGTTATTC
>PNOH01000045.1 GCA_013824715.1 Odoribacter sp. | reverse complement strand
AATTTTATTTTAATTAGCGGTTACTATTGGATTATTTGGAAGTTGTTATAAGTAAGTTGCCGCTTATTAGTACCATCAGCATTCATTATCCACAGTGTTCCTTTAGTTTTGTCTATCCTGCTATTATCAAAATTTAAATACACGATTTTTCCTTCTGGGGACCAAGAAAAGTTCTTACATCCATCCGTAGTCAGTTGTTTAAGACCAGAACCGTCAGAATTAATCGTATATAACTGCATCCCACCTCCTGTAGAAAGTGAAGAAATAAAAGCAATAATTGTTCCGGTTGGAGAATATCTTAAGTTTCGATTGTCATAATTAGGGAGAGCGACATATTTTAACAAATGTTTAACCTTGAGAGGATTAATATATATCCATATGGAGTCTCCTACGTCAGTCCCTTTTTCGTTTATGGCATTTGTAACATAGATTAATGAATCTGAGGAAGGATGCCAACTTGGATAATTCCCGTAAATATTAATATTTGTCTGGGCACGAGCTTCAAAACCGAAAATCCATATTCCACATTTAATTGTTTTATCACAAATCGATTCATTAAAGGCAATTTTGTCTCCATTACGACTCCAAGCTGGTAAAAAATTTCTACCTTCAGTGGTCAACTGAACAATGGTGGTGGTATCAAACTGAGTACCATCAAAAGACATTATACAGATTTGAGCTCCTTTGGAAAAAGCGATCCACTTTCCGTCAGGACTCCATGCAGGTGTTGTCAAAATATATGGCAAAATCCTTCGTTGATTAGTTCCGTCAGAATTTATTAACCAAAATCCGGCTGAGTCGTTATCATACTCGTAAACTGCCTGGCGTGGGCAATCATAACCATTAGGATAATGTATCTCCTTTATTGGCTTATGATTAAACCCTATAATGTTACCGGAAGGATGCCATACGGGGTCATTATAAGGTGATTCTGGAACAATGTCATAAGGTGGACAATTACTTTTCCCGGAATCATCGTTGCAGGAAAATAAAACTATGGAAATAATACAAAAACGAAGAATTAACTTCATGTATATGGAATATTTAGTTGATTAAATTGCTTCATCATCTTTCTTACACCTCGCCCCCATTAAATTCAGGAGCAGGACAATGGCGCGGATTTTTAAAAATGTTGTTTTCATGTTTTTTGTTTTAAGTTAACTTATTTGCTTTTCTGAATAGCAGAACTTTAAGGTGGAGGCCGTTCCATGTTTTGGTTTTAAGTGTGATTAGTGAATGAATAAACATATACCCAAGATTCCGTAAACCACTAAAAGGTTGCGTCAGCGGCTTCATGTTTGGTAACATAAATATATTTAAGAAGTATAGGCTTTTATCATGTTATTACCGGGTTAACTATTGCCGAAAAGTGGCCATAAAAAAATCAGGGCTACACTTTGGAGTGAAACCCTGACTAATGATTTATTGCTTATTGGCACAAAAAAACTCCGAAGTAACCTGTACTCCGGAGTTTTTAAATGTATAAAAATTGGTTTTTATTCAGCGCTCGAATAATCAGCAGCCGCCATTCTTTTGTAGCCGTTATACCTCCATTTGGCATTTTCTTCGGCAGCTTTGAAAAGTTCGTCAGCTACTTCAGGGAAAGCATTCTGTAGCGAAGTATAACGTACTTCACCGTTCAGGAAGCTCTGGAATTTTGACCAGTCAGGAGCGTTTGAGTCCAGTACAAATGGGTTCTTTCCTTCAGCTTCTACCAATGGGTTGTAACGGTACAACGACCAGTAACCACATTCAACAGCCTGTTTTTCTTCCTGTTGTGTCTTGCCCATAGTAGCTTTCAAACCGTGACTGATACAAGGCGAATAAGCAATGATCAGCGAAGGTCCCGGGTATGCCTCAGCTTCACGGATGGTTTTCAGGTATTGCAACTGATTGGCTCCCATGGCAACCTGGGCTACATAAACATAACCGTACGACATGGCCATTACGCCGAGGTCTTTTTTGCGGATGCGTTTTCCTGCTGCTGCAAATTTAGCAACGGCTCCAACCGGTGTTGATTTGGATGCCTGGCCACCGGTGTTTGAGTAAACTTCGGTGTCCATAACCAGAATATTCACATCCTGGCCTGAAGCCATTACGTGATCCAATCCACCGTAACCAATATCGTAGGCCCAACCATCACCACCGAAGATCCATACCGATTTTTTAACCAGGTATTGTTTCAATCCAATAATTTCCTTAGCGTATCCGGCAGTACTTCCGGCTAAAACTTCACGTACTTTTGCTGAAACTTCTTCAGTTGTTTCTGCATTCAGTTTATTATCAATCCATGCTGTAAATGCTTCTTTCTCAGCATTAGTTGCTCCGTCAGCAATAGCATTTTTCATGATCATTTCAATACGGTCGCGTTGGGCCGAAACACCTTCGGCCATACCGAAACCGTATTCGGCATTGTCTTCGAACAGAGAGTTTGCCCACGCAATTCCCTTTTCACTCTCTTTGTGTTTACAGTAAGGAGTTGCAGGAGCTGATCCTCCATAGATGGAAGAACAACCTGTGGCATTCGAAACCATCATCCGTTCGCCGTAAAGCTGCGAAATCAGTTTGATGTACGGCGTTTCGCCACAACCGGCACAAGCTCCTGAAAACTCAAACAGTGGTTGTGCAAACTGAGAGTTTTTTACCGATTTATTTTTTTCAACCACTTTTTCCTTGTACGATACTTTTTTGTCGAAATGGTTCCATCGGCTGATTTCAGCATCCTGAGTATCCAGAGGTTTCATTTCCAGAGATTTGATTTTCGACGGACAAACATCGGCACAGTTACCGCAACCGGTACAGTCGAGTACGCTTACCTGAATACGGAAATTCAGGTTTGGGAACTGTTTGTTTGGTACAGCCTGAAGTGATTTGGTCCCATCAGGTAATTTGGCCATTTCTTCTTCGTTAATCAGGAACGGACGGATTGCAGCGTGAGGGCAAACATAAGCACACTGGTTACACTGGATACAGTTTTCAGCCTGCCATTCAGGAACATTTACTGCGATACCACGTTTTTCATAGGCAGCAGTTCCGGCCATAAAAGTGCCATCTTCTGCTCCAAGGAATGTACTTACGGGTAAATCGTCACCCTTCTGCGCGTTAATTACATCTACAATATTGGTGATATAAGCCGGACGATCGGCATCTTCATTCCCACTGCTGATTACAATCTTTTTCCATTCAGACGGAATTTCCACTTTCACTACATTATTACCACCGGCATCAACCGCGGCATAGTTCATGGTGACAATCTTCTCGCCCATTTTGCCATACGATTTCACAATGGCATTTTTCATTTCTGATACAGCAATTTCGAATGGAATTACTTCGGTAATTTTGAAGAATGCCGACTGCATGATGGTATTGGTGCGGTTACCAAGGCCAATTTCTTCACCCAGTTTCGTACCGTTGATGATGTAAAATTTGATTTCGTTTTCAGCCATGTATTTTTTCATGCTGTCGGGAAGTCTTTTTATAGTTTCCTGCTCCTCCCAGATCGAGTTCAACAAGAATGAACCGCCTTTTTTCAGGCCTTTAAGTACATCGTAAAGGTGGAGGTATGCCGGAACATGGCAGGCAACAAAGTCAGGATTAGTGACCAGATAAGTTGAACGAATTGGCACATCGCCAAAGCGAAGGTGTGAAGAGGTAAATCCACCTGATTTTTTCGAGTCGTATGCGAAATAGGCCTGACAATACTTATCAGTGGCTTCACTGATAATTTTAATGGAGTTTTTGTTAGCTCCAACGGTACCATCGGAACCCAATCCGTAGAATTTGGCTTCGTAAGTTCCGGCAGGCGCTGCATTTACTTCAGGTTTTAATGGAAGTGATTTGAAAGTTACATCATCAACAATACCAATGGTGAACTGGTTTTTAGGTTCATTCAATTCAAGGTTTTCATACACGCCGATAATCTGTGCAGGAGTAGTGTCTTTTGAACCCAATCCGAAACGTCCGCCAACGATGAGCGGCGCATTTTCTTTTCCCTGGAAAAGTTCACAAACGTCGAGGTACATAGGTTCTCCGTTTGCTCCAGGTTCTTTGCTGCGGTCGAGTACTGCAATACGTTTTACTGATTTTGGCAATACGTTGAAGAAATATTTGGCTGAAAACGGACGGTACAGGTGAACGGCCAGTAACCCAACTTTTTTACCCTGACCGGCAAGATAGTCAATGGTTTCGCGGATGGTTTCGGTAACCGAACCCATGGCAATGATAATGTTTTCTGCGTCTTCAGCGCCATAATAGTCGAATGGGTGGTATTCGCGGCCGGTAATTTTTTTGATTTCCTGCATGTACCCTTCAACAATATCGGGAACGGCATCATAAAAACGGTTTGAAGCTTCTTTAGCCTGAAAGAAAATATCCGGATTTTGAGCTGTCCCACGAGTTACAGGGTGTTCAGGATTTAAAGCGCGGTCCCTGAATTCCTGGATCAGGTTCATATCAACCAACGGGAGCATATCTTCCTTGCTGATTACTTCGATTTTCTGGATTTCGTGCGAGGTACGGAACCCGTCGAAGAATGACATGAATGGGATCCGTGATTTCAGGGTAGCCAAATGAGAAACACCGGCAAGGTCCATTTCTTCCTGAACCGAACCTGCTGCCAGCATGGCGAAACCAGTTTGGCGGGCCGAATACACATCGCTGTGGTCACCAAAAATAGATAAAGCGTGACTTGCCAAAGCACGGGCGCTGATATGGAACACGGTGGGGAGTAATTCCCCGGCAATTTTGTACATGTTTGGGATCATCAGCAACAATCCCTGGGAAGCCGTATAAGTTGAAGTTAATGAACCCGACTGCAATGCACCGTGAACAGCGCCGGCGGCCCCACCTTCGCTCTGCATTTCGGCCAGGCGGACCGGACGCCCAAATAGATTTGTTTTTCCGTTTGCTGCCCATTCGTCAACATATTCGGCCATGGTTGAAGATGGTGTAATAGGGTAGATACAGGCTACCTCGCTAAACATGTAACTGATATGCGCTGCCGCATAGTTCCCGTCACAGGTAATGAACTTTTTTTTGTTTGCCATTGGTGTAATGTTTAATTGGTATTTTTATCAGTTTATATTTTGATTATTTTCTTCATTTTTTTTAGATTTCTAATACAGAAACCCGAATAACCACAAAGGTATAATGTTCCCGTTGCCAACTTCAATCATATCAGCAGCGGCATAGAATCCATCTTCAGCCGGAAAAGAGTATTTCCCACCAATGTTGAAGTGAAACTCGTCATTTACACTAAAGTCAGCTTTTCCGGAACTTTTTACCTGATGCTGATAGCCGACCTGATTGTAGAAAAAGGTTTGCCTTAAAATTTTACTGGTGATATTTCCCGGATCAATGGCATACATCAGATTGGTATTATGCAGGTAAACCAGATCGGGTTTTTTGATATCATCCCCCTGTCCATTCGAAAAAAGCAGGTTAATAATCCGTGCATTTTTCATGTAACGCAAATAATTCATAATGGTAGCTCTCGAAGTCTGAACATCTGAACTTATTTTACTTACGTTGGGCGAAAAAGGAGCCTGACTGGCTATGATTTGTAACAGTTTCCTCAATTTGGGAAGGTACTGCAAATCAATCTGATTAAGATAAGTTACATCAATTTCGAGGGCCAGATTAATGTGTTTTAACAGGGTTTCGTTATAAAAACCTTTGTTCTCGAGGAAGTAAGGATAAAATCCATCTTTCAGATAGTCATTAAAAAATGCAAGAGGTTTTACTGCCTGTGAAACCTCCTTGGCTATACTGGTATGATTGGTTAAAATTTCCTGAAGGGAATATCTTCTGAAATTCAGGTTCGATTGATAATTGATGTACTCCCTGAAAGAGAGGCCTTCGAGGTGATAAATTTTGGCGATATCCTGTAATTCATTATTGCCATCCAGGATACGCAATACTGGCGATGCAGAAAAAATGATTTTCAACTCCGGGAAATTGGCAAAACAGGTTTTTAATTCAGAAGCCCATTCGGGATATTTGTTTATTTGATCCAGAATCAGTGTTTTGCCTCCTGTTTTGTAGAACTCGTCGGCAAACGATACAATTTTCCGTTTGGCAAAATAGAAGTTATTCAGATTCACATACAGGCAGGTCTTATCATTTAAAAACTTCTCTTTCACAATATCAAGCAGGAAAGTAGTTTTGCCTACACCACGGAATCCTTTAATTCCAATGATCCGGTTATCCCAGTTAATTTCGTCGAGAAGTTCTCTCCGGATTGTTTTGCTGTATTGTTCCAGTAATGTATTGTGAATATTGACCAGATTTTGCATTGACAGAACTTTATGCAACAAAAGTAATGTTTTGAATCTGCAATATTGCAATCTGTAGATAACAAAACTGCTTTAATATTGCAATTTAGAATTATTAAAAATAAGAGGTCGTTGCAATTTGAATAGGATGGGTTAAAATGAAAAAGAGAGCTTTTACACTCTCTTTTTCTATCTCATGTTAAAATTCTGCTTATTGATCGTTCATAGAAATCAGGAATTCTTCAACCGAATCGGTTCTCATAATGCGGGTTTTTATAAATTCCATCGCTTCAATCGAATTCATATCGCTGAGGAAATTACGCAGAATATAGGTTTTATCCAGTACATTCTTGTTCATCAACAGATCTTCGCGGCGTGTACTTGAAGAGGTGATATCAACAGCCGGGAAAATTCGTTTATTCGATAATTTCCGGTCGAGCTGTAATTCCATGTTACCGGTGCCTTTAAATTCTTCGAAGATTACTTCGTCCATTTTTGAACCGGTATCAATCAGTGCAGTCGCAATGATGGTCAGCGATCCGCCTTCTTCAATGTTACGCGCAGCTCCAAAGAAACGTTTGGGTTTGTGCAACGCGTTGGCATCGACTCCACCTGACAACACTTTTCCAGAAGCAGGTGCAACTGTATTGTAGGCGCGGGCCAAACGTGTAATAGAGTCAAGTAGAATAACAACATCATGTCCACATTCAACCAGTCGTTTAGCTTTTTCGAGTACCATACCGGCAACCCGCACGTGACGTTCTGCCGGTTCGTCAAAAGTTGACGAAATTACTTCGGCATTTACATGGCGGGCCATATCAGTCACTTCTTCGGGGCGTTCATCAATAAGCAGCACCATCATATAAACTTCAGGATTATTGGCGGCAATGGCATTTGCAATGTCTTTCAGCAATACGGTTTTTCCTGTTTTTGGCTGTGCAACAATTAAACCGCGTTGTCCTTTTCCAATAGGGGCAAAAAGGTCAACAATTCGGGTTGAAAGGTTATCGTGTCCGTTTCCGGTCAGATTAAATTTTTCGTTCGGGAATAGTGGGGTCAAATGCTCAAAAGGAACCCGGTCTCTGATATAATCGGGAGTTCTTCCATTAATTTCAATAACTTTGATCAGAGGAAAATATTTTTCACCTTCTTTGGGCGGACGAATTGTGCCAGTTACTGTATCTCCGGTTTTCAATCCAAAAAGCTTGATCTGCGATTGCGATACATAGATGTCATCAGGCGAATTCAGGTAATTGAAATCCGACGAGCGAAGGAAGCCATATCCATCGGCCATAATTTCCAAGGCGCCGGTATTACTGATAATGCCATCAAATTCGTATGGTTTTTCCTGACTTTGCTGTGGCTTAGGTTGTTTTGGCCCCTGAGGTTCGCGATTTTCCCACTTGGGACTATTCTCAAACTGCTTCTTCTTGTGCTGATTATCACTTCTATTTTCGGCCAAATCTTCAGGCCTGTTTTCATCCAGCAATTGAGATTCAGATAAAGAAGACTGGTTTTGATTTAGGCTTGACTCTTGCTCTGCTATGGGTTCAGAAATAAGAATTTCCGGTTCCATTTCGATTGGGTCTTCAGGAAACAGAATTTCCTGTCTGACTTTTTGGTTTTGAACCGGTTTCTGATCTTGGTTTGGGTTCTGTTTTAATCCCGGACGTTGATCACGTTTCGGCCCCTGATTTGGGTTTGGTTTCTGATTTGGGTTTAAGTTCGGTTTTTGGTTTGGATTGTGATTCGAAGATCCGGCTTTGATATGTTCGGTTCTTGGCCGTTTTTTAATCTGAAATTCGCGTTTACCTTCTTTTCGGTGTTCACTATCCATCGGGGGTGCCGGTCTTTCAGCCTCAATTTTTTCCGCGGGTTTAACTTCCGTATTTTCACTGGGTTTCTCTTCTTTTCGTCTGCTAAAGAATTTCATAACCGCATTTTCTTCGCGTTTTATGTTTATATCCCGTGGAGATTTAAGTTTTTTGTCATCTGTTTTTTTTTCTGAAGCAATAATGGCCTGTAAGTCTAGAATTTTATAGATCAAATCTTGTTTTTTAAATGATTCAATCTTTTTAATATCAAGCTCTTTTGCAATTTCTTTTAAGTCAGGAAGTAGTTTTCTGCTTAATTCAATAATATCATACATAATTTTTGAGTGATTTGTTAATATCCAAAAGGTCAAGTGAAATAAAATAAAGGAAAAGTGGATTGATAATTTGGATAATCGGTACTTGTTCGAAATTTTGTGCAAGTATAACTAAATCCTTAATGACGACAAAGTAAAAACCTGAAAATATCTTAGCTGAGGGCTCTATTTAGAATTCAAAAGTCAATTTGGAGGTTTTTACTCTATAATATCATTAAGGAATACTTGCCATTCATTTGTGAATTCAAACCATTCATGTAAGAATTCGTATAGTTCAGATAAATACAAGTTGAATTATCTTGAAAAAATTCTATAATAATTACTTTCGTCATAGAAAATTCGGATAAAATCGTTAAAAGGAGAGTGAACTTTCAAAGGAGATAGACAATGAGACAGCTTAAAATTGCGAAACAGGTAACCAACAGAGAGACATTATCGCTTGATAAATACCTGCACGAAATTGGTAAAGTTGAATTGGTTTCGGCTGAAGAAGAAGTTGAATTGGCAAAAAGAATCAGAAAAGGCGATCGGGAGGCTCTGGATGCATTGATTAAGGCCAATCTGCGATTTGTAGTATCAGTAGCAAAACAATACCAAAATCAAGGCCTTAGCTTGTGTGATTTGATTAATGAAGGTAATCTGGGCCTTATTAAAGCCGCTGAACGGTACGACGAAACGCGTGGGTTTAAATTTATATCATACGGGGTTTGGTGGATTCGCCAATCTATTCTGCAAGGTTTGGCCGAGCAGGCACGGATCGTTCGCTTACCTTTAAACAAAATTGGTTCTATTACCCGCATAAATAAAACATTTAGCCGCCTTGAACAGGAATTCCAACGCGAACCAACTCCTGATGAGGTTGCCTTTTTACTCGAAACCTCGATAGATGTTGTTGAAGATGCTTTAAAAGTTTCATCTCATCATGTTTCGATGGATGCACCCTTGCACGATGACGATGGAAATAATTTATATGATATTTTGCTGAATGAAGATTCTTTGAGTCCGGATAAAGGTTTGATCAATGTTTCACTTTGCAAAGAAATAGAACGGACTTTGTCAACGCTTGGCGAAAGGGAAGCTGATGTTATTCGTTTCTATTTTGGTTTGAGTGGCCATCGTCAGCATACGCTTGAAGAGATTGGCGATGAGTTTGGGTTAACCAGGGAAAGGGTTCGTCAGATCAAGGAAAAAACCATCAAAAAGATGAAAAATAACTACCGGAATAAGTTGCTTAAAGCATATCTTTAAACAAAATAAAAGCTGCATTTTGCGGCTTTTATTATTTATACAGATTTGTTCAACCAGATAAAATCTTACTTTTGAGATAAAATTTACTTTATGAAACTTGTGGCGCCATCAATACTCGCAGCTAATTTTAACAACCTGGAAGAGGATATTAAAATGATTAATGGGACCGGGGCCGATTTTGTTCATTGTGATGTAATGGATGGCGTTTTTGTTCCCAACATTTCGTTTGGAGTTCCCGTTATTCAGGCAGTTAAAGCAATTACAATAAAGCCACTGGATGTTCATTTAATGATTGTGCATCCGGAAAGATATATTGAGGATTATTTTCAGGCAGGAGCTTCAATCATTACTGTACATTATGAAGCCTGTACTCATCTTCATCGGGTAGTTCAACAAATCAAAAATTTAGGGATTAAGGCAAGCGTCTGCCTCAATCCTCATACACCGGTATCATTGCTCGATGATATTATCTCGGATCTGGATATGGTTTTGCTGATGTCGGTTAATCCAGGTTTTGGCGGCCAGAAATTTATTGAAAATACCTACCGGAAAGCTTTGGCTTTAAAAGAGATGATCCTTAAAAGAAATTTGCCGACTCTGATAGAAGTGGATGGAGGAGTTAATCTTGAAGTTGGTAAAAAACTTTATGATTCAGGAGTTGATGTGTTGGTTGCCGGAAGCTTTATATTTGGTTCTGAAAATCCTTCTGAAACCATAACTAAGCTCAAGCAATTATAAATAAAATTGGTACTTATCGCGTTTTCCTGCTTTACTTTTATTCATCAGATGCGAATGTTTCATTTCACAACCAGTTGTACATCCGGCACAGTTTCCCGATTTTACATTTTTCTTCCCTAAAAGATTAAAAAAGCTGAGAATTTTCTGAATGAAAATTGCAAATGCACCAGCTATTATTAAATATGCGATATAATCCTGAATCATGTGTCCATTATATGTTAATCTATGGCATAAAGAAAGTTGCGATTCTGAAAACAAAGAATGATACTATCCAGGCAGCAGCGGTTGTATAAAATACAGTAAACAGCGCCCATTTTAATTTTCCTGATTCATTCCTGATTGTTGCTATAACACCTATACAGGGGAAATAGATCAGAACAAACGCAAGAAAAGATAATGCGACGGGAATTGAAAAAACATTTTGACCACTTTTTTCACCCGAAATAAATTTTTCGTGTTTCAGTTTATTACTTAATCCTATCTCTGGCTTATTCTCGTCAACCTGATAGAGTACCCCCATTGTGCTTACTATGATTTCTTTGGCAGGAAGTCCTGCAAGCAGGCTAATGCTCATTTTCCAATCAAAGCCTAGTGGAGCCATAACTGGTTCAATGAGGTGCCCGATTTGCCCCAAATAACTGTTTTGTAATCCTATACTCTGGTTATTGTTCGACTTTTCTCTTGGGAAATAACCCAATGCCCAGATTATAATTACGCCAATAAGAATTACCCCTCCAATTTTCCGTAGATATTGCTGGGCTTTATCCCACATGTGAATAAAAATATTTTTCAGGGTCGGAACCCGGTATGGTGGTAATTCCAAAACAAAAGGGGTCTCTTTATTCCTGAAAATCGTACGGTTTAGAAGTTGTGCGGTTAAAAATGCCATTAATATTCCGGTAAAATAAATGCCAGACAGAATGAGCGCTGGATTTCCGGGGAAAAATGCAGTAATAAAAAGAACATAGACAGGAAGCCGGGCACTGCATGACATGAAGGGGATAATAAGCATAGTAAGAAGCCGATCACCCGGACTTCTCAAGGTCCGTGTCGCCATAATTGCCGGTACATTGCATCCAAAACCCATTACCATCGGAATAAACGAACGTCCATGCAAACCAAAGCGGTGCATGATTTTATCCATGATGAAGGCTGCCCGGGCCATGTAGCCTGAATCTTCCATAAATGAAATAAAGAAGAATAGAATTAATATATTAGGTAAAAAAACCAATACACTGCCAGTGCCATTAATTATTCCGTTGATCAGCAGGTCTTTTAACATTCCGTCGGGAAGTTGAGCTGAAACGTGCCAACTAATTATTGAAACCAGTTTTTCAATCCACGACATCGGATAGGCGCCAAGCTTAAATGTGGCATAAAAGGCTAATGAAATAGATATTATAAAAATTGGAAAACCTAAATATTTATTTGTAAGTATGTTGTCTATCCTTTCCGACGAGTTTGTTATATTCTTTTTTCGTTGTTTAAAAGTTTCTTCCAATGCGCCTGAAATAAATCCATATTTTGCATCTGTGATAACAGTTTCGCTATCTTCGTTATAAAGCTTTTCTATTCGTTTAATTTCGTTCTGTGAAGTTCTTTCGATTTCCGAAAAATTAGTATATGTAGCCAGAGTTTCAATGGTTTGCTTATCGCGTTCGAGTAGTTTTAAAGCTAAAAACCGGGATGAAATTTTATCGGTGATAGGTTTTTCCAATTTTATCTTCGTCCGAAGCGCCTCAATTGATTTTTCCAATTCTTGCCCGTAGTTGATATGAATATGCCTCACTATCGGATCAAGATCTTCGTAAACTTCAATTGTTTTTAATATCAGTTCTTTGATGCCTTTCCCTTTTGAACTTACGGTTGGAATAATGGGTATTCCAATTAATTTGCCTAAGCTGTTAAAATCGAATTTTACTTGATTTTTAAGCAATTCGTCATACATATTCAAAGCAATAATTACTTTGATATCCATGTCGATGAGTTGGGTAGTCAGGAATAAGTTGCGTTCCAGATTCGATGAATCAATCACATTGATTACAATATCCGGGGTTTCTTCCATAATAAACCTTCTGACATAAATCTCTTCCGGAGAATATGCAGTAAGCGAATACGTTCCGGGTAGGTCGAATATGTTAAAATTATATCCATTTTCAGAAAAAGTTGCTTTCTTCGAATCTATCGTAACACCGCTGTAATTACCAACATGTTCTTTCGATCCGGAAAGAAAATTGAATAGGGTCGTTTTTCCGCTATTTGGATTCCCAACCAAAGCAATATTAATTGATCTTTCCTTTTCTTTGGCCGATACCTTCAGATTTTCAAAATCAATTACGCCTTCAAAATTCCGGGCTAAATTTAATCCTGAATCATCCTGACTAATAACTTCAATTAAGTTAGCCTCAGTTTTACGCAGTGTGATGTTGTAATCCAGAATTTTATACTCAGTAGGTCCATTGAAAGGCGCATTTTTGATAACTGTTACCTCTTTCCCCTTCACAAAACCCATTTCAGTAATCCTCTTCCGAAATGAGCCATGGCCTAAAACCTTTGTAATTATTACAGTTTCTTTATTTTTTACTTCAGATAGTCTCACAGATAATATATCAGGTGCTATGCTAATTTAAACTAAATAAGAATAACCGTGCAAAGATATTTAAGTTTTGAAAATACGCTTATAAAATGAACTTTTCTTGAATAATCAAATCGGAATCATTTAATTTGTATATCAAGAAAATAGGAAATGGAGGAGGAAAACATTTATAAAAGATTACAGGATGCTATTTCAGCATTGCCCAAAAACTTCAGTGTTTTGGAAGAGCAAGTTGATGTTGAACTTCAGATGGAGTATTTCAATTATGGCAGGGACCTTAAAAATAAATTTACCAATGAATTGATCAATCAACATCAGTCCGATTTATTTGATCCTAACATATCGGTTGAAGAAAAAAAGAATTTGTTGGTATTGTTGGCTTCACAGGATAGGGTTGAAGCATTTCGGGCAATTGAAAAATATGCACAAAATCCCGAACCTGAACTTCGGGCATGGAGTATTTTGGCTTTGCAGGAAAGCCGGATGGTGATTCAAAGTTCACTGATGGATGAACAACAAGTTTATATTTCGACCGGATTAGGCGGAAAAGGGCAGAAATTGAGATATTTTGCCGTTTTTATCGGTAACGAAAGTGTTATTGAGTATTCAGGAGTACAAAGGAAATTGATAAAGACGGAACTGGAGTTTACAATTAAAAATATAGACGGTAATCTGGAAGAGATCAGCTTTCATGAAAATTTGGCTGTTGCAGTTCTGTTGTTGCCGGTAAAATCTGATATTCAGAACATATTTAGCAAAGTTATAAATGAATGTAATCAGTACGGCAATTTCGTCCGGCAGGATATTATCATTACTAATGTTAAGCGGATGAGTTTCGATGAGATAAAAAAATTTATCAACCGCGAAAAATAGATGAATTATTCGCTAAAATGGAGTGACCGGGAAATTTATTTGTTGAGGTTGCTTTTGTTCTGATAAGTATTATCTTTGCATCGCTTTTGCAAAGGCCCCGTAGCTTAATGGATAGAGCATCTGACTACGGATCAGAAGGTTGTAGGTTCGAGTCTTACCGGGGTCACTTTAAATGAAATAAACCTCTGCAAACAATTAGTTTTCAGAGGTTTATTTTTGTCCAACAGCAATATTCTTACGATTGCAGCTTTTCAAACCTGAAGAGTAAAAAACACGAATGGGAACCATCCGTTAGGAAAGTTCCCATTCACTTTCGGATTAACCCGAAGGTTATTCCTTGGTGCCAGACTACGGTTATTACAACTGGCTGTTCGTTTCGGCTTTTCAGCCATTGCTCCCAGCCTTGAACCTTCCGACTTTGCCTGTTACAGCTAAATCTTCCGATTGTCCGTTCGATTCTTTCTTTCGATTAAATCTTCACGGACGAAGCCTCAGGTTAGCCATCTTCATTCGATCTTGCGATCAGCCTGATGATGAAAAGATTCCGATTATCCGGAGATAATCATTCACTTCGGCCAATTTTCGGGAACCGGGGTTCCTTCCAATCTTTCACCTTACTGAATCAACTTTTAAATGAACTTTTGACAGTAAACTTATTGGTTAACGAACCATGAAAGCAAGCTTTCGATTCTAACTTCAGCTCTTTCCAAATGCAGATCCGAAGATCCGGATGATCAGGTTTTAAATCCGGTTAAAAATTTAATCCCTTCTCCATTCGTTCTGAGCAGCCTTTTATCGCTCGTCTGATGCAATAAAGATACACTACCGGAAGCATACAATTCAAATATTTTTAAAGGTTTAAATAAACTGAATATCAATCTGGCTTATCAACAATTGTTTATTAGTTTTTTGTAAATAATTTTCTTTAGCCTGCATAGATTGCATGGCTCGCTAACATATTGTTTTCAGAGTTGTTAACAATGAGGATGATGCTAAAATGGTATCTATCAACCCATTTTAGAGAGATGTAAACGATAAAAAAGAATTGGTTTTAATCCTCAACCCGAACAAAAAACAGCAACTTTTACTATTTCAGAAAAAACTGATGAAAAGTAATACATTCAGGAAAGTTACAATGCCACCAATCAGGAGCATTAAAGCGATAGTGGATTTTGAATTGACATACTTACCCATTACTTTCGATGAAGAAGTCAGATATATCTGCAAAAAGATCGTAAAAGGCAGTTGAATGCTTAAGATCATCTGAGAAATAATCAAAGCTTTAAATGGATTTCCAATAACAAAAATCAGTAGAAGGGCTATTATTAAAGATATGGCGATTCCTAAACGGCTGTGGTTATCATTAACATCATAAGGTTCTCCGAAGAGTCCGGCAAAGATACTTCCACCTGCCATACCTGAAGTAATTGAACTTGCGAAACCGGCAAACAGCAATGCAATTGCAAATACTACACCGGCATTGTTACCCAAAAGTGGCCCCAACATCGATTGTGCCTGTTGCAATTCATCCACTTTCGTGCCGCTGGTGAAAAATGTTGTTGCAGCCAGAATAATCATCGCACTATTGATAGCCCAACCAATCACCATGGATACTAAAGTATCAACAAACTCATAATCAAGCTGTTTTTTAATGACTGCTTCATTTTCAAGATTCCATTGACGGCTTTGAATAACTTCGGAATGCAGAAAAAGATTGTGGGGCATCACAACTGCTCCAAGAACACTCATTATAATCAGGATTGAACCATCAGGAATCGAAGGTACAACCCACGAAATTCCTGCCTGGACCCAATCAATTTCGACAAGACTTAACTCGTATAGAAAGGACAAACCAATGATGGATACAAAAGCAATGATTATTTTTTCGATTAGGGCGTAGGAATTGGTAAAAAGCATGATGCCAACAAAAATAACCACCAAAACTGCTCCGATAGGAATGGGTATTCCGAAAAGCATTTGCAGGGCGATTGCACCTCCCAGAATTTCGGCCAGTGAAGTGGAAACAGAAGCTAACATTGCTGATCCTAATATCGTGCGCGAAACCCATGGGCGGGTATGCATGGTGGCTGCTTCGGATAAACACAAACCGGTTGCAATGCCAAGATGGGCAACATTGTGCTGAAGAATAATGAGCATGATGGTTGATAAAGTGACCATCCAAAGCAAGGTAAACCCGAAATCAGAACCGGCTGCAATGTTCGACGCCCAATTTCCCGGATCAATAAATCCGACGGTAACCAATAATCCGGGGCCTATATATTTAAGGATTTTGAGCGCCCCAAAAGTTGGCTTGTGATTTTTTTTGTCAATATTCTTGAAAAAAGAAAACATGGAACTGCTTTTAAAAATACCTGCCTATTAACGGATGATCAACAATCAGTTTTTTCATTTTCCCTGGATTTATGGTTCCCTGCTGGCGATAAACAATTTTCCCTCCGGGTTCTACTAAAATGGTATAAGGAAGGGCACCCTTCCAATTAGGGTCAACAGCTTCTATCAACTGGTAAATATCGCTTCCGGAGAAAATGTAGTTATTATTCGATGCCTGCTGGCCTTTTAAAAATGTCAGTACCTTTTCTCTATTTTCCAATTTATCAGTACTTATTGAGACGAACTCGAAATCACGTCCCCGGTACATCCGGTCAATGATAATAAAATCAGGAAATTCCATGGTGCAGGGGCCGCACCATGTTGCCCATACATTGATCAGTCTAAGTTTCTTGCTTTTATTCTGAATGATTTCCTTAATTCCATCAACCGATATTTCGTTAACTGTTACGGGTAATGAAGCCCATTTTTTATACAATTGTTCTGTATATTCCTTTTTCCACGACCATTTCATAGAACAACCAAAAACCTTTGTGGTTGCGGGATTCGGATTTTTACCTTCCAAAACTGCATCAATTGCATTTCGAAGATCTTCGCCATGTCCAGGACCAGGTTTCTCCCGAGCATCAATTCTTCCTTCATACTTTAATTTTCCGGATGAATCAAATACAAAAGCATGTGGTGTGGCAACCGGGCCATACGCCAATGCAGTTTTTTGGTCATCACTGTCATACAGATAGGGGAAGTTGTATTTTTTATCTTTCGCCCTGATGATCATATCTTCATAAGTATCGCCCAGGTCGGTATAGCCCAATTCAGACAGGTTTAGAGCTTCTGTACTGTTTGAAGAAATCATCACCACACGAACTCCTTTGGCCTGATAATCGCGGGTTATGGCAATAATCCGGTCTTCGTAGGCCTGCGCGGTAGGGCAGTGGTTTGCGCTGAAAACAACTACCAAAACTTTTGCCTTTGAAAACGAATTTAAGGAGTAAAACCTGCCATCGGTTCCTTTTAGATTGAAATCAGGGGCAGGTTGGCCAATTCCAAGTGTAACCGGCTCTTCGTGTTCAATTTGAGCCATCGAACACACCGGCCAACTAATCAGGAACAAAATGAAAACCAAGTGATTAATCTTCATAATATGAAATGTTTTGGTGGAAATTATTTTTGATTCTATTTAGTTTTTGGAAATATGACCAATCTCCGGTTGAAGAATTCTTTACGATGGATTTGAATCTCCTCTTTTTTGCCTTCCTCCTGAAGAATAATTTCTTTTGCCAGCCGGACCTCCTCCCTGACGCCGATGACGAACTTTATAAACCGGACCTTCACCCAGTTCTGGTGGAACTGGTATTTTAAGAACCTCAGTTTCGATCAGCTTTTCAATCCGATCAAATTTTTCCATATCATGCTCATTAATGAAGCTGATTGCGATCCCGGTTTTATCGGCACGTGCTGTTCTTCCTACCCGGTGAACGTAATCTTCAGCCGATCCGGGTACATCGAAATTAATAATCAGATTAATGTCTTTAATATCAATTCCACGGCTAAGCACATCGGTAGCAACCAAAATCCGGGTTCGCCGTGAGCGGAAACGCATTAAAACTTCTTCTCTTTCTTTTTGCTCCAGATCAGATGAGATCCCTTCCACCGAATTTCCTGCCCTTTTCAAACTTTTAACGATATCAAGAACTTTCCTCTTGGTCGAACTGAAAACCAGAATACTGTCCAGGTCTGGTTTATTGGAAATCAGGCTGTTGATTACCGGAATTTTTTGATTTTCGTGGACTACATAAGCAGCCTGTAATACACCTTCGGCAGGCTTTGACATGGCAGTAGTGATTTCCACCGGGTTTTTCAGGATTTTTGCAGCCAGCTCCTTGATTTTTTGGGGCATGGTTGCCGAGAACATCAAAGTTTGCCGTTTTTCAGGAACATAACTCAATATGCGCATAATATCATCATAAAAGCCGATATCAAGCATCCGGTCGGCTTCGTCTAAAACCAAATGTTTAATTTTATCAAATTGAACATATCCCAGGTTCAGGTGCGAAATTAATTTACCAGGGGTAGCCACAATAATATTGGTACCTTTGGTCAGGGCTTTGCTTTCGGCATCCCAGTCAGAACCATCACGTCCGCCATAAACGGTTATTGAGTTGATATTCAGAAAGTATGAAAATCCTTGTATCTGTTGGTTAATTTGAATGGCAAGCTCACGGGTAGGCACAATTACCAGGGTACTTAAATCATGGTTTTCTTCGGCAGCCAGATGATCAAGAATTGGCAACATAAATGCTGCAGTTTTGCCAGTACCTGTTTGTGCACTTGCCAGTAAATCATGACCATCCATAATAACAGGAATTGTTTGTTCCTGAATTTCAGAAGCTTTTTCGTATCCCATGTACGAAATAGCCTCAATTATTTTTTCATTTAATCCGAATTCATCAAATCTCATAGTTGTTTATCTGTATATTTTCGCTGTCAATTTGCAATGGTATTCCGACAGTTTTGACAAAAGTAAGAAAACTTTACCAACAATAACTTTTGAATAACTGCTAATGACCAGATTATATGAATAAACTGTTGCCTGAAAAGCACATGTCTATTATCATGTAATTATTTTAAATATTCATTCGGGAAAAAGCAACGCAATTTGTATTTTTGTGCCGTTAAAAAATAGGCTTAAACAAAAAAACTTGATATGGGAAGAGCATTCGAATACCGAAGGGCATCCAAAGAAAAGCGTTGGGATAAAATGTCGCGTACATTTCCAAAATTAGGAAAAGCAATCACTGTTGCCGCCAGGGAAGGAGTTCCTGATCCGGAAATGAACTCAAAGCTTCGTACTGCTATTCAAAATGCCAAGGCACAAAATATGCCCAAAGACAATATTGATGCGGCAATAAAAAGGGCTTCGGGAAAAGATGCTGAAAATTTTGTTGAAATTAATTATGAAGGAAAAGGTCCTCATGGAGTTTTAATTTTTATTGAGTGTGCCACCGACAATCCGACCCGCACAGTTGCCAATGTTAAAATGTATTTCAACAAATCGGGTGGTGCGCTGGTACCGACCGGATCACTTGAATTCATGTTTTCAAGAAAAGCGGTGTTCGAATTCCAGAAAAAAGAGGGAATGAATATAGAAGAGTTGGAATTGGAATTAATTGATGCCGGATTAGAGGAAATTGAAGAAAACGAAGGCATTATTTATGCTTATGCCGATTACACTAATTTTGGATTAATGTCGCATGCCCTGGAAGCTTTAAAGATAGAATTTACCAAAGCTAATTTGCAGCGAATTCCGAATACTCCGGTTGAATTTACTGAAGAACAATTGGTTGACATTGAAAAACTGATTGATAAAATTGAGGACGATGACGACATCCAGTCGGTTTTTACCAATATCGCCTGAAGTGATTTAAAGTGTGACTCATGAGCAAACGCGAACTTCGAAAATATCTGAAAGAATTAAACAAAGAGCAATTGGAGGATCAGATTGTTGATTTATACAATCGGTTTAAAAATGTAAAAGAATACTACGATTTCGCATTTAATCCCAACGAAAACGCACTGATCGAACAATGCCGGTTTCAGATCAGCAAAGAATACTTTCCGGTTGGCAGCCGGAAAGCAAAGATGAGAAGGTCGGTGGCTCAAAAATGGATTAAAAAGCTTGTTTCTCTTGATGCCGATTCCTCATTACTTGCCGATGTCATGTTTTTTAATATCGAAATCGCCCAGACTTTTTCGGGCGAACATTTTGTCCGTCAGGAATCTTTTTATACCAGTTTTTATAAATCTTTTGATGAAGCTCTGAGATTTGTTTCAGAGAAAGGCATCCTTTCCGAATTCAAAGGCAGAATTGAAAAAATTGCCGGTGATGCCTGGGATCAACAGTGGCCAAACCGAAAGGCATTTGAAGATCTCTCGGATATGTACCTTCAATAGACTGAAGGATTGAAGGATTGAATTAAACCTGGAAATAACTGATAAAGTGTCAACTGCGACTGAACGCTGATCACTTTTTAATTGGCCTCTAAAAAGCGGATCATTTTTACAAGACTTGCCTGATTATCGTATTTCACATCATGTTTTTTGACGTATTCCTTAAATAAATCTTCTTTTTCATTAAATAATTTCGACAATTGGCGAATGCTCAGAAATTTATTCAGTTTTCCATCTTTTCTCAGCCAATAACCAATAAATGGCTTGGTTTCGTATCCGTCGGGTAATTTCAGTTCATAAACCTGTCCACCTGAAAAATAGGATGAATATGTTGTAATGGCCGAAGTTTGCGATGTGCTGCCGTATGCCGCTGGCTTGCCAGGATCTCTTATACTGCATTTATGCTCTGCAAACAAAGTGTATTGCGAATGGTATAAAATTTCAACGAATTTATTATTCATTGGAATGAATTTGCGGCCATTTACAAAAATGGTATCAATGTGTTCAAGTTGACTAACCGCTAGTTTTGCCCCTTTATTTTCGAAAATCATTTCTTCGGTCAACGAATTGTAATTTATTAATACCTCATTCTTTATTCCGTTTTTCATTAAAACAAGTCCATTCGAAAATTCAGGAAACAAGTAATGAGTTAAATTCATAACTTTTACCTGTGCAGATAAAATATAACTTAAGGAGCCAAGGATTAACTGAAGGAGGATTAGTTTCATGAAACTTACATTTTGAATTGCTCTGGTTTCAAGTATTAAAACCTGTTCAATGACTCAAAGTTAGAATATCTTTTAAATATTTCATTTGAAGGCAGGTCATATAAAGAGATTTTTTATAGTTTTGCACACACTAAAATAAACGCCCAGATGGTGAAATTGGTAGACACGCCAGCTTGAGGGGCTGGTGCCGGTTACGGTGTGCAAGTTCGAGTCTTGTTCTGGGCACTTTTAGGAATATGATAACCCTTGAAGGTAAAGAACCTCAGGGGTTATTTATTTAAATGTCAGCACATTTACCATCGTATTTAATCTGACTGTCAATAATCTTGTAACTTGAATTTCATTTCAACCGGCTTCCTTCGATGATTAAAACCCAATCTTCACTTCCGCTGTGATTTAGGCCTGGAGTTGAAATGATCACTGATTTTTTCTTCTTTTTCGGAAATCTCATATCAATTTTACTGTATTTTCCATTGGCCGGATCGTACCAGCGAAGCCTGCAATGCTGCCCGTAATCAGGCAAACGAAGTTCCAGTGATTGTTTTACCGGCGTGTAAACTACTGCCAGCGATCCATTATCAGAAACTGCACATACCGCGAAATCGTCGGTCATGTAAGTTCCAAAACCACCAACCAATAACTGATGGCCGATGTCGGGCTGCAACCTCCACCATTTTATTTTATCTGTCAACTGCTTCAAAATGCCCATATCTTTGCTGCTACCATAAACCGTGCATGCTTGCCAGGTCTGGCCTTCATGGTCTTTGTGCCAGATTCCTTCAGCGCCCCAGGCATTTCCGGCTCCTCCTGAAAGAAAATTCCACCAGGCCTGCCGGCGCAGGACAAAACGGTTGCCCCATGATCCTGAAATTCCATTCTGATCATATTTTTTAGCGTCGCCAAAATCGTAATATCCTTCACAAAAATGAATCGGGGTTTTCGGAAAAGCCTTCCAGTTGTCGTAGTTTTCGCTATAGGGATACTGTTTGCTGTAAACAGGCGAATAGGCATGTGTCAAGTTCAGGCTTATCCACGAAGCATCAGGACAAGCCTCCAGGCTTGACTGATCGGTTTCGCTGTGGTAAGCAATCAGGGCTTTCCCGCTGTAAACATCCTGAATTCCCTTGCCCATTGCATCTAGTTCGGTACGTACCGGCTCAGGCGAACTATTGCCGCCAATAAAATAAATAACGCGTGGGTTGTCTTTAAACCGGTTGGCGAACCACTGACCGTATTTCCGGCATTTTTCAGGTCCGCTGGCCTGAATGAATTCATTGAGCGAATATTTCCAGATTGGATTAATCGCCACCACCAATTTTCGGTCGGTAGCTTGTTTCACCACCCAATCAACCCGGTCCCAGAATTTGGGCACCGGCTGCAAAATATCCTGATTAAGAAAGGCTGAATCAGCCATCGTTTTTACGATTTCAGCAAAAACAGCGCTCATTTGAATGGTGTTAAACTTGCCGGATACCCGATTATCAAGATAATCTTTGACCTCCTGATCGGAATAGGCATAAGTTAAGGTCCAGGCGGTGCAAGCATTGATGAAAAACGGTTTGCCATCGCTCCATTGTAAGAAGCGACCGTTGGCCGAAGGCTGTAATAACAAGGATTTTTGCTGCGAAAATGACACTGACAGGACAAAAAACAAAGCAATAAATAAGGTTGGACGTTTCATTCCTGATCGTTTACGAATTATTGTATTTTCAACTCAGAGCCTGACTCAGAGTCAAACCCTGAGTGATCGGGATTATTAAGATTACTTGCGTAAATATGAATTGGCAAGCATTTCATTAAAGAGTTTCATCTGCTCGTTCATCGCTGCTATTTTATCGGCAGGTTCAGTTCGTGCTTCGAGCAAAATCCAGCCATCGTATTTGATTGCTGTAAATAAATTCAGGAGTTGCTGGTAAGGATATTCACCCACATTAAATTCCCGGACATGAACTGTATCGCCAAACCATTTTTTTACCGAATTAAAATTGGCTTCGAGTCCGGGAGGCAGTAAGTCCTGATCGTTGCAGTTCCAGCACATTTTTACATTTTTTTCGGTCACCTGTTCGAAAATAGCCTTCATGTTTGGTATTTCCTGAGTCAGGTTTCCGTGAACTTCTACCCTGACCAACTGGCCATAATCTTTGGCAAACCGGCCAACTTCGTTCAGCGAAGCAGCAATTTGTGTTATGGTTTTTTCCTTTTCAACCGTTTTCGGCAAATCATTGGGTTTTACTTTTATTCCGGTTGCCCCAATGTCCTTGCAAAGCTTGATGTATTCTTTGGTCTGATCAATATTCTTCCGGAGTACAGCCTGATCGGGACTATGATATTCAAAATTTGCGCCATAACCCAGGCAGTCAACCGGGCTGTCGGCAAAACGTTTCTTTACTTCAGCGCGTTCACTGGCCGAAAGTTTGGTTTCCACGCCATGTTTGTGGTCGCAGCGAAGTTCCACGCCCAGATAGCCGGTTTTTTCACAGTTGGTAATTAATGTCGGCAAATCCCAGTCTTTTGCCCAAAGATAGGTGACCAAACCCAATTTCATTTCGGCCTTTTTTGATGCTGCAATTAATGTAAACGGATTGATCAGCGAAAGGCCAACTCCTGCCAACATACTTTTTTGCAGGAATTTACGGCGCGAAAGATTATTTTTCATGATTGATAATTCAGAGTGATTGTTAGATTGACATTTAAAATTCGATAAAAACAGTGCTAAATATAAGAAAAGTTCAGTACCTTTTCCGTATTGTATTTTTGAAAATTGACAAACCTAATTTGAACTGAAATGATGACACAAAAATCAAACACACCGGGCATTCCTGACTCAGGTTCAGAAAAAAAGAACAATCCTAATCTTCTCGACCGCCGCAAATTTATCGGTGGAATCTCTACCGCTGCACTGGCCATGACTGTTGTTCCGCGCCATGTACTTGGAGGAAATGGTTTTGTAGCGCCAAGCGATAAAATCACCCTGGCCTATATTGGAACCGGAACGCAGGGACTTCGAGAATTACAGCCACTTTTATCCATACCCGAATTGCAAATAGTTGCTGTTTGCGATCCGCAAAAATATGCCTTCGGCTATTACGATTGGGGAAAAACCGGGCTTCGGGACGAAATACGAAAGACCCTTCAAAACCCAAACTGGACTTCAGGAGGTGATCAAACAGTCCCTGGAGGCCTCGACAACGGGAAAGAAATTGTGGATACATATTATTCCAAATTCAGGGCCGATCAAAAATTCAGAAGTTGTGCCGCTTATGCCGATTTCCGTGAAATGTTTGAAAAAGAGAAAGACCTGAATGCTGTAAAAGTGATGACTCCTGACCATTTACACGGGGTGATTGCTTTGGCTGCCATGAAACGTGGTATTTCTGTCACAACCCACAAACCCATTTCAAACCGGCTTGAAGAAGGTTTTCAGGTCATTGAAACCGCTAAGAAATCGAAAGCAACTACTCACCTGATTGCCTGGGATTCGAACGGTTCGATGGATCAGGTCATGAAGTGGATTAACGAAGGAGCAATCGGCGCCTTAAAAGAAGTTCACAATTGGTCGAACCGTCCGGTTTGGCCGCAATACCCGACTCTTCCAACCGATACGCCTCCGGTTCCAAATGGCATGGACTGGGATTTGTGGCTGGGCCCTGAAGCCGAACGTCCATACCATCCGTATTATACCAATATGGTTTTCAGAGGCTGGTACGATTTCGGAGGTGGATCAATGGCCGACATGGGGCATTACAGTTTATGGACTGTATTTAAGGCTCTTGGACTGGAAAATCCAACCATTGTTGAACCTACTTACAGTCATGTTTGTGGTCTCCGCGATTCAACTGCTTTTCGGGTAAAAAATGACTTTTCATTTCCATTTGCAAGTTCGGTCAGGATTAAATATCCGGCAAAAGGTTCGAGGCCTAAAGTGGACTTAATCTGGTACGATGGAGGAATGCGTCCGCTTGTTCCTGAAGAACTTTATGAAGACAATAAAGAACTGCAACCCGAAGGTATGATGTTCGTAGGCGATAAAGGAAAAATACTGGCAGGATTTCATGTCAATAATCCCCAACTGATTCCTGAAAAGCGAATGGTTGGCCAGTCTGTTCCTGAACTTCCAAAGAAAGAACGGACTTCAGGGTTCCTGCAATTTATGGATGCCGTTAAAGCCGGAAAACAATGCCCCGGAAGTTTCACTGAAGCCTGGAGCTTGACTGAAGCTGTAAACCTTTATGGTGTTGCCCTGAGGACGGGCCGGATCTTGAAATATGATGCCACAAACCGGAAAATCACCAATGTTGCCGATGCCGACAAATACCTGGGCCGCGTGTACCGGAATGGATGGGATCCGGGTGAGATTTAAGGAAGAAGTCAGAAGACCGAAGTTGGAAGACCGGAGTCAGAAGTCCGGAGTCAGAAGACCGGAGTCAGAAGTCCGAAGTCGGAAGTCCGAAGACGGAAGTCCGAAGACGGAAGACCGGAGTCAGGAGTCGGGAGACCGAAGACCGAAGACCGAAGTCCGAAGTCCGAAGTTGGAAGACCGAAGTCCGAAGTCGGAAGTCGGAAGTCAGAAGTCGGAAGTCGGAAGTCGGGAGACGGAAGATATGAGTAGGTAGCGAATTAAAACAATGCGCATCCATTGGTCAGAATTGAAAAGAAGAAATAGGATTGTTTCGTACCTACGGCACTCCAGACTTTGCTGCTAGTCGTTGTTCTATAAATACCCGCCTGCGTCGGGCAGGTTTCGTGACTTCGGCGTGAGTTCAGTCGAACGCTCAGTCGAACGCCTCTGGCACTAATTCGTTCTAATCGGACGAAACGTCTAATTGGTTCTTGCTCCAGAGGAGTAAAATATTTATAGAAAGAAGAAATAGATGATGACAGTCGTCCGCGGGACATAATAGAACAAGGCGTTGGCCTACTTTCGGACGAAACAGCATTGGCCTTCAAAAAATGTAGATACATAAAAGCTTTAATTGCAGCCATATTAAAACCTTATTTACCTTATTATAAATCAAAAATCATGATGAATAGAAGACATTTTATCGAAAAAAGTGCGTTGGGAATCGGGTCAGCAGTTCTGGCCTCACAAATTCCGATGAACCTGACTGGGGCATCAGCCTCAAAAGCGTTGAAAAAACCACTTGGTTTTCAGGTTTGGACCATCAAAGATCAGTTGATCAAAGATTTCGCCGGAACATTAAAGATGATGGCCGGGCTTGGTTACCAAAGCGTTGAAATGTGCTCGCCTCCCGGATACGAAAGCTCCGGATTTGGCCCGTTGATGAAAATAAGAGCTCCTGAAATGAAAAAAATAGTGGAGGATGCCGGGCTAATACTGGAAAGTACCCACTATGGAATGGGCGAACTCCGTAATAACCTGAGCGAACGAATTGATTTTGCTGCCGGATCGGGGCAAAAACAAATGATCTGTTCCAGTTTTTGGTTACCAAAAGATGCCAAAATGAGCGACTGGATGAAAGCGGTTGACGAACTGAACGAAATCGGCGCCAAAACTAAAAAAGCGGGCATTCAGACCGGATTTCACAACCACCATACCGAATTCGCGAAAATTGACGACAAACTGATTTACGATGCACTCATGGAAAATTTTGACCCGGAATTGGTAAAAATGCAGTTTCAGGTGGCCGTTATCAGTATTGGGTACAAGGCTGCCACCTATTTCAATAAATACCCCGGACGGTTTATCTCGGCCCATCTGGCCGATTGGTCATCCGCTACCGACAAACAGGTTCCGATTGGCCAGGGCAATGTTGATTGGAAAGAACTATTTGCCGCTGCCGAAAAATGTGGGGTCAAAAACTATTTCGTCGAAATGGATCCCGAAACGTTTAAGGAAAGCGCCGATTATATACACAAATTATAAGGCTTATTTCCTTTTCTTTTTTATCGGCATGTTTAATTAGCAATGCCATTTATGGCGTTGTAAAATGTAGTTTTTAAACGGCTTTAGCCAAATACCAATAGTTTTGGCTAAAGCCTATATGTATTTAAAAAAAATATCTTCAGGTTTCAAGTTGGTTTTTTACAGCATGAAAAACCTCCCGGGCAAAATCAAAAAACAATTTTACCTGTTTTGTTGTCGGTTTTCCATCTGGTAATAAGCCAAATTCACCGGGATAGCGTGACTCGACATACAAACTATCTAATGCAATTACCAGTTCATCATCATATTGAAAATCGAAATAGCTTGAGCAGAGGGAGAATAATTTGCTTATTGAATGAATTTTCGGTACCCGATCACCATTCTCTTCAATTAAAGCTTTCAACGATTTTTCGATTACTTGTTGAGAATGAAATGCAACATGACCGGTCAGTCTTTCATTTTGTAGAAGAAAGGTAATACTTTCAATATCCAAACTTGCTGCTTCAAGCCAGTCCCGGGTGATCTGCTTCATGGTTATTAAATCAAAATAATTCCTTTTTGCATGATTTCCTTTGAAAAAGAGCTGCCCAATTCAATAAATCGCTGGTGAACCGGTAAGGTGTGAACCAAAATATCGGAAGCGTATTTTCTCCTAAAATTAGTTAAGGCGAGATAAACCCTCTTTTTGACCTGAAAATTTTCTTCAAAGCTCTTCGGAACAAAATTCTCTTTCGTAACTATATATAAATCAATATCACTGTCCTGATCAGGCGTCCCATAGGCATAACTTCCAAACAATATAACTTTTAAAGGATCAACTATTTGCAAGTTTTCAATGATCTCGTTTTGAATAGTCTTGGACAACATATTATTTGATTTTAGACTGGAAAGATAGGGATTTTTCATCTGATTCCAATTGCTCAATTTTCATTTTTTGACCTTTTCTGTTTCTTTGCTTATCATTTTGCTACCTTGAATTGTCCTTATTTTACGTTGCCATTTTCTTGAGCAAGGGCACCTTTTTTTTCAATCTTTATAAAATTGATGATTTTTATAGCCAAAATGTATTCGTTGTTAACGAAAAGAAGTTTGCTTTACAAACGAAAACCTTTTTAGTATGCTCTCAAAATTAATTATTGAACAGGTTATTAGGTTCTCAAAAAGAGAGGTTAGCTCTCATGGATACCGGTTTGCCGCGAATAATCACTGATTTTTCTGAACTTAGTTCACACACATTAATTATTTCGGGCATTCGTCGGTGTGGCAAGAGTACATTACTTCTTTGGCGGAAAAACCATAACAGCGCAACCCTTCCACCAGTGGGCCGGATAAATGGTTGTTTGCATGAAAAAACTTCCGGATTCCCAACAAACAAATATGGTGCTGTTATCCTTATGTCTTTGTCCGTCACATCTGCCAGACTTCAGTGTGAGCTCAGTCGAACACTGGCGGATGACGGCAAAGTATATCGCTCAACTAATGATCATTGCACTATCATTTGCCGTCCGTCACATGAATGAGATGGCAAAGTATATCGCTCAACTAATGATCATTGCACTATCATTTGCCGTTGACTTCACAGACTGTTTGAAAAGTTTGTATCCTTTGCCGTTTGGCTTCAGCCAACGGTAAAAGTCATATCAGAGATAGTGGGCTTTAGCCCCATAAGCACAGGAATTTGGTTTGTTTTGTAAGCAACTCCTGAAATTCTAATTTGTATTTTCTACCCATATCCATCACTCTGAGGATAAAATTAAAATAGCCTTCATTGATAAGCAAAATCTTAGATTTCTGTGAAAAAATGAAATTCTAAAAAATTTCTAATTATATCCCTCCTGAAAAAAAATTAAATCGGCCAAACTGCCACTTTGATCATGCAGAATGCCTGTTTGCTAATTGGTTTAATTTTTATTCAACTGTGATGACAATTTATTGTTTCGATGTTCATAACTTTATCTGCGAAGGTTGTGTGGTTTTTTATAATGAAGAATATTCGTATTATACTTTTCATTTCCCGAATAAATAAAAAAACCAGTAAAAAGAAGGCAAGCAGGAGGTGATCAACTATGTTCAACAAATCAAAAAACCAAAAATTAAGGCGTGGCCATTATATGGACACACCTAAACCCGATTTTTATTTTGATAAAAACTCAGGGAAGCTGAATGTGGTTGAACCATGTTGATTAAGGATAACAACAATAAAAAAAACAGGTATAAAAATAAATGTAACTTAAATTCCACCAGTTATGAAAAACAAAATTTTACTTCGATTGAAAAGCGTGCTTTTGCTCCCGATGCTCTTTTTGCTTTTTATGGCAACGAGTTTGACAGGGATGGCACAAACTGTAACTGTAACCACCGATAAGGATGATTACTACCCCGGCGAATGGGTAATTATTACCGGCTCGGGCTGGCAAAACGATGCCAATGTGCAGCTCACATTGACACACCTTGATCCTTTACCAGATCCGCTTCATGCCCACGAGAGCTGGCAAGTTCAGCCGAATGCTGAAGGCTATATTTACTACGAATGGTTTGTTGAAGAACAGGAGTTAGGAACATCCTTTAGGCTGGAAGCCTTGGGGTTGACTACTGGGTTAAAGGCTACAACTTATTTTACTGATGGTAACTCCGTTACATTTAATACACCAACACAAGTTGGAACAGTTAATACAGGGACTGCAGGTACTGTAACGTATGCTTTAACTGCAACAAGGGATGGAGCCAACAATTCATTTTCTACAATTCTAAGTACTTCAACTTTGACTACTGGAGTAACAGCAAGCTTTTCTTCAGGTACATTAAACTTTCCTGCTTCACAACCTAGTATTAGTTTAACATCAACACTTACGCTTTCAGTTGCAAGTACCGTTCCTGCCGGAACTTATACTTTTACAGTTTCGGGTTCTAATGGCGGAACATCTGCTAATATTACATTAACGGTTAGTGGTTGCTCACAACCCAACAATACAATTACTGGTTTTTCAGGTAATACTATTTGTGCCGGAGAAACCGGAATTTTAACTTTTGATGCACTTGATGCCACATTCAGCACACCTTATACCATTGTTTATACTAACGGAACAACACAATGGAGCCAATTAATTTCTAGTGCTTCAGCCACTGCTTTTAATGTTGCTGTTAATCCAACCGTAACAACAAATTATACCCTAGTTTCCATTACTAATGGAACCGGTTGTGTTCGTACAACTGGTTTTGGGGATGTAACAGCTACGATAACTGTCAATGCGTTACCGACTGCACCAGTTGCAGGAAATATAACGACTACTTATGATGGAACTCTAAAAACAGGTACTGCAACAGTTGGCGCCAATCAGATTGTTGACTGGTACACTGCAGCTAATAACGGTAGCCCAACTGTGGTACCTACTGGCACTAATGTAGGTACTTATACAGCTTGGGCAGAAGCCAGAAACACCATTACTGGTTGCAAAAGCGCTACCAGAACACAGGTTACGGTAACAATTACCCAGAAAGAGCTGACCGTTGTTAATGCTGTTGTTACCAGCAAAATTTATGACGGCAATACAAATGCTGCCATCACTGGCGCCGCATTATCAGGTGTTTTAGCAGGTGATGTTGCTGA
>PNOH01000044.1 GCA_013824715.1 Odoribacter sp. | reverse complement strand
AATTATAAATTATAAAATGCTAAGACTCGAAGTCGCGAAGAATATCAAATCAAAATTGAAAAACAAACGCGGAACTCGTAACCCGAAACCCGCAACAATTTATAATGAAATGGCAAGGTTTACACGGATTGAAGTCGCATTAAAAATGAAAGAAACCGGCATGGTCCCGGTTTTTTATCACAAGGATGCAGAGGTTTGCAAACAGGTTGTGAAGGCTTGTTATGATGGTGGTGTGCGTGTTTTCGAATTCACCAACCGGGGCGATTTTGCCCACGAAGTGTTTGGCGAATTGTTGAAATGGGCAGCCAAAGAAGCTCCGGAAATGATTCTGGGAGCTGGTTCGGTGATTGATAGCGCAACTGCTGTACTCTACATTCAACTGGGCGCCAATTTCATTGTTTCGCCTGTCATAGACCCAGCTACTGCCCGAATTTGCAACCGCCGGAAAATTGCCTGGAGCCCGGGTTGCGGTTCGGTGACAGAAATCAATCTCGCGCACGAACTGGGCGCTGAAGTGGTAAAAGTATTCCCTGGTTCATCAGTCGGCGGTCCTGATTTTGTTTCAGGAGTAAAAGGCCCGATGCCGTGGGCAAGCATTATGCCAACCGGAGGTGTTTCTCCGGATGAAGCTAATCTGAAAGGCTGGTTTAATGCAGGGGTTCATTGTGTAGGGATGGGTTCGCAATTGTTTCCAAAAGAAGTAATCGAATCAGGAAGCTATCAAAATATTACCGAAAAATGTCGTCAGGCGTTGGCCATTATTCAAAAGTTAAAAACATAAGCAAGCAAATACTAAAAAAAACTTAATGAACGAACTTAGAAAAATTGGAAATTATCGGTGGACGATTTGTGCACTGGTCTTTTTTGCAACAACTATCAACTATTTAGACAGGCAAGTTATCAGCCTGCTAAAACCATATCTGGAAGAAGGTGGCCTTTTCGGGACTGATCCGGCCCATTATGAATCAATTTATGCCAATCTTGTAATTGCTTTTCAGGTGGCGTATGCCTCGGGTATGCTTTTGGTTGGTGGAATCATTGATAAGTTTGGCACCAAAATAGGCTATGCAGCTTCTTTATTGGCCTGGAGCCTTGCAGCTATTGGACATGCGTTTGCAAGAACTCCGTTCGGATTTGGAGTTGCCCGTGCTGCATTGGGAGTTCCTGAAGCCGGCAACTTTCCTGCTGCGATTAAGACAACTGCCGAATGGTTTCCCAAAAAAGAACGTGCGCTGGCAACTGGTATTTTTAATTCAGGGACAAATGTGGGTGCGATCATAGCGCCGATGGTTGTTCCATTGATTGCTGTAACAATGGGTTGGCAATGGGCATTTATTATTACCGGCGCTGTTGGTTTAATCTGGTTGATTTTCTGGCAAATCATGTATGACACTCCTGAAAAAAAATTGGCAAAAGGACAGTTGAAACAAGCCGAGTACGACCATATCATGAGCGATAAAGATGAAACAGTAGCCGCTGATGGTTCGGAACTTAAAAAAATCAGTTGGTTTAAATTACTGACCTACAAACAAACCTGGGCTTTCTTTCTGGGAAAACTTCTGACCGATCCCGTTTGGTGGTTCTTCCTGTTTTGGTTGCCAGCTTTCCTGAAGGAAGAATATGGTTTGACTGGTACACAGGTTAGTTTCCCGATTGCTTTGGTTTATACCATGACAACTTTTGGAAGTATATTTGGCGGTTGGTTACCCAAATATTTTATCGAACATGGACTGGATGCCAATAAAGCACGTAAAAAAGCTATGTTTATTTATGCATTATTCCCATTGACGGTAATTTCAGCTCAGTACATGGGCGGGTTTAGCATGTGGTATGCAGTTATAATTATTGGTATTGCAGCTTCAGCCCATCAGGCATGGTCGGCCAACATTTTCACTACTGTTTCAGATATGTTTCCGAAACGTGCTATCGCCTCGGTAACCGGTATTGGAGGTATGGCCGGAGCTGTTGGCGGCATCCTGATCGCAAAGTCAGCAGGTTTATTATTCGACCATTACAAAGCTTTAGGCGATATTAAAATTGGTTATGGAATCATGTTTATGATTTGTGCTACTGCCTATCTGATTGCCTGGTTTGTGATGCATGCTTTAGTTCCAAAATTTAAGAAAATTGACCTGGAATAAACTCTTTTGAGTATAATGTTGACAGAAATAAAGCCAATATGCAGGTATTTTGGTCTGTTTCCTGGCTTTCCAGAAAGTATAAAAAAAATAACACTTAAAAGTATGACTATGAATTTTTTAGAGCATTTTGATCATCCGGAAAGAAAACAAGATAAGGAGCATTTTAGTCATCTGATACAAATGGCAATGGCCGATGGTATCCTTGAAAATGCTGAATTGGAAATGCTTTACCAATTAGGGAGTAAATTGGGAATAACTACCGCTGAAGTTGACGACTTGTTGGAGATTAACAAAAAATCGGCGTACATTCCCCCTTATGAATTGTCGAAACGATTTGGACAACTATACGATGTTTTAAAGATGGTTTACGCCGATGGGAAAATTGACGACAACGAAATGAGGTTGGCAACCGGAATTGCTTTGAAATCAGGATTTCTGGAAGAAGAATTACCTGTTCTTTTAGCTTTGTTGATTAACGGCATAAGAAACGGTGACGACGAAGATGATCTTTTCATTCTGTATAAAAAAAGAAGATTGGCCAGATAGAAATATCTGGTTTCAGATTTGATTGGCCAGCTCTTTTACCCTTGCCCAGATTCCATCATCAACAGGAATACCCATTTCCATATTTTTATGCCTGGTTTCCAACGATTGCTCGCCGGGATAAAATATTTCGCTGGTTCCTTCAGCCAATTCCGAGGTTTTAACCTGTTGAATGGTTTCGTTAATGGCCTGATCAATAAATTCCTGCGAATTGAATTTTAAGGGATCGATAGCAATAAAAACCTGGCAGCAACTTCCGCAGCTTCCCAAACCTGCCCTGTCGATGGCCGCTGTGGTTAACCCGCCTGAAAGAAGGGCTGAAATGAGATCGAGCATGACGGCAAAACCTGAACCTTTCCAGTAGCCCATTGGTAATATCCTTCTCGTATTCTCAATTTGGCCAGGATTGTCAGTGAGGTTCCCGTCCTGATCAAATCCACCCGGATATGGAAGCTTTTGGTTTTCGAGGCGGGTAACCTGAAGTTTACCGTATGAATATTGCGACATAGCCATATCGAGTACGATATGTCCGTCAACGCGCGGTACTGCCATGATGAAAGGATTATTGCCAATGCCACAGGATTTAGCGCCCCATACCGGCATACACGATTCGGTATTGGTCCAGCAAATGCCGATATACCCTTTTTCGGCAGCCTGCCAACCGTAAGCGCCGCCCCGCATCCAATGTGTTGTATTGTTCAGGCTGACCAAACCAAGTCCGTTTTTTCCAGCAATTTCGATAGCGTGGTTCATGGCAAAAATGGCGTTTAATATGCCAGGACCCAGGTTGCCGTTGTATATTTCCATGGCGCCTAAGTTTAATACAAGTTCAGGCTCCGCATCAATATCGACCCAGCCTTTTCCGATATAATCAACAAACCGTTCCACACGGTTTAATCCGTGAGAATAAACTCCATCCCTGCTCGATTCGGTATGAACCTGTGCACACACGTCTGCTTTTTCTTCAGACATTCCAGCCTGGATAAAAGCAAGTTTAATGGTTGCTTTCATTTCATCAAATCTGATTCTGGTCATGGTGGATATGGGTTATTTATTTCTGATCAATCCTGATGGTTTAAAAGTAAGATAAATACCACAGATATATTTAGGCCCAATTACTATCACAATATGCCGGATTCATCCACGGAAAATTTTCGTGTTTGAAAAAAGGTGTAAGTTGCTGGGCCATTTCCTTCATTTTTGCTTCATCCGGGTCGCGGCTGGCTACTTTCGACGAAAGGAATATCTCGTTCCGGCGCGAAAAATGGTCGTTCATAATGGGTTTAGTTTTTTAGATTTTAATGAATAACCGGTATTTATATAACCAATAACAGATATACCACAAAGCCAGCCAGGTTGCCAGGCTTGTGGCAATTTTTACTGACAGGTCGCCGGCCCATGAAAAGAATAGTTTGGCAAAAGGCACGAATATAGAGCTGACCAGGTTGGCTCCTCCGATATGAAAAAAGAGGTAAATAAAGATGCAGTTCATCCCAACGATGATAAAGAATTTTGAACCTTGGGCAAATAGCTTTTTCACATCAATTAACCAGTATGAGAAGCAGAGTGCAAGTATAGCCCAGCCGCCACTGGCAAACACAAATGAGGAGGTTGAAATTTTTTTAATGATTGGGGTGATATTCAAAAAATCGAGCGAGTAACCTATCAGTAAGCCAGCCAGACCGGCAATCAACATGATCTGGATTTTCTTTTTTACTGGCCGTGCGCTCATCAGGAGTTGTCCGAAGAGAACACCCCAAACCGTATGTGCAATGGTTGGGATGGCGTTAATTGATGCCCAGATACTTGCTTTATCAACGCCTTCAATTTTATTATTGGTCCAGGCCCCAAGGTTTTCAAAAGCTACCCAGGGGTGATTAAAACCTTCAACAGGAAAAAACCGGTAAGCCAGATCTGTGAGTAAAAGAACTACCAAAGTGAAAATCAGTTGAAAAGTGAAGCTTCTTTTAAATATCAGGAAGGCAACCATATAGGTAACTGATAATTGCGCCAATACGTTTTGAAACCTGAAAACGATTTCGCCGGGTTCAATACAATACAAAGCCCATCCTAAAAACAGTAACAGGAACGATCGCTTGATAGCATGGTGCAATATGGTCTGATCGGAGTCTCCTTTTTTGATCCGGTTGGCCACTGCAAACGGGATCGCCACTCCGACAATAAACATGAAAAAAGGTTGTATCAGATCCCAAAAATACATTCCGTGCCATTCGTGATGATCGAGTTGAGTGCCAATAAATTGCATAATGCTGCTCCCTTCAATTTGACTGATGCGGCTGTACAAATGGGTGCTTTCGCCGATCAAAAGAAACATGGTTAGACCACGAAAGAAATCTACTGATGCGATCCTTCCTGTAATTGCAAGATCAGGATTTGTTGAGCTTTTGTCCATATTGAATCATTTTTTTTTTATTATTTTCCTGAAGTTATGATCTGCTTTTTAGTTGAACTCAACTCCAAAAAAGTGAAATGACAATCAGAAAAATAGGAAATTAATCTGAATTGTCGGCCCAGGCATTAGAAGCATTAACAGCTCGCTGCCAGCCTTTAATCAGGTGAATGGTTTCTTCTTTTTCCATCTCAGGAGTAAAAGTGCGACCAAGTTGCCAATGCTGTTTCAGTTCCTTAACGTTACTCCAATAGCCAATTGCAAGTCCGGCAAGGTAGGCTGCCCCGAGGGCTGTGGTTTCGGTATATTTGGGACGGATCACCCTTTTCTGAAGGATGTCGGCCTGAAACTGAAGTAGTTTGTTATTCACTGTGGCTCCGCCATCAACCCTTAATTCGCCGATTTCGATTTCCGTATCGTTTTGCATAGCCAGCAACACATCATAGGTTTGATAGGCAATGCTGTCGAGGGCAGCCCGGGCAATGTGGGCCGCAGTCGTTCCCCTTGTAATGCCAACCAGGGTTCCACGGGCATGCTGATTCCAGTGGGGAGCGCCCAATCCGGCGAAAGCAGGTACAAAGTAAACCCCATCGCTATCCTTTACTTTGGCCGCTAGTTTTTCGATATCCGCCGATTTTTTGATGATTCCTAGTTCGTCTCGCAGCCATTGAACTACTGCCCCTGCAATAAAAATGCTGCCTTCGAGGGCGTAGGTAGTATCCTGACCTATTTTCCAGGCTACAGTGGTGAGCAGTTTATTTTTCGATATGATAGGTTTACTTCCAATGTTTTTCATCATGAAACAGCCTGTGCCATAGGTGTTTTTTACCATTCCCGGTTCGATGCACATCTGACCGAACAGGGCAGCCTGCTGGTCGCCGGCAATTCCGGCAATGGCAATTTGAGGAGAAAGGTGACTGGAAGAATAACCATAAACTTCGCTTGACGACCTGACTTCAGGAAGCATACTTTCAGGAATGTTGAAAATGTGAAGCAATTCCTTGTCCCACTGTAGGGTGTTAATGTTGAAAAGCATGGTTCGCGAGGCATTCGAAACATCGGTAATGTGTAGTTTTCCACGGGAAAGGTTCCAAACCAACCAGCTATCAATGGTTCCAAATGCCAGTTTTCCTGCTTCGGCCTGCTTTCGGGCCCCTTTTACATGGTCAAGAATCCATTTGATCTTGGTCGCCGAAAAGTAAGAGTCAATGATCAGGCCTGTTTTCGCGAGAACCAACGAACTCAACCCATCGGCTTTGAGCTGGTCGCACAGGTTTGCTGTCCGGCGGTCCTGCCAAACGATAGCGTTGTAAATGGGTTTGCCTGTTTTCCGGTTCCAAACTACAGTTGTTTCGCGCTGGTTGGTAATTCCAAAGGCTGCAATGTTAGTTATTTCCAACCCGGCTTTAGTGATGGCTTCGACTGCCATGCCAGCCTGGGTTGACCATATTTCTTCAGGATCGTGCTCTACCCAACCTGACTGAGGATAGAATTGTCTAAACTCTTTCTGTGCAGTGGCAAGCGCCCTTCCACGATGATCGAAAACAATGGCCCGCGAACTGGTAGTGCCCTGATCGAGTGCCAGTATAAATTTTTTCATAATTATTGTACTCCTTTAACCTTCATCTTCAGGGTATAAACCGAAGTTCGGGCAGTTATAAAAAGAATATTTCGTTTTTTGCCCCCGAAACAAATGTTCGAAGGTTGTTCAGGAACTTCAATCCGGGCTATGTTTTTGCCTTCCGGATTGAATACAGATACGACTTTGTTGGTTAGGTATATGTTTCCTTTATTGTCAATGGTCATTCCATCTGATCCTTCAGGAGCGAAAAAAGTTTTATTGGTGAGAGTGCCATCGGCATTAATGCTGTACTTCCATATTTTTCCGTCGTTGATGTCGCTTACATACAGGGTTTTTCCGTCAGGAGTACCTATCAGGCCGTTGGGTTGTTTGTAGTCGTCGATTACCCTGATTACTTTACCTTCAGGATTTAGGTAATAAACACCGCGTTTATCCTGAACTTCTTTACGGCCCGTTTCCCAGTATCCGCGATGGTAATAGGGATCAGAAAAATAGATTCCGCCATTGGGCGAAATCCACAAGTCGTTGGGCGCATTCAACGGTTTGCCTTCAAAATTTTCGGCCAGAGTGCGCATTTGTTTGTCCATGTTAATTGCAACAAGTCGGTTGTGCAGGTCGGCGCATGTAACCAATTCCCCTTTTTTATTGAAATAGGTTCCGTTCGACCGATCGCAAGGCTGCAAAAAAGTGTTAATGGTTCCGCCTTCGTCCCAGATATCAATTTTGTCGTTGGGCTGATCGGTAAAAAACACGCGGCCATCCGGAGCTACCGATGGGCCTTCGGTAAAAATGTATCCACCACCGGCTTTGGTCACTTTTGCATCTTTGTCAATCAGTTCCTTCCGGGTTTTGTTTTCCTGACAAATACCTGAAATTCCAAAAACTAGCGCCATAGAGGTTATTAAAAATCTTGACATGATTTGGATTATTTTAGTGGTTTGAAATTAATAAATGTATTTTTGCGCTTTTAAAACTTTAAAGGTATAATTCGAGACCAAAAAATTCAATTTTTCATGATAAAATACTTTAACCTGGTCATCTTCTTTGCGGTTATTCTAACTTCGCAGGGAATTGGGCAGACCGGAAATGGTGGTTCATACCTTTGGAATAACACCAATGTCAGCTATTCACTCAATGATAAAACTGAATTTGTTCTTTCGAATAAGGATCATTACAACCTACAGACCGACAGGCTCGATTATTTCCATTTCGATTTGGCAGGCTATCGCAAATTATCTGATCATTTTTCTTTAGGGTTGGGTCTTCGCCTGAATGAGACCTATAAATCAGAAATCTGGAATCCAGGCGGAGCTTATATGTTTTATGGAGTCTATTCTGGCAAACCCGGAAATGTTAAAATACGATTTGCCAACCGAATAGCCATCAGAACTTTTAAGGTTTTTGAAACCCAATATACTTTCGATAATATAACCAATGTTGACTTTTTTGTCCGGTCGGCCAGCAAGCTACCCAAGCCGTATATCATGGATGAAATATTCTCGAATATTTATTCCCTGAAGGTTCAAACTATTCGTTTGTATGGCGGATTGCACTTATTAAAGCTTAAAAATATGGGTATCGACCTTTACTATTGTTACCATTTGACCAGACCCACATTGGAGTGGAAAGAATACAATGTATTCGGAATCAGTACTAAATTCCGGATTTAATTCAAGGCATTTTTTTTCTGATTCAGAACATCGATGTTGTAATCTTCAAATACGATGGCTATTGCAACTTTTACTAAAAAAGTAAAGAGTAAAAATCCAAGAGAAAATATCATTGCAGCGGTTCTTATTTCAGTCATTGATGGTGTATAAACATAAATTTGTCCTAATACATCAGGCGTAAATCCGGGAATAATAAGAGCAATTCCTTTTTCAACATAAACGCTGGCATAAATAAGAACTGCGCCGATATTAAGGGTCACAAAATTCATACGGGTTTTTGGAATTAAGAAAAGTATAAAAGCAATACATCCCATAATAATTGACAGCCAGCTATAAACAACAATTTCATTGTTGTCGCCTATCCCGAAAAGCAAATATTTCCAGTACAGAAGATGTTCAGTTCCCGAATAAAATTCTTTAAACAGTTCGGCTATCGTAAAGAATAAATAAATGAACATGGCATATACCATAAGTTCAGCAATTTTCCAGATAGCTTCGTCTTTAATTTCAAATTTGGTAGTTTTCCGAAGTAGTTGAAATAGAATCAAAAGAATAGCCGGGCCTGAACAGAATGCTGAAGCCAAAAATCTTGGGGCAAGTAAGGCGCTATTCCAAAATGGACGGGCAGGCAAAGCATTGTAAAGAAATGCGGTTACAGTATGAATGGCCACAGCCATGGGTATGCTTATTAAAACCAGTGGCAAAACAAGTGATTTATTATACTCCTTTTTGAAAAAAATACAATAAAGAAGGTAGGTCACTACAAATAAATTAATTATTAAATAGATGTTAAGAACGAAAAAATCCCAGGAAAGCATTGAAGATGGAAAGTTCATGGTGCCAATCAGAGGTAGCATGTGCCAAAACCGGAGGGGATTTCCAATATCTACCACAATAAATGAAATACACATAATTACAGCACAAACAGCCAGCAATTCGCCAAAAATTACAATTTCCTTGATTGGTTTCCAGTCGTAAATATAGGCAGGTATGACCAACAGAACAGCCGCAGCCGCTACTCCTACAAGGAAAGTGAAATTTCCGATATAAAAAGCCCAGGATACCGAATCGCGCATGTGTGTTTTTATCAATCCTTCACTTAGCTGACCGAAATAACCAAATCCGCCCCAAAGTATTAATAACAACAGGAAAATCAGCCATGCATAATAGGCCTTGCTACCCTGAAGGATTATTTTTATACTGCCTGTTATAAAACGAATAAAATTCATAGCTATATATTTTTAGATATGCTAACCGGTTATATACCAAAGAAATAATAAAATTTGGGTTGGGTGTTTAATTCTTGTTTCAATACAAATACACGTTTGTTTTCCAAAATATATCTGATTTCACTCTCTGAGTCTAAAAGATTCCCAAATTTACGGGCCCCTACCGGACAAATTTCAACACATGAAGGATATTTGCCTACCCTTACCCTTTGAATACAGAATGTACATTTTTCGACAACTCCTTTCACTCTTGGCCTGTTGCCCAGGTAATGCATTTCAGTATTTATCTCTTCTGCAGGAACATTTGGCTGTCCCCAATTGAAGTGCCTTGCTCCATAAGGGCAGGCTGCCATGCAATACCTGCAGCCAATACACCAGTTGTAATCAACCACTACAATTCCGTCAGGTTCCTGCCAGGTAGCCTTCACTGGGCATACAGTTGTACACTGTGGATTTCGGCACTGCTGACAGGCTACCGGAAAATAGGATTTCCCTTTTTCAGGAACTTTTTCAGGATTATAGTGAACATTTGAATGTGCCAGATCAATCCCTTTTTCTTTTTCCATTTCGAGCACCTGTATCCAATGAATCTGTGGTTCACGCGACTGATTGTTCTCACCAACGCAGGCATAAACACATTTCCGGCAGCCAATACAACGTGATAAATCCAAAGCATATCCAAACAAAACTCCTTCCATCGCAGGTTCAGCCGATACATGAAATTCTTTTCCGTAGGTTTCTTTGTATTTTACTTCTAAATTTTTGACGATGTCGTTTTTTTCTTTTTTCGACAAAGTCCTGAAGTTCCGTTGAAGAAACTCCTTCAGAGCCTTCGGGTCGCATCCGTTGAGTGCAAGCGCCGAGATTGATGCTAAAGATATATTTTTGAAAAACGACCTTCTTGAATTTTCTTTTTTCATGCTGAGCGGATTTTCGATTTCTAAAATCTAGTTGATATCTTCCTGCCTGATTGGTGGAGGTTCTGGCGTTAATTGCTTAAATTTTGGGGAGTGTGGATTGTGACAATGAACGCAAAGCAGATATTCTTTTTTCCCGTTCCAATTACCCGTTCTCTTTCCATGAACTCCAACTTTCCAGTCCCTGAGTTTCTCACCATGGCACTGTCCACATAGTTTATATGATTCCTTGAAATCCAGTAATTTTCCACTGGCAAGCTTCAGATAGTCCCTGTTAATCAAATCATGGCAATCGGTACACCAACGGTTTTCTTTATCATGATCAAACATAGCCGATATGTCATCGTGCATATCTACTAATTCTCTTTTCAACGGATTCGGGGTTAAATCTGTATGACAATCGCTACAGGGAAATATTCCATCGCTGAAAGGCGGCAGTTCGATCGCATTTTCTAAAGTTTCGCCTTTCTTTAGTCCTGATTCTTTGACTTCGGATAGTTGAGGCAGCTTCGTGTTTTCAGATTCTTTTTGCTGGCAACCAGTCAACAGGAAAATAGAAAATGCCAGGGCAAGATTCGAAAGCTTAACAAGTACGTTTTTTCTATGCTTCATATTGAATTCTTTTTCGAAATAAATATTAATGGTGCATTAAAAAAACTTGTTCACATAGGCCTGAAGCGGGCAATTCGTCCGCTTTTAATCCTTCTTTTTAACCAGGTATTTGGTATATAAAATGGAAACAGAAATGGAAATAATTGCCAGCAAAAGGAAAACCAATACCCTGAAGCCAATATCCAGATCCGACAGGTCAACAAAGATTAATTTGACTGCCGAAACGATTAATATGCCAATTGCCAGCCACCGGTATTTGATGTTATTGATTAGGCGGCCTACTATGAAAAACAGCAGGGCGGCAAAAATCCATGAAACAGTAATGTATGATGGAGGGAAAGCGTGGTAGAAGGCTATCAGGGTCATTAAAAATCCTAAAACCAGGTATAAGTTACGGATGTGCTCTGTTTTGATATTTAACCGTTCTTTTTTCAGGTTTATGATCCGGGCAGTAATAATAGCTACCAGCATAAACGAAAAATTGGTGGGGCTGTGATTTCCCTGGGACGACAAGTAAAATATCATCAAAATCAGAAAGAGGATTGTATTCATTACTACAATAAACCTGGAACCAAACCAAAGGGCCATGGAAACTACAAGCAAACTTTGAAGCGCCAGGAGCATATAGACTTTTGGGAAGAAGAGTATTCCATAAAATGCGACACTCAATGCAAGAAAACCATACAGTGCGTACATTGATGCCGTAATTTTCAGATATGAACGGGATTGAAGTACAACCGAATAAACCAGGCAAACAATGGCCAGAACAGCGAAAACAGGAACATAGTTATGGCTTAAATACGTAACCACAGTTAATGCAAGGACTAAAGTAAAAAGCAGTCCGTTCCATACGACCGAGGTAGTGATAAAATCATCCGAGACGTCTTCCTTTTTGGGTAGCAGGGCTAGAATGGAGATTATGAAACCGGTTGCAAACAGATGGAAATATCCAATCCCGGGTGACTGAATAAATTCGAATTTGTTTCCCACAAACGGACTGTTCAGCAGCCAGTTAAAATGACTCAGGTAGATCAGAAAAATAAATATAAAAACAATTTTAAGCCAGCCCAACCTGTAGAAGAGTATTACCGACAGGAGTGCGACAAGTGTTGTTATTCCTGAAGCAAATGGTATTGAATTGCTGATAATACCAGAAAATAAAAGCATCAGCAAAGCTATTCCTGCCAGTAGTTGTGATTTACGTCCGAATGAAAGGTATAACAGTACACCGGGGACAAGTACTAAAACGAAAAGTCCGGCCAGCTTGTTCGGGATCAAAGGTTCATCCTGAAAAAAGTGAAGCCGCAGTGCCATGTAAAACAATAGCAGATGCCCGGTATAGGCAAAAAGTTTCGACAGGTACGATAATGATTGGCGCGTATAGTAGGCTCCTGCATATATCCCCCCAACTAAAATAAATCCAATCAATGCTGAAAATACCTTATACCCTGAATTTTGCAGATATTGAACAAGAAAGGATATTCCAAAAAGTAAAACGATGTTTCCAAGCCACGCCATCCCGTATTCTCCAACCCGGAATTCGATTGAATCATCTGATTTAGATGAAAAATTCAGTTCGAAATCATCATCCGGCTGTTCAGAACCAATTGCAGGGATTTGATTTTTTGTCCCTTTTTGCATATCAAATGAGGCTTCAAGACGCGTGATCCGGGTTTTTAATTGCTGTAATTCCTCACGAATAGTCTTTAATTCCAGCGAATCAGATTTTTCTATTTGCATATTGAATCAGATTTTATTCAGAATGTTTTTTCCAAGGCGGCACCAACCAAAGTATAAATGAAAGAATGAGAAAAGGCATAATCATCCAGACAAGAGCCATCAAAAAACCTTCTGCTCCAATCATTCCTAATTTGAAACTGGTAAATCCAAGGAAACTTTTTGAAAACAACTGACCTCCGATTACAACATTCCAGCGCATAAAAAACACACCAAAAAGAACTAAGTTACTTACCAGAAAATACATAGGTATTCGTATTTTTTCCTTTGGTAAGTACATCCTGAATAAACCAAGTATTACTAAAGGAATAATCGTTCCCATAAGTCCCTGAAAAATAAAGAGGGTCATATTTAATTTACCGTTGACCAGCATGTGCAAAATTTCGAATGATTCTTCGGCTTCGTAAATACGGTGAACCTGATCGAGCGATTCAAGCGTGAAATCAAGAATTAATACCATAAAGAGAAATTTCCCAATTTCGTCCAAACAGGCCATATCAATTTTCACTTTTCGGATCCACGAAATGATCATGTATAAAAACATAACCAGTGCAATGCCCGAAACCATCGCCGAGAGAAGAAAAATAACCGGCATCAGAACGGTTGACCACCATGGATTGGCTTTGATAGAGCCAAAAATAAAACCGACATAACCGTGCAGGAGGAACGCAGAAGGAATACCAATTACCGTAACAATGTATCCGAGTTTTTCGTCCCAGGCAAGAGCTTTTGGCGAAATGTCGGTTACCCCCAAAGTAAGTATTTTATAAATCGTCCGTTTAAGGCCTTTTGACTGGTCTGCCCAAATGACAAGGTCACGACGGTAATCAAACCAAATTTCGAGCAATAACACGACCATAAGGTACCATAAATAAACAAAGCCGAATATCGCCATTGCAGAACCAATTTGCGGTGTGGTCATTATTTCGTATGCCCTGAACGGATGTCCAAGATGTGAAACCAGTGGAAGAATTGCTACGATTAGGAACGAAAGAGCGGTTAAAAGGGCCAGGTGATAGGTTGGCCGAAGGACTTTTATTTTAAAAACCCGTTCAAGTGAAGCAAGTATAAAAGCGCCTGCAACCAATCCTGTAATATAAGGGTAAAGTACGATCAGGATGCCCCAATGAAGTTCTATTTCGTTGGGATAAATGTATCCGTCAACCTGTTTGAGCATTTCATATAAATGTTCCATATTATCGTACCTCCGCGCTTAATCCGTTATAAAATAATTTTGAACCGGTATTTAAATTGGGTTTTAAAACATGGCAGTTGTGTTCTTTCAGAAACTTGTTTAACAGGCCTTCCTTATCATTCAGGTCACCATAAATCCTTGCTCCTGTAGGACAAACTTCTACACATGCCGGTGATAAACCTTTTTTTATCCGGTGATAACATAAAGTGCATTTGTCAACTGTATTTTTTACCGGATGAAGGTAACGGCATCCGTATGGGCAGGCCTGAATGCAATACCGGCAACCAATACAATATTTATCATCAACCAGCGCTATTCCTTCCGGGCTTTCAAATGTTGCTCCAACCGGACATACCTGTGTGCATGGCGATTTTGCGCAATGATTACACATCTTGGGAACGAAGAATGTTTTGAATATATCTTCTGCCGCCACTGTTTGAGTAAACCCATCAATCCCGCCATTAGGCGATTCAACTTTTACGGTACCATCATTTTTTATGGCATACTGCTCGACCCACGACCTGAAATAAAATGGTTCTTTGGGGACATCATTTTCCAATTTGCATGCCTTTGCACAATTACCGCAACCTATACATTTTTCAATATCAATCCCGATCCCATACCAGGGTTTTGTTTTATCTGGCTGGTTTGCGGCAAAAATGACTGCTGTAAAAGGTTTGGTAACCGAAGCTGCCAATAAGGTTCCGGCCAGCGCTGCTGACTTTCGTAAAAAATTTCGCCTCGTGTCGTTTAATCTTTCAGTTCCCATACTGCATGTGGATTATGGCAATCGATACATTTTTCCTTTTCCGGATGGTGTTCCTTTGTATCAATTTGGTTAATAACTTCAGTTCTGCGTGCAGGATTAATACTATGGCATGTCCCGCAAAATTCCCTGCTACCAGGTTTTAGGAGTATTCCTTTTTCCTGATCTTCGATATGTAATGAGCCCGGGCCATGGCAAACTTCACAGGTAAGTCCATTGTGAAGGTCGGAAGCAAGCTGGGCAGCTTCGGTGTCATGGCATTCAGCGCATGCCTTTTTTCCTACATAGTTGATCGGAAGCGCTGCAGTTTCATCTATCGAGTTAGCCCGGTAGTGCCCGTATTTTCCAAACGACTCCGGTATCAGAAAATGTCGGGCGACGAGGAAAATGCAAATAAATACTGCCAAAAGTGGCAGCAAAGTCTTTAGCTGAGGAGGCATAATCTCATTTTTTTTAGTTAGGAAATTCCAAATGTATGAATTAAATCTACTTCACAATTTGAAATAGATTGATATAAGTCAATGATAATGAAAACATTTGGCAATTCAATGATGAGGAAACTATGGTCGGGTATCGGTAGCAAACATGCTAAAACGAATACTTTAAACTAATCATTGTTTTGTAGTTACGGGGCAGGCCAGGGTAATAATACCGGGGCGCCTGGCTGCCAACAGCGGTGGCATTAATCAAAACCATCGAAGCATAACGCTGGTCCAATATGTTCTGGACTCCTGAAGAAAGGCTGACTGACAGTTTCCTGAATGACTTTTCGTATCCGGCCATGAGGTTGGCCAGTTGATACGCATCGGTAAACAGGGTATTGTCGTCGCGCATGGGCATCCGACCAACGGTTTGGACATGCAGGTTCAGGAATAATGTTTTGGAATGGATGGTTTCGAGCATCCAGTTGGTGGTTGATGCTGGTGTTCCGGTCAGTTTGTTCCCTGAATAATTGATTCCGTTGTCCATAAATTCAGCGAAACGGTATCGCGTCAGGTTGGCATTTATCCGAAAGAACGACGACCATTCAGGGCGTTGGATGAGCCGATAATCCAGTTTAATTTCCAATCCGGGGTGATTGGTACTGCCAGCGTTGATTCCCATGTATTCATCTTCGGCGGTACGTCGTGCAACCAGAAGATTTTTGACTTTCATGTAATAAGCCGAAATTTCGAACCAGAGCGATTCGGAGACCGATCCTTTTGCGCCAACTTCAAAATTCCATCCGGTTTCGGGCTTGATGGCTGTGTTACGCAAACCTCCTGGCATCAAGGTTTCTTCGAGGGTGGGAGGGGAGAACCCATGGCTCACCACCGCAAATATGCTGAGCTTTTCAGACGATTTCCAGTTGGCAGCCAATCGTGGAGAAACTACCGGATTAAACTGATGTTTACCTCCCTGATCGCCATTCGACAGGAAATGATCTTCATAACGGTAGCTCGTCCGGTTCAGGTTCAGGCTGGCCAAAAGTTGAACCCGCTCCTGGAAATTCAGGTCGGCCAGGAAAAAAATATTGTTGTACCAGCGAAATTCCACATTGTCGGTCAACAAGTTTCCGGCTACCCGGTTTTTATTCTGAAGTGTTTGCCATTGGTAGTTTTCGGTAAAAAATTCGTTACCCAAAATCAGGCGGCTGGTTATTTTTTCTGAGGTGTATTTTTTCTCTGCTACCGACCGAAATCCGAAGTAATGGTTCTTTTCCTGAAGGATGTTAAAAGGCCGCAATTCGTTGTTCTGATTGGTTTGTGCAAATGTGCTGAGTTTGGCCTGCCAGTTTTTACTGAATGTTTGCTGAACAGAAATGCCTCCGAAAACTTTCCGGTAATCTTCGTATCCTCTGGTAACTGCCCAGTTTGCGGCTGCTTTTTCGGGTGTTTCCTGATAGGTCTTCAGGTTGATGGAACTGGGAATGTAGGCATCCATTTTAATGAATGCAGCCAGTAAATTAATTGAGGTGTGATTTTTTGTAACCGATGAGGTCCAGGTCAGGTTGTGACGGTCGGTTTCATTGTTTTCGCGGTATCCGTCCGAATGAATCCTGCTGTACACCAGGGAATGCCCGGCATTCTGATTTGCAACGGCCAGTTTGCCGGTGTATTTGATTGTTTTAAACGAACCGACCGAAACCTGTTGGGCCAACTGATCTTTGGTAGGTTTGGTCGGATTAAACAACAATACGCCTCCCAATCCTGAGCCGTAAAAACCTGAGGAAGGGCCTTTAATGATTTCGATATCTGAAATTTGTTCCATATCCAAATCTTCGAGTGTGGTTTCACCAACACCGTTAGTTAGCGGAATATCGCCGTAATATGCCCTGATTTTGTTGCTTCCGTATGGAGAACGGGTTCCGATTCCGCGAATGGTGAGCCTGTTGGTGTTCATTGATCCGCTTTGCATCCACACGCCGGCAATTTTATTGACCGAAGGAGCAAGTGTGAAGGCTGGTTCGCGCAACAGTTGCCGGTTGGTAATGATTCCGATCGAACCCGGTGTGTCGCGCAATCGTTTATCCGATCGAAATGCCTTTACGACGATTTCCTGAAGGTTAATGGTTGAGTCGGGCTGAAAAGTAATAAGGTGCTGTGACAATTCTGTTTCAGTATCCGAAACACGCCCTTTGGAAGGATTTTTCGCCTGAAGTGAAAATGAGATCAGGAGGACGAAAGCAACAATTATATTGGTAAAGACTGACTTCATCATGGGTATTGGTGAAAATATACAGTTTTCAGTCTTTTATCTTTTTTGGTTTGCAGATTTTATCTTCTTTTTTTGCTTTCCGTTCACAGCGTTTGCATAAGTATTTAGCATCATCTTTCTCCTTGTAATCCTCATTTTTACACTGTGTCTTCGACATTTTCTATTTATTATCCTGTTCGGTGTGTTGTAAAACAAGCTCGACCGGATAATTGTTTTTCAAATACTCCGCCAATTTTTCGGCAGCGTAAACCGAACGGTGTTGTCCGCCGGTACATCCGAAACTTACACACAAATGCGAAAAACCCCTTAGTGAATACACTTCAACCGAATGGGAAACCAAGCTAAAAACAGGTGACAGAAAATCGGACATGGTTGATTTCGTTTCCAGAAATTGCTGAACCTGCGGATCTTTACCTGTGAGATGTTTGTATTCTTGGTATTTTCCTGGGTTGTGTATGGCCCGGCAATCAAATACAAAGCCACCGCCATTTCCGGATGGATCTTTCGGAATACCTTTTTTGTACGAGAAACTGCTGATTCGAACTGTCAGCCTGTCGTTAACCGGGCTGATTGATTTCAGGAATGAGGATTGGGTAACAGCTTTCAGTACTTTAAATAATTCGGGCAAAGGAACTTGTATAGTATTTTTGGCCAGCAAGGTTTCCAGATTTCTCAGGGCAAACGGAATACTTTTCAGAAAATGTTCTTTTTTTTCGTAGAACCCCCGGAATCCGTAGGCCCCCATTGCCTGCATGATGCGTATCAGCACGTATCCGCCAAACAGCGATTTGAATTTCTCGCGGTCGGTGTGCTTGTAGTGGACTAGTTCGTCGAGATAAAATTCAAGCAACTCTTCCCGTTCGGCATCGGGAATATTGGCTTTTGCATCGTATAATAAGGATGCCAGATCGTATTGAAGGGCTCCTTTTCGTCCGCCCTGGTAGTCTATAAAATATACCTCTCCATCCTTCAGCATCACATTTCGCGACTGAAAATCACGGTACAGGAATGCATGGTTATCAACAGCCAGCAAGTAATCGCTGAAAGCCTGAAAGTCATCTTCCAAAGCTTGTTCGTCGAACGGGATTTTGGCCAGTTTCAGGAAATAGTATTTGAAGTAATTCAGGTCCCACATCATGGATTGCTTGTCGAACGTTTCACGTGGGTAGCAAACACTGTAATCAATGTCTTTCCCGGCTACCAGTTGAATTCTTGGAAGCTGGCGGAGTACTTTTTTGTATTCGTCCACAATTTTTACTGAAAAGCCTTCGGTTTCGCGTGTACGGGTGAGAAAATCGAACAGTGTTGTGTTTCCTAAATCTTCCTGGAGATAAGTTTTCAGATCGCCGCTGACTGCATAGATTTGCGGAACCGGAATATTTTTATTTCTGAAATGAGCCGAGAAGGAGAGAAATGCCTGATTTTCCCTGATGTCGTTGTTAAAGGCTCCGATCGCCTGGTGACCCGCGCTTTTCATCCTGGCATATTCGCGATACGACCCTGAGCCGGGCAATTGTTCGAAAAAGGTAACTTCTTCCTTAAAATGTGATTCGAACAGGCTGATGAGCTGATCTTTTATTTTTAATTCCAAGGTGTTGTTTTTCTGAGGTGAAAGTGGGCGGTTGACTTAAAGGACACCCGCTCACTAGATTCTAATTATTTTTGCTTTTCCAGCGCTGCTTTGATGCTTTTTAACTGATCTTTTGGATATTTCTCATCAGGTCTCAATGTCAAAGCTTTGTTGTAATTAAAACGGGCGATACTGAAATTTCCAGCCTGCAAGGCCTGATCTGCCTGTTCAATTATCTTACTGTATTCCTGGTTTTGCTGATCTTGATTATCCTGTAGAATCAGTTTCTGGATATCTTTAAGTTTTATCTGCGGATAGTTTTCATCTTTTTTTATTGTAATCGCCTTGTTATAATAAAACCGGGCAATTGCCATGTCTTTGTTGTAAAAGGCCTCATCTGCTTTGGCAAGAAAATCACGATATTCTTTTTCTTCTTTTTCTGAAAGCAGGGAGTTAGTGAGCAACAAAATTTCATTAATCCGGTCCTTTGGATATTTTTCCCACGATTTAATTTCGATGGCTTTGTAATAGAAGAATTTGGCTATGGTGTAATTTTGTTTGGCAAATGCGTCATCAGCCTTCGAAATGGCATTGTCATATCCCGAAACATCGTTAGCCGACAATTGCGAGTCAATCAGTTTCCGGATTAATTCCAACTGATTTTTAGGATATTCTTCTTTAGGTTTGATGTCACTAGCTTTCAGATAAAAGAACCGGGCCACTGAATAGTCTTTGATTCCAAATGAATCGTCTGCCCGTTTAACAGCTTCATCGTAATTGGAAATCATTTCGTACGATTTGGCCCGAGCTTCGGTGGCCTGAGCCGATTCTGCCGGATTGAAAACCGGCCTGGCTGCTGGTTTTGCAGTTTCCACTTCAGGCAATTTATACACATAAGTTTCAACCGGAACAACTTCACTTAGAAGTTTGTCACACAATGTCATCTGATCCTTTGGATAGGATTCGTCCGGTTTGATGATCGAAGCTTGTTTATATTGCAGTTTGGCAATGCTGTATGATTTCGCGCGAAAAGAATTATCAGCAACCGAAATGGCCTGAAGATATTTTTCGTCCAATTCGCGTTGGGCCTGAGCCAGACGATCTTTGTTCCGTTGCTCCAGCAAGCCATCAATTTCTTTGATACGGGCGACCGGTACTTTTTCATCTGGTTTCAACGATCTGGCTACTTCAAATTGAATCCGGGCTGTTGTAAGCTGGTTTTCCTTAAATGATTTTTCAGCTTTTTCAAGCGCTTCAGCATAGGCCTTATTCAAAGATGCCAAATTAAGTTCGGCCAAATTAAGATCGGCTATTCTCTGGTTAACTTCTTTCAACCGCTGGGCCGGATATGCTTCTTTTGGCTTTATAGCGAGAGCTTCTGTATAACTGATTTTGGCCATTTGCCAGTCCGATGTGTCAAATGCCTGGTCAGCTTTTTGTATGGCGCTGGTGTAATTTTGTTCACGGGTTGTCAATATTGCCTGAATTTCCGTGATCTGCTTTTTAGGATATTCTTCTTCAGGTTTTATTTTCATGGCATTTTGGTATTGAGCCAATGCATCTTCAAGTTTCGAAGCTGCAAACTGATCATCGGCCAGCCTGATAATCCTCTTATATTCCAAATCCTGTCTGGTCATCAATTGCAGTTTGTCTTCGGCATCATTAATTAATTTCTGAATTGCACTCCTTTGTGAAGGATTGATCTGAATGGCTTCCCCGTATTTGGTAATGGCTTGCCGATACTGCTTATTCTGTTCGTGCTCTTTAGCTGCCGACATAGCAAGGTCAAATAACTTCTCACGGGCTTTTTGCAGGGAGTCCCTTTGGGCTTGTTGTATGGCTGAAGCCTTATCTAATTCCTGTTGTCTTAATAGTACATCAATTTTAGCAATCTGATCTTTCGGATACTTTTCGTTTGGCAGGGCAATAAGCGCGGTGGTGTAATGCGTACGTGCAATTTTATATTGTTTTTCGGTGAACGATTTATCGGCAGCGGCAATAGCGTTGTCGTACTGATATTTATCGGCTTTTTCTTTGGCTAACCTCTGGGCTTCTTCCATTGCGGCCAATTGGGCTGTTTCTGCCAGCAGTGCGAGCATTTTGTCAATTTCGGCTATTCTGGCTGGCGGAACCGGTTCAAAAGGCTTGAAATTATAGGCCTTTTGATATTCATCCCGCGCCTCCTTTAGTTTATTCAGGGTAAAAGCTTCCTGTGCCAATTTGATGTGCTGGGCGTATTGCCGGTTGATATCTTCTTCTTTTTGCAATTCGGCCAATATCTGATCAATCTTTGCAATCTGGTCTTTCGGAAGAATTTCTGCCGGTTTCAGGGTCAAGGCTTTCTGATATTTACCCTTCGATTTCAGGTAATCCTTATTTTTGAAATCGTTCCCTGCATCAGCAATGGCAGCATTGTATTCATCCTGAAGTTTTTTCAGGCGGTTATTTTCAGCTTCAAGACCGGCTTTTTTCTGATCAATTTCTTTTAATCTACGGGTGGCATACTGATCATCTTTTTTGTATTTGAGCGCTTCCAGATAGGAAGTTTTTGCCTCGTCGAACTGATTGGCGTTGAAAGAATTGTCGGCCAGCGTAATCGCAGATTTGTATTGCTGTTCATTCTGTTCGTTGATAAGTTTTTCGATAAGCGCCAGTTGATCAACCGGGTACTGCTCATCGGATTTGATCAGTATCGCTTCGTTGTAAACCAATCGGGCCGAACTGTAATCTTTGTTGCCAAAATGCTTATCGGCCCGTTGAATGGCATTTTGATAGGCTTCGGTAGTGGCTTTCAATTCTGAATCTTTTCGGGCCTTTTCTGCAAGCAGATCATTGATTTCACTGATTCTTTTTGGTGGAACAGGTTCGGAAGGAATCAGGTTGTAAGCTTTCAAATAAGCTTCTTTTGCTTTGGTAAGTTCTTTGCTTTTGAGTAAAGTTTCACCTTCGGCCAATGCCTGGTTAAAGTCCTGTCTCAGTTTAATTTCAGCCTCCTGTTGGGCAAGGACTTCGTCAATTTTTGTAATTTGTTTTTTAGGGTATTCTGAATCAGGAAGATATTGAAGGGCTTCCTGATATTTTTCTTTTGCTTCTTTATACTGTTTGGCTGTCAACTGGCGGTTTGCTTCGGTTATTGCTGTGTTGTATGCCTGAGTCATTCTGGCAATCTGACCCAGTTTGGCCTCAGTTTGACCTAATTTTTCTTTGGCAACCGCATCGTTGGGTTTGACCGACAGTGCAGTCTGGTAACCGGTTCTTGCAAGGGTAAAGTCGTTAGCAGAAAATGCCTTATCAGCATTGGCCATTGCCTGAAAATATTCCTGATCCGATTTTTCTTTCAGCAACCTCTGGTTTTCTTCTTCCTGTTTCCGGATTTGAGCAAGTGTGTCGTCAATCTTCCGGATCTGATCTTTCGGATAAATTTCTTCCGGTTTTATATCCATTGCTTTACGGTACTCGGTCTGGGCATTGGTATAATCCTTTTTCTCAAAAAGTTTGTCGGCCTGGGTAATCGTTGACTGGTAATTTTTTTCTTTCTGCTCCTGATCTTTAGCCAACTGTTTCTGAATCTTCTGAATATCGTCTATCCGTTTCTGAACAGCCTGATTTTTAGGTTTTATTTCAAGGGCCTGGTTAAATAATCGGAACGACTCGTCGAAGTTATTGCTTGCAAAAGCTTTCTCCGCATTGGCTACCAATCCGTTGAATTCGATTTCCTGCGATTCGGAAAGTGCAATTTCGTTAAGTTTGTTTTTTGGGTAAGTTTCACCGGGCTTTATCTTCAGGGCTTCCAAATACTGCATTTTTGCTTTTTGAAAGTCGTTGACGGCCATCGCCTGATCTGCTAATTGAATAGACTGAAGGTATTTTTTATCGGTTTCGACAGCCACGATGGCAAGTTCAGTTTCGGCGATTTTATCTTTGGCAAGCTTGCTGTCTGGTTTCAGCTCCAGCGCTCTTTTGTACGAGTTTAAGGCCTGCAGATAATCTTTCTGCTGCGTTTGAGTATTGGCCGATTGTATAGCAAAATTGAAATCTTTTTCGATTTGTTCAGTTTTGGCCTGCTGTAATCGTTCAGCGTTGATCAGAGCAATCTGGTTTTTAGGATATTGATCTTCAGGAACTACTTGTATGGCCTGATTGTAATAGGAAATAGCCTGATCGTATTTTTTTGATTTATAGTTGTTGTCGGCCTGAGCAATCAAATCGTTGTATTGCTTTTGTTTTTCCTGAAGGGCGAGTAACTGATCAATTTCATTGATGCGGCCATTTGCAAAAACATCGCCGGGTTTGTATTGGAGCGCTTCTTCGTATAAAGGCCTGGCGCTGATATAAGTTTTTTGATCGAAAAATCCATTTGCTTTGGTAATGGCTGACTGATATTTCAGTTCGAGGTCAGCTTTTTGTTTTGCAGTAATTTCAAGGGCTTTTACCAAATCCTGAAGTTCGGCAACCCGATCGTTCGGATATGCTTTTTCAGGGAATAATTTTCTGGCTTCCATGTATTTCATTAAAGCCATCTGATACTCACCGCGTTGGTAATGAGTGTCGGCTTCTTTAATCAATTGATCAAAATTCTTTTGTTTTTCGGCTAAATCCTGAGCATTTTCTTTCGAAATTGATTGTGCTTCTTTTTGAACCTGATTGGCCTGGGATTTGGCAGTTTCTATCTGTTCCTGAAATTGAATTTCCGAAATGTAACTTTCCTTCTCAAAATTATCAATTTCTTTTCCATAGAAAATTTTTCCCTGGGGTTTCAGGGTAAAACTTTTGTCAATTCCTTCAAATTCCTGCTGCATCTGAACAATCATCGGGAATGGCGGGAAATCATTATCGCGCTCCCAAACTTCTTTCGGTATCTCGGTTGATACGATTATAATCTTATTAAAATGTCCGGGATATTTGAAAGTGAGGTAGTATTCATTGAAAAACTCAAGTTCAAACCTGAATCTTCCGTTTTTAGGAATTTCAATATTGGTAATTTCATTTTGGTTCTTTTTAACTTCAATAACACCACTGCCTGCCTCCCCAACTTCAGGTACTATTCTGCCGGTAATAACGAAATATTTTTTGCTTTGCGCCTGAGTTTGAAGCTGAAACAAAAAAATAAGAATCAGAATTAACCAAATCCCTATCCTACCTATCTTTTGCATATATGTTTAGTTTCAATAAAATATGTAGTGTTTTAGATACTGAAAACATCGCGAATACCCCGTAAAATTAAATAAATCATCGAAAGGACATACATTTGGGTACATGTTTATTTCGTGATGTATAATCTCAATAATCTGATTAACTAATAACGTCAGATTTCAGATAATATTGAACAGTGAATTCCTCATCTGAATTTTGGGGAAACTAAACTTAAAAAGTGAGTCGGTGGATTTTCAAAATACCTGATAGGTCTGCATTTTGGATTTATTCTCTTGCGAATGAATAGCTGGCGCCTGAAGTTGGTTACCCTTATCTACCAATTCCACATCAAATATGGTGGGAACCCTGACAAAACAATCTTGTTGTGCTGAGTAGTTTATTTGTTGTTTCTGATCGCCTGAATAGTAAATATTTGAAACTTCCTTTTTATCATTGAACAGCTTTACTGCCATTACAAAATGCGGAAAATTGACTGAACGCAGATAAACCTCTTTAGGAATTTCGGTGTTTACAACAATAGTTTTAGGCAATCGTCCGTCCTGAATAAAAGTTAACTGATAGTCAGAATTATAATCCAGCTCAAGGCGAAAACGTCCATGAGGGGGCACTGGTGACGAAACTGCAGATTTGTCTTTTTTGATGATTTGAATCTCACCATGATTGATGAATTCAGATTCAGAAATAAATTTTCCGGTAATGATAAAATATTTGCGGGTTTGGGCGTTGGTGGAAAGATGGAGGACAAAGCAGAGAAAGAATACCAGGGTACTCCTGGAATAGATTTTTTTCTTCATCAACATTAAAGGTTTGTTCGGTTAACTTGTTTTTTTTAGTGTCGCAATGGGTGCAAAACTATAGTATATTCCGAAAAACAGGAAAAGGTAACCCCTGCACCAGCAAAAAATCACATATTATTATTTTCTTTATGCTTTCAGTCTTGTTTTCCGAAAGCAGAAATTAACCAAACAGAAAGGGTAAATGAATACTAATGAAGGATTAAAGAGAGAGATTGGAGTCTTGGGATTGAGCGCAAATATCGTTAACCTGATTGTTGGCGCCGGAATCTTTGTAATTCCTGCCATTGTGGCCGAAGGACTTGGCGCTGCAAGCATTTTGGCTTATTTATTCTGCGGATTTCTGATCATGCTCATTATGCTTTGCTTCGCCGAGGTAGGAAGTAAATTGACTCAGTCAGGTGGCGCATATTCATACATTGAAGTTGCTTTCGGGAAATATTTTGGTTTTTTGACAGTCAATTTTTTTATTTTAGGTGCAACCATCATGGCCGATGCAGCGGTGGCGAATGCCCTGGCCGGGACATTGGCCTATTTTATGCCGGTGTTTAAAAATGAAATTGTCAGATCACTGTTTTTTGTCTTCATTTTTGGAGGTTTGGCCCTGGTAAATATCAAAGGTGTGAAACAGGGAATTTCCCTGGTTGTTGTAACCACCATTGCAAAATTGACGCCCTTGCTCCTTTTAGTGCTAATTGGATTAACCAAAGTATCCATTTCAAATCTGGCATGGGATTCTGTCCCGTCAACCAATGATCTGGGTAAAATGTCACTTATTCTTTTTTTCGCTTTTCAGGGGGCTGAAAGCGGATTGAATACCGGAGGTGAAGTTATAAATCCTAAAAAAACCATTCCGAGAGGAATCCTGATCAGCATTTCTTTTGTTATTCTGCTGTATGTATTGATTCAACTGGTTGCTCAGGGTATTATAGGTGCATCACTGTCAACTTTTAAGGATGCTCCTTTGGCCGAAGTCGCCAAAAACATAATGGGACCTTTTGGTGTGACTTTAATACTTGTTGGAGCCGCTATTTCAATGTTTGGATTTTTAAGCGGTGATGTTTTAAACATGCCCAGGGTTATTTATAGTGCAGCCCGCGACCAGGTAATTCTGCCATTAAGTTTGGCCAATATTCATAAGAAATATGCCACTCCCCATTATTCCATTATTTTATATGCCACAATGGGTTGCCTGTTTTCCATTACCGGTGAATTTAAAACACTTGCAATTCTATCAAGCGCTTCAGTATTGCTCATCTATTTTGGGGTTGCCATGTCTGTTATCAAATTACGGATCAAAGGAAAAGCTGAATCCGGCACATTCAGGGTATGGGGTGGTTATACCGTACCTGTGATTTCAATCCTGATTATTATTTGGGTGCTGTCGAAACTGACAACCAGCGAAATCATTGGTATCGTTATCTTTGTCGCGATTTTGAGTGCTATATATATGGTTATGAAACTGCTGAGAAAAAATAAAGGGCAACGGTAATTGAAGGGCTGATGGATTGAATTATTGAAGAATACAGTTTATTCTGGAGTTTCTGCAATTTGCCAATTCCAATATTCTTGGCTAATTTTAAGAAATGTTAAAGCAAGAACACGTAAATTACTCTGCAATTTCGTGGCTTAAACAATGCAGGGTTCCCAATCCCCAGACCAAATCAACCGCGCTGATTCCGATTACGTCGCGACCGGGAAATAAATCGGTTAACTTACCCAAAGCTTTGTAATCGTTTTTGTCGTTAAAGGTTGGCATCAGTACACAGCCGTTGGTTACCAGGAAATTCGCGTAACTGGCTGGTAAACGGAGGTCTTCGAAATCGAGGCGGCCGGGCATAGGCATGGGAACTATATTCAGTTTTTCGCCGTTTTCCAAACACGCATTTTTTAGAATTTCGAGGTTGGCTTCCAGCTTGTGGTGGTTCTGGTCACTCGTGTTTGGTTCCTGAACGGCAACAACAGTATTTCTATTTACAAACCGGCAAATGTCGTCCACATGTCCGTGAGTATCATCGCCTTCGATGCCTTCGCCCAGCCAGATGGTGTTGGTAACTCCTAAATATTCGCGAAAAACATTTTCGTAATCTTCTTTTTTGAAGCCCTTGTTGCGTATTTGTTGAACCGGATCCATCAAACATTCTTCTGTGGTAATCAGTGTTCCGCAGCCATTTACATCGATAGAACCGCCTTCGAGAACCACAAGTTTATTTTTGTATATGGCAGGAACAATTGGTAATCCAAGATGACTGGCTACTGCTGCAGGAATGCCCTGATCTTTCAGGTGGTTTTTGTATTTGGCCCATCCGGTAAATCCAAACTGAATGGCTTCGCGGCCACCATCGGCGGTTTTTACAATGGCTGGTCCCGAATCGCGCATCCAGTTGCGGTTGGTGTCATGAATGATGTAGCTCACCTGAGTCAAATCTATATGCGCCTGTTCGAACATCACGGTGACTTTTTCGCGTAGTTCGTCCGATTTTAGAACCAGAATAACAGGTTCGTAGGTGGTGATTTTTTTAATGATTTCAACAAATGCCCATTTGATAGCGTGGTACTTTCCGGGCCAATCGCGGCCTTCATAAGGAAATGATAATAAAGTTGCCTGATGTTTTTCCCACTCTGCAGGGAAATGACGGGATATGTTAGTCATGGTGTTTTTGTGATTATGAGTACTTCAGGCTGCGTAATTTACTATTTCAATTCCGGTTTTCAATATTTCAGATACAACAGGATTGGAAATTTTAAAATCAATTACTCTGAACGGATGTGGTTCGATTAAAAGGTCATCGTCAGTTCTCATTTTCATCAGTTCTATCTGCAAATCAATGATATCGTCGATTGATGTAAAAACAATCGCTAAATCGATATCGCTATCAATATGATTTGTTCCCTTGGCAAACGACCCAAAAAGTATAGCATTTTCAATCTTATACTTCTTGCCAACCAGAGAGATGTATCGTTCTGCAATTTTTATAGCATCTTCTTTATCCATGATCTAAGTTCTTTAAAATGATAATCTTTTACTTCGAAAAGATGAATCATTGTTTTATAATCCTTGTCAGACGTGTCAATCCAATGATTAAATTTTTTTTTATATCAAACTTTTCATTTTCCATCAATCAAAAATATGAAATTCTCCGGATATCTTTTTTACTGTTTGACTATTTGTGTGGTCTGGCTTAATTCATTGATGGTTTTCAGGTCGAACTCAAAATAATCGAGTTTTTTATTCATGACCAGTTCCGTCTTGATTGTGTAGTCCGTAACCAGGCTGTTCCCGATGTCGTAGCTTAACTCACCTTTTCCGCTGCCACTGCCTTTAAAAGAATTGTCCATTATTTTAGGCGTCATCAGGTAACTTTGGCTGAGCTCGAATTGTGCCAGGTTGTTTTTGATTCCAATCAGTTTGTAGGTTGTGGTAACTACCGTTTCGATGACCGAACCTTCCATGGGGATCGAAACAGGACGATCTGCAGAGAATTGATCACCGATTTTAAGTCTCTTTTCCGGAAAATCAAATTGCGTGAAGGTGTTCCGAACCATTTGCAGAAGCTGGGTTTTCTGATCAAAGTCAAGCGTGCCGGAGATTACCTTGCTGAAGGTTGGCATAGATTCTCCTGAGATTTCACCATGTATTACAGTACCTTCCGGAATTTCATTTTTTCCGTTGAGACTCATTGTTTTTTTATAGGTTAAGCTAACCGGAAAGCTTTTGTCTGCCGAACTTTTACCGGTTACCAACTCCGTATCGGTTTTGGTTTTCACCTTCGAAATCGTGGGATTTTTGACACGCATGCTTTTCAGTTTTCGCATGGCAAAATCCTCTCCCGAATAGGTAATTATGGTTTCGGTTCCCCTGATGGTTGAAATACTGTATGTTTTTTCCGGCTGATAACGAATCTTCAGGATCAATCCTTCAGGCTTAGGTTTGCTGCATGAAAATGCTGTAAACAAGATAAAAAATCCGATTATCCTTCTCATTTTCAGGAATTATTTCGCTGCTGCATGGCTTTCCAGACCAAACAGGTCAAACGGCCTGATACTAAATATTTCGTGGAAGAATACAATCAAAAGAACCAAGAGAACGATAAAACCAAGAAGAATAAGTAGTTGGGAACCTGAAATTTTTTGAATGGGCTGTCGGTCTTTCAATTCGCAAATCTCTCCCGGGCAGTATTGTGCTTTTTCCTTGTAAAACAAGGTATAAAATTTACACCCCAGGCAAATGCCAAATACCGACTCGAAAAACAATAAAATGAGGCAAATGAGGCAGACAATACCAGTTATCGGGCTATACGAATTGACAATTACCATCAGGATAAACATGGTGGCAGCCAGAACAACTCCAATGATCCAGGCAAATTTCTTCTGCGCTGCCCCAACGTATTCAGGAGTTTGGTTTTTCACGATCAGCCTGCCTAAAATTAGGGTGGGGGCGAATTTGGGATTAATGAACACCCTGATTATAAAGTCAATTAGAAAACCAGTGATCAAATACTTAATCAGAGGGAAGTAACCCTTGAAAACTATTGCCAGCAGGGCCGAATATGTAAATAAAAACAGGATACCCGCTGCGGCTCTGACTTCCCGCTCGTTCAAAACCAAAATATTATATCCGGGAACATTTTCGCCAAATCTGATGATGTTTTTCATAAATTTATTTTTAGGAGAACATTAGGCTGCATGATTTACTATTTCAATTCCGTTTTTTAAATTTTTTTCAATCAATAAACCTCTTCATTATATCACCATAGGCATCTATCCTTCTGTCGCGCAGGAAAGGCCAGTTGCGACGTACATCTTCCATCAGGGTGAGATCTACCTCGGCCAGGATGATTTCTTCCTGATCGTGTGAGGCTTGAGCAAGAATTTCGCCTTGTGGACCGGCAATAAACGAAGCTCCCCAGAATTCGATTCCGGCCGACGATTCAACCGGTTTTTCGAATCCTACGCGGTTGCAGGCCGCAACAAAAATTCCGTTGGCAACAGCATGTCCTCTTTGAACAATTTGCCAGGCTTCGTATTGTTTTTTTCCGTATTGTTCTTTTTCAGCAGGGTGCCAGCCAATGGCAGTGGGGTAGAAGAGCACTTCGGCTCCCTGCAAGGCAGTAATCCTTGCTCCTTCAGGATACCACTGGTCCCAGCAAATCAAAGTTCCGATTTTACCAACTTTGGTGTCAAACGCTTTAAACCCGATATCACCGGGAGTGAAATAAAATTTTTCGTAGTAGCCCGGATCGTCAGGAATGTGCATTTTACGGTATAATCCTGCTTCATATCCGTCCGTATCAATAATGTAGGCTGAATTGTGATACAACCCTGATGCGCGGCGTTCGAAGAAGGGAACAATTACGACAATACCCAGTGCTGCAGCCAAAGCACTGAAGGCTTGGTATGAATCGCTGTGTAAAGGCTCTGCCAAATCAAAATAATCGTGATTTTCGCTCTGGCAAAAGTAGAACGAACTGTATAATTCGGGTAAACAAACCACATTCGCACCTTGTTGCGCCGCTTTCCCGATCCATTCCATGCACTTCTTCAGGTTCACATGAGGAGTTGCATCCAATGAAATCTGGATTAAAGCGATGTTGTAGTTCTTGTTTTCCATGCTGTTTCTATGATTTTGAGATACAAAAATAATTAAATGATTGAAATGGTTCCAGGTTCAGTGCTCGGACTGGTCATTTATTGTCATTGGGTCATTCAATAGTCATTTTGTTATAACATATGCTTGGTGAGTCAGCAATGAATGACTACAAATGACGCGAAGCAAATGACTATGAATTACTCTGATTACTGAGACTGATCACTCTTTCTATACTTTCTTAAAGTACTCTTTCGAGGCGTTGCAGATCGGGCATTTGTAATCTTCAGGTAAATCTTCGAAGCGGGTTCCGGGAGGAATTCCGATGGATGGATCGCCTTCTTCCGGATTGTAAGTGAATCCACAGATCACGCACACATAGCTTTCTCCGTCAAAAACATGCTTATGCTCCGGTTCAGCCGATAGTTCAGAAACGGAAGGTAATTCTTCCTCCAGCTTTGATTTTTCGATGTAGGTTGGTGAATTTTTGGGCGAATACATTTTATATTTTTCGCGGTAGTGCTGGTAAGTCAGTGGATCTTCGCCGGAGATTTCGTCTGAATCAAGGACTTCTCCTATAATCAGGTAATGCGTTCCCAAATCAACAGATTTCATCACTTTACAATCGAACCAGGCTACCGAGCTGTCAATAACAATCGGAGCGCCGGATTGACCTTTGAAGTATTTCACGCCAGCAAATTTGTCAATTTCTCCTGAAGTGGAAAACCCAAAATCGCCAATGATTTTCATATTGACTTCTTTCTTCAAAACGGATACAGAAAAGACACCTGAACTGAGAATTACTTCTGCAGTTTGATTGTTCTTGTGACAGGAAATGGCCACTTGAGGTGGTTCCGATGTAACCTGAAAAGTTGTATTGGCAATGTATCCGGCTTTTTTACCCAGGTGCTCTGAGGCAATAATGTACAATCCGTACGAAAATTTATGGAATGCTTTTAGTTTCATGTTTCTGTCATGTCTTTATTTTAAACTGTAATCTGTTATGAAGAATAAATCGCTTTACCTGAACACTAAAGTATTCCTGCAATTTTGCTCAAATCAGAAACCTTGTCAGTAGCGCCAGCCTGGCTATAAGCAAAAATGAGTTTTTCGAGTAACCGTTTGATTATAATCCGGTCGGCACATGGTTCTGTTAGTTTTGCCTTGTTTGTCATTTCTCTGACAGGCTGGATGTAATCAACTTCTCTGGGGCCAATAATAGCGCCTTTGTTCGATGGATTAATATAAAAGAGAACTGAATTTCCGTAGTCATCTCCATGAGCCAAACGGGCTATTGCCTGATCGAAATAACCAACCAATGGACCATTCGGAATATCTATATAATGAACTGGAAGCTTGAGTGATCTTGCTATCAGAGTGTATAAAATGGTTAAGGAAACCGGATTTCCTTTTCTTGATTCCAGAATCCGGTTTATATAACAAAGATTTGGCGAATCTGGATTTTTCCGGTCAATTTTAAAACGGTAATGATCAAAAACAATATGATTGAGTATGGTGATCTTCTCAAGTGATGTCAACGAATTTCGGAATTCGAGCCAAATGTCTTTCCTGATATTGTCCAATTGAACCTGGATTGATTTTAGTTTTAATTCAGGAAACTGGTGTCGCGAAATCAGGAAAAAACCATCAAACAAATCAATGGCTTGCTCATTGGCCCAACTTTTTATTTTCTTTTTGGCATCGTTAAACTGTATCTGCTGAATGATTAGCTCGATTCGTTTTTGAACCAGTTCATCCAAACTGGTTTCCCAGATGTGCTCCAGATGATCAACTACAGATACGTCAGCCTTCAGGATTTCCTCCAAAACCGGTTGAAAGACTGAATCATCGGGATCGTCAAGCAGTGTAATCAGTAAATCCAGTTTGTTTTCGTTCATTGGTTGATGTATTAACTGGTGAGGCGGTCAAGTACAAGCTTAATCAAAGTCTCCATCGCCTGATGATAATCCGGGCTTGTTTCCTTTTTCACCCGGTTAGCAATTATCAGGCAGATAGTAAGCGATTCGTGGCCAAGTAGCTTCGACAATCCGTAAATGGCCGAACATTCCATTTCGAAATTGGTGATTTTATATCCTTCAAACGCGAATGATTCAATCTTTTCGTTCAGATTGGCATCAGCTAAAGGTAACCGGAGTACTCTGCCCTGAGGTCCGTAAAATCCAGGGGCAGAAATGGTAACTCCTAAAATAGTGTCATCCTTATGAACTCTTACAAGTAAATTTTCGGAACAATCAACCACGTAAGGCGATGTTAATTGGTTGCCCCATCCGGTGTGTTGTTTAAACGCTTCCTCAAAAGGTAAATCAGAAACCGAATCACGGTTGGCATAGAAATTTAGCAAACCGTCAAATCCGATGGCTTTTTGTGAAATAACAAACGAATTAATGCCCAGAAAATCCTGCAATCCACCGGAAGTACCAATTCGGACGAAATTCAGTTTTCGGTGAATCGGGTTGATTTCGCGTGTCAACAGGTTAATGTTTGCCAAAGCGTCCAATTCGTTGACTACAATATCAATGTTGTCGGTTCCTATGCCGGTTGAGATAATGGTGATGCGCTGTTGATTGTATTTACCGGTAGTTGAAACAAATTCGCGGTTCTGCACCTGAAATTCAATATCGGTAAGTAGTTTCGCAATCAGTTCAACCCTTCCGGGGTCGCCGACCAGAATGATGTCATCGGCAATTTGTTCAGGTTTGAGGTGAAGATGGAAGATACTTCCGTCAGCATTTATAATAAGTTCGGACAACCGGATCATTTTAAAATTTTTTAGACTGCCTAATCTAGGTATAATGAAGCTAAAAGTCAATGATTTTAAATTATTTTTGTAAAACATGAGAAAAATCAAAAATATTCACCTGAACGATGATCCGGAACTTTATCAATGTTTCGGATGTTCACCATACAACGAGTTTGGATTGCACCTGGAATTCTGGGAAGACGGCGATGAAGTAGTTTCGTACTGGAATCCCCGCCCAATTTTGCAAAGCTATCCGAAGGTATTGCATGGCGGAATACAGTCAACTTTGCTCGATGAAATTGCCGGCTGGTTAGTTTACGTCAAATGCGGAACAGTTGGTGTGACGGCTGAAATGAAAGTCAGGTTTAAAAAGCCTTTATTGATTGATCAGGGCGAAATAACTATTCGGGCCAGATTGGTTGAACAAAAAAGACGTACAGCAACCATTCAATCCCGACTGATTAATTCTTCAGGAGTGGTTTGTGCAGAAGCTGAGCTTCATTTTTTTCTTTTGGCTGAAGCTGATGCACGTGAAAAATACAATTATCCGGGTGTTGATGCCTTTTTTGAGGGAGAATAGTCGGAAGACGTAAGTCCGAAGTCCGAAGTCCGAAGTCCGAAGACGGAAGTCAGAAGACGGAAGACCGAAGACCGAAGTCCGAAGACCGAAGACCGAAGACCGAAGTCAGAAGATGGAAGACCGAAGTCAGAAGACCGAAGACCGAAGTCCGAAGACGGAAGACGGAAGACGGAAGTCAGAAGACGGGAGACGGAAGCGCCGCTCCTTTAACATGCTCCCTTCGACTGCTTCGCGCTCAGGGAGCTTTGGTATGCGATTGATTACTTTTTTTTGAACATTTTATTTCGAGCTTAAAACAACCACAGCAGTCGTTCACAGCACCGCTCCCTGAGTAGCCCCGGGAATTCGGGGTATCGAAGGGAGCATCACTTTAGAAACATGGTTCTTCACAGAAATGCGTACCTACTTATTTGAAAAAATAGATTTTAAGCAAAAAACAGCAAAAGATTTATCAATCGTTTTCACAATGTAATTTCAAGCTATAATAGCTATATTTATA
>PNOH01000043.1 GCA_013824715.1 Odoribacter sp. | reverse complement strand
GGTTTGGGATCAGTAAAGTCAGTGAACCTTGTTATTTCACCAGTGCTGATGTAAACAAATGGTAAGGGTTCATTTTTGAGGTGTTTGAGCTTAGCTGCTGCATATCCTTCTGTTTGATCCTCATGCACATTTAATCTAAACCCTTCTTCTTCCTTTTTGGCTTCAACAACTCCACAAGGTTTCCCATCAACAAATAACACATAGTCAGCAGGGCCAACATCCGTCAGATATTCTTTTATTGCAACACCAATTCCAGCATGTAGATTAACCTTTTTGATACCCTGAATAAGCCAGCCACAAGCAGTTAATTGCTTGTCAATGTTATCTCTGGCTATTTGTTCCGGATTCTGGTTAGGCATTAAGTATAGGGTGCTATTTTGAATTGGTTAAATTAAGAAAAAATATAATGTCAGATGGAATTAAATTTCTGGGGTTTATTGGGTTTTAATAAGCATATCAATTGTTTGCCATTTGTTTACTTTATGCATTCATTAAGAACTCCGTGTGCCGAAGGCCCTTCGTTAAAGAGCAAATCAAGAATACTCAGATCGGGTACGAACACAAATTTTTCGGAAAAAACTTGTGTATATGTCTTGGGGTAAAAATGCTCATCGTCTGAAATCAAGTGCATTTTCGGACTGATTTGCTGCCTGAAATTCAAGCAGGTTTCCGGCACTTTCTCAAATTCTTCAGTGAGCTTTATTTCCTTCTGAATTTCCAGAATTTCAAGTATGGTTTCGGTGATTTGCTGATTAAAATCGAACAAAAATTCATGCTTCTTCAGGAAAAAATGTTTCAGGTCATCGGCATAATATTCGAAAAAAGGGGATGAATTATAAGCCGAAAAAATGGTCCGCCAATGGTTGCGCTGCCATTCTTCGTCATAGGCAATGCGCAGATCTTTAATTTTTACCTTAGGCCCGCGGCCTTTTTCAACCGGAACAATTAACGGAACCGGGCCATTGGCGCCCAAAATAACAGTCCGGTTACGGTATGTTTGCTTAATGAAGTTTTCGTGCTGTTCGATGTAAATTTCAGGATAGGCAACCAGTTTTGAAAAATACCTGATCGGTGCAAAATAGGCTGTACTCAGCAGTATCCCTGTATGTTGTGTCATGATTCTTCGTTAAAAAAACCGCCTTTATAGTCGCTACCCATGCTAACGCCTTCCGAATCCACAACTTCGTCTTTATCTGCCTTAATTTCCTCGCTTTTTTCTAGTTCCCGAACAACCCCTCTGAGTTCCCTTCTCAGTTTTATAATGGTTGGAAGTTGCATCATCATGGCCAGCAAAAATCCAAAAATAAGCCCAAAAAGCAGCACATAAGCCACCGGGACATCAGTTATTTCCCAGTGAAAAAACCTGATGTCAAGCAGTATCTGGTTCTGAACGGTAAAAATAACCAGCAGAGCTGCCAGGATCAAAAACACAATAACTTTCCAGGACATATGACTGGTTCTAATGCACTAACGAGAACAACCGGCTCCAGCGGATTTTGTTATAGAATGGCTGGTCTTTATCGAGCGAGAGCCAGATGAACACTGCTTTGCCAACAATATGGTCCTCGGGAACGAATCCCCAGTAGCGTGAGTCGGCTGAATTGTGGCGGTTGTCGCCCATCATCCAGTAATAATCCATTTTAAAGGTATAGCTGTCGGCTACTGCACCATTAATATAGATGATACTGTCTTTCACTTTAAGTTCGTTTTCTTCGTACAGATCGATGATCCGTTGATAAATTGGAAGGTTATCAATGGTCAGTTTTACTGTCTGTCCCTTTTTGGGAATTTCGAGCGGACCAAAATTATCAACATTCCAGGGGTATTTACTGCTGTACGGGAAAATGTTCTGATCCCAGTTTTCGGCAGCTACCAGTGTCCTTTTAATCGAGCTTACATTCTTCATCGCTTTCAGTTTCTGTTCGTTTTCCTGCGTGAGGGGAAACAAATACTGAGTGTTGGAATACACATGGCGGTCTTCTTCAGCAATGTTCATTTGCTCCAGCATTCGTTTGTTAATTCCGGTTCCATCGGTGGTTACAACATTATCATATTGCATTCCGGGGAAGTGCTGTTGTTCCTTTCCGTTCACAAATAACTGACCATCTTTCAGTTCAATCAGGTCGCCGGCAATGCCCACGCAACGCTTGATGTAATTTTCCCGTTTGTCAACAGGCCTTGAAATTATATCGCCGAATGTTTCCTTTTCCTGCCAGACCCGGTCGCGGCCATAACTACGCACCAACTGGTAGTAGCTTTGGTTCTGAACATTAACCGCAACAGTATCTCCTTCAGGAAAATTAAACACGACCACATCGTTGTTTTTTACCTTTCCTAAACCTGCAATACGCTTGTAGGGATTTTTGATCCACTCCACATACGATTTCTTAGTTTTTGATAATGGCATGGTGTGGTGAACAAATGGGAATGATAATGGTGTGTTCGGAAGTTTGGGCCCGTATGAAGTTTTGCTTACAAACAGGTAATCGCCAATCAGCATCGATTTTTCCATTGACGAAGTCGGGATCGTGTAAGCTTCGATGAAAAACATACGGATAAAAGTAGCAGCAATGACAGCAAAGATAATGGCATCTACCCATTCAACCACTTTGGTTTGTTTTCCGTCGGGGGCATTCTTTTTTTTCCAGAAGGCCCAGTGAACTTTTTTCGAAACGTACATGTCGAAAATAACTGCAAGTCCGATCAACCATAAATAACTCCCGATCCAGATTACCCATAACAAATAGATTAAACCTACTATTGCAAACTTGAACCATTTATTGGTTAATATTTCTTTCATTTTATGTTGTTTTTAAATGTTTAGCAAATCGTTCATGGTTAAAATTCCTTTTTTACCAACACTGTATTCGGCCGCTAAAACCGCACCAAAAGCAAAACCTTTGCGGCTTTTGGCACAATGGGCAATCTCGATGTAATCAACTTCTGAGTCGAAATTGATGATATGCGTTCCCGGAACCTGACCTTCGCGTTCCGAAATGATTCCTAATTCGCTGGCCTGACTGGTTGAATGATTGACCCAGGATTTCTTCTCCGGAATAATATCCAGAATGCCTTCGGCCAGAGTAATTGCTGTTCCGCTTGGGGAATCCAGTTTTTGAGTGTGATGGATTTCTTTTATTTCAATCGTGTATTCGCTTCGGGTGGCCATCAGTTCAGCCAGTTTTTTATTCAGGGCAAAGAAAATATTAACACCCAAACTGAAATTGGAAGCATAGAAAAACGTTCCATTCAGTGCCTGGCACAATTGATGAACTTCGGGTAAGTGTTTGAGCCAACCGGTTGTTCCACTAACCACCGGGATTCCGGCTTCAAAACAAAGTTTATAATTGGCAACTGCCGAAGCTGGTATAGTAAATTCGATGGCTACATCTGCTTTTTGCATGTTGGCAATCGTAAGATCTTCCGGATTGGTAATGTCAATTTTTAAAACAATTTCGTGTCCGCGGTCAAGAGCAATTTTTTCGATCTCTTTCCCCATCTTCCCGTAACCGATTAATGCAATCTTCATTCGAAAACTATTGAAATAAAATAAATCAGTAAACTAATCCAATTTCAGATGGGTATCAGTAAAATGAAATTTATTACTGAAACTCTAACATTCAATGGTTAATAGTTCTTAATTTTTGGTCAGCAAAGATATAAAATCAAGGCTAATATCCTGAAGCTAAAAAAAGTAATCTCATTTTTTGGTAAACATGCCTGATCTGTCTGAAAAGTTGAAGGTTTTGTTATTTTATGAACTTCAAAGCCTGCAAAAGAATTATTTTGGCTGATAATGTTTATACTTACAGCTTCGTAAAAGTAACCGATGAGCGAATTGATACATCAACTAAAACTTGTTGCAACTGATTTGGATGGCACCTTTCTGAAGAATGACAAGTCAATTTCGAAAGAAAATCTGGATACATTACATTCTCTTGGAGAAAAGGGCATTTTAAGGGTAATTGCTACCGGCCGCAACCTGAAAAAGACCATGGAAGTTATTTCGGCCGATGTACCCTTCGATTACATTGTTTTTTCTTCAGGTGCCGGAGTTTATGATTTGAAACATGGCAAATTACTTTATCAGCAGAACATAAATCAGGACATGGTGCAACAAATAGTTGATTTTCTGGTCAAACTCGATCTGAATTTCCATTTGTTTAAGCCCGTTCCGGAGAACTATCAATGCTGGTTTCACCGTGGAAGTTTACCCTGTACTGAATTCGAAAACTATTTTGATTTTCATCAGTCACATTCCGAACCTATGCCAGTTGATATTCCTCTTGATTCGGAGGCTTGTCAGTTTTTGGTTGTTTTTCCGAATAACCCGGATCTGTTTTTAGCGCTGAAAAAAGAAATAGGGCATCGGTTCCCGGAGGTAAAAGTAGTCAGGACAAGTTCGCCGCTCGAAACCGGCTACATCTGGATGGAGATTTTTCATCAGTCGGTTTCGAAAGGCAACGGAGTAAAATTTATATGCGATTCTTTGCAAATTGAGCACGAATATACTTTGGGAATAGGCAATGATTTTAACGACCTGGATTTGTTAGAGTTTACCAACTATTCATACCTGGTCGCCAATGGTCCTCCTGAAATGAAAGAACGGTTTTTGCCTACAACCTCGAACGAAGAAAACGCTTTTGCAAGAGCTGTGGAAAAACATATCCCGTATTGAGAAAGTGAGGATGTGAGGATGTGAGAATTCAGTCCTTCAGTCCATCACTCCTTCAGTCCGAAAAGCAATTCTGCTGCCTCAAGCTGTTCTGGTTTGCCCAAGTCTATCCATATCGTTGAATTATCTACAAAAGCTTTAATAGCATGATCTTTTGCAAGCCGAAGATATAAATCTATAATCGGGAATTTTCCTTCCTCGGTGATCATATCCAGCATTTTGGGCTGAATGATGTGAATGCCGCTAAAAGCCAGTGGCCGTGCATTTTCGAACGAATCGGGCCGGCTGATGCGGATTTCGCCGTTGCCAATATTTTTCCATCCGGCCAGTTGCAGGTTTGTATCAAACATCAGGTAACGGCTTGTTTCGCGCGACCTGACAACTAATGTGGCCAGCGCATTTTGTTGCAGGTGATAGTTCAGCAGTAAATTCAAATCCAGATTACTGATTACATCTACATTGTATATCAGGATGGATTCTCTTCCTCTGAGAAAAGCACTTGCTTTTCTCAGTCCGCCTCCTGTATCCAGAAGCTGATCACGTTCGTCGGAAATTCGGATATTTACCCCAAACGATTTATTTTTTTCGATGAATGAAATTATCTGTTCGGCAAAATGAAAGACATTAATGGTGATGTCAGAAATCCCGAAGCTTTTCAGGCGCTCAATGGCATGTTGAAGAAGTGGTTTCCCCGCCAGGCTGACCAAAGCTTTAGGCTTATCCTGAGTATGTTCTTGAAGTCGGGTTCCCAATCCTGCAGCAAAGAGAAATGCTTTCACCTGAATTTAATTTGAATGTTCTCAAAAATAGTATAATTTGATTAGAGTATTGTGTCTTGAATGTAGGAAAATTACAATGATTAAATTTCAACGGGAAATATATCAGGCATTATTTTTATTAGTATTTAAACCTTTTAACCTGATATCAGTCTATGAACCAGTAATCGTTTTAATCATTTTAAAATACAAATTCATGAAAAAATTAGGCGCATTATTGATAATTTTTCTGTTTGCTGCAGGAATTACCATTGCACAGGAACGGGGAGGCGGAGAGCGTCCATCCAGAACAGAGCAGGGCCGGCCAGGTGGAAACCGTCCTCAATTGAATCCTGAAGAAATGCTTAAACGTCAAACTCAGCGTTTGGTCGAAGATTTGAAACTAACAAAAGATCAGGAGGCAAAAGTTACGGCGATCAATAAAAAGTACTTGGAAAAGCAATCTTTCGATTGGTCGAAAATGCAGAATGCCACTGATGATGAGCGGGCAAAAATGCGTGAAGAAAGAAATAAAGTTCAGGCTGAAAAAGACAAAGAAATTAAAGCGCTTTTAAATACAGATCAAGTGAAATTATTCGACGAGATGCAGAAAAAGCGTGAAGAAATGAGAAGAAATGGACAAGGCCGTATGGGGGGCCCAGGCGGTCCAGGTTAATTGTTGATCAAGTTAGTTAGAATTGAAAGGGGCATTTGCCCCTTTTTTTATTTAGCCAATTCTCTCTTCAGAGCGAGCATTTTAATTGCGGTTATTGCGGCTTCATCACCTTTATTTCCCAATTTTCCGCCAGCCCGGTCGAGTGCCTGTTGCTGGTTGCCGGTGGTTAGCAATCCGAATATAAATGGCTTGTTGTATTTCATGTTCAGGTTGGTGATTCCCTGAGTTACACTGTTGCAGATAAAATCGAAATGGCGGGTTTCGCCCTGAATGACACAGCCAAGTATAATAACCGCATCAACGTCGGTAAATTCGGCCATAAACTGCGCTCCAAGTGTAAGTTCAAAACTTCCGGGGACATGTTTCAGTATGATATTTTCATCTTTCGCACCGTGAATTTTCAGGGTGTCAATAGCTCCACGGGCCAATGCTCCGGTAATTTCGTAATTCCATTCAGCAACCACAATCCCGAATTTCATACCGGTAGCCGATGGAACTGAAGTCAAATCGTATTCTGATAAATTTTTTGTAGCCATTCACTAAATTTTAGCTTTGGCACGGGCAATGTATTTGTCAATGCTTCTTCCTTCGGTGGTTTCAGGATATTTTTGTTTGATTGTTTCATAAAGTTTCAAAGCTTCAGCAATTTTATTTGAACTTTCGAGTAATTCGCCTGCTTTCATCATATAAACCGGCGCTGTAAGTTCATTGTCATTCATTTTATATGCTTCAGTATATAAATCGAGCGCTTTGTCAGTCCTTCCCAATTCAAGCTGGGCATCGCCCTGAGCTCCTACCGAAATCGGACCTAAAAGAAGGTCATCGGTGTCAAACTTTTTCAGATAGTCGATCGCATTTTCGTACTGTCCGATATTTAAATAAGATACACCTGCATAGTAGTAGGCCAGATTACCAGCATCAGTCGAACCAAAATCATCAATAATGTCAAGGAATCCTGAATTATTACCGTCTCCATTGAGCGCCAGATTGAACGAATCTTTTTCGAAATAATTCTGAGCTACAAACAACTGCTCATGTGCATCAACAGTTTGTGGCTCAAGATAAAATTTGTTGAAGCCAAGATACACAACTGATATCACGACGATCGCCCCGATAACGATTGCAATCAATTTTTGATTGGCTTCGAGAAATTGTTCGGATTTGGTAAGCGCACTTTCTACTTCAACGAGGTTATCCACCTTCTGGTTTTTTTTGTCTTTTGTCATCTTGTAAAGTATAGTTCAAAAATCGAGAGGCAAAAATATACTATTTTCAAAAATAAACAGTAGATTTTTAATTTAAAAATGAATATTAATCAACACATTGGTATAATTATTTCTGACGGCAATATTTTTATATCAATCCACGTACAGAAATTTGTAGTTTTGTTGCAGTAAACAGTTCTGAAAATGTATATCAGGGAATTATCGCTTGTAAATTTTAAAAACTTCGAACACGCTGAATTTAAGTTTTCTGAAGGCTTAAATTGTTTCATCGGCAACAATGGAGCAGGAAAAACCAATCTGATGGATGCCATTCATTACCTTTCGTTTTGTAAAAGTTTCCTGAATTCGGTTGATGCCCAGAATATCCGGTTTGATCAGGATTTCTTTATGGTGCAGGGGAAATATTCCCGGCTCGAATCGGACGAGACTATTTATTGCGGGCTGAAAAGAAATCAGAAAAAAATATTCAGGAGGAATCAAAAAGAGTATAAGAAACTTTCGGAACACATCGGATTGATACCGTTGATTATTGTAACTCCATCGGATACCAACCTGATATCGGGCGGAAGTGAAGACCGGCGAAGGTTTATTGATAGCGTAATATCGCAGTATGATGCAATTTACCTCGAAAATCTGATACGTTATAACCGGGCGCTGCAACAACGCAACAACCTCCTGAAACAATTTGCCGGACGAAATGCTTTTCAGCTTGAATCACTCGAAGTGTGGGACGATCAACTGGTCAAATACGGGCAGCACATTCATGTCAGCCGGATGTCTTTTATTGAAAAACTTCAGCCTGTCTTTCAGAAATATTATGAACTGATTTCAGGAGGCAGGGAGGTAGTCGGATTGAGACTTCAATCGGAACTGACAGGGAATGATTTTGAACAGTTGCTTAAACAATCGGTTGGCAAAGACCGGATGTTGCAATATACCACCAGTGGCATTCATAAAGATGATTGTGAGTTTGAGTTGTCGGGCAATCCCATCAGGAAGTTTGGATCTCAGGGGCAGAAAAAGACTTATCTGGTAGCGCTCAAACTGGCCCAATTCGATTTTATGAAAGAAATATCGGGATTGACCCCCATTTTACTGCTCGACGACATTTTCGATAAACTGGATAAAAACCGGGTGGAACAAATTGTAAAACTCGTTGCCGATGATCATTTTGGTCAGATTTTTATTACCGATACCAATCGCGAACACCTCGACCAGATGATTGCCGGACTGGAAGCCAAATCAAGAATATTCACAATAAACGATGGAGCTGTAACCAATGAGAAAAAGTAATACCCAAAGCATCAGCGCAGTGTTAAAAAGCTACGTTCAGGAAAACAAGATGGATCGAAAGCTTTCGGAACTCGATCTGATAAAATCGTGGGAATCAGTTATGGGGAAAACTGTAGCCCGCTATACCGGCAACTTATATATTCAGAATAGTACCCTTTTTGTTGAAACCACCTCTCCGGTAGTACGGAACGAACTGCTGATGATGAAAGAGGAAATTCGGGTCAGGCTGAATGAGGTGGCTGGTACAGAATTGATTAAGACGATTGTATTCAGATGATTGAGGTCATTCAGTGGTCATTTAGTGGTCATTTAGTGGTCATTCAATGGTCATTCAATGGTCATTCAGTGGTCATTCAGTGGTCATTCAGTGGTCATTCAGTGGTCATTTGCTGGAAAAAATGACGCGAAGCGAATGACAATTAATGACGTGAAACTAATGACTTTTAATAACGCGAAGCTAATAACCACTAATTACGCTACCCTTCCGCTAAAATCTCTCCATCTCCGAAAAGAAAAAATCGCTTTCAGTAATTGCATTTTCATCGCTATCCGATCCATGAACTGCATTGTGCGACATGGACTCGGCATATAATTTCCGGATAGTACCTTCTTCTGCTTTGGCCGGGTCGGTTGCCCCAATCAGTTTCCGAAAGTCGTCAACTGCGTTTTCTTTTTCGAGGATGGCAGCTATTATGGGGCCCGAACTCATAAAAGATGTTAATTCTTCAAAAAAGTATTTATCAGCATGTATTGCGTAAAATTCACATGCTTGCTGCTTGGTTAAGTGCGTGAATTTCATTGCTTTTATCCTGAACCCAGCTTCATTGATCATCTTCAGGATGGGCCCGATCTTGTTGTTCTTCACCGCTACTGGTTTGATCATAGTAAATGTTTGAATGCCTGCCATATAGTCTGTTTGTTTGATTGATTTATCACTGAACCCAAGTTAGTTAAATTTAGTTATGCACACCATCGCCATCGGCTTTATTTTTATCTTTGTACGTAATTTTAAAATCGAATAATTGGAAAGAGTTGACATAGAAATCATTAAGCGTTTTGAACAACTGATTAAAAACAGTTCCAAATCTATAGTTTTAGTACCGCATACCAATCCCGACGGAGATGCAATGGGTTCTGTTCTGGGTTTGTGGAGGGTTTTACAAAATGCCGGATTTAAGGTCAAAATTGTTAGTCCGACCAAATACCCGGAGTTTTACCACTGGATGGATGGACATGATCAGGTAATTATTTACAGTCATCATCCGAAACAATCGGCAAGAGCTTTCGCTGAATCTGACCTGTTAATTTGTCTGGATTTTAATCAGCTTTCGAGGTTGGGAGATATGAAACCTTTAGTCGAAAGTTTTGAAGGAAAGAAGATTCTGGTTGATCATCATCCGTATCCCGGAAACTTTACTGATCTGGTTATATCAGACATTACTTTCAGTTCGACTGCCGAATTAATATTTGCCGTACTTAAGTCCACTGAATTTGCACAATACATCGACCGCAATGCGGCCACTTCGTTGTTTACAGGGATCATGACCGATACCGGCTCCTTCGCTTTTAATGTTTCTAATCCAAACACCTTTGAAGTTGTTGCACAACTAACCCGATTGGGAATTGACCAGCAGGAAATTTACTCGAAAGTATATGATAATTATTCTGCAGACCGGATGCGGCTAATGGGTTTTTGCCTGAGCAACCGGATGAATGTCTATCCGGAATACCATGCCGCCAGTATGTATATCACCCGCGAAGATCAGAAAGCATATCATTTTGTAACGGGCGATAACGAAGGATTTGTAAACATGCCTCTTTCTATAAAAGGGATCATTTTCAGTGCATTGTTCACCGAAAAAGAAAAATACATCAAAGTCTCTTTTCGGTCGAAAGGCGATTTTGCAGTCAATGAGCTTTGTGAAAAATATTTTAACGGAGGAGGCCATCGTAACGCAGCCGGTGGAGAGTATTTTGCATCTTTACAGGAAGCGATGACTCAGTTTGAAAACATATTACCCGAATTTGAAGATCGAATTAAACAATCAGTAAAATAAAAATAAAAAAAAATGAATATGCTTTTAAAATATAGCGCTTTGGTTTTGTTCGCCATCATCATAGTTTCAGGATGTAAAAAAAACGAAGATCCTTATGCAACATACACTCCGGAAAGAGAAGCTGCTTTAATTAAGGAATGGCTTGCACAAATGGTTACAAATAAGAAAGATATTGATACAACTTCGACTGGCATATATTACATAGTTGAAAAGGAAGGAACGGGAGAAACTGTTAAGACCGGAAATAAGGTTACAGTAAAATATACCGGACTATTTTTAGATGGGTCTGTTTTTGATGCATCGGCTTATCGTGGTGATGGAACTATGACTTATATCCACAAAACCGATCGGCTAATTCAGGGCTGGGAGGAAGGAATTGAAGTAATGAAAAAGGGTGGGACCGCTGCATTCCTGATTCCTTCGGCTAAAGCTTACGGCACAGCCGGCTCTGGATCAATACCGCCAAATACACCTTTAATTTTTGTAATCGAAGTTATTGAGATTAAATAGAAGCTGATTAAAATTCGTACTTTCGCAAAAAATATATATATGAAACAATTTCTGTTCTTTCTTGGTTTTGCCGTAGTGCTTTCCGGAGTTTATACCTCGTGCAATGAAAATACCCTGGACATATTACGCGATAACGAGATTGTTGCACTTGATAAATACGTAAAAGACAATAACCTGACTGATGCTAAAGATGTTTCGGGAATATATTTTAAAGACATCGTAAAAGGAACTGGCGATACCATTAAGTCGGGCTATAAGGTTATGTTGTACTTTAAGATTACCCTGCTCGATGGAAAAGTAATTTTTACCACCGAAGATGAAGCTGGCCGAAATTACGAAGAATTTACCTTTTATGTAGATGTAAACAATGATATTGTGAATGCGAGTTACGTGCAACAAATTGCCGGTTTGCATCAAGGTTTGAAGAAAATGAAGGTTGGAGGTAAGGCCTTCATGGTAATTCCTTCTGAACTGGCATTTAAAGCTGTTGACAATTCATCAACTTTGGGCATCCCGCGTTTTTCAACACTTTTGGCAACAGTTTATGCCAAAAAGGGTTATTCTCCTGAAGACCAACAGTAGAGTTTATTTAAAGAAATGTTGTCCCGCGATGACCATTTGGGTTCCCGCGGGATTTTTTTTAGTACTGGTATAGTTTTATCGTATTTTTGAATTAGAACAGGATATGGTATTCTGAAAATGAACAAATCTGAATTACTTAAAAAACTTTTGCCCGGGTTCATCCCATTATTTGTCTTTATTGCAATCGACGAAATTTGGGGGACTCGTGCCGGATTGATTGCTGCACTGGCTACCGGTGTTTCCGAAATGGGCTGGATCTGGATCAAAGAAAAGCGGTTTGACCGGTTTGTGTTGTTTGATACCGGCTTGTTGCTGGCTTTGGGTTCGGTTTCCATTGTTCTCGATAACGATATCTTTTTTAAGCTGAAGCCCGGCCTGGTCGAACTTATTTTGTGTGCTGTTCTGGCAGTTTCAGCTTTCTCGAAGCTGAATATTTTAGGACTGATGACCCTGCGATATATGAAAGATATGGAACTGAGCAAAGAACAAATGGCGCAGTTCCGAAAAACCATGCAACTGATGTTCTTTGTTTTCCTGATCCACACCTTATTGGTTTTTTATTCGGCGTTTTACCTGTCGAACGAAGCCTGGGCTTTCATTAGTGGAGGATTGTTCTACATTTTGTTTGCCCTCGTTTTCGGATACGAATTCATTAAACAGAAACTGAAACTTCGCAAAAAGCACATCATTCCTGACGATGAAGAATGGTTGCCTTTGGTTAACGAATTAGGCGAAATAATTGGCAAAGCCCCACGTTCGGCTTGTCACAATGGCGAAAAACTGCTGCATCCGGTTGTGCACCTGCATGTATTAAATAACCAAAAGCATATCTATTTGCAGAAGCGGCCTTTAAATAAACTTGTTCAGCCCGGTAAATGGGACACTGCCGTTGGCGGCCATATTTCAGTTGGCGAAACGCTTGAGACGGCGCTGAAACGTGAAGCCTGGGAAGAAATAGGCCTTCAGGATTTCTCTGCCCGGTTGGTAAAAACTTACCGCTGGGAAAGCGAAATCGAAGCTGAGTTGGTTTACGCCTTTGTCAGTCATGATTTTAAAACGATTCACCTGCACTCGGATGAGGTGCTTGAAGGCAGGTTCTGGACTATTAAACAAATTGAAGCAAACATTGGTAATGGTATTTTCACCACGAATTTTGAGCATGAATACAGGTTGATTAAAAAGGAAATTTTTTAATTTTTATGCTTTTAGTATTAGGATCGAAGGAGTCTGATTAAGCCAGGAGCATCGCGAATCAACTAGTTTTTTCCATCCTTCGATTGAAATAACCATTAACTTGAATTGCCCGACAAACTCTCCATCCATATCAATATCGCTGTTTATGGTAATATGGTTTGGCGCCTCCTGTTCAATTGCCCTGATGGCCTCCTTAATTTCAATGTGTTTTCTGATCGTGCCTGCAGGATCGGTCGCCGTGACCTGAGCTCCCGAGTTTTTAATCAGTCGTTGGATATAATCAACTAAAAAACCATCCTTTTCAGTATAAAATGGTACAATAACCTGATCATAATCGCCTGTGTTTTTATCAACAAAAATTCCTACGGGAACCTTGCTGGCTGATAGAATATTTTGAGTCCGGTCATCGAACGGCGAAATTCCGAACAGCTTTTCTTTTCCTGCCACTTTCTGAATGAGGCGGTCGGGGTTCACAATCCGGGTAGTATAACCAAGGATCTTTCCCAACAGGCTCCCTTCAAAAATTGACTGTCCGATACCTATCAACAGCAGATCAAAGTCACCTTTATTCGTAATTTCAGTAATGTCGTGGTCAATATCATCCGAAGCCTTAAACAAGGTAGTAATCTTCTGGCTTAACAATTCCGATTCCTGAATGACCAGCTCAAAGCTTTCATTTTCATATTCATCCATATTGTAATGGTGCAGCACATTGTTTGGACAGAGGTGAAGGGCGGTAACCGAAGTGTTTTCTTTTTGCTTTTTTACCAGGTTATTGGCAAGTCGGAGTAAAGATCTGCCCATTTCAGGATTTCCAAACGAAAGGATAATTTTGAATTTGCTCAGGTGACTGATTTTTTCCTGTATCATGCCAGGTTTTGTCCTGAATATCCGTTCGATCAGATCCAATGCCGGACCTGTCATTAATGTGGTGACCAGCGCCATGATGACCATCATCGAAAAAACTTCAGGAGAAAGAATACCGAGATCGTATCCTATATTAAGCACAATGAGTTCCATCAATCCGCGTGTGTTCATCAATGCCCCAATGGTTAAGCTGTCGCGCCAGTTTTGCCCAACAAATTTTGCAGCCAGTGCACTGCCCACAAATTTTCCGGTGATAGCCACCAGAATGATCAGCCCGGTTATTTTCCAGAGATAAATATCGTTCAGAAGGCCGATCTGGGTACGCAATCCGGTAAAAACAAAAAAGAGGGGAAGCAACAACACCAGTGCAACATCTTCAATTTTCTGAATGAAAATGTTTCTGAATTTGGTGTTTTCAGGCATGATTGTTCCGGCCAGAAAAGCGCCGAAAAGTGCATGAATACCTATGATTTCGGTTGTATAAGAAGATATCAGCAGAGTCAGGAAAAATATGGCCACAACTTGTTTGCTCAGGTTTTCGCGCGTAGCATGTAAGTCGCCAACCCGTTTCAGGAAAGGGCGCACTACCTTAATCATGATCAGGACATATCCGATTGAAAGCAGAATGACATAAAGTGAACTCACGAAAGATCCGGCTTTGGCAATGGCAATGATCGCTGCCAGCATACACCATGCAGTAATATCATCGGCCGCGGCGCAAGTTATTACCAAATTTCCCACGCGGGTCCTGTGCATTCCGCGTTCCTGAACAATTCGGGCAAGTACAGGAAAAGCGGTGATACTCATGGCCATTCCGAGAAACAGGCCAAAAGAAAGAAATGGTACTCCTTTGGGGGCAAAATTTTCGTAAATAAAATAGGCCAATCCTATTCCAATGGAAAACGGAATGAGAATTCCGGCATTACTCACAACCACGGCATCTTTTACTTTGCTTTGAATTACTTTCAAGTCGAGTTCCATTCCCACCATAAACATGAACAGGATTAACCCGACCTGACTTAAAAGGCTAAGGTTTCCCAGGGAATTTTCGGGGAAAAGAGACGATGAAAATTCGGGGAAAAGCATTCCGAGCAAAGACGGACCTAAGGCAATACCGGCAATTATTTCTCCGATTACAGTTGGTTGGTGAATTTTCCTGAAAATGAATCCGAATACACGCGACACGATAAGAATAGTAACAATTTGCGCCAAAACCAGACCAACCGGATGGGCTAAATTGTTAGCAATTGACTGAATAAACTGAGAAAAATAGGAACTCTGTAATTGTGGTTCAACCACAAATCTTCCGGCTTCCAGAATTTTTCCGGACTGAATAATCCAGTAAATAAAGGCAAAAAATACTCCCAGAATTCCAATGTAAAGCAAGATGTCTTTTATTTTCCTCATCTTTATTCAGCTTGTAAAATAAAATAATCAGGATTAACTTTTCAGGTAATCCGGACTAAAAATAGAAGAAGTAAATCGGGAAACAAAACACCAATCGAAAAGATTTCGTTAAAGGTTCATTTAGATACGGGAATATCTAATTTCAAAGCCATTTCGTGATCGAATCTTAAAATATTTTCTCAGGGCGTTGCCTGTGTACTGGGAGTTTATTCTTATAAAAGGGTTTTATGTGTTCCGTCGCAATAAGGTGGATTTTTAGTGTGTTTGCACTGGCAAAGCCAGGCTTCTCTTTTTTCAGCAACTTTAAACAGAACCGGTGTAAATTTTGTGCCGTTGTGTGTGCCATCACAAAATGGCTGTGTTGAGCTTTTTCCACATGCACACCAGGCTAATGGCCCCGGTTCGAGGGTTACCAGCGCCGGCATTTTTGCCGCAATTGTTGGTTTTTCCATGGTAAGTATGTTTTAAGTAAATCGTATTTATCTAGGTTAGTTATTCACCCAGATGCACGTTTCATGACATTAAATTTTATAATTTTGATTTGTAGTTTTATAAACAACCAGAATTCAGATTAGTTACAACCTTTATAAAAAATATTCTCATGAAATTACTCTTATTGTGTGTTTTTTGTGTTTTTATGCTGGTAATGGGCGTTGACGCCAAAAAGCATATTCTATATGTTGGAACCTATACCAAGGGTATGGCCGATGGTATTTTTGTTTATTCGTTTAACGACCGGAACGGGAAACTGGTTGATCTGAAAATGCCGGCTATCAGTAATAATCCATCTTTTCTAACCATTTCAGGAGATAAAAAATACCTTTATGCTGTTGGCGAAATCGCTGATCCTGATAAAGACCATAGCGGAGGTGTTTCGGCCTTCAGGATTGAAGAAAACGGAAAACTTTCGTTCCTGAACCATGTACAAACGCATGGTGCAAACCCCTGTCACGTTTGCCTTTCGCCTGATGGAAAAAAACTGGTTGCCTCGAACTATACCGGTGGAAACCTCTCGCTTTTTAACGTTTTGCCCGATGGAAGACTGACTGCACTGATGCAGAAAATACAGCATACCGGAAGTGGCCCCTTCCCCGGCCGTCAAACCGAACCCCATGCTCATTCAGCAAAATTCGATGCTTCAGGGAAGCTGTTATTTGCTGCAGATTTAGGTACCGATGAATTGAAAATATATAGTTTTGGTACTGGCGAAATTACACTTAAGCCCGATTCACAACCTTTTATTAAACTTCCAGCGGGGTCTGGCCCGCGTCATTTCGACTTTTCAACTGATGGACGTTTTATTTATGTCATTAATGAGTTAAGTTCTACTGTAACCGTTTTAATGAAATATGGCGCTGAGTGGAAAACAATTCAAACCATCAAAACGCTGCCCAAAGATTTTGAAGGCGAAAGCTGGTGCGCCGATATTCATGTATCTTCCGATGGCCGATATGTTTACGGGTCGAACCGTGGCCATAACAGTATTGCTGTTTTTACGCGCGATAACACCAGCGGAAAATTGGAAATGGTGCAGACCGTTTCGGTTGAAGGAAACTGGCCACGAAATTTTACGTTCGATCCAACCGGGCAATTTTTACTGGTCGCCAATCAGCGAAGCAACGATATTACTGTTTTCAGGGTTGATGAAATCTCCGGCAAACTGAAATTTACCGGGATTAAAGTTCCAAATGAATCGCCTGTTTGTTTGCAGTTTCTGAGGTAAATCAGCTCTTTTCAACCTGTCCACTCAAATCAATCTTTTCTTTTTGAGGAAAAAGTATTGAAAAGGTAACTGATATAATCAATATCACTAGAATAACCAGAAGCGAATAGGTAATTGGGATCTTATAAAAACCGGCAATGACCATTTTTACTCCTACAAAAACCAGAATAGCTGATAACCCAAATTTAAGGTAATGAAAATATTTAGTTATTCCGGCAAGGGCAAAATACAGCGCCCTCAAACCCAGAATTGCGAAAACATTGGAAGTAAATATGATAAACGTGTCATTCGAAATCGCCAGAATAGCCGGGATCGAATCAACAGCAAATATTAAGTCGGTAAATTCGACAATCAACAATACAATAAACAAGGGAGTTGCAACTGTTTTCGAATTAATTTTAACGAAAAATTTACCCCCATGCATCTGGTCAGTGACCGGAAAGAACTTTTTGAATAACCTGACCAGTGGATTTTTATCAGGCGCTATTTCTCCTTCTTTCTGGATCGCCATTTTTATTCCGGTCAATATCAGGAATGCCCCGAAAATGTATATAACCCAGTGAAATTTTGTGATGAGCGCAACTCCTGCGAATATAAATACCGCCCGCATAATCAACGCCCCCAAAATGCCCCAGAACAGAACTTTATGCTGATATCTCGGATTCACATGGAAGTATGAAAACAGCATGATAAAGACAAATAAATTGTCAACACTTAACGATTTTTCAATCAAATATCCGGCTAAAAATTCCAGGGCTTTTTCTTTCCCCATGAAAACATAGATACCATAATTGAAAATAAAAGCCAGTGAAATCCAGAGAGCACTCCAAATCAGCGCTTCCTTTATTTTTACTTCATGCGATTTACGGTGAAAAACTCCAAGGTCGATGGCCAGAAGAAGTATTACAAAAGCAATAAATCCGACCCAAACATATACATTAACAACCATAACTTGATTTTATAACAGATACTTAATTAATACAGAATTTTCAGTCAATATTTTTTCAATCCATTCATGGAAATTAAAATACTTTAATTGCAATAATAACTACAGCAATACATGCAGTTACCATAATGACAACAGGTTTCTTATTAAATTCGAACAGTTTTTTAACCCCCGGACCTAATTTAATTATCAGGAACGACAAAAGATAAAATCTTATACCCTGGCTAATAAAAGTCCCGAAAAAAAAGATGAAGATATTAATATCAAATGCTCCTGATGAAATCGAAAATATCTTGTAAGGAACTGGAATCAATGGGGCTAAAAACAAAATGCCTAAGCCCCATTTTGAGAATTGAGTGTGAAAATATTGATATACCTCCTCGGTAAAACCCGGGACATTGTCAAACACAAACATGGCAAGACCGGTAAATTCGCCGTTCGCTTTAAGCCAGGCAAAATGACCTATTGAATATCCGGCCAAAGCGCCTGTTAATGTTCCAAGAGTTACAAATAATGCGTATTTATATGCTTTTGTGATATTTAGTAATGTTAAAGCTATAAAAAACATTGGTGTAGGCAACGGTAAGAAGGAAGCATCAGCAAAAGCACAAATAAACAATGCCCATGCACCCCACTTGGTGTTTACCCATTCCATACCCCAATTATGTAGCGATTTAAACCAGTTCTTCATTCAGTATATTCAGTAAAATTGATAAAAGCAATCGTCCTATTTCAGGATTTCAGCTTGTTTTGATATTCTTTTAAAAGTTCACTTTTGTTTTTGCCTTGTCTAATTCCATTTAATAACAGAAGCAGCAGGGCAGGGATTTCACTTTCTTCAAACCCACATTTTGTTGCGAAACTACTGGCTAATCGCATCTCATCTTTTATAATTGACCTATCAGCCAAAGACATATTTACAATTTCAAATACCTGCTCAAATCGAAGGGAAAATTCAGAAGGTGGCCTGTAATCTGATTTGTCTGTTGTTTTTATTAATTGGACAGTTTCAATTTCTGTGAAGCCCAACTTTTTGCTTATTAGATGCAGTAATTCCATTTCATTGCCATTGATCACATCATCTGCCAATGCAATGCGGATCAGATGAACGAAATATTCGGTATTTTGCTTTTTTATTAAAATGTCAGTAGAATCTAAATAATTCATTTTGTGTGTTGTATAACTAATATTTAAAAGAAAACTTTTATCGCGTATTGGTTTTTCAAAATTCATTTCACTGTTCCTTTCCTTATTTGATCCAAAAATCCGGTTAAGTGTCCAAGAGCTCCCTGATGCCGGTTGCGGTTAATTAAATCACCTATTTTCATGTTGTAAATGGTTGAATTTTCATTGTTTTTTCTATAAGATAAAGAAATTACACGATTGTCTTATAAGAATAAACTTACCTTAAGATATGCGGAGTTTTTTAATGGGGATTTTGTTTTCCGATTAAGGCCCACAACATCATTCAACAGATTTTGCCTGATGGTTATCAAGACTTACTGTTATCTGTTAAGATTTATGATTTAAAATCCCGAAACTGAATTTTTTCGGCGGTTGCCAGCTTAAAAAGGAAAATTTATGCGGTAAAAACGGGCCGTTTGAAATCGGCAACCGGGTTAGTCGTTCACCTAACATGCATGATTTGAAAACCTGATTAATGTGGTCATCATTGAAAGAATCAATATCTGAATTGGCATTGCTATCCGCACAATTCGTTTCTGATGAAAGTTCTACGTTATACAATGGAGATGCGTATTCAGAAGATGCCTCAATTCCTAAGCTGAAAAGTACAGCTATCAGAAGTAGAAGTCGGAATAATATATTCTTTGTCACTTTCATCGGATGCAAAAGTAGTATTTAAGCGGGAACTATAAGAAGTTGAATGTTAAGAATAGTTAATGCTACTGGTTCACAGGTTCTGTTATCCCCGTATTAACCTAATAAACTCTTCCCTGGTAGCCACCCGTTCGAATGCACCGGTAAAGTCGGATGTGGTAGTGATTGAATGTTGTTTCTGAACACCGCGCATTTGCATGCAAAGGTGTTGTGCCTCAATAACGACAGCTACTCCAAGTGGTTTAAGGGTTTGCTGGATACAATCTTTAATTTGGGTGGTCAGCCGTTCCTGAACCTGCAAACGGCGGGCATAGGCATCAACCACACGCGCAATTTTGCTGAGGCCGGTGATGTAGCCATTCGGGATGTAACCAATATGTGCCTTGCCAATAAACGGAAGCATGTGGTGCTCGCACAACGAATAAATTTCGATGTCTTTAACGATGACCATTTGGCGGTAATCTTCCTTAAACATGGCTGAACGTAGGATTTTTTCCGGATCCTGTTCGTAACCCTGAAGCAAAAACTGCATAGACTTAGCTACCCGCATGGGCGTTTGCAACAATCCGTCACGACCGGAATTTTCGCCTAAAAGATCGATGATGTTCTTGTAGTGATCGCTTAATCGCGCGGTTGTTTCCGGATCATATTTTTCAACTTTCCGGTAGGTACCATCTTTTCCGTTTAATGAAAATTCCATGTCTGTTTCCTTTCAGTACTAAATTTATTTGGATACACGCAACCACAAAGGTAATAAGTTCGGTCTTAGAATTAAGTTGTAAAAAAAGTTAATTTATTTTGGCGTTGGCAGACAATATAATCGATAAATCGAAGTTAGTATTTACGAAAACAATGTCTCAGAAATTAACTAAAGTTAATGAACTGTAAATATGATTGTAGTTACCGGAGCGGCTGGTTTTATTGGTAGTTTTATAGTCGGGAAGCTCAACAGGGAAGGTTTTAAAGACATTGTTCTGGTTGATAAATACGACGATCCCCTGAAGTTTCAGAATTACCAGACAAAAACTTATACAGAAATGGTTGATCGTGATCATTTCTTCGACTGGTTGGCCAGTAATGAGCAATTTGTTCAGATGATTATTCACATGGGGGCCAGGACCGATACAGTAGGACAAGAACCCGAAATATACCAGCAACTTAATCTTGAATATTCGCAAAAAATCTGGAAAGCCTGCATTCAGTATGGCTTGCCACTGATTTATGCTTCATCAGCATCAACTTACGGCGACGGACAGTTTGGTTTCGACGATGACCATACCATCATCCCTGAATTGCAGCCCATGAATTTATATGCACAGTCGAAGCATGATTTTGATTGTTGGGCGCTGGAGCAAAAAGAACAACCCTATTTCTGGGCAGGATTAAAATTCTTCAATGTGTTTGGGCCCAACGAATATCATAAAAACCGGATGGCATCTGTTATTTTACAGGCTTTTAATACGATTTCAGAGACTGGTAAAATGAACCTTTTCCGTTCACACCACCCCGATTTTCAGGATGGGGAACAAGCCCGGGACTTTATTCATGTGGAGGATGTATCCAAAGTGATTTTGTTCTTCATGAACCACCGCAAAGATTCGGGAATTTACAATGTCGGGACCGGAGTAGCCCGAACGTACCTTAGTTTGACCAGGGCAGTATTTAATTCAATGAATATGGCTGACAATATTGGTTTTATAAATACCCCGGCAGATTTGGAGGGGAAATATCAGTATTATACCTGCGCCAATATTCAGAAACTAAGAGCAATTGGTTATAATGAACCATTCTTTAGCCTCGAAACTGGTATCAACGATTACGTTCGCAATTACCTGATGCCGGGGAATTGTTATTAGTCATTTGCTGCGCGTCATTGTTGGTCATTAGCTTCGCGTCATTAATTGTCATTAGCTTCGCGTCATTTTTTCCAATGAATGACCACTGAATGACTATTGATATGAGTGACTATTGATATGAGTGACTAATCCCATTTGGATAACCCGCCACCAGCATCCCGCAACATTCCTCTCACCTTGTAAATACCCAGTTATCACCTTTCGAAAGTCCGTTATTAAAATAATACCCTTCCAGATCAAATGCTTTTATTTCCTCCGGATCGTTGATTTGGTTTTGGATAATAAACCGGCTCATTAATCCACGCGCCCTTTTGGCAAAGAATGAAACCACCTGGTACTGTCCGCTTTTCTGCTCCTTAAAGGTCAGCGTGATAATTCTCGCTTCTAGATTTTTGCTATCAATGGCGCTAAAATATTCGTTCGAAGCCAGATTAATTAATACTTTTCCGCCGGTTTCCGAAAAATCCTGGTTCAGTTTGGCTGTAATTCTGGCTTTCCAGAAATCATAAAGATTTTTCTTTCTTCCAATAGCAACACTTGTTCCCATTTCCAAACGGTAAGGCTGAATCAGGTCGAGTGGTTTAAGCAATCCGTAAACTCCCGAAAGAATCCGTAAATGTTGCTGTGCAATTTCAAATTCATCGGCCGAAAAAGTATCTGCTTTCAATCCCTGATATACATCGCCATTAAACATCAGTATTGCCTGCCACGAGTTTTCAGGAGTAAAAGGTGTTGCCCATGCCTGAAAACGCTGATAGTTCGTTTCGGCCAGTTTGGGCGAAATGCCCATCAGATTGGCCAACTGGGCTGGCTTTTTCTTTTTCATGACCGAAATTATTTTTTCGGCTTCAGGCAAAAAATCAACCTGCGAAAATGGTTTGAATTGAACAGGGCAGTTGCTGTACAGCGTTTTTGCTGGTGAAATGACGATGATCATAGGATTTGAATTGCTATTATTTCTTTTGATAAACCCGCACATAATCCACGACCATTGACCGTGGGAAAATGGTATCATCAATGCCTTTTTGACCGCCCCAGTTTCCGCCAACAGCAACATTGAGCAGCAGATGGAATGGTTTGTCGAAAGGCCAGGACTGATAACCTGTCCCATCGTTTTTATAAGTGAAGAAAAGTTGCGAATCAACATAGACCCGGTATTCACTGGCATCCCATTCCAGAATATAATTGTGAAATTCGGTGTAGCAGTCGGAAATGGTGATATTACCATTTTTATGTGTGCCTTTCATATGGTTGTACAATTCGGTATGAGCTGAACCAACAATCACATACGGATCGTAACCTACGTTTTCCATAATGTCTATTTCGCCGCTTGCAGGCCATCCACCATAAACCCAGTCGGTTGGCAGCATCCAGATGGCAGGCCACATACCCCTTCCATCAGGTAATTTGGCCCTCACTTCCACCCTGCCGTACAACCAGTCGCCTTTCGATTTGGTAACCAGTCGTGCCGATGTATATCGTCGGCCTTCAAAATCTTCTTTTATGGCGTTGATAAAAAGGTTGCCATCTTTAACTTCTGAATTTTTCAGACAGGCAGAAGTATAATACTGAGCTTCGTTGTTGCCCCATCCCGTTATATTTCCAGCAGTGTCGTAACTCCATTTTTTACTGTCGGGCAAACCGGAATAATTGAATTCATCGCTCCAAACCAATTCGTATTCGTTATTACTTCTGTCCGGCCCGGCTTTTTCCTTTGACGCCAGTAATTGTGATTCTGAAATAACTTTTTGGATTGCAACTGGTTTCTGTGCCTTAGTGTTCGAATAAGAAAGAATAAAAATAGCAATTAAGCTAAGAACCGGAATAGATAATTTTTTCATGTCTGGTGTATTAAGTGATTTATCTGATTTCATTATTTTTATTTGGATTTATTTCTTCTTTCTTAAACCGTCAAGCAAGACCTTTTCATTGCCCATGATTATTGAGGGTTTTAATTCAGGATTCATCCATTTCAATAACATTTCCATATCCTGTTGGGTTACCACCACACAGCCAGAACTTGGATTTGGCAGCTCTCCTGCGCTCAGATGAAGAAAAATAGCGCTTCCCAGGCCTTTTACAACCGGATGCATGTTGTATTCAATCACCATGCAGTATTTATATTCATCGCTGTTTATTTTCAGGTTCTCATAAGAGCTGGCCTGAGTAGCGCCCCTGATGTGCCGGTTATAATCGGGCGAATTGGGATCGTCAATCCATTTGTCTTCGGGCGAAGTAACAACAACCGGCATTTTGGTATTGACAACTTTTTCGTAGCAAAACAATTGTCCCAGAGGGAATAAACCGGTAGGCGACATCTGATCACCTTCACGCTTTGCACCGGGGGCAGCGAATCCTTTGCGGCCAATACCTGCTGAAATTGGCTTATATACGATATGCCATTCTTTGTCTTTTTTTTCCATTGCCACCAATTTCGCCAAATTACTTTCGACAGTTTCATTAAAAACCACGAGTAATTGATTGATGCTATCCAATAAAACAGCATTTTTTTTCGCGATACGAAGCGCCTTCTTTGTTTGATTACCGGGTTCTTTTCCGTTTGCAGATTCATGGTCAATGAATACAGAGAAAAATTGAAACAGTAGCATGAAGTATATAAATCTCATGATATTTTTTGTCAGAATGATTACACCCAGGCCAGTTAAATATAAATTTAATAAATCAAGGTCAAGCAAGTATCGGGAAATCCTTATAGAATTTTAATAAAACAATTGTATCTGTCCGTAGTTTGCTCCGGACAAAATTTTTCAGGTCGCTATCCATTAATTCGCCCAAACCCTCCAACAATCCTTTATCATTCATCGCTTCAAGGGTTTCAATGCATTTCTGAAGGTACTCAGAATAAATCATTTCCATGCGGGATTCGATTATATTCTTGTTTACCGGCGTTTGCTTCTGCATAAAGAACCAACAATCGAAAATGTCACGGGTAGTCAGCACATTTCTGTCGAGTAAAGCGCAAAGTTTGTGGGCGAACATGTCAGGCTTCACCAATACCTTCATGTTTATACCGAGTAGATTTTTTATTTCATATTGGTTATCGAACTGTCGCACCGAAATTTCCACTTTCAATTTTCGTTCGCCAACACCATAATCCAGGACCATAATTGGACCGTAAAACTTTTTGGCTTCATCAGTTATTGTTCCATATTTGAGTAAAATTGCACGCACTTTTTCATAAACGGTATCCACTTTCTCAGTATTAATGAGGTTGAAATCCAAATCAACTGAAAATCGAGGCAGGTCGTAGAAAAACATCAATGCAGTTCCGCCTTTAAACCCTAACCAGTTGGCAAGTTCAATGTCCGAGTAAATGTCTTTCAGAATTTGTACCAGAAAGAATTTATGCCGGTTAATATCCATCATTTTGGGAGTAGTTTGTTTACCCTAACCGTCAATGTTTTTGACTGATACAAGGGTAAGATTTTATAAACAATATCTTTATTCAAAGGATTCAGATTGTCGAAATAAGATTCAGCGGTAAGATAAAGTACGTCTAAAAATGCCCGCTCCGCAGTGGCAATATTTACCTGGTTGTTTTGCCTGATAATCCCCGCTGTGTTCACGAGGATTTCTCCCTTCATTTTACGATAAAAGTAGGTTTTATTCTCTACCTCAATACTTCGGCTCAGGTAACTGACAACCGAAATACGCGAATCGAATTGAAATACAATTCCGGCCTTCTGCAAAACGTATTCCAACGAAATATAAGAAGGGGTATAAATAGTACATGCCAGTTCTTCTGCATTGTAAGCCGGTTTGGCATAGATTCCTTTTCGTGGATTTTGCACCTTGCCCGTACGAACATGGTAGTTTAATTTTTGGCTGAGCGATTGAAAATTGGTTTCACCGGTGAGCATTGCAATATCGTTCAAACGGAAGATGGTTCGAATGTCCTGATAAATAGCCAGTACAATATCAATATTGCTGTTTGGTGAACTAAACATTTTAAATATTCAAATCTTTAGTTCACGAAAGTAATAAACCTGGCTGGATTCTGCAAATTTTCTGAAACGCAAAAAAGCCAATATCCGAAACTGCCAATACCTTCTACCAATTGATCCGACTTTGGTTCAGCGGATCAATCATCTGATTATCGGGAAGGAAATCATTGTGCAAATTTTTCATAAAAGCTAACGCACATATTATAACCACTAATTGCATCCAACATCCAAAACTTGAATCCTCTGCAACTGGTTCTAATCATCATTTCCCAAATATATACTATTTCAATGTTCAATCAGCCATAATTTTACAAAAGATATGCCTGTATTTAAACGAATTGATCCGATGAACTTGAAGTCATCGGATCAACAGCTTCGAATGCGTTTTCCAAATATTTATCTTTTGATCAGGTTTTCAATCAGGCGAATCAACTCTTCAACGGGTTCAAAATACTGGACAACCTGACTCTCTTCAAAATCAAAAAAATCATCATAGTCGCCTTTGTGCCGCCATGTAAAGAGTTGAGAATAGATTTTCCCATATTTCTTGTCAATTTTCTGAGTCTTGATGAAGTACTCTGTGAAATTTGTTTTCGCTCCGTTATGTGTGGTTGGTTTTAGCTCATTTCTAAGTAAAAGAGCCATTACAGCGTAATATCCGGAGTAATAAAGTCTGTTAATTGTAGAGTTCCACTTTCCGTTTGAAGCGAGTATTTTTGCATCGTCAAAAGTGTCCCAGGCTCTTGCAATTCGATAACTAATATGGCTTTCCTGTTCAGGATTCATGCTGTTAAATTCTAATACCGTCACGATTAATATTCTCAAAAAGCGGAGTAAATGAATGTTTCTGAATCCATTCCGTTTTCGAGTAAACCAGAGGAGAAATAACCTCACCAGTTTCTATTTCAATTTCGTAAAGTGCATCAATAAATTGTTTTTCTAATTCAAAATTAACTTTAGGTGTGGCGAGTAATATTAAAATATCCCAGTCAGATTGTTTTCTGGCATTTCCCCTTGCCCTTGAACCATATAGAAATATCTCAGACTCTGGGACTGTATGATTTACGACCTCTTTAATCTTTCCTAATATGATTTCTTTTCTACTCATAAGGCAAATATACAATTAATTACCTGATGTTTTCCTTTTGTTCCGCAGTGTATGACTCGAACTTTTCCAGATCAGCGTTCATTCCCTCAATCCCTCAATCCTTCAATCACTGGTTCATCACCGGTGTCGTTCTTTTCCTTTCGACTGTTCGTGGCTGGTAGGCCAATGTGTATTCCGAGTTGTATTCCGGGTATCCTTCTACCTCCAGCACAACCTTGAAACGGTCGGTACTCCAGGCCGGTAGTTTGCACCGGACGGTTGGCCCGCTCTGGTTCACATTGGCTTTCATCGGGCTGTAATCCCAACTCAGTGCGGCGATTTCTGAAGTTCCTGCCACCAGTTTAATTTTTACCTTTCCGGCGGGAATATCGGTTGGAAGATCGCTCAGCATCCAGACATCGGCAAAAAAGGTTTCGCCTTCGCTCCATTTGAATTTGGAGAATTTTGCGCTTGCCAAAACCGGGCGACAGGCATTTTTTACCGCATAAAATCCGGGCTTCGGAATATTCGGATAGCTGATCAGGCTATTGTTGGCAGCAGTCGGCCAGGGTTCGTTGTAGCACCAGTTGGCAGCCATGGCGCAGTAAGGTTTCTGGCGGCGTGCTTCTTCATAAATACATTTATAGCCTTCGCCCTGCATCAGTTGCCCGTTGGCAACCAGTTCTTCCAGCGTATTTGAAACTCCGAAATAATCTTCAATAATGTCCTGGCACAGCCAGGTATTTCCGACCCATGCCTTGTAAGCGTGGTGGCTTTCCCACGATGTTCCGGGTTTGGGCGGCCAGAGTTCTTCTTTCGGGATGATGGTTTTCAGTACCTCGACCGAAGCCGGGGCAGGCATTCCGAATTCGGTATAGGCCGTATAATGGGCGCGGGGCATATTGCTGAACACCTCTTCTTTAGTCTGCAAGTCGCGGAACACATAATTGCCATGCGCCATTCCCATCAATGGAGAAGTCGGGATAAACGGACTGTTGGGATCGAGTTCGAGGCACTGACTGTTGAGCAGCCGCAAAGCAAGCGATTGGTCGGTCATGCCGCTCCAGGCATTGAACAGCTCGTTGCCGCCGCACCAAAAAGCCAGCGAAGGATGTTTTTTCACACGGTTGATGATCGAAGCCGACTCCTGTTTCAGGATAGAAAGGTAATGCGCATCGTCGGGGTAATTGTTACATGCCAGTGGAAATTCCTGCCATACCAGAATTCCTTTTTCGTCGCACAGTTCGAAGAAGGATTCTTTATTTACTATTCCGCCACCCCAGATGCGCAGGATGTTAAAATTGGCTTCTTTGGCCAGTTTAAGCAATTCATCGTATCGTTCGCGGGTGATAATTCCGGGGAAAATTTCAGGATTGACCCAATTGGTGCCTTTGCAGAATATCTTTCTTCCATTAATTTCCAATTGTGCCGGCGGAACACTTCTCGATTTAGGAAAACCATCGGGTTCGCGCCAGGCGCCCTCGTTCATCACCAGTTTTACGCGCCGGAAACCGATTTTCGACTCCCGGGTCTGAATGACTTTTCCCGCAGCATCCTGAAGGAGAACGGTTGAAGTGTATAAATACGGTTTCCCGTGATCGTGCGGCCACCAGAGTTGAGGATTGGGAAATGTGAGTTTGGTTTTGCCTTCCGACTTCAATACTTCTTTGCCGTTTTCATCTTTGAGTATCCATACAAAAGGAAGATCTTTCAGGTTTCGGCCAGCGATTTCAAGCTTGATTTCGGCATTGGTAAGCTCTTTATTCAGCGAGTAATTCACATGAAAATCTTCGATAAAGCTGGCTGGACGAATTTCAAGGTAAGTTTCGTCCCATATTCCCAATGGCACCAATCGCGGGTGCCAGTCCCAGCCATAACTTACTGCAGGCTTGGCCACATTTGCAGCCTGAGAGCGGTCAACAGGCTTTGGATGCAATTTGGGAACCGGATAAACGAGTATTTTCAGTTCATTGTTTTCTTTAAGCAAATCGGTAAAATCAAGGCTGACAGGTGTAAACATACCCTCCTGACTGAGCAATTCCACGCCATTCAGGAAAATCCGGAATTGATAATCGATACCTTTCGAAATAAAAAATGCCCGTTCGCCAACTACCAGATCAGGTTTTGAAAAGCTTGTACGGTAAGTATAAAACTGATCTTCCATCCAGAGATAGTCTTTCCAGTGCTCGGCATAGTAATACTGTCCGTACTTTTCGGCTTTGGCAATGTCGAGTTGCACAGCGCCAGGGACTGTTGCCGGAATCCATTTCGAAGGCATGGATTCAGCCGTTTTTGAATAACCCAGTTCCCATTTCAGGAATGTTTGTTTGTTTGGGGTGCCCGAAAAAACGGGAAATGCAAAAAGCAATGCAATAAAAATGAGAATAGGTTTCATGCTGCCAGATTGGTTAGTTTTATGCAACACGAAGATACAATTTCAATTACAAATTACGGTTTGTGATCTTACTAATGCAATTTATTTTCTTTGGCAGCCCACCAGTAAATTGCCTATATTTAATAGGTTATTTGAGTTTATCCTTAAAAATCTTTCTAAACTTTTGGAGTTTGGGTACAATTACAATCTGGCAATAACCTTGTGTCGAGTTGTTGGCATAGTAATCCTGATGATAGTTTTCGGCCTTGTAAAATTTCTCAAAAGCTGTTATTTCTGTCACAACCGGCTTGCCAAATACATTTTCTTTATTCAGTTCAGCCTTGTATTTTTCTGCTTCCTCCTTTTGTTGCGGTGAATGGTAAAAAACAACCGACCGGTATTGCGTTCCCACATCGGCGCCCTGACGGTTTAGCGTGGTAGGATCGTGTGTTTCCCAGAAAACTTCAAGCAATTCATGGAAACTGATTACTGCCGGATCGAAGGCAATCTGAATCACTTCTGCGTGACCAGTTTCACCGGTACAGACTTCTTTATAAGTAGGGTCCTTCAACTTTCCACCTGAATAGCCTGATTCAACGGTTTCAACACCTTTCAGGCTCTTGAAAATAGCTTCGGTACACCAAAAACAGCCTCCCCCAAAGGTTGCAGTTTCTGTTTGCCCTGAACTTGAACTATGTGTCATTGCGAATAGAATTAATATGAAAAGAAACCGGTTCATGATTTTTACTTTTCACTTCAGAACATATAACTACCAAAAAAGTTGAAAACGAAATGATTCAGAATCCAAAGCCCAGATGAACTCCCAGGCTTAAATGAATGTCTTCCGGATCAATTGCAAATTCGAATGCTGGTCCAATGTGGAAATCTCCGATTTCAAAGTCGTAGGTGGTTTCAAAGTGCAAGGCAGGATTTACCCCTGAAATATTGTCTTCAAATGTCAAGCCTGGCGATACGCTGAAACTTAATTTTTCAATGGGCCTGTACATCACTTCAAGCCCGAAAGTGCTATGTTTATGCTTGTCAAATATTCTTTCATAGCCCAGGCCAAGTCCAAATTTTGAATTGTGTAGGTTACGCACAAAATGCAGATGCATTCCTGAGGCAAATCCTTTTTCCTTGAGCAAATATACCGGTGAGTATGACAACCCAATTTCGTTCCTGTGATGGTCGTGGTGAGTTAAAATAAGATTGCTATTTTCTGTGTTTTGAGCAAACACATTGAATGAAGACAGGATTGTCAAAAAAGTCAAAAGCAAAAACAAATTCAATTTCATTTTTTAAGGGTTATTTATTTTCAGGAGTTCGATTTACAAGTATAGTGAACCGATTGGTGGTGTGGGTTCAAAGGGGTTGCCAGACTTTCCATATTTAAAGATAAAATAATTTACGCGGGGGATTTTTCAAAACTGTAATCACGTTCAACTTTTGCAATTCTTGTTGTAAATTGCTGATACCAACTTTCTTTTCCTTTCGTTCTGGCAACCTGATGTTCCAGGTTATCTCTCCATTTTTGTATCGCTTCCAGGTCTGTCCAGTATGAAACAGTAATTCCTATTTGTTCTCTTGCCGACTCGACACCCAAAAATCCGGATTGAATTTTAGCTAATTCCATCATTTTATCTGCCATTTCAGCATATCCATGATCCCCGTCAGTCCTTACCGATGTGAAGATTACAGCATAATAGGGTGGTTCCGGTGTTTTTGCGATCATATCTTGTTTTCAGTTTTAATTTCGTAGTCCTGAGCTCCGATGAATGGTCGAATTGAGATGGTTTTATGAGGTTATGGGCTTGTTTTTTTTATCTCGCTCCCAGTTGTTGGATCAAGATTTACCAGAATGATTTGATATTGATTTATTTCTATTCTTCAAGGTTTTCGCCTTCAAAAACATCGTTAATCAACAATCTGTCATCGCCATTTACAGACATTTTTTTGAAAGCTTTTTCCCAACCTTGTCGCGGTCTTGATAATGGTTTTATGACGATTTGTCCTTTTTCGAGGATTACTATCGTTTTGCAGCCCTTCTTTCCATCGTGTCAATGAGTTATCAGATAATAACCAAGTCCAAAAACAGCACTAACCCCAATCCAAGTTATCATATTTACTTTAAAGCGATACATTGCAATGAATGAAACAACTGTCCAGCCGAGCGAAATATAGTCCAGCCTTGCGAATGAAATGTCTGTCGGAAGAATTACTGCTTTGCCGAGATAAATTGTCAAGTTGAGAACAACACCAACTACCGCTGCTGTCACAAGTGCGAGAATTTCTTTTACTTTTTTGTTCTCCTGAGTCCGTTCAATGATTGGCGCTCCTACAAATATGAAAAGGAAACAAGGAAGAAATGTATAAAATGTAGTCGTTACAAGTCCAAGTGCCCCCATTGCAAGTGAACTGCCAAAATGATTATGCCCTGCCATAAAACCAACGAAAACAAGCACCATAATTAAAGGTCCAGGGGTCGTCTCGCCAAGTGCAAGTCCGTCTATCATTTGTAAATTAGTCAGCCAGTTGAATTTTTCTACACTAACTTGTGCCACATAAGGCAACACGGCATAAGCGCCGCCAAATGTTACAAATGCGGCTTGCGTAAAGAATACCGATAACTTTTTCCAAAATTCAAAGTCGCTTGTCAGAAAGTAAAATGCAACAAGAGGTATTGCCCAGAGTAAAACGCCAACACTTACTTGTTTCCAAAAACGGAATGGTCTGAACCCGATATTTGGGATAACCGTATTTCTATTGATGTAAAAATCTTCTTCTTCATTATCCTTTTGTGTTGACTTGTTGTTATTTGTTGCAAAGAATGTTGGAAAAAACTGTCGTGTTATTGCTGCAATAATAATTGCACCGATTATAATCAATGGAAACGGAATATGCAAAAAGAAAATAGAAATAAAAGCGGCAAGCGCGACAAAATAATGAAACGGACTCAAAAGAGATTTTTTACCGATTTTGATTAGTGCAAGAATAACAATCGCAATTACGGCAGGTTTTAGTCCGCTAAACATTGCATAAATCAATGGAATGGTTCCGAACGAAACATAAATAGCGCTTAATCCAAGAAGAATGAACATTGAAGGAAGCACAAACAATATCCCTGCTGTTAGTCCGCCCCAAGTGCCGTGAAGCATCCAGCCTATGTATGTTGCCAACTGTTGTGCTTCAGGTCCCGGCAAAACCATACAATAGTTCAACGCGTGTAGAAATTTGCTGTCGCTTATCCACTTTTTTTTGTCCACTAAATACTCGTGCATGATAGCAATTTGTCCTGCAGGTCCCCCAAAACTTATGAAACCAAGTTTTGTCCAGAATTTTAATGCTTGTCGGAAAGTTGGTTTGTCCATTCGTCACATTAGTTTAATGTTACCCGGTCGTCTTTTAGCATTGCCCATAACAAGTTACTATCACCAAATATATGGTACTTTTCTGAACTTTAACTTATACTAAACAGCTTTATTTTAATTCTTTAGGTTCAGGCTGGTCAGCGTTCAGCTTATCTGGTGGACTGAGTATGTTTTCGCTGCTTTTGATGTATGGGTATAACTGTTTTATGATCAAATTTCCTGAAATGCGGCCCTTTCAAATTCCAGCACTTCCATGTCCTTGATATTTTTCCCGTCAATCACAAACCTCACGGCAGTACAAACCTGATGAATGCCTTTATTTCCGGCTGCTCCGGGATTAATATGCAGCAACTGATATTTCGGATCGAAAATGACTTTAAGAATATGTGAGTGCCCGCAAATAAAAAGTTGAGGCGCCTTTATTTTGAATTGATTTCGCACCCTGGTTTCGTAATGACCGGGATAACCTCCAATGTGTGTCATTAACACATCCACTTCTTCGCAATAAAATCGTTGGTCAAGCTGAAACATCCGGCGTAGAACATGATCATCAATGTTTCCGTAAACTGCAAGCAACGGTTTGAATGCCGAAAGTTGGTCGGCGGTTTCTGCATTGCCTATATCTCCGGCGTGCCAGATTTCATCAACTGGTTCAAAAAACTTGAAAATCCGTGTACTTAATGTTCCGTGTGTATCCGATAATAAGCCAATTCGTTTCATTTCAGGAAGATTAACTTCGGCGTTAAAAATAGATTAATTTTGTACAAAATGAATCACTATGAAACGGGTAATAATTGTCAGGCATGCGAAATCAGTTCAATATGGTTACGACGATGATTTTAACCGCGGCTTGACTGGCCGGGGGGTTGACGATGCGAAAAAAATCAGTAAAAAGCTGTACAAATCAGGCATTGTTCCTGATTTGGTGATTGCCAGTCCGGCCACGCGAACGATGCACACAGCTACTATTTATTGTCAGAACCTGGGGATTGATGCCACATCAATCCGGCAGGAAGATGAGTTGTATGAAGGGCTTACCACTCATCAATTTGTTGAATTGCTTCATGAATTGCCCAAAGAGGTTCAAACGGTTATTATTTTCGGGCATAATCCGGCCGTACATTCGCTGGTCTATAACCTGGTAAACGGTTTCCTTTCGGACATGCCAACCTGCGCAACTGTTGCCATAGACTTTGAAGTTGACAGATGGCAGGATGTTTCGGCACGCAGAGGAAAGATTGCCTTTCAGATTACGCCAAAGTCGGTGTAATTCAGGTGACCAATATTGAATAATCAATATCCAAAATCAAAGCAACTTTAAACTTTCCAGAAACAGATGCACATTTTCTATACTTCCGATATTTCAGGAAATACTTACACGCTCGACGAAACCGAATCGAAACATTGCGTGCGGGTTTTGCGGCTCGAAAAAGGTGATGAAATTACCCTGGTTAATGGACGGGGCGGTTTTTTTACTGCTGAAATTGTCGATCCGAATCCCAAACGATGTGTTGTAAATGTGGTTAAATCGGAGCAGGATTTTGGTCTTCAGAATTTTCAGGTTCATGTGGCCATTGCACCAACTAAAAACATTGAACGGATAGAATGGTTTCTTGAAAAAGCTACTGAAATTGGTATTAACCGGGTAACACCATTGCTCTGCCAACATTCTGAAAGAAAGGAAATCAAACACGACCGGCTCGAAAAAGTGATGGTTTCGGCCATGAAGCAATCGTTGAAAGCTTATTTGCCCCAACTCGATCAACTTACAAAGTTCAATGATATTATCAGGATGCCATTTGAGGGCCAGAAGTTTATTGCCTATTGCGACGACCATCGCCGCGATTTGCTGAAAAATTTGGTTGTCCCGAATCAGAATTACCTGATTCTGATAGGCCCCGAAGGAGATTTTTCGACCGAAGAAATTGAAATGGCCATCAAGGCCGGTTTTCATCCGGTTAGCCTGGGCGAAAGCCGTCTCCGTACCGAAACTGCAGGATTGGTGGCCTGCCACACCCTTAATTTATTGAACCAGTCCGAAAAGTCATCCGATGAATGTTTTTGCAAATGAATTAGAAATTTTCAATCTGTTAATCAGTTAATTAGGAATTCATCGGATGACTAAATTACTGTTTTTTTACTTTTCGGAGTTCGCTCAATATTCATTTCATAAAAACCTTATTTGTCAGGGAAACCTCAGTAGTCCCATAGTATGTTGGCATACAGCCCATAAATGAATAACTGGAGGATGCAAGGGAAACGGTTGAAGGCAGTTGGTGAATATTGAAATCGAAATGTTTCGTACCTACGGCACTCCAGACTTTGCTGTTAGTCGTTG
>PNOH01000042.1 GCA_013824715.1 Odoribacter sp. | reverse complement strand
GAGTTTCACTCAGGGCTATTCACATTCAACCACTCGTGTGGTTAATTTTTCAAAAAGGGATTTTTGTCGTACACCCGACATTGACGATCAAATATCCGAGCCGAAAAAAGTACTATATTTGCCGCCTGTAATTTTAAAACCAGAGAAATGAAAGCATACGTATTTCCAGGACAGGGCGCCCAATACCCCGGGATGGGCAAGGATTTGTACGAAAAATCGCCTTTGGCCAAAGAACTTTTCGAGAAAGCCAACGACATATTGGGTTTCAGGATCACTGACATCATGTTCGACGGAACTGAAGAAGATTTAAGACAAACCAAAGTCACTCAACCGGCCATTTTTTTGCATTCGGTTTTACTGGCCAAAACTTTGGAAAACTTTCAGCCTGAAATGGTCGCCGGGCACTCGTTGGGCGAATTTTCTGCCCTGGTTGCCAATGGCGCTTTGAGTTTCGAAGATGGATTACGTCTGGTTTCAAAGCGTGCACAGGCTATGCAGAAAGCGTGTGAAGCTGAACCTTCTACTATGGCCGCCATTGTTGGCCTGGAAGATGAAATTGTTGAAGAAGTTTGCACTGCGATCACTGAAATTGTGGTTCCGGCCAACTACAACTGCCCCGGACAACTGGTAATTTCCGGCTCGTTTGCTGGTATTGATAAAGCCTGCGAGGCAATGATAGCCCGCGGCGCTAAACGTGCCTTGAAACTACCTGTTGGTGGCGCTTTCCACTCTCCGCTTATGGAACCAGCCCGTGAAGAACTGGCTGCTGCCATCGAAGCTACACCATTCTTAATTCCGGTTTGCCCGATTTACCAAAACGTAAATGCAGCTCCAACATCTGACCCATCAGTCATCAAACAAAACCTGATTGCCCAGTTAACTGCTCCGGTCAGATGGACCCAGACTGCTAAAAACATGATTGAAGGAGGCGCAACTTTATTTACCGAAATTGGACCTGGCAAAGTACTTCAGGGATTGATTAAAAAAGTGGATAGGAATGCGGAAGTTACAGGAGTGCAAAGTTTTGAGTAGTTGATTAAAGACAATAGATTTTAGATATTAGACTGCCGGGGAGATACCGGCAGTTTTTATTTCAAGACCTCAGCTTTAAATTCCTCCAATATACGCTGATGATCAAAAGCTAACTCCGGAAGTTGTTCGATTGGAAACCATTGCGCCTTAGAAGCATCATCTCCAGCCTGGGCGGTTAATTCTTCATCAGTAAAAGCATAAAAAATTACCGAGATAGTCCGGTGGCGTGGATCGCGGTTAACTGCGCCATAAGCTTTAAATTGCATCAACTCCCCTACCCTGATGCCTGCTTCTTCTTCCAGTTCGCGGTGACAGGCTGTTTCTAATTCTTCGTTCATATCAATGAACCCGCCCGGAAGCGCCCATTGGCCCTTGAAAGGCTCCCTGTCTCGCTCAATCAGCAGAACTGATTTTTTTGGACTGATTATAATGGCATCAACGGTAACAGCAGGACGGGGATATTGGTAGGTGTAGGTCATAGCGTTGCGGGTTGCGGGTTGCGAGGACAGGCTACGGAGTCATTTATGGTCATTAGGTCATTAATTGTCATATAATTGTCATTCAATAGTCATTCAATTGTAAGAAACAGACGCGGAGCAAATGACCACAAATGACGTGAAACAAATGACAACCAATGAACTTTACTTACTGCGACTGACCACTGATCACTTTCTTCAGTCTTTTATAATCCGTTTCATTACCCGCATCTGATGGGTGTATTGTTTTGTCTCCATATTGTAAATCCCAAACTGGTCAACATTGTCGATTCGTACTTTTCCGGAAGCATGAATGATTTTATTCTTTTCCCAAATAATGCCGACATGTACAATACGGCCTTCATCGTCATCAAAAAATGCCAGATCGCCAGGTTTGGTTTCTTCCACAAAACTCAGCGCTGTTCCGCAATGTACCTGCTGGCTGGCATCTCGCGGAATCACTATTCCGGCCATTTTATAAATAATTTGTGTCAGACCGGAACAATCAATTCCCATTGGAGAACGGCCGCCCCACAAATAGGGTGCATTAAAATATTTTAGCGCCTGATCAATAATTGTTTTCCGAACATTTGCCGGTTTTTTATAAGTAAAATTTCCGGCATAACTAAAGACATCATATTGAATGGAGAACTCTTTCAAGTAAGGCCGCCAGCAAGGCAAGGTACTTCCGGCCACAATCATCATGGTTTGCTCGGCATTTACCGGAATAATATTAAAAATGTCGGTGCTAACGGCAAAAGGCGAGTGAACAATTTTCAGGTACGACTTTTCGGGCAGCGGGGTAATCATTTTTACATCAATCCAGCCATCACAACCATCAAAAGCAAGTTTAACACGGGCCCACCCCATCATGATTTCATTCACGATGAAATGTTCACCATATAAAATCTGGGTCATCATTTCACTTTGTTCCGATGGATCCCTGCGCACAGGAATAATACTTAAACCAGAAATGCCGTAGTTCATAACGGAATAAATAATTTTAGTCTTTCAAAGATAAAACTTCGCGCTTACTTTCTAAATTGCAAAGGTTTTCAAAATACAGAACTTATGAAAAAGTTATTAACCCAACTTAACCACTCCTATCATTTATTTTATTTGGCGATGGTTTTTATTGCCGGGATTGGTTTGATTTTTCTGGTTTTTCCGGGTGAAAGCCGCTTTAAGTACGAATTTCAGAAAGGGAGCCCCTGGCAGCACGAAACGCTGATTGCCCCATTTAATTTTGCGATACTGAAGACCGAAGCCGAAGTAAAATTCGAAAATGATTCAATACTAAAAACGTATATCCCCTATTTTATCCTTGATTCGTTGGTTGAAAATACCAAAGTCAAAGAGTTTGAGAGTGTTTTAACGAAATGGATTGAAACAAATTCATCGAATAAGCCGGTTGAAAACATTCAACAACTTCCCGGCATTTTGCTTGGTATTTACAAAGCCGGTATCCTCTCACAATCAGTTAACTCTTACGAAGAGTTACAAGGCAAATCGGAAATCATGCGGATCAAAGGAAATAAGGCGGTGAAAATTGCAGTAAACAGCATCTATTCTATCAAATCTGCTTATCAGGAATTGAACGATACCATCCGAAAAATATCGGGCAGCCAATATGCTGAAATCATTCAAAAAATAAATCTGAGCGATTTTATTGCGGACAACTTGTACTATGATGCAAAACTCAATCAACAGGAAAAGAAACAATTGCTCGAGAAACTCTCGGCGACCAAAGGAATGATACAGGCCGGGGAACGGATTATTTTTCAGGGCGATTTGGTTGGATCGGAAAAATACCTGATACTAGAATCACTGAAGCAAGCCTATGAATCCAAACGTGGAGGTAATATGGAATATTTTCTGGTCATCGCCGGCCGTCTGGTTATTATTTCGAGCTTTATCGTGCTGATGTTCCTTTACTTATTATTTTACAGAAGGGAGCTTTTTAATCACAGAAGAAAACTTGCGTTTATTATCATGATGATCGTTTTGATGGTTTTTATGGCCGGATTTGCCACCAAAGTGAAATTGCTGAACATCTATATGGTTCCCATGGCCATTTTGCCCATTCTGGTCCGGATTTTCTTTGATTCACGCACGGCCATCTTTTCGCTGATGGTTACTACTTTGCTTATTGGATATTTTGCACCGAATAGTTACGAATACATTATCCTGCAAATGATTGCCGGAATAATGGCTGTGTTTACCATGAACAAACTTCATAAACGTTCACATCTGGTTATTTCTGCATTTGCTATATTTATCAGCTATTCGGTGATTTATATTGCCATGGCGTTGGTTCAGGAGGGCAGCCTCGAAACAATAAACTGGAAAACCATTGAATGGTTTGGGATCAGCAGTTTCTTTATCTTCATTGCGTATCCGCTCATTGATATTTTCGAACGAATATTTGGCTTTGTGTCGGATGTTACCCTGATTGAACTATCGAATACCAACCAGCCATTGCTCCGTAAACTGGCCGAAGAAGCTCCCGGAACTTTTCAACATTCACTTCAGGTAGCTAACATGGCCGAAGCTGTAATCCACCGGATTGGCGGAAACCCGTTCCTGGTTTATGCCGGGGCATTGTATCACGACATCGGAAAGATTAATAAATCAGAGTATTTTATAGAAAATCAGGCAGTTGGAATGAATCCGCATGATAGTCTTGACTATCTGAAGAGTGCGGAGATAATTATTGATCATGTTACAAATGGAGTTGAGCTTGCCCGAAAATATAAATTGCCTGAAGTCCTGATTTCGTTCATCACCACCCATCACGGCACATCACAATCCAATTATTTTTACAAAAAGTATCAATTAGAAAATCCGGATGCAGAGATTGATACCACCAGATTTTCGTATCCCGGACCTTTACCAAACAACAAAGAAATGGCTGTATTGATGCTTACCGATGGGATTGAAGCAACCGCGCATAGCTTAAAAGATAAATCGGCAACCACATTTAGCGAAATGATTGAAAATCTGGTAGAACAAAAAATCAGGTCGAACCAATTGATCAATGCCGACCTGACCTTGCGTGAAATTACAATCCTGAAAAGCATCCTGCTCGAAAAACTGGTCAGTATTTATCATGTCCGGATTGAATATCCAAAATGAGAGGCTTTCAGGAACTGAAAAACGTTTGGTAAAACCGGAAAGAGGACATCAAAAGTGGAATTCCCATCATTATATACATCAGCGAAAGGTTTTCGGGAGAAATAAAACCCGATTTGCGAAGTAGGATACCGAATGTAATCATGGAGAACATCATCAGGTAACTTCTGACATTAAAAAAGGAGAATAAGCATGGCTGACCGATAGGTAAGTTCTGAATGCGAAGTACATGTTTTGCCGAAATGCGGTTAAATAAAAGCCAGAAAAACAATAAACCAGCCAAAAGACCGGATAAGAGTTTCAACATCAAATGAGATGGTTGCGAATCAGGAAAGGTTAATCCCCGAAACAACAACATTCCTCCTGCAAAAGTCCAGACCAGTGCAGCTATGAATAACAAATAATGCTTCGAAACCCGTGGCGTTAAAACATCAATCTTCATAATTGGATTTTGACCGTCAAAGGAAAGAAATTTTTGTGTCAATAAAAAAACAGGTGAAAGAATCACTGGGAGTCAACAACTAATCTGAACTTTAGTGTTTGGACGCATCAAAAGAGAAGAGCTGCCCCCGAAAGGACAGCTCTTCTAAAAATATCAAACTTTTCAGTACTACTAATAGTATCCTGGGTTTTGCACTTCTGCAACCGGTGGAACTGGCAATAAACGATCGGCATAAGTATTCGGTATTGGTCTCAACTTATGGTAATCTTTAATACTACCTGCAGCATCGGGATTGTAAAGTTTGGCGCGCGCAAACAGAGTTCCGGTTCTTACAAGGTCTTCCCAGCGGTTTAATTCGCCATAAAGTTCGCGACCACGTTCTTCCAACATCCAATCAACAAATGGGTCAAAACCTGCTCCTGAAGGTAATACCGGAGCTTTTACCATAGCTTCGGTAACCAACATGCTACTAACTGTTGAAGCAGTATTTTTAACACCACCGTCAATTTTATAGACTTGTTGTGGTTTTGCTTCTCCTTCTGCATAAGCGGCACGCGTACGAACTACATTAATATATTTCACTGCATTGACGAAATCGCCTTTACGCCCATAAGCCTCGGCAGCAATAAGGTAAGTTTCGGCTAAACGCATACGGTGGAAGTTCCTTGATCCTGCCTGAAAGTTGATGTCAGGACGCTGGTCGTCGAGCCATTTCAACATGGCGGGGAAGTTGTTTGTATCGTACTTATCAACCGGAATATACAAATATGGAGCCTTTGCTATATCAATCAGCATTTGACGGTACTTCGCCTTATCAAGCAAGGCCTGTTTTGGATAAGTTGTTGAATAGTCGGTAAGTCCACCATAGAATTTAGATGATATATAGATAGCGGTATCGCCAGCTTTGAATTTTGGTTTTCCAACCAATTCTGCCGGCGTGGTATAGATTACATCTGTTTTATCCTCAGCATTGGTTGCAGGGTTAATGTAGTAATATTCCTTAACCCATTTAGTCGCAGTTCCAGGGTTGTTGCTATAGAAAGTCCATTTAAAGGTCTTGTAAACCCTTGAATCTACTTTACGGTCCCATAAAGAAGTTATAATCTTCGGATTTGCGCGCATGCGTTTAAATGGCCTTCCATTGGGCATATCGCGGATCATGCCTGGTTTTACATCGTATTGGGTAACCCAGTAAAGGTGCAATTGGTTACCTCCATCAGAAGTTGAACTTCCGGCGCCACTAAAAAGCGCGTCTTTGGTATATTCCACATCCCAGATAATTTCCTTGGTGACTTTTTGATTATTTTGCTCGAACACGTTGGCAAAATTCGACTCCAATGCAAACTTTCCGGAGTTAATAACTGATTCGGAATAGACTACAGCGCTGTCCAAATCCGTCAGTTTTCCACCGCGAACTGCGGCATCAGTACTTATACGTGTTAGATAAACTTTAGCCAGCAAATGGGAAGCTGACCATTTCGTTGCACGGCCCCTGTCAGTTTGCTGATAAACATCAGGAAGAACTGCTATTGAAGCTCTCAGGTCACTGATAATCTGTTTGTAAACATTAGCTACCGGGGCACGCTTGAAATCAGTTATGACCTGGGTAACATTACCTTCGGTTACCAATGGCAATGCACCGTAATGTTGAACCAAATCAAAATAATAAAAGGCGCGTAAGAATTTCAATTCTGCAATCCGCTGTGTCTTTTGAACATCAGTCATATCCGGAACGTCTTTCATATACATTAAGGCTGTATTGGCGCGGGTAATGCCTTTGTAATTGTTGTTCCAGAATTTATTAATGACATCCTGTTGTGGATTCAAGGTACCCAGATATTTGTTGAACGGATCTTTATTGCCCCCATCAGTACCTTCCCAGGTAAAATCGGTTCCATACTCGGTCAGGCAAAAATAGGCTTCCATGTTACCGCCTGAAGTACTATTGCTGGCTTGATTATATGAACCAGCATACCATCTCATTGCCTGGTAAACACTGGTAACAGCCGCTTCCATCCCAACCTTGGTTTTAAAGTAATCGTATCCTACATCGGTATATCTTTCCTCTTTCAGGTAATCGTCACATGCCGAAAAAGAGAAGATGAGCAGAATTGTGAATATATACTTAGCTATTTTTTTCATATTCTTATTTAATTTATGTTGTAATACTTCTTATATGACTTTGTATTATAAACTCATGTTAATTCCAAACATGACTGTACGTGGCATTGGATTATTAAAATCCTGACCACTTTCAGGGTCGGTACCAGGGAACTTGGTAATAACGAAAGCATTCTGAACAGTTGTATAAAGCCTTAATTTAGAAACTTTTACTTTTGCTAAAATACTTTTTGGCAGGTTATAACCCAAGGTTGCATTACTTAAACGAAGAAATGAAGCATCGAAATAATTCATCGAACTTCTGTATGCAGGGTTTTCAACTCCATTGTTTGGACGTGGCGCTTCGTTACTTCCATTACTGGCAACTGCGTTTCCGCTGGCGTCATACTCGGTAACTCTCCAGTAATTCACTTTTAAGCTGTTATAACGACCATTATAGCTCATACCACGGTCGAATTGCAGCATATTCCCATAAGAAGCATTTAAAAAGAAGTTCAGGTCAAAATTCTTATAGGTGATATAGTTGGTCATACTGGCCGTAAATTTTGGACGGGTTGAGCCAATTATTTGCATGTCAGCAGCAGTAATTTTATAATCTCCATTGGTATCTGCAACTTTGATCATCCCTGGTTTGAATTGGGTCCCATATTTTGCCATTTCGGCTTCTTCACCCAATTGCCATATTCCCAGCGATTTGTAGTCGTAGTACACCTGAAGGGGTTGTCCGATAAACCAACGGTTTCCGGTATCATCATTTTTGCCTCCATAAAGTTCAACAATTTCTTCCTTGTTACGGGCAAAAATGAAGTCAGTACTCCAGGTGAAATTGGGTTTCTGAATATTCTGGGAGTTGATGGTCACCTCAATACCCTTATTACGGGTTTTACCAATATTATATACTACACTATTGAAACCTGAAACCTGTGGCAATTGTCTGTCCATCAACAAATCAGATGTATTCTGAAGGTAAACGTCAATAACACCGCTGATTCGTCCTTTCAAAATACCAAAGTCCAATCCGGCGTTGTATTGTTTGGTCTTTTCCCATTTCAGGTCAGGATTAGGCATTTCGTTTTGATAGAAAGCCATCATATTTGTTGATCCAAAGTTGTAGCGGGCATATCCAAGGTTACCGGCAGTTTTGTACGGATCGATAGCAGAGTTTCCGGTAATACCATAACCAGCGCGAAGTTTCAGGTTACTGAAAATAGAATTGTCTTTCATAAAACCTTCTTCATTAATACGCCAGGCCACGGCTGCGGATGGGAACATTACCCATTTCATTCCGGGGGCCAAACGCGAAGCGCCATCATATCGGGCAGAAGCAGTTAAAAGGTATTTATCTTTGAAACTGTAATTGATACGCCCCATATAGGAAGCCAATTGCCATTTGGTGTAATTACTTGAAACAGCAGAAATAGTAGGAGAACTACCTACGTTGTACCACAATTGTGATTCGTAAGGAAGATTAAGTACGCTAATGCGGGACGATTCGAATTTTTCCTGTTGAATGGATTCCAGGAATGTAGCTCCGAAGGAATGGTTATTGATCTTTTTATTCCAATACAAAAGATTTTCCCAGGTGTACATGGTACGTGTATCGCCACCATTTTCGGCGCGGGCCAAACCTCCTTGACGATCGGAACTGCGTGAACCATAAAATCGTTGATCGAGGTAAGGACCAAAGTCCAGACCAAAGTTCGAACGGAATTTTATATCGAATGGTAATTTAGCTTCTACATAATAGCTACCCAGGAACCGGTCTTTTCTTAATAACACGGTGGCCTCGGTAATGTTAAGTACCGGATTCCACAACTGTGGGTCGTTACCAGGGCGGTTAAACAAAACACCATCCGCATTGCGGATATTGGCAAGTGGAGAGAGACTTGTAACACCACCAAAAACATTCGGGCCATTATTGCGGTCGAAATGAGAGAATTGGGTCTGTCCTCCGATTGTAACATAGTCAGAAATATTCCAGTCAAAATTGACGCGTGCAGAATACCTTGAATAATCCTGGGTTTTCAACAACCCTTTTTCGTCGTAATAGGTAGCTGAAGCCAATATTTTTAGTTTTTCGGTACCTCCACGGATACTAATCTCATGATTCTGCACCTGACCCTGGCGCATGACTTCGCCATACCAGTCGGTTGATTGAAGCCTTTCGGGATGCCATGAACCATCAGGATCGTAAGCGCTTTGAATTTTAAAACCAATACCTGTCAAATCGTTCTCTTGTCCAACCGGCAACATGACAACATCCATGGCATAAGTAGGATTAGTAACCGGATACTTACCCGTAGTACGGTAAGCTTCGCGCAAGAATTCGACCCATTCCGGCCCATTAAAAAGATCGAGTGTTTTGGCCTGGTTTTGGACACCATAATAACCATTATAATCCACGACTGCTTTACCGGCTTTACCTTTTTTAGTAGTAATGATTACAACGCCGTTCGCACCTCTTGAGCCATAGATAGCTGTTGCAGAAGCATCTTTCAAAATGTCGATGGTTTCAATATCCGACTGGCTGATTTCGCTCAAACCAACAACCAATGGAATTCCGTCGACCACATAAAGCGGATCGTTGGTCGCTTTTAAAGAACGGTTACCACGGATCATCACCCTTGCGTCGGCGCCTGGAGCTGCATTGGTTTGTTGTACAACAACACCGGCAGCTTTTCCCTGAATAGCCTGGGCAGCGCTAAAACTCGACCTTTCAGCCAATTTTGCACTGGTCACAGAAGATACAGAACCTGTTAAGTCTTTCTTCCTAACAGTACCATAACCTACTGCAACAACTTCATCTAATCCAATAGTTTCTTCTTCTAAAGTAACATTGATTTGGGTTTGGGCACCAACGGCAATTTCTTTTGAAGTCATTCCCACAAATGAAAAAACCAAAGTTGAATTTGCCGGTACTGAAGATAAAACATACTTACCGTCCATACCGGTAACAATACCGATTGTTGTCCCTTTTACAATTACCGAAACGCCAGGAATAGCAGCTCCGGAAGAATCTGAAACTTTGCCTGTTACGGCTTTTTGCTGAGTTGAATTTTCAAGTTCCGGGCTCAGCTTGTTTTGCTTTGAGCCAGAACTGGCAGAAACCTGAAAAAGTGCAATACAAACCAACAAAGCTGTTAGTTTCATAATATTAAGCACTTTTCTGAGCACAAGACCCTTAGGATACCTAGGCTTTGGATCCATTTTTTTCATAGTTTTTCATCGTTTTAGTTAAGTTATTAATGCAATGCTCCACCACCAGAAGAGTGACCTCTAATCTGGTGCAAATATTAATTCAATAAACGACCTGATGAAAGCTTACAATCGATTGCACGGCCTTCGCAAAAAAAAAATCAGCTCATTTGCAATAATTTAAGGTTAATAGTTAGATTAATTCTGCTTGTTTGTTCGTTAAGAGACAAAGAAAAATTGTTTTTCTTGCGACCAAAACTAATTAAAATTTGCATTTATTAACGTTCAGGTCTTAAATAAAATTCTGATATTTGTCATGCTTTTAACAAGCAAAAACTACAATCATATAAAACCTTAATATCATACAACATGTTTAAAATCCAGACGCTAAACAAGATCGATCCTGAAGGATTGAAAATATTCCCCCTTGATAAATACGAAATTGCCAGTGAGTTTACTTCTCCAGATGCAATCATAGTTCGTAGTCAGGCCATGCACGACATGCAATTTTCATCAAGCCTGCTTTCGATTGCACGTGCCGGGGCTGGTGTTAATAATATCCCGATCGAAAAATGCACAGAAAAGGGTATTGTGGTATTCAACACCCCAGGCGCCAACGCTCATGGAGTAAAAGAAATTGTAATTGCCGGCATGCTGCTTGCTTCGCGCGATATTGCCGGATCAATTGAATGGGCCAAAACGCTGAAAGGCAAAGGCAGTGAGGTTCCCGGATTGGTTGAAAAAGGCAAAACCAATTTTGGCGGAACTGAAATCCGTGGAAAAACACTTGCTGTCATTGGATTGGGCGCTATCGGTGTGCTGGTTGCCAATGCGGCTCAGGCGCTTGGTATGAATGTTCTGGGTTACGATCCTTATATTTCTGTAACTCACGCATGGAAATTAAGCCGTAATGTAAAAAAAGCTGAAGGACTTGAATCACTCCTCGCCAATGCCGACTTTGTTACCCTTCAGATTCCGCAAATGCCCGAAACAAAAGGCTTCATCAACAAAGACAAACTGAAGATGATGAAGAACGGGGTTAAAATCATGAACTTTGCCCGTGGCGGACTTGTCAATAACCAGGATTTGATTGAGGCCATCGAATCGGGAAAAGTTGGCAAATATGTCACTGATTTTCCTGAAGATGAATTGATCGGCGTAAAAAATATCATTGCCATTCCTCACCTGGGTGCCTCAACCGAAGAATCAGAAACCAATTGTGCAATTATGGCTGTGAACCAAACCATCGAATATCTTGAAAATGGCAACATCGTCAATTCAGTAAATTTCCCTGCCGCAGAAATGGAACGAAATGGCGGAACCCGCATCGTTGTTGCAAATATGAATATTCCGAAAATGGTTAGCCAGATATCAGCGCTTTTAGCTCAGGAAGGACTTAATATCTCCAATATGCTGAATAGGAACAAAGATGAAATTGCCTATAATATTATTGATATTGACGGTTCTGTTCCTGAAACAATTAAAGGAATGATTTCATCAATCGCCGGAGTTATCATGATTAGAATTCTTCCTCCAAAATAACTAAAGCCCCGTCCCCATTCTCCAATGAGTTGGTTTACGAATTTGTGATATGTAACACTTATTTCTCAGAACCCGTAAGATAAATGATAAAAAAGCAACAATTTTTTTTCATTGTCTTATGGGCAAGACAGATAACTACCTATTCATAAAAATTTTATTGGCAGCATTTTTTCTGTTAGTACTAAACTCATGGCTCAATTACCACATTGGCAAAGGTTTTCTCGAGACCTATTTCGTCAATGGGATTTTGGTCTTTTTTGCATTCGTAAGCTTTTTCCTGAAATATTTAAAGAAAGGTGAAGCAGAAAAGATTAACCAATTATCCTCAAGGTGGTTAACCGGGATATTGAGTTTTCAGGTAATTGCAGGATTTTATATTTTGTTCTTCATTGCAGGTTGTTTCGTTTCATCCATTCAAATTTCGAGTAATAAAAACCAGGCAAATACCTTGCTGTTTTTATTTGCGCCTGGGGGTATTGATACAACTGTCGCAAAATTCGAAAGCTCAGAAAAGAACCCGGTGGCCATAAAAACCGTTTTGACCATTCCATTTGGAAGGACATTCGTTTTAGATACCAAAGGCTACCAGCAATTAGAATTTCAGGTTTATCCCTGGACCGGTAAAAGAATTATCATGGAAAATGACATGAAAGTTTCCCCGACTATCGTTGCAAGGGTACCTGTTGAGTATTTTATGCAACTGGGAAGGGCAAAGCTAAATGTACAGCACAACAACCAAAACATTTCAACTTACGAACTCAAAGATCGCGGAATGGTCATTATTGGACAAATTCCGGAAATTCCGGAAGAATATTTTGAAAAATGGAACGCCGAACTTAGGGGTAAGTACAAAGATGAGGTAATCATATACAGCGGTTTGAACAAATGGAGTATTGAAGAACCTTTATTCATTCGAAGTGATTTATTTGCCTACGACAGTCTTTATCTGGAATTGACAAACGCTTCAGGTAAAAAAAAATTTGCTGTTTGTAAAGGCAAAGTCGGTACTGACAAGTTTAAGGAACTTAAATTTAAATCTTTGGAACAATGAAGTAGCCGCAAGCGAAAACCAAACACGAAGAAGTTTGTTTTTAAAGCGGATTTCCATTCTGCCAAATGACGAATACCTGGCAATTAAAAAACAAAAAAATAAACAGATGAAAATTCGGTTAGGGATTATAATCAGCGTCTTCTTTCTGTCTGGTCATTTATTTGCCGAAGAAAAAAAGACCATTCAGGTCAGCTTCACGATAACAGAACAACCGTACAACGATTATTACGAATCGCAAAATAAAATGATTATTGACAAATGTTCTTCGTCAATGGTTGATTTTCTGAACTCGACCTTTGGATTTTTTCATTTTGCTGTTGGAACAAATCATCCGGTACTTCAAATTGAACTGACCGATAACGAAAAAAACTTAGGCACTCACTCAACCTTAAAAGAAGTAGGTTTCAAAGTGACGTTAAAACATCAGGAGAATTTGGTAGGTGAAGATCCGGTTTATTGGGTTTTTCGACCTGTTGAAAGGTACATTGAAAAATTACCTGATGATTTTGAAGTATTTATTAATGAGATTATTCAATCCTTCAATGGTGGTGTTGCTTACAACAAAGAAGCCGTGGTAAAAAACCTATTAAGTAAGATTGAGGTTGCCAACGATTTCTATTTTATTAAAGGGAAAAAGTATTTTATTATCCCTCTTACAGAAAAGGAAAATAACATTGGAAGGGAAAGTCAAATGCGCATAGAGGCTTTTGTTATAGATGATCTTGCAGGTTACATGGACTTTAATGTCGGCACCACACAAGTTTCACAACGCCTGGTTTATCGTGAGCAGGCAATTCAAATCTATCGGCTTCCAGCGTATTATCCTGAAGGAAGTCTCATATTAAAGAAAATAGAAGAGAGTTCAGAAGAAATATCTGATGATTTGTTAAATGCCGGCACTACATTAAAGAAAATATTCATGCTTAAACATTTCCCTTTTACAAATACAAATATTGAAATAGCTACTCCGTGAGCTAAAATCCAGACATCAAATTCTCAATAAAATGAAAGCAATTTCTTCAAAACTTTTAGCCATTTTGCTGTTATTTTTAAGTCTGGTTGTAGTTATTCAGGCACAGGACAGAAATATGACCGATGTGGATTCGATCTGCAAAACCGCTTTGGGGTTACCATTTGAAAGAGGTATTTCACTTCTCACAAATAGAATAGAAAACTACCGCATTTCCAATTTGCCATCCAAAGCTTTGACGAAAATGAATTTTACAGCCGGGTATTTGTATCAGATTGAATCGAATAAATCACCTGACAACCCTCAACCCTTGCTGGAAAGATCAATTGCCTTTTACCAAAGAGCTCATGAAAATGATCCGACTGATATTTCGGTAATAAACAACATGTTTCTGGTTTATAAAGCTATGGGAAATGCACGCGCTGCGATCAATATTCTGGATAAGGCCATTGAAGTTGACAAGAAAAACAAGCCAAAATACGACATCAATAAAGGCGATATTTTTTATGACCTCAAAGATTTTAAAAGAGCCATCGAATACTACAAACCTGCTTATTTTGCAAACGTGAACGATGAAGGGCTTTGCTGGAAAATATTTAATTCCTATTCACAATTATCCAATCAGGATGAAGTATTCAAAAGTTTGTATTCATTTTCCAGTGAGTTGTTTGATCAGGAGTTAGATGATCTGGCCCGGAGTGGATTTCTGTATGCATTAAAAAACGCTTTGTCAGTAAATGACAATAAAAAAGCAGAACTGGCCTGCACCCGATGGGCAGAAACAATTTCCAGGAAAAAGGCAGTTACCGGAAACTATACTGACGAATTACCAGATATAAAAACATGGCCGTCAGATTGCAATAAGGAACTCCAGATGCTGCTGCTGAATTCCTTTAAGAATGTCAATGATTTAAGATGGTGGACCACAAATTATTACCGTCAGCATATTATAGCCTCAATTTTACTGAGGATGGAATCTTCAGCCTTGCTGGATGGAATCTTCAGCCTTGCTGGATGGAAATGTGAAAAATGCAGTTCAGTTACTTGAAACCGCATTGAGAATTGCTCCCGAGTTTTACGTGTATGACGGCGACCCCATGTTGAAAATATATTTTCCGGTTAAAATGGATATTTCAATTGAACTGGCAAGATTATACAACCGATATCCCAAACTGGATTTAAACCATGCAAAGTTTGATCAGCTCATTTTTGAATTATTCAATGAAAAGAGCGCACACTATCTGAAAAACGATCTCGAATCAATCCAAAAATCACACACCATGCTGGGACTGATTTATGCCGACCGGAATGTATGGGAATCATCATGGGGTCCGGCAAATGCGATCTTTCAGCTCGAACATGCCATTAGTATTCAAAAAGAAATTGAGAGAAAAAATCCGGAAAAATTCAAACCAATTCCTTCAATCTATCAAATGCTTTCAAAAGGTTACAAACAAACGAACCGGCCTGAAATGGAATCCAGGGCCTTGATAGATGCCGCCGCAGGGTATCTGGATCTCGACAACCTGTCAACAGCCGACTCGATCCTTCAGAAAGCGAAAAATATTTCGCTTCAGGATGTTGAATATTACCAGAAATTAAAGGAGCTTGGACTAATAAAAACCATAAGGCTAAATATCCGGAACGGGAACTATGACTTTAAAAATGGTAATGCAAAATCTCTGGAAAAAAATATAACCGAAGGTGATCTTTTTAAGATGACAAATTTGAAAATTGACAATTCGTTCCTGAACAGGCAAAAATTCAAGATTCTTGCCGACATGGGCTCCAAATTCACCGAATTAAATCCGGACTATAAATACCCATTATTTGAGATTAAAGCGCTCGACTATATCAATAAGGAAAAAGCGCTTGGAAACTATCAGGATATTAACCGGCTGAACCAAATCGAAGGAAAATTTGTAAAAAATCTTGACAATAAAGATGGCATCAAGGTTAATCAAAACAAAAATGCTTTGGATGTGAAGGATCAATCAAGATCGTGGTCATTAAATTCAGGTGGATATCAAAGCCGGATTGAAGCCAGCAAGGATTTATTTATTGCCGGAAAAGTATATGAAAATATTTCAAAAGGGAACAACGATAAAGAAGTTGACGGATTAGACCAGGTGCAAATCCGCCAGGGCGAAGTGATTATTCCAAAAGAATTACGCGATAAGGAAACCATTGATGAAAAGAAAATTCAACAAGTTACCGGAGTGAAAAAAGTGCAGGTAGTTGATAAAATGCTTATAAAGAAAGCTTATCCTCCACAGTAGAAAAGTTTAAGGTATCCATCTATCATTTCATCATAGTAATCCATGAGCTTTTGTACTGACTGCAATTGTGTTTCGAATTTCTGATTTCCAATTGAACTGATGGGCAAAACCTTGGGCGAAGTCCCGGTCAGAAAAGCAGCTTCGAACTGGTTCATTTCTGAAACTGCCACAGATTCTTCGATGACTATTAAATCCAACTGCTTTAAACATTCGAATACTTTTTGCCGGGTGATTCCAACTAAAACCTGTGTCGGCGGAGCGGTATATAACATTTCACCTTTCACGAAAAACACGTTCGACCGGCTTCCTTCTGTAATTTTATGATGCCGGTCAACCAGCAAAACTTCGTACAGATTCTGCTCTACTATCATTTGGTCAGCTACTGAGCGTACAGCATTTTGTATCAGTTTGGCATTCGGGTTTTCGCGCTCGGCCATCAGCAAACCGACCTTCACACCTTTGGAATAATCTTCGGGAGAAGGGTAGCTGTGCGGAATGAAAGAAAATAACCAGTGGCTCTGATTTTCAGTTTCGGAGAAAACAAACTTCACATTGCCGTTTAATTTTTGATTTTGACTGATGAGTACTGAAATATGTGCCTGAAATTCAGAAAACTCCATTCTAAAATTAAAGCCTCCGAGTTGAGCTGAAACTAGCAATCGCGCAAAATGATCATCACAAAAAAGTGGGGTCCCGTCTATTATTCGGATGACTTCGTAAACCGAATGACCTGTTATGAAATTTTCATTCCATAATTCCTTTTCGCTGACTACACCAGCATTTGACACTACAAATTCCATCTGTTAAAAAAAATTAATATTGATACAAATCGGATACAAAGCTAAAAACATCGGTTGCCTTTATACTCCCGAATATGCCGGTAAAGTAAAATAAAACGTTGAACCCTTACCTGATTCAGATTCCAGCCAAATCTTCCCACCCATTAACTCAACCAGATTTTTGGAAATAGCTAAACCAGGACCGTTTCCTCCGTATTTACGCGAATTTCCAGCTTCTACCTGCCTGAAACTCTCAAATATTTTATCGTGATATCCAACCGGAATGCCAATGCCGGTATCCTTTACGTAAAATTCCACCATTTCACCTTTAGGTTGAAATCCAATTTTAATACTTCCATGCGCTGTAAACTTAATGGCGTTACTCATCAGATTATTAAATATTTGCCTGAGCCTTTCAATATCCGTAAAAATTACTTTTTCTCCAACATTGGCAGGATGGATTAGCTTTAGTTCAATATCTTTCACTTCGGCCTGGGTAGCAAATTGTTCCTTAATGGTTGAAATAAATTTTTGAGCATTGATCTGACTTTTACGGATTGTAATTTCACCAGATTCCATCTTCGAAATATCCATGATATCGCTGATAATGGATAAAAGGTTATTCCCACTGGTAATGATACTCTGAATAAATTCATTCTTCTGATCCTCTTCAAAATATGGATCAGCCAATAATTCCGAAAACCCGATGATGCTATTTAACGGAGTACGAACTTCATGACTCATATTGGCCAGAAATGTTGATTTCAGGCGGTCGCTCTCTTCTGCTTTTTCCTTGGATTTTATCAATTCTTTCTCAGAACGTTTGCGTTGTATCAATCCCGAAAGAATAACTGCGACTGCAAGCAGGAAGTCCTGCTCATATTTTTCATGTTTATGATATTCAGCTAAGTAAATAACAATAACTCCAAGGACGTTATCGGAAGTAAGAATTGGCACATTATAATGACCATGTGGTTTTATTCCTTCATAACTGATTTCATGTCCTTCATCAACACAATCAACAAATTGTATTTGGCGTGTAGCTGCCGCCCTTCCGCATAAGTAATGCCCGAACGAAACCTGAGCGCAACTCGTTTGCATTTTTTTCGATAAATTATAAGATGTCTTAAGCGTTAAAATATTCTGACCTTCTTCTGTAAGCAGAATTCCTCCTTTTTTCTCTAAGCTCAAAAACGGGATAGATATAATTGTTATTAAAATACGTTCGAGACTTTCTTCTAAACTTATATTTTCGACTGATATACTGAGGATTTTATTTAAGGTTTCTTGAATATGAAGGTCTAGTTCCTTCGCTAATTCTAATTTTTTACGCTCGGAAATATCTATTCCGGTAGCAATAAAATGCGTAATGGTTTTATTTTTATCGAAGATCGGTGCAATGGTTTTTTGCTCGTCATACAAATCACCATTTTTCTTTTTATTAACAAATTCTGCTCTGAATACTTGACCAGATAAAATTGTTTTCCACAACCCTTTATAAAAATGCTGTTCTTTGGTTCCCGATTTAAGCATACTGGGTGTTTTACCCAAAGTTTCTTTAGCCGAATATCCGGTTAAAACTTCAAAGGCATGATTAACGTATTCTATCGTTCCATCGCGATCAGTTATAATTATCGAATCAACGGTTTGTTCAACAGCGCTGGATAGTTTTAGGAGTGTTTCTTCAGCGTGTTTGCGCTGGGTTATATCTGTTGCTACACCAATTAACCCTAACGGCTGGCCATCTTTATCTTTTATGATTGTAGTTGAAAGATAAATGGGAAATTCATTTCCGTCCTTTCTTCTATTCAACAACTCACCTTTCCATTCCCCAAGAATTGTGGCCGATAAAATTTCATCAATTTGTTCTTGTACATTAGTTTGAGAGTTAACTTTGCTTATATTTTCCCCTAAAAGCTCATTTTCCTCGTATCCATAAGTTTTTAAAAATGATTCGTTAACGAAAAGAATTTTATTCTCCAAATCTGTGAGACTAACACATTCATTAATGCTTTTCAGGGAGTGAGCAAGCATTGTAATTTCATCTTCGGCACGTCTGCGCTCAGTAATGTCTTGAACAAACACAATAAGTCCATTTACTTCGCCGTCGTTTCCAAAAATAGGGAGCTTGTCGGTATGCACCCACCGAATTTCACCGGTGGAAGTATTAGTTTGTTCGATAATTCCCAATTTAGGTTTGCGGGTATAAAATACTTCGAGGTCATCTTTAAAATATTGTTGTGCAAATGAAGGAAATAATTCTTCCGCTGAGCGCCCTTCAATTTGATCATTTGTCATTCCAATATCTTTGCAGACCTGTTGGTTAACACGAATGAAGTTGTTATGAGTATCCTTGTACCATATCTGAGCCGGAACAAGATTAAAGATAGTTTCAAAATCATCCTTTTGTTTCTTTATGGATTCTTCCGCCTGCTTTCGAATTGTAATGTCCCGCCCGATACCCAGCACGCCGATGAGCGTTCCATCCGAATCGTACATGGGGGTTTTGATGGTATCCAGAAAGACACGATGGCCATCATCTGCAAAAGTAACCCATTCTTCGTTACTGGTTGGCTTTCCTGCTTCCATGGCTTTACGATCATGCCCGCGGAAAAAGTCGGCAAGTTCCCGGTCAACAAAGTCATAATCGGTTTTTTCGATGATGTCAGCTTCCATGGCACCGAAAAAACGTTCGAACATGGCGTTGCATGAGAGATACACGCCTTCAGTATCTTTCAGCCAGATCAGGTCGGGGATAGTTTGCACAAGTGTACGCAGGTGGGTTTCACTGTTGCGTAAAGCCGACTCCGCCTGTTTCCTTTTGGTGGTTTCACGTATGTTAGTCATAATTTATTGTTGAATTTTCTATAGCATTTTTTATTAGGAGATTAAGTAATTATTTGCTTTTCAGATCAAACAGTAAGTTTATTGGAATAATCCCATTAAATCTTTTTGCGCTGTTCGATTTCGTAAAGGGGTATGGCAATGCCTGTGCCAATAGTGTAATTATAGTATAAAGTTTTGTTTATTAAAGTTTTGCGTAAAATGAGTATGCGTGTGTTTTTCTCAAATTGATCAAATCAAATCCTGAAATGATAAAATTGAGCGGAAAGATGTTCTATAATTTTTTTTTAAAGAGTTACATGATTCACACATATTCAACAATCTGGCAGATGTCAAAAAAGAAAAAGGTCGGGAAGTTATATCAAAACCACCCTACCTTTTATTCATGCTTTTTAATACTATAAAACAAATAAGTTCATGATCATTCCCTGAGTAACGTTACCTGTGTTGTAGTCGAGTTGTGAGCCAAACATGCTGTGAGGAATAGTAAAAATCAAAAGAAGCACAACTGCTGCAACAATGGTGTAAACGGGTCGTTCCTTTTTCCGGTTCATAACGACAGCCAGAATCCAGAATAAAAAAGCAATCAGCGTTTTGTTATCGGTCAAATCCCAGCCAAAAGGAATACCTGTCCACAGATCGCCAAATGCGTAAAGTTGGACTACCGGCCCCAAAATCATTCCGCCAACCAATAAACATCCGAAAGTCCACATCGTATATTTTCTGAACGAAGGCACTTTGAACACTGCCAAAATAGCTGAAAGATTGGAGAAAAGCATGGCAATAAACATGAACAAAATATGAGGAATCAGAACATATCCGGGAACCCCGCCTTTAAAACGAATAACAACCGGCGTTTCTTTTAGGTAATTTTTTACTCCTGACTGATCGGTTATCTCCAGGTAGTACTCAATCTTTCCGGCTGCCGGTTGCTGTGGAACTTCAGCAAAAAAGCCTTCGTCTTTGGTAACACCGAATATCTTATTCATGACAAACGATTTAATTGGTTTGCTTCTAAACTGAAAATCAGCCGACTGAAATTCGTCTTTCGAAAGGTATCTCCGAAAATAAATTTTTGCCCGGGCAGTGGTATCGCTTATTTTCAGCTTAACAACCGGTTCTTCATCCAGTCCCAGGCTTCTCACCAGTTTTAGCGGATATTCGACCCCATTAACCGAAATTGTGTGCTTTTTCGGATAAGTAGGTCCTGTTGCCCGCTGATAAATTGCTGCCGAGATGGTAATGAGAAAAGCCAGAAACCAAAAGAGAAATGTTTTCATAAATTAGAGTTGTAAAAGTAAAACTTCCATTTTTCCACCGCGCAAAACTTCCACACTGATGGTTTCACCATGTTTGAGCTGTCCCATCCTGAACATGTAATCCTGAATATTATTGACGGGTTTTCCGTTAATAGAAGTGATAATATCACCTTTTTTCATGCCCCCAATAGCGGCTGGCCTGCCCGGAGTAATCAAGTCTGCCCGTAAACCGTTTTTCACATTTCCGGCAAAATCGGGCATGATCCCCAGCGTAACTCCTTTACGGCGGGTAAGTCCACGTCCTGAAGCCAATTTGGGGCCAGCTTCCTTAAATATCAGTTTCGAATCCGAATTGGCCACATCCGAAATTATCCGGTAGGCCACATCCGCAATTTTCACCATGCCTTCATAATTGATTTTATTCCAGGAATCTGCCGGAGTGTGGTAATCCAAATGAGCTCCGGAGCTGATGAACAAGACCGGAACATCCTTGCCGTAAAATGAGGAATGGTCGGAGGGCCCGTACCCTTCGTCCGAAAGTGCAAGTTTCATTTTAGTGGTATCGCACGAATCATAAATTATTTTTCTGAAAGGTTCTGCTGTGCCCACACCGCCTATTTGCAGTCTGGTGCTGTCGGTTAACCGGCCTACCATATCGAGGTTTATCATGGCATCAACCATTTTTAGATTGATTTCCGGATTTTCGACATAATTCTTCGATCCCAGCAATCCCATTTCTTCTCCTGAGAAACCGACAACCACAATACTCCGTTTATGACTTTTTGGATTGGCAGCCAACTTTTCGGCCAGTTCAAGCATCATTCCAACTCCTGAAGCGTTGTCATCGGCGCCATAATGGACGGCAACCGTATCGGGTATGCGACTTCCGGAGCCGGGTCCACCCATTCCCAAATGATCGAAATGAGCTCCTAAAACCACATATTCATTTTTTAAAACCTGATCGCTGCCCGGAAGAATCATAACCACATTTCTGGTTGGAACCGTAGTCTGAACAACATCAGAATGTCCTGAAACACTAACACCGGTTGAGAAACTATCGGGACGGCGCAGTTCATTCAATTTTTTCTCCAGATCGTCTATATTCAGTTTTTTGGGTTCCAAAATCGAATCGGCTATTTTTCTTGAAATGCGGAATGCCGGTAAACCAACCGACTGATCGCCTTTGGCAAGTGGCTCAAATTTATCTTCCGGATCGAAAACTTTACCTGAAACCAACAGCACAGCCACAGCTCCCATATCTTTTGCCTGAAGGACTTTATCACGGTCTTTGCTGTATTTCATAAAAGGGCTCATGTTTTTTTCGATTTCAGGATCAGCCCGCAGGATCATTACAATTTTCCCTTTCACACCAATCGCAGAATAATCCTTCCATTTCAGGCTGTCTTCACTGATGTCGAAACCATATCCTGCAAAAACAACTTCACCGTTAAATGAAGCATTCTCAGAAAAAGCAAACGGGGCAAAATCAACATCCAATTTAAGCGATTCACCATTCAATATCAGGCTGTTTGCCGGCCCGGTAATAATCTTATCAGTTACCCTGAATTTCTGAAAACCCTTATCATATAAAGGAACCAGGCCTATTTCCTTTAACTCTTTACTGATATATTCAGCAGCCAGGCTGTCACCCGGTGTACCGGTCCTACGGCCTTTCAAGTCTTCGGAAGCCAAATAGTTAATGTGCTTTTTCAATTCATCAACAGTAACTTCAGGCGATTTAATTTTCCCTTTCGTGAACGAAAACGCAAATAAAACGAGTAGAACAATACCGAGTTTTATACAAATTCTCATAACTTTCAATTTAAATCTATTTAGTCGCTTCAATTACCCCTCTGAAATAACCGATTGATTCTGCAATTCCCATAAACGGATCACCCATATCTTTTTCGTGTTCGAGACTGCAAACACCTGTATATCCAACTTTTCGCAGCATTTTAATAAAAGCCGGAAAGTCAATCACCCCACGACCGACTTCGAGCGAATACCCCAGTTTGGTTGTTCCGGTAACATCTTTAATATGGATGTCGAAAACTCTTGTATGGAACTTTTTCAGATCAGCCACCGGGTCTTTTCCATTGCGGGTATCGTGGCCAATATCGAGGCACATGCCAATACGCGGATCGAGGTCTTTTACATGGTTCCAAACATCCTCTGCATCAGGATAAGTAGCTATATCCGGACCGTGAAGATGAATGGCATAATTAAAGCCATATTCTTTCACTTTCTTGTCAACATACGGAAGCAATTCATAGTTGGGCACACCAACAATCAGCTTCACTCCCACCCTTTTGGCATATTCAAAAGCATTATCTATTTCGGCTTCGGATTTCATGTAGATTGGACCAACGGCATAACCGGTCACACCCTTCTCTTTAAGTTTGGCATGAAAAGCAGCAATTTCAGCATCGGTACTTTTAAATGGTAAATGGAAATCTTTGATGCACAGATAATGCACATCGGCACGTTGCATGGTTGCCAGCGATTTATCCAAATCGTTTAACCTGACAAATGTATAATCTGCCATTCCGAGTTTGAATTTCTCGCCGGTTTCAGGAGCAGGTTGCTGACCAGGGCGCTGTTGTTCCTGAGCTATTACAGCAAAACCCGTCAACGCAAAGAAAGCGAGCGAAATAAAAAGTCGTTTAATCATGATTGAATAAGTTTATTGGTTATCTGTACACAAAACTATGAAAATTGAGGTTGAATCGATGGGTGATTCAATACTAAAATAAATTTAATGTATTTTTTCGCGGAACTTTTGGGTTAAAGAATGACGATTTTTATTTCTGAGGTGATTCCGGAACACTCACTACTCTGTCAAAGAACTCGTGTAGGAGCTATACTCCCTGACTTTGTATAAACTTTCGCTTTTTCGAATGGTGGCTACTAATTTGTCTTTATAAACATCTATCCCGCAGCCGACCTTGACATCCTGATCGAATATTACCTTTCCTATAGCTCTATCTTTTCTACAAAGGTCGTTATTCATTCGCGGTTGGTATAAGTTATATTTTTTTTAGAACAGTTGAAATTCAGCCAATGCAGGTCGTCCTTCTGCTTTAATTGAAAGTCTGAATTTTCTCGCAGTTACCGGTTTGTGCAGATTTACTTCAAATGGCTTTTTGCCGATATTTGTTCCTTCGAAGGCTGTTTTCCAAACTCCTTTTTCTTCGCAATCGATACTATATGAAGTTACCGGTGAATAATCGCCCCACTGGAGTTCCTGTAGCATTGCCCGTGTAACCAATTTTGGCGCACCCAGATCGACCTCAAGCCAGCCTGATTTTAGCCACAACTCCGCCTTTGGGCTGTGCTGTTCTTCAAATTTTTTGCCGATGATGGTTGCAGCCACCGAGTCATTACGTCCAAGGCTCCAGAAAGTGCCGGGGTTGTCGTCAAGGGCTGACTGAGCGGTGTGCATGAAAAGTGGTGCGATACTACTTGACACTGTGGCTGGTTTCAGATAGGCCAGCGAACCACTTACCGATAGAGGATAAATGGCAGCTAATTCAATTGCAGGCTTATCAATCGTCAGTTTAATCAGGGTTACAATCGGAGTTTGTTTTGATGGATCTAATGTAATGGTAAGCGCTGTTTTTGAATTCTCAACTGCTACCGGGGTGCCATCCATCAAAGTTGCTCCTTTGATTTTCGCTGGCAAATGAGGCAAAACAAGTTCGTCTCCGTTAAAGGTGAACGCATGGATGTAAATCACATTTCCCTTGCGTGTGCTGGCATACGAATCTGTTGGAGTGAACGGGCCTCCACGGGTTCCGTAAATCGATTCTCCGTTTGTTTTCATCCACGCGCCAACTTCATGAAGCCGGTCGACAAAATCAGCCTGAAATTCGCCCAACGCATTCGGGCCAACATTGAGCAGAAGATTGCCGTCGCCACCGGCGCATCCGATGAGTGTGCGCAAAGCAAATCTTAAGTCTTTGGCTTTATCGTTCGACCGCCACGACCAACCGTTTCCCATTGTAGCACAGGTTTCCCATGGAACCTGATCGCAATAGCTTCCGACACGGTTTTCCGGGGTGCAATAATCGCCCCATTTACCAATCCGTCCGTGCGATTCGTCAGGGTGAAGTGGTTCAAGCCGGTTACTCAAAATAATCCCCGGTTTTAATTTACGGACCAAAGTTGCGGTTTCTTCCGGGAAGCTTGGATTTGGAAACCCGTCGTAATCGAACCACAACAGCTTGATGTCGTAATTCGTCAGTAGTTCAGTAAGATAACCGTGCATACGTTTTACAAAAACATCGTTGGTTGCCGAGCGGCAATCCTTGTCGTGCCAGTCGCCCGGCGAGAAATAAACGCCAAAAGGCATGTTTGCCTCTTTGGCAGCGTCGGATAATTCTCGTATTACATCGCGCCCAAAGGGTGTATTTGTGATCTTGTAATCGGTCAGTTTCGAATCCCACTCTACAAATCCATCGTGGTGCTTCGATACAAAAACGATATATTTCATTCCTGCATCTTTGGCATATTGTACCCACTGGCGGGCATCGAACTTAACCGGGTTAAACTGTTTGTAGAGTTGCTGGTAAATTTCAGGAACTACATAATCGGGTTTGCACCAGGGCAAATCGGTTCGCATACACCAACTTATTTCAGCGCCGGTGAGGGTTATCGGCCCCCAGTGAATGAACAGCCCAAGCCGTGCATCGCGCCACCATTGAAGGTGCTCGTCATAATTGGCAGGCGTTTGCTGTGCTTTTACTGAACTAAAAAGAAAACTTACTAAGAAGAATACAATTAAATTTTTTTTCATGATCTGTATTTTGATTTTTTATGACCTCAGCGAGGTCGAATGTTTATAGAAACAGATTGGAGGAATGATGTTCGACCCCAGCTGGGGTCGAATTTTCTTTCATCTCTTTCGTTTGCTATAAATATTTTATCCCGCAGGGATATTTTTCAGCTAATTTTTAGCGAATATGCATAATTCAACTCAGGTTTATTCGCTGGAAGCGTCACTTCCACCCCATCTTCTTTCTGTTCGAATTTCAGGTTTCCCTGACCAAGAAATTCAACCTGGGTTACAGGTTCCTGTCTCAACAGATTTCCTTTCGAAAGGCTTTTGATCAAGGCTTTCCCATTTTCGGGCCATCCAAGAGCGATTGCATAAAGCGAATTTCCTTTTGTAGTGAAGCGGTAATCCAATTCGCTGAACGGTTTGCCACCGCTTTCGTTAAAACCTTGACCGGTTAATGCTGCGGCGCTTTCCTGAGCCGGTCCTTCACCAAATATTTTCCACGGACGTGTACCGAAAATACATTCTCCATTGTTTTTCATCCAGGCGCCAATTTCTTCCACCACAGCTCGTTCGTCCGAATCAATTGTTCCGTCACCACGAACCGGTACACTAAGCAACATGTTTCCGTTTTTACTGACAATATCGATCAGGTTATGAATAACCGTTTTTGCCGTTTTGTAACCGTGTTTGACAAAGATGGAGTGGTCGTAATGCCAGCTTCCCAAACAAGTGTCGGTTTGCCAAACGAATGGCTCAAGCTGATTGCTGCGGCCCTTTTCAATGTCCCAAACCATGCATTGGCGCTGTTCTTCATTCAGAATTTTACCGTTCAGCACAGCTTCCAGCTTTCCATGTTTTTTGATGCTGTTGTTGTACAAATGAGCGGCAATTTTTAATCCGGCATCACTTATTGGCCAGAGCGGAAGTGCGGTATCATCAAAGTAAACCAGATCAGGATCGTATTGGTTGATCAGGTCAATGGTGCGGTTCAGGAATTTATCGCAATAAGCTTTATCCGGAATGACTGCTCCATTAATCCAGTCCCATTGTTTATGTATGTTTGAGACCTTATCGCTTCCGGTACTTAAGGGGTGATTCTGGGCATAAAGATCCTGCGGATCGTACCCTTCCCACCAGGTACCTTTCCCATCTTTTTTCTGAAGTTTGCCATCGTAGGGAACTCCTGCCAATGGGCCATTTTCATCTGACCGCTGAGCTGTTTCATAGAACAGACAGGCGTGAGCAGCATGAATACTCACCCCAAAGTGCAATCCATGTTTCCGGGCGGCTTTGGCCCAACCTCCGATCAGGTCTTTCTTTGGCCCAATATTTACCGAGTTCCAAGGCTGATATTTGCTGTTGTAATTGTCGAAATTATCGTGATGGTTGGCCATTCCGACGAAGTATTGGGCTCCGGCACGTTTGTAAAGTTCCATCAACTCTTCCGGATTCCAGTTTTCGGCTTTCCAGTCGTTGATCACATCCTTAAACCCAAATTTGGATGGATGACCATACTTTTTCAGATGAATGTTATACTGACGGCTTCCCTCGTCGTACATGAAACGGGCATACCAGTCGCCAGCTTCGGGCTGGCACTGTGCGCCCCAATGCGCCCAAATCCCGAATTTGGCATCTTTGTACCATTCAGGAGTTTGGTATTGTTTCAGTGATTGCCAGTCGGGTTTAAACATGCCATTTGCAATTTTTTCTCCGGACATTTCGGTAAAGAACCCGGAGGCCCCGGCCTGGCGGGCAAAAATTAATGCAGGCACCGACAGGCTAAGTTGTTTGATTAGTTCTCTTCGGTTCATTTTTTTTTGTGTTTTTATTCAGGCTTTTTTAAATTGATTGTAACAGGTTTGTCCCTGTCGCACGAAATGATTCCGTCTTTATATTCAAGTTCGGCAATCTGGATGGAACTCCGGCGCTGTTCGTAAGTATCTTTCCCTTTGTTTTCTGGAGTCCTTCCGGGATGTGTGAAGTAAATGATATAGGCACGGTCGCCATTGACCACCACATCAGGGTGTCCACCAATAACCTGATCGTCTTTCCCTTTTCCCGGAATTTGCAAAATATTTTCAGGTTGCCTGATCCAGTTTACCAGATCATTCGAGTAATAAACACCTAAACCTTCCCAATTATCAACCACCATCCAGTATTTGTTTTTCCAGTAAAACACTTTTGGGCCTTCTCCTGCCTGATCGCCAACAACTTTTTTACCACTGTCGGTCCAAGTATAAAGATCTGGACTATCGGCATAATACATCGATTTTCCGTCGCGTTCGTTGTTGTAATACATGCGCCATCCGCCTTGCGGCAACCTGAAAACACAGGCATCAATGCAGCGGTCGGATGATAAACTAAGCTTTGACTCAAATTTCCAGTTAATGAGGTTTTTACTTGTCAGGTGAATGATCCATCGCGGGTGGTTCCAGTCGGTAAAAACTCCGGGGACGTACGACAGGTACATGTGGTACAGACCTTTATTCTCAATTACTTCAGGTGCCCAATGTGTATAATCGGTCAGTCGATATTGGATGTCGCAGGTATCGCGGTAGGTCCAGTTTGCCCCGCCATCAGAAGATTCAGCGATCCCGATGCGTGTTCCGTGAACCCAACTGACCCCATCGAGGCTGGCATCGTTTGCCCGACGATTGGTATAAAACATGAACCACTTGTTTTCCGTTTTATTGAAAATAACCGTTGGATCGGCAGCGCCATCATACACCGGGTCGCGAAAAAGGGGTTTTGCTGCATATTGGGCTTTCGCTTCAGAACCGACGTATAAAAGAATTGCCACTACCAGAAATCTGAACATCTGTGCCATGTCTTATTTTTTAATTTGTTGCTAAAAACCTGAGCCCGATATAAATCAAAAAAAATAACAATTGTGGATCACCAAGTTAATAAGGTTTTGTTTAGTGCTGTATAAAATTTCTTTTATGCAACATCATTTTTAAAGGCCGATGCCCAGCCTGCCGCCTGGCAGGTATTCCGTCCGAAAAGAGGTTTTTGCATTGAAAACCACTTTCACGCGGACGGTTTCTTCTTTGTCCTTTCCAACCCAGGGCGGCACTCCTTCGTCGTTTGCCCTGGGCTATTATATTTCGCCAATTCCGGGCTGAACACCACCGTCTCTATTTCCCCAGTTATTCATTTATAGGCTGTATGTCAACATACTGAGGAACTGCTAAGGTTTGTAAAAAATAAGTTTATAAAACCTTATCATACTCTTTTAAACCTTAGTAGAAAGCCATTAATCAAGAGAACCAACCTTATTACCTTATTTATAATGTGCTATCCTACAGTTTATGTCGAACTCAGCTTACAAAGATAATCCCGGCAATAAAATTGACCGGGATTACTTTTTTAATTAACCTTTTCTCTAAAAAACTAGTATCCCGAATTCTGGGTAAGATTTTTATTGATATCCCTTTCAGACTGGGGAATAGGCCATAATTCGTTAATCCCCTTCTTAAAGGCTCTTTTGTTTCTCATAACAAAGTAACCTTCAGCATCAACCGGGTAAGTCGTGTAATTTGCCGGATCGTTGGTGAGTTTCATTCCATGATAGGTACCGTTAAGTTCCTCTGCAGCAATTCCCCAACGGAGAATATCGTAATATCTCATTCCTTCAAAGGCAAACTCAACCCTGCGTTCCCTGCGGATAATTTCTCTTAATTTAGTAGGATCGGTAACTGTCACTGGAGGCATATTTACAGCAGCCCGTCCGCGAACTTTGTTGATGGTCGCATCAAGTATTGCCTGATCAATTGCAGCTCCTGACTCTAATTTCGATTCCAGATAACTTAAAAGAACTTCGGCATAACGGATAATTACCCAGTTACCACCATAATCAAACAAACTTCCATTGTAACCTTCGTCCATAAATTTATGGATGCTGTATCCGCTCCAAACCGGGTATTTGCCAAATGCATCGCTTGTTCCGGGTTTAGTCGTATAAATAACTCCTCTGAATTTGCTTCTTTCAGGAATAAGGATTGTAGCATCTAGCCTGGGATCGCGGTTATCATACGGATTGTTCTTATCGTACAAAGGCGACACATCTATTGTTTTGCCATCGGTACATTCGAATACCTTTACCAATTCGTTATAAGGCGAAAATTGATGCCAGCCATTGAACTGCTCAGGATAGACGAACTGCAAGACAACTTGCTGAAAAACAGCCGATTTGTATTGCGAACTTACGACAATCTCTTTACTAAATTCATTGGCTTCCCAGAATAGCTCACTAAATTTCGGATCGATAGTATAAGTTCCATTATCGATGATGGTTTTGTATGTACTTGAAGCATCAGCCCATTTTTTTTCTGCCATTTGCAGACGACCCAATATTGCCAAGGCGCCACCTGCAGTCATGCGGCCATTTTCAGAATCCGGACGGGTTTTGGGAAGTACCGAGGCACAAGCTTTTAGCTCCGATTCGGCAAACGCCCAAACATCAGCTTTTGGAGCCCGGGTAACACTGTTGGCTTCTTCAAGCGTAAGTACTTCCTTAACTAATGGGACATCGCCAAAATAGAAAGCCATATTGAAATATTCGAAAGCCCTGATTGTGCGGACTTCAGCAACCATGATGGCTTTTTTTGCTGCATCCATGGGAATACCTTCGATATGACCCAAGAAATTGTTACATGTGGTTATCCTTCGGTACGCATGTGACCAAAATCCACCGATCATACCATTGGTTGAATTAAGTGTTCCGTCGGTTATTTTATCCGGGTTTCCTTCTTTTTCAGAACCGTTACCTGCCATAATTTCCATTTCGACCAACGACCAGGGAGTCCACCAGTCATTGCTTGTCCATTCGCCCCAATCTTTGTTTCTGGCGCTGTAGCATGATGCAAGCGCAAGCTTGGCGTCGCTTTCTGTCTTCCAGAATGTTGCGTCTGAAACTGAATCTAAAGGTTGTTTATCGAATAAATCCTTACTACAGCCGGTATTTAAAGCTCCCAGCAACACTAAAATAAGTCCTATTTTAGGTATTACTAAATTGAAATATCTCTTTTTCATTTTCTTCATTTTAATAGTTTAAGTGACTCAAATTTGCATCGAGCTTAAAATTTAACATTTAGACCAAATGTATGAACAGCGGTAATTGGACCGAAATTAGGGCTGTCGCCTGTAGCTTGGTACATTTCCGGATCCCATCCTTCATAAAAATGGTTATATGTAAAGAGGTTTTGGCCGCTGTAGAAAATACGCAAATTGTTCAGTTTGATTTTTTGAATTATACTTTTTGGAATGGTATAGCCCACCTGCAAATTTTTAAGCCGAAGGAAACTTGCATTCCGAAGCCAGAATGTTGACGTTGGGAATTCTGACATGTTCACACCACCAGTGAGCCGGGGGTAAATTGCGTTTCGGTTCGGGTTCGCTTTTGTCCATGCGCCATCGGCCTGCCACCTTTGAATGTTTCCACCATTATAGAATGCGAAGGCCATATACGATCCCATTTGTTTGTCTAATCCGGCCAACCCCTGAAACAACATCGAAAAATCGAAGCCCTTGTAATCGGCAGTAATCGTAGCCCCATAAGCATATTTAGGGTTAGTAGATCCAAGTACTTTCCGGTCGTAAGTAGCATTTACCACGCCATCAGGTTTACCATCAGGTCCGCTAATGTCTTTATAACGGATTGTTCCTGGTTCGGCCGAATAAGGCTGTTTAGCGTAACTTGTTACATCAGCAGCATCAACAAACAAGCCATCGGCCTCATACCCGTAAATAGCCCCAATTGACTCATCAACAAAGAGTCCTTTGCCAATATCCCTTGTTAAGCCATCGCCGAGTTTAACGACTTTGTTTTTAACGTAGGAGAAATTAGGTGACACACCAATATTTAGCTTACCAATAGAAGTATGGTAATTCAGCATAACTTCAAATCCTTTGTTGTTTACTTCCCCTGCATTGTACTCAGCAGTTCCCAGTCCCAATACGCTTGAAACAGATTTTGGATAAAGAATATCAGATGTAGTTTTGTCGAAGTAATCTAAGGTCATACTTAGCTGACCCTCCAATACCGAAAGATCGAGACCAAGGTCGGTAACGGCTGTTGTTTCCCATCGCACATCGGTATTAGGTAATTTGTCTAACTTGATCCCGGAAGCCAGATTTCCTCCAAAGGTGTAATTCCAACCTGTACCCAACACAAATTGATATGGGTAGTTTGAGATGTTTTGATTTCCTAACTTACCCCATGAAGCACGAAGTTTCAGGTTGTCAATCCAGGAAAAATTATCTTTAATGAACGATTCTTCAGAAACCCTCCAACCAAGCGAAACGGATGGGAAAAGGCCCCATCTTCCGGATGCAGGGAAACGGGATGTTCCATCGTACCTGGCATTGGCTTCGAAAAGATATTTGCCATTGAAGGAATAATTCAAGCGTCCGAAATAGGAACGTAAAGCCCACTCTGTTCCCCAACCATTGTTTTGCATATTGCTTCCTGAGCCGGCGTTTAATTCATACAATTCATTATTCGGAAAATTGTCACGAGATGCCGCAATCTGATCGTGTCGGTAAGATTCTTGTGAGAACCCTGCCAATACAGAGAAGTCATGTTTTTCGATTGTTTTGGTATATTGAAGTAACGACTGCAAGGTAAGCAGCGAATTGTCGCCTGAAGTTACCTCTAACCTGTTGGGGCCATAGGTTTTCGTTGAATTAAAAACGAAGGTCGATTGATACCACTGGTTGGTAAAATTGTAATATTTACATCCCGCTTTTCCACTCAGGGTTAAACCTTTTATCAATTCCCACGAAAGTTCCATTCCACCCAGAAAATTTTTAGACTTATTATTGGTGAACGATTTGCTATCCATCCAGGCCTCGGGAGCAAAATCGTCCTGGTATCCATAAGTACCATCCGATTTTTTACCGGCATAAGTGTTTGGTTCGCGAACGGCAAATCCAATCATGGCTCCCTCATCGCCTGTAGAACGTGGTTCATCCTTGTTCCGGCTATAACCCTTTAAATCGACTTTTAATCTTAGGTTTTTTTTGATTTTGCTATCGAAGTTTAAGCCAAAATTATACTGTTCATAGTTATCTTTAGCAACTATATAATTCTGATTTAGGTATCCCAGCGAAAAAAGGAAAGTATTCTTTTCGTCGCCACCCATAAAATTCATGTTATGGCTGGTTTGAAAGCCTGATCCGGTACTCAGCAAATTTTTAAGGTGAGGTACATTGGGATAATTATCGGGGTCGGAGCCATCTTTGTATTTGGCAATTTGCTCGGCGGTATAACCTCCTTTTAAGGTGGCATATTCCCACGAATCAACGAATTGGGGCAAAGCAGTTACCTTTTGCCAACCCACGTAATTGTTATAGCTAACCTGGAATTTCCCTTTTTCTCCGCGTTTGGTTTCAATCAGAATTACACCATTTGCGGCACGGGTTCCGTAAATAGCTGCCGAGGCGGCATCTTTTAATACCGATATGCTTTTGATATTATTGGGGTCAATGTCGTTAATACTGGCGGCCAATCCATCAATTAATACTAACGGATCGTTTCCTGCACCAGAGAATGTACCTATTCCCCTGATCCGGATCGTTGCGCCATCGGCTCCCGGGCGGCCAGATCCCTGTGAAACGGAAACACCACTTGCCAAACCTGCAAGCGCCTGCGAGGCTTGCGTTATCGGCCTGCTTTCCAATTCTTTGGTAGATACACTGGAGATCGAACCGGTAAGGTTGACTTTTTTCTGTGTGCCATATCCAACAGCAACAACTTCCTCCAGACCAATGGTTTCATCAGCCAGAACTACATTAATTGTTGTTTGGCTACCAACGGCTAACTCCTGTGTTTTCATTCCCACAAATGAGAATTGCAGGGTCGAATTTTCTGATACTTTGGAAAGCGCATAATTTCCCTCAGCATCAGTAATAGTGCCATTGGTCGTCCCCTTTATAATAACCGAAACACCAGGCAACGAACCACCAGTAGTGTCAGTTACTTTACCGGAAATGGATTTTTGTTGTTGCATGTAAAAGACAGAATTCTCCGATTTACTGGACAATACGATCTGTCTTCCATCCACTTTATAAACCACGTCACTTCCGTTAAATAAGGCATTCAATACCTCCGAAATCTTTGCATCTTTTAACTGCACATCAACGGTTCGGTCGACATCAATTATCGATCGGCTATACAAAAAAAAGAACTCAGACTGATCCTCAATTTGCTGAATTGCAGTTTGCACTGGTGCATTTTTCAGATTAATCGATAAGGTAGTAGTTTGAGAATAGGTTACTGCTGCCCAGGTTTGCAGGACAGCTACCAGAGAAATCACTAATGTTAGTTTCATGTAGCGTAACATTTTTTTCATTCCGGGAGAATTGCTCCAGGGAATGATCAGTTTCAATTTTTTTTCCATAAATTTAAAGCGTTAAGTATTAACATTGAATTTGGGCCGACAGTGAACCTGCGAAATTCCTGCCGGCCTTTTTTTATTTCTTCGTCATATAGATAGTACGTTGTATTTCAGTTGAATTAGTTGCTTTTTTAAACTTGAATCTGACCGGAAGTGCAAACGAAATTAAATTCAGGGTTTGATCGAGTTTTTCATCCTGAATGGTACCTGTAAGCAAGTAGTTATTAATTTCAGGATCGGATAGAATAATTTCGACATTATACCACCTCGCCAGTTTTTTGATGGCTGTACCCAGTTTCTCATCCTGAAAAATTAATTTTCCATCCACCCAGGCCGCAGCATTTTTCGGATCAACCGTTTTTTGGATGATTTTTCCGAGTTGGGAATCAAAGTGAACCTGTTCTCCGGGTTCTATCACCCATGTTTGGTTATCTCGTTCCAGGCTTACTTTCCCTTCAAGCAGGGTAGCTTCAAAGAATTTATCAGCCGAATAGGCATTCAGGTTGAAATGTGTACCAGTCACCACCGTATTCATCATCGGATTTTTCACTACAAACGGATTTTTCGGGTTTGACTTCACTTCGAAATAGGCTTCACCGTCAACAAACACTTCCCGCTTTTCACCTGAAAAAGATTCGGGATAACGGAAGATTGTCCCATCGTTTAACCACACACGGGTACCATCTGGTAATTCAATTTTGGTGCGGGTTCCGGGTTTGGTGTAAACTTCGCGAAAGGTATTGGAAGCCAGCTTATTTGAAGTACTGTAAGGATTAAAATAGAAATATACCGAAAGTAACAGCAATGGAATGATCAAAATGGCTGCAACCTTTGAAAATGCCTGATAAAGTTTTGTGGATAATGTTACTGATTTAGCTCGTGTTAGTTGTCGGGCATTAATCTGATGGTGCATTTGATCGAGCATACGGTCAAAATCGGGTCCCTGCACTTTCAAACTGATTTCAGAATTTGTCCATATTTCACCAAGAATCTGGCGCAAATCACTGTCATTTCCCGGATTAATCAGCCAGTTTCTGATTTGCCCCGATTCGGCATCTGTAGTTTTTCCTTCGAGGTATCTTTTTATATCGTAGAAGTTCATAGCGAATTTGATTTGCTTTTACTTTACTACGAAATCAAAGGTTATAAACCCCTATG
>PNOH01000041.1 GCA_013824715.1 Odoribacter sp. | reverse complement strand
AAGTTTCACTCAGGCCTATTCACATTCAACCACTCGTGTGGTTAATTTTTCAAAAAGGGATTTTTGTCGTACACCCGGGTGATCACATCCTCTCCATATACCAGTTCAATTGCTTTTCCATTCTTTTGTAGCTAAAAATGCGGGATATGATTTTTTTGAGCCGCAGGAAGGCTGTTTCGCTTTTCATGACATAGTCGAATGCCCTGTGGTGCATACAGTCTATGGCAATGTCGATACTATCCTGCGAAGAAAGCATGATCACCGAAATATCAGGATTGATGGCCTTTATTTTATCCAGTGTTTCAATTCCGTTCATCGCTGATTTATCGATGCCATCGAGGTAATAATCCAATACAATTACATCCGGGGCATGTTTCAGGTTTTCAACACACAGCTCGCCCGTGGCATAAGTTTCAATCTCGAAATCGCCATGCTGAAGGAATTCTATTTCAAGTAATTTTAAATACACAGAATCGTCATCCACTAAAAATATTTTAATCTTATCGTTGCTCATTGGTTCGTACTTTTAATCCGGTTAAACTCTTCTTCTAATTCGGTGCATGCCTGCGAACATATTTTATCAAGTTGAAGTACCATGTTGGGTATTCCTTCAGCCTGTTTTTGGTTCAATGCATATTCCTGAACTTTTTTGGCCATGTTTTCGAAATCAATACTGATGCCCATGATCGAAAACGAAGGGATCATTTTGTGTACCGAAGCATACAACAGGTCCCAGTCTTTGTCGATCAGGCTCTGTTTCATGGCTGAAACTAATGGCGGGGTTTGTTCCAGGTAAGCTGCAATCATTTCCATCATTAACTTAGGATGCGATTTGGTACGGTGGTTTAAATAGTCCAGGTCAATACATTTTTCCTTAATAATTTCTTCTTTGACAATGATTTCCTGCCCTGAATTTCGCTTAACCAGGCCAATTATTTTGCTGTACAATACGCGCTCATCAACAGGCTTGGCGATGTAATCGTTCATGCCAACCGCTTTACATTTGGCTAAATCAACGGTAGTTACATCGGCCGTTAAAGCGATGATCGGGATTTTCAAATTCATGATGTTGCGGATGTAATCTGTAGCTTCAAACCCATTCATCTCGGGCATCTGTAAGTCCATCAAAATAACATCATAAGCTTTTAGCCGCAGTTTTTCGATGGCAATTATTCCATTATCGGCAATATCGCGTTCAAACCCGAAATCATCGAGCAAGGTTTTCATCAGTAACTGATTGAGGACGATGTCTTCAACAACCAAAACCTTTAGGGTTTTAATGTCGCGGTCCAATTCGAGGATTTCTGATTCTAAATCGGCATCCGCACTGGTTTTCAGAAAACTTAACACGAAGCTGAATGTTGATCCTTCGTCAACTTTACTCGTTACACTGATGGTTCCTCCCTGTGGTTCAATCAATTGTTTAACGATGGCCAGTCCAAGTCCGGTTCCACCATATAAGCGTGAAGTGACGCTCGATGCCTGCTGAAAGTTCTCAAATATCTTTCCGATTTTACTTTCTGGTATTCCGATCCCGGTATCTGAAACAGAGAACCGGATGGTCGCTTTCTTCTCATCTTCGCTCAGCAAATTTACACTAACGGTAATTTTTCCTTTGGTCGTAAATTTTACCGCGTTGCTCACCAGGTTTAAAATAATCTGGTGCAACCTTACCGGGTCGCCAACCAAAACTTCAGGAATATTTTTATCGTATTCCTTCACTAACTTTAAATTCTTTTCCTGAATTTTTGTTTCGAACAGATGAACCATGGCCGAAATAGAAGCCGACATTTTGAAAGGGGTTTGTTCGAATGTCATTTTCCCGGCATCGACTTTTGCCAGATCGAGTATGTCGTTGATGAGTACAATCAATGCATCGCCGCTCAATTTTATGGCAAGCAGATATTCTTTTTGTCTGGCTGATAACTCAGTCTTTAGAAGTACTTTGGTGAATCCGATAATCGCGTTCATTGGGGTGCGGATTTCATGGCTCATGTTCGACAAAAACTGCTGTTTGGCTTTTACCGCGTTTTCGGCAGTCAAAGTGGCGCTTTCAGCTTTTGCTTTGGCCTCTTCTGCAATATCAACAGCCATTTCGGCAAACACAATAGCTTCATTCAATTCAGTTGCAATCCGTTTTTGGTCAGTCACATCGCGGGCAACAATCACAACGCCCAACACGTTTCCGCTGTCGTCTTTGTAAACCGATCCGTTAAACAATACATCAGTCAGTTTACCGTCGGCATGGCGAATAGTAAGCGGCGAATCGGCAGCCGATCCTTTGGCGAACACTTCCTGATAAACCTGTCGTGCTTTTTGAGGTTCGGTAAAATAATAGAGGAAGTCGGTGTCTTTCAGTTCTTCGCGCAATACTCCGGTGATGTTCACCAATGCCTCATTCATGTCGGTAATTTTGCCTTCAGGGCTTATCACCACCAATGGGTCACGGCTCGCTTCAATCAAACTGAGCGAATACTGGGAAGCTAATTTTAAGGAATAGCTGGATGCTTCCAATTTTTTATTGGCAACTGATCGTCTTTCTTTCTCCTCATTTTGGTAGTCAAGCTCTTTGTCAGCGATAGCCAATTCTGCCGCCCGCTTTTCTTTCTCTCCGGTCTGAAAAACAAGTTCTTTGTTCGCGAGGATTAACTCTTCGGCCCGCTTTTCCTTTTCTTCGTTCTGAAAAGCAAGTTCCTTGTTGGCTATGATTAATTCTGCCGCCCGTTTTTCTTTCTCCTCGTTCTGAAACAGTAATTCTTTGTTTGCAATGATTAACTCTGCTGCCCGTTTTTCTTTTTCTTCGTTTTGAAAGAGAAGTTCTTTGTTGGCGAGGATTAACTCATCGGCCCGCTTTTCCTTTTCTTCGTTCTGAAAAGCAAGTTCCTTGTTGGCAATGCTTAACTCGTCGGCCCTTTTTTCCTTTTCGTCATTCTGAAAAGCAAGTTCATTGTTGGCAAGGATTAACTCTTCGGCCCGCTTCTCCTTTTCGTCGTTCTGGAAGGCAAGTTCTTTGTTGGCAATGACCAATTCATCTGACCGCTTTTCCTTCTCTTCGTTCTGGAATACAAGTTCCTTGTTAGCAATGATTAGTTCAGCGGCCCGTTTTCCCTTCTCTTCATGTTGAACTATTAATTCATTTGTTTTCTTATACAAATCCACAAAAACCGCCACTTTTGCCTTTAATATTTCCGACGAAAGTGGTTTAATCATATAGTCAACTGCACCAGCCTGATACCCTTTGAAAATATATTCAGGAGTATTCATGTTTGCAGTTAAAAAAATAATCGGAACATGCTTAAGTTTTTCGCTTTGGCGAATTAATTCTACGGTTTCAAATCCATCCATTATGGGCATTTGTACGTCCATTAATATAACGGCAAAGTCTTGTTCGCGGAGAAGAATTTTTAATGCTTCCTTGCCCGAACTTGCTTTCACACATAAATAATGCTTGTCGGAAAGAATTACTTCCAAGGCAAACAAATTTTCTGCCCGGTCGTCTACCAATAAGATTTTAATAAGGCTATTTGCTTTCATTTTCAATAAAAAATATTGTCAAAGTTTCTTCTCTTTCATCAACCAATAATAATTTAATAAGTTGGTCAATATTCATATTATTTAAGCCAGACACGCATTAGGGATGACAGTTGATCAATATTCACCGGTTTTGTAATATAATCGGAAGCTCCCGAATCAATGCATTTCTGCCGATCGCCTTTCATGGCTTTGGCAGTGACAGCAATGATTGTTAAGTCTTTATTTTTAAGTACTTCCCGAATATCTTGCATCGTTTCATATCCGTCCATCCCAGGCATCATGATATCCATTAAAGCAATATCAATGTTTTTTGTTTTTTTCAAAATGCCAATAGCCTCTTGTCCGCTTTCTGCACTTATAATATTTAGCCCAAAACGCTCGAGTGCGGCAGTTAATGCAAACAAATTTCGCACATCATCATCCACTATCAACACTGTTTTTCCTTTAAGCACGTCTTCTTTTAAGTAAAATTTTTCTATCCGGCTTCTCATTTCTTCTGGTAACCCTTTATGAACCCGGTGCAGAAATATTGCCGCCTGATCTATTAACTGATCTAAAGAATGGGCACTTTTTAAAATGAGACGGTTAGCAAATTGATTTAGCCTTGATCTTTCTTTTTTACTAAGGTCTTTTGCCGAATAAACAATCAAGGCAGTTTCCTGCGCAGATTTGTCACTCTCCAGCTCTTTGATTATATCAAGTCCATCTGCATCAGGCAAAACTAAATCTAAGATGATACAGTCAAATGCTTTTTCTCTAATCAGATGAATAGCCTCTTTTACTGTTTTAGCAGTGGCGATTTCAGTATCGCTGCCCTCCATAGCTTTCACAACCATTAATAATTCAAACTCGTTATCATCTATAATCAAGAGGTTTTTTACTTTTTTATTGCAAAAATCATGAATGTCGTTAAACAAATTTTTCAGGGATTCATTATTCACGGGTTTCACCAAAAAGTTTCGGGCTCCCCGTTTTAGCCCCTTGTTCCTATCGTCTTCGCCTGATATTATATAAACGGGGATATGCCGCAAATTAAAATCTGTTTTGAGCCGATCCAACACTTTCCACCCGCTGGTATCGGGCATTTTAATATCCATAGTGATGACATCAGGATGAAATTGATTGATGAAATCTATCACATTGTTACCTTTGTTGGTGACAATAGCCTTAATTCCATTCTTGTGTGCTTTTTCGAGCAAAATTTTAGCGAATGTAAGATCATCTTCCACTATTAGCACCACCTTATCATCCGGTTTAATATTGGTCCTGTCGTCGCCCGCTTCATCCGCAAAAAACATTTCGATATCCAATTTCTGAACAATGGATGAAAATGAGGATTTAAGATCGCTTTTTAAAGCAGGTTGGCTTTCTTCGGCTTCCACTGGTTTATTTTGCTGATCAGGCATAAATTTAAGGGGCAAAAACAAAGTAAACTTACTTCCCTGATTCAATTCACTTTCCAACTCTATTGTTCCACCCAATAAATCAGAAAGGCCACGGCTGATAGATAAACCTAAACCCGTACCACCGTATTTTCGGCTGGTTGAACCTTCGGCTTGTTGAAACGCTTCGAATATGATGTTTTGTTTATCTTGTGAAATACCAATTCCCGTATCAGTTATTTCGAAGCCGATTACTGTTTCGGCACTGTCCAAATTGATGTTTTTTGTTTTCCAGCCAGTCTGTCCGGCAGGCAGGTTTTTGTTTGCTTTGTATATTTTTAAACTAACCCGACCCCTCTCTGTAAACTTAAATGAATTAGACAATAAATTTTTAAGGATTTGATTCAACCGTTGAGAATCCGTTTCGATATATTCAGGGAGTTGTTCATCCATTTCTATAGTGAATTTCAGGAGTTTGGACTTTGCTGTATGATTGAATGTCGATTCCAAGAATTTGCAGATCCCACCAAATTTGATCGATGTATAATCTACTGAAATATAACCGGATTCAATTTTCGATAAATCCAGAATGTCGTTAATTAACTGAATAAGATCATCCCCACAGGCATTGATGGTTTTAGCAAACTGAATTTGTTTTTCTGTAAGATTTCCATCGCGATTGGAGATGAGTTCATTGGCCAATATCTGCAAGCTGTTAAGCGGGGTTCTTAATTCGTGCGACATATTCGCCAAAAATTCCGATTTATATTTGGAGGTAATAGTCAATTGATCCGCTTTTTCTTCAAGTGCTTTCCTTGCTTCTTCTACTTCCTGGTTCTTGTTCTCCACCTCTTCTTTTTGATTTGCCAACAGGATCGCTTTTTCTTCCAGTTCCTCATTTGTGTTGCGCAATACTTCCTGCTGACTTTTAAGTTCACCGGCCAATGATTGAGATTGCACAAGAAGTTCTTCGGTTCTAGAGTTGGATTCAATGGTATTTAAAGTAATGCCAATACTTTCAGTTAATCCGTCAAGAAAATTCTGATGGATTTGTGTAAAAATATCAAAAGATGCCAATTCAATTACCGCTTTTACCCGACCTTCAAAAAGCACAGGCAAAACTATTACATTGAGCGGTATTGCTTCGCCCAGGCCCGAGCTTATCCTGATATAATTATCAGGAACATTGGTAAGCAAAATACGTTCTTTTTCTACTGCACATTGTCCTATTAAACCTTCGCCCATGGCAAATTCCGCGGAAACATTCTTTCTTTTTTTAAATGCATAAGAAGCAACTAATACGAGTTTAGACTCCATCAGTTTTTCTTCTTCATTCAGGACATAAAATAATCCGTGCTGTGCATTGACCACCTGCGCGAGCTCCGAAAGAATTTTAGTGGTAACAGAATTTAATTCTTTCTGTCCTTGAAGCATCTGCGTAAATTTGGCAAGGTTCGATTTAAGCCAATCCTGCTCCTGACTTCTCTGGGTAGTGGTTTTCAGATTTGTGATCATCTGATTGATAGTGTCTTTTAATGCTTCTACTTCGCCTTTTGCATCTACCTGGATACTTCGCGTAAGGTCGCCTTTTGTTACAGCCGAAGCAACTTCAGAAATAGCACGCACCTGAGTAGTAAGATTGGCCGCCAGTTGGTTCACATTTTCGGTGAGGTTCTTCCATGTGCCCGAAGCTCCCGGCACATTGGCCTGTCCGCCCAATTTGCCTTCAGCGCCAACTTCGCGTGCCACTGTTGTAACCTGATCGGAAAACGTTGCCAGTGTATCGATCATCTCATTTATCGTATCTGCCAATTGAGCTACCTCTCCTTTTGCATCAATGTATAATTTCTGTTTCAGATTTCCTTTAGCAACTGAGGTGACAACTTTTGCGATGCCACGAACCTGGCCGGTTAAATTGGATGCCATAACATTTACACTATCCGTCAGGTCTTTCCATATTCCGGCAACACCTTTTATCTGCGACTGTCCGCCCAGTTTACCTTCCGTACCCACTTCACGCGCCACACGGGTTACTTCCGATGCAAATGAATTCAACTGCGACACCATCGTATTGATGGTATTTTTCAAATCCAAAAGTTCTCCTTTTACATCCACCGTAATCAGTTTAGAAAGGTCACCACTTTTTACCGCATTGGTTACTTCTGCAATATTTCTGACCTGTGCAGTAAGATTACCTGCCATTTGATTTACTGAATCCGTCAGATCTTTCCAAGTTCCCGCAACTCCTGGCACGAATGCCTGGCCTCCCAGTTTTCCTTCGGTACCCACCTCGCGCGCCACACGGGTTACCTCCGATGCAAATGCCCTCAACTGATCGACCATCGTATTGATGGTTTCTTTCAACTGTAAAAATTCCCCCCTAACATCGACGGTGATTTTTTTAGACATATCACCATTTGCCACTGCTATCGTTACTTCGGCAATATTTCTCATCTGTGCGGTAAGATTCCCTGCCATTTGGTTTACGCTGTCTGTTAAATCTTTCCATGTACCTGCAACGCCCGGCACATTTGCCTGGCCTCCCAATTTTCCTTCCGTACCAACCTCACGCGCCACGCGGGTAACTTCCGATGCAAACGATCGTAACTGATCCACCATCGTATTCAATATTTCTTTCAGTTGCAAAAATTCTCCGCGTACATCCACTGTAATTTTACGCGACATGTCTCCACTTGCCACGGCAATAGCCACATCGGCAATATTACGCACCTGAGCTGTAAGGTTGCCCGCCATCTGGTTCACAGAATCTGTTAAGTCTTTCCATGTTCCTGCAACGCCGGGCACATCGGCCTGACCGCCTAATTTCCCTTCTGTTCCAACCTCTTTCGCCACACGTGTTACCTCAGATGCAAATCCTTTTAGCTGATCCACCATTGTATTGATGGTATTTTTTAATTCCAGAATTTCTCCTTTTGCGTCAGCTGTAATTTGCAGTGAAAGGTTACCTTTTGCAACCGCAGTGGTAACTTCCGCAATATTACGTACCTGCCCGGTAAGGTTACCGGCCATTTGATTTACGCTATCGGTTAAATCTTTCCAGATTCCATCAACGCCTTTTACTTGTGCCTGGCCGCCAAGTTTGCCTTCAGTACCTACCTCGCGTGCCACCCTTGTAACCTCCGAAGCAAAAGAGTTTAATTGGCCCACCATGGTATTGATTGTGTTTTTCAACTCCAAAATCTCCCCTTTTGTATCCACGGTAATTTGTCGTGAAAGGTCGCCATTCGCCACGGCAGTGGTAACTTCTGCAATATTACGTACCTGACCGGTTAGGTTGCTTGCCATTTGATTTACGCTATCCGTTAAATCTTTCCAAGTACCGCCCACGCCTTTTACTTTTGCCTGGCCACCCAGTTTCCCTTCCGTACCTACCTCAAGAGCCACACGTGTAACCTCCGAAGCAAAAGAGTTTAACTGATCGACCATGGTATTGATGGTTTTTTTCAATTCCAGAATTTCGCCTTCTGCAACTGCAGTAATCTTTTTAGAAAGGTCACCATTCGCCACTGCAGTTGTAACATCGGCAATATTACGTACTTGTCCGGTAAGGTTACTGGCCATCTTGTTCACACTATCCGTTAAATCCTTCCAAGTTCCCCCTACTCCTTTAACCTGTGCTTGTCCGCCCAATTTACCTTCCGTACCAACCTCACGGGCCACCCTGGTTACCTCCGAAGAAAATGAATTCAACTGATCGACCATGGTATTGATCGTATTTTTAAGCTCTAATATCTCTCCTTTGGCGTCAGCAGTAATTTTTTTAGAAAGGTCGCCTTTCGCTACCGCAGTGGTAACATCGGCAATGTTACGTACCTGTCCGGTAAGGTTACTGGCCATTTTGTTTACACTATCGGTCAAATCTTTCCATACACCGGCCACGCCTTTTACTTTTGCCTGGCCACCCAGTTTACCTTCGGTACCTACTTCAAGTGCCACCCTGGTTACCTCCATTGAAAATGAATTCAATTGCTTCACCATTCCGTTCACCTCTTTTGCAATCCTTAAAAATTCGCCTTGCAACGGGTTTCCTTCAATGGATAAAGGCATCTCCTGTGAAAGATTACCGTAAGCCACAGAAGTAATAACGTGTGCAATTTCAATTGTTGGATGCACCAAATCGGAGATAAGCGTGTTTACTGAATCAACGCACGAACTCCATGATCCCCTTGCGCCATCAAGTACTACCCTGTTTGTCAACTTTCCTTGTTTACCGATACTTTTCCCAACTTTCTGAAATTCATAAACCATTCTTTCATTAAGGTCAATAATTTCATTCAACGTATCGCAAATTGATCTTTTTATTCCATTTTGATCCGTAGGCAATCGGAGAGAAAAATTTCCATTTTTAACCTTCAGGAGAATTTTTAGAAGTTCTGCATCTGTAAGGATTGATTCCTCCACTTTGGGCATTGCACTGTTAGTTTTCGGGTGCACGGTTTTTGGTTTTATGCCGTTTGTACTGGACTTTAACGCTTTTGTTTTCATTTGCTTTGGTTTATAGCACTTAATTTCCAATTTCTTCAATCGGGCTTCGTCTTTTTTCCTTCAATTGTTTAAAATGAGTAGGCGAGAGTCCTGTAACTTTTTTAAATTGATTGGATAAATGCGCAACACTGCTGTAATTCATCTTCCATGCAATTTCGGTAATATTAAATTCGCCATAAATGATTAATTCTTTAATCCGCTCAATTTTATGAGAAATGATGAATTGCTCGATGGTAGTTCCCTGAACTTCCGAAAACAAATTGGCCAGGTAGGTATAATCGTGGTCTAATTTTTCACTTAAATAGTTTGAAAAGTTCGTTTTGATTACTTCATTTGAATGATGAACCATTTCAACAATTGTATTTTTTATCCGCTCAATCAATATGGCCCGTTTGTCATCCATCAATTCAAAGCCGCAGTTGAGTAATGCTGTTTTAACCTGCTCCCGCTGATCTGCTGTAAGATTCTCCATAATCTCAATTTCACCCAGATCAACTAAGATAAAATGCAGCCCAAGTTTTTTCAGCTCTTCTTTCACCGTTATTTTACAACGGTTGCTGACCATGTATTTGATGTATAATTTCAAACGATGAATTTTAGAGTGATTTTCACAAAGGTGTACAACTTAAACTACAAAAGTGTTACACCATTTTTTATTAAAGTTACACAATTCACACATTATAGGATTCTATTTCTTCTTTTTCAGTTGTTTCTATACCAATTGTCAGGTAATCTTTAAAATAGGGAAAGCCCTGATTACTCAGAGCTTTTATGAAATTTTATAAAATTATTCATTCTAATAGTGATACCTGCATTGAGCAATGAACAATACGTTTTCGTCGATCCGATATACCAGGCGGTGTTCTGAATTAATTCGCCTTGACCAAAACCCATTCAAGTTTTGCTTTAATGGTTCAGGGTTTCCGGAACCAGAAAAAGGGGTTCGTTGACATTCCTTGATTAAGGAATTAATTTTATGCATGATTTTTCGGTCTGTTTCAATCCAGTACAAATAATCATCCCAGGCAGTTTTATCCCAATAAATATCCATTGCTACTGTTCAATGAGATTGCTTTTGATCAGGTTACTTTTAGTCCTGATATTCTCAACCGCCTTTTCAAGCCTTTCCCGGTTATTTTTGCTTTGCAGAAGATATTGGGTTTCAATCGTTGAGTTATATTCGTCAAGCGACATAACAACAATACTTTTACCCTTTGACCGGTGAACGACCAACAATTCAGCATTGTCGGTAACCGCATCAAGGTTAGACTTTAAATTTTGTCTTAATTCCGAATAGTTTACTGCTTTCATAGTTTTATACATTATATCGTACAAAATTACGTACTTTATTTGAACATTACTACACTTTGCAGCAAAAAAATATTCAAGCTAAGCCAATTTTAAAAGAAAAGCTCTGAGTGTTCAGAACTTTTTCTTCTTCGGCGTTTGTTCTTGCTTTGGCAAAGGAGTTTCTGCAATAACCCCATACAGTTCGCTTTTCCCAAACTCTGTCAATTCCAGATAAGGAAAATCGTTATTAAAAAGTTCTTTGCAGATTTCCAGAGGGATATCATCCCGGCTGAAATCAATTTCGCCGTGGAAGGGTACAATTACCCGTCCGCGGCGAAGTTTTATGAAGTTGAAGTACTTGGTCCACATCGGAATTATCCTGGTAATGCTTCAGTCAAAGGAACATTACCGGGATAGATATACAAGTTTGCAGTCTTGTAAGTGAATTCCATCGATATACCTTTTCGGGCTGCTGTTTCTTTTCCGGTTCCAAATCCATCAGGAGAACCTGCATAAATGGCTGGCCTGAGCTTATCACCCATGAGGTATTCAGATGGTGTGCAGAAAAGATCATTTGTTTCAACCATCGAGGCCAGACCTTTAATCTTTAAAGGAGTGAAATCAATACCTGTATTAATATCCTGATCCGATTTGTTCTGATAAAAACCTTGAGCACGTTTATCCTGAAGGTATTTTTTACACCAGTACTGGCTCATGCAAATGTCCATCGGGATACTCTGATTGACGAAAGAAGGTTTCGTCTCTTTCAATAATTCCATTGACATCAAGCTTCTCAACTTCCTGAAAGGATGAAAGTTATTATGATGCCAATCAATTGCAGTCTTCTTATTTATTTGTAAGGCTGATTTAATCTTATCTCTCTCTCGCTAATTTATTTCTCATTTTGTCGGGGTAGCCGGATTTGAACCGACGACCTCGTCGTCCCGAACGACGCGCGCTACCAAGCTGCGCTATACCCCGTGCAATAAATTTATAACCCGTTTTTCATTGCAGGAAATGATCTTTCATATAAACTGAAAGTTAACTTCGAAATGCGATGCAAATCTAAAATTTTCCTTGTAAATAATGTCTTTTTGAGAAGTAAAAACAGATGAGAAAATTTTGTGCCCGGCGTAGGTTATCAGGTAATGGTAAAAATGAAGAAACCGTTTCAAACTTCGGTTTGAAACGGTTCTTCTAATCCACACAATCAATCCACACAAAAACCAATCATCACCTAATTGCGTAAATGACTTGTTTTTACTAACCTAACCCATCAACCATCTCTACAAATCAAAGAAGTTTTATAGTTTCTGAACGAACAGCCAAAATCTTAAGATTTTGTTTTTTTTAGTAATTGAAAACCATTTGTATAAACGTAAAGCAATTAAAAAAGTTGTAATTTTCAGGGGTTGTTTGCAAATTGAATTACTGATATTCTTTTTGTCTAGCCTTTCATTTTTGCGTGTGCCATCTGTTCAACTGAAGCGATCTCGATAAATGAAGTACCCCCTCCAACTCCAAAGTTGCCACCAACATAAATCACCGTGTCTTTTTCAGTAATCATGTTTCTTTCTACCAAGTCTAACAGCGAAGTTTCGATGAGTTTATGCTTGTTTTTCTTAGATTTGATTTCACTTGGAAAAACCCCGTATGAAAGGGCTAATTCGCGTTTTACCCTTCCATTATGACATTTGGCAAATACCGGCAATGCACCTCTGAAAGCTGCAATATATCTGGCAATTTTTCCGGTAAGTGTGTCAGTGACAATAGCGCTGACTTTTAATTCTTTCGAGGCCAATACTGCAGCTTCAGCAAGAAATGCCGAAGTCTCATTATCAAGGCGCGGTACGGGTAAGTCATTGCGGCGGTCTTTGCTTGCCTCAACTTCAATTGCAATTTTAGACATAACTTTTACCGACTCGATAGGATAGTTACCATAAGCAGTTTCTCCTGAAAGCATAATGGCATCAGTCCGATCGTAGATTGCAGTGGCAACATCGCTCACTTCGGCCCGGGTAGGCCGGGGATTGTCGATCATCGAATGCAACATTTGAGTGGCAATAATTACAGGTTTTTTTTGCTGGACCGCTTTTCTGATAAGTCTCCGCTGAATGGAGGGAATCTTTTCAGCCGGAATTTCAATTCCCAGGTCACCACGGGCAACCATAATGCCGTACGCATGTTCGAGAATTTCATCAATATTGTTTACACCGTCCAGATTTTCTATTTTGGCAATAATCTTTATACTGCTGTTAAACCTATCAAGAATCTCCTGAACTGCCTGTACATCTTTTTTATTCCTCACAAATGAATGGGCAATAAAGTCTATGTTGTTTTGCGTGGCAAATTCGATAAATTCAATATCTTTTTCACTGATTGAAGGTAGGTTCGGGCTAATTCCAGGAGTATTGATGCTTTTCTTATTTTTTATCTGTCCGCTGTTACCAACACGGCAGATCAGTCCATCCTCAGTCTGTTCGATCACATCAAGTGAAAGGTCGCCGTCATCAATAAGGATTTGGTTACCTGCCGGAACTTCTTTATGAATGTTTAAGTAACTTACATAGACAGTCTCCTGATCCGACTGACCATCACCTCCTTTAATTTTGATTCGATCTCCTTCTTTAACTTCTATTGGTTCCCCGATATTTTTAGTCCTGATCTCAGGACCTTTTGTATCAACCAGAATTCCGATGGAATCTGATACTTCACGAACATTTTTAATCATTGTTATTGCACTTTCAGTCGAAATGTGAGCAGTATTTAATCTAACCACATTCATTCCGGCTTCGAACAACTGACGGATAAATTCGACATCACAACGCTTATCCGAAATGGTTGCAACTATTTTTGTATGCTTCATCATTTTAAGATTTAACGCGTTCAATAACTGCCTCAATACCAAGTCGGTATGAATCAAGTCCAAAACCCATAATACTGCCTGAACAAACAGGACCTATGAGCGATTCGTGCCTGAAACTTTCCCTGGTTAAGATATTTGAAATGTGAACTTCAATAACTGGCGCCTTTATTCCGGAAATTGCATCCCTGATTGCAACTGAAGTATGAGTATAAGCTCCGGCATTGATAATGATACCGTCGTAAATGAAACCTCGTTCATGAATTTTGTTGATTAATTCACCTTCAACATTCGATTGATAATATTCCATTTCGATATCAGGAAATTTATTTTTTAGGATTTGAAAATAGTCATCGAATGATTGGGTCCCGTAAATACTTTTTTCTCTAATACCTAACAAATTCAAGTTAGGCCCATTTATTAACAAAATTTTCATGATTTGTTATATTATTATAAAAAATTAGTAACTTAACCGTTCGTAAACTCGTAACGAAATTATGTAATCTGGGTGGATGGACATAGTTTTTATTTCAATATGCATTTAAAGAGTTTACGAAACCAAAATTATTAATATTTGTTATAGAATTTAAAATTAAAAGTATTTAATTATGAAATGGGAAGATAGCAAAAAAGGATTTGAGTCTTTCTTACGTTTGGAAAAAGGTTTGTCGGCAAATTCAATCGCTGCTTATATCAACGATATAAACAAGCTGATGGTTTTTTCGGATGAAGAACTTAAGAAACTGGCTCCTGAAAAAGTGAAATTGGCTCACTTGAAAAAATTTGTTGAATGGATCAATGACAAGGGTGTTTCACCCCGTACTCAAGCCCGGACAATCTCTGGTATTAAGTCGTTCTTTAAGTATTTGCTTCTGGAAGGCAAAGTTACCAATGATCCCACAACCCTGTTGGAATCTCCCAAAATTGGCAGAAAACTTCCGGATGTTCTGACTATTGAAGAAATTGACCTGATGATTGACACTGTTGAACTCAGTAAAGCTGAAGGACAACGTAATAAAGCTATGTTGGAAACTCTCTATAGCTGTGGTCTTCGTGTTTCTGAACTGGTAAACCTCAAGATTTCAAACTTGTCATTTGATCAGGGATATATTAAAGTTGAAGGTAAATCGAATAAGGAAAGATTGGTTCCGGTTAGCGAAAAAGCTATTGAAGAAATCAATAAATACACAAATGTTTATCGTAAAACTTTAAAAATTTCAAAAGACAGTGAAGATATCCTGTTCTTAAACCGGAGAGGTAAAAAGCTAAGCCGCGTAATGATTTTCACCATCATTAAAAATCTGGCAATTAAAGCTGGTTTTGAAAAGAAGATTAGTCCTCATACTTTCCGTCACTCGTTTGCATCCCATTTAATTAATGGTGGGGCCGATTTACGAGCGGTTCAGGAAATGTTGGGTCACGAATCAATTTTAACCACTGAGATTTATACTCATCTGGACAGGGATTATCTAAAAACTACATTGCATCAATTTCATCCAAGATCATAAACTGATCAGAGTTTTCAGTATCAAAGAATGTTAGGAAGTTATTAATTTCTTAGCATTCTTTTTTTATTTATACATGAACAAATGTTGCCTTCGATGTATTGGTTCTCAAGTTTTATGTCGTTAAACATAGGGTTTCAAAATATTCTAAATTTAGTATTTCCACATGTTTTACGGTGTGAAAAAAAACTATTTTTGATGCCTGATTTTTTTTGGACTTTGAAACTATGAAATTATAAATACTTACTATGAAGAATACAGATTTGTTAAAGTATGGAATTGATACTACTGTCGAAATTATACACAACCCTACCTATGAAGAGCTTTTTCAGGCAGAAATTGATCCTTCCAACCAAGGTTTTGAAAAAGGGATATTGACCAGTACCGGAGCTGTTGCTGTTGATACTGGTATTTTTACCGGACGTTCCCCCAAAGATAAGTTTATTGTTTTTGACGACACTACCAAAGATACCTTGTGGTGGGATGGTACAATCAACCGACCAACATCACCTGAAGTTTTTGAAGCTTGTAAAAACTTAGTTACCAAACAGCTTGCAGGCGCCACAAAACTATACGTTGTTGATACTTATTGCGGTACAAACGAAGATACGCGCATGAAAGTGCGTTTCATCATGGAAGTTGCATGGCAAGCCCACTTTGTAACAAACATGTTTATCCGTCCTTCTCACTACGAACTGGAAAATTATGGTGAACCAGATTTCGTTTGTTTGAACGGTTCAAAAACCACCAACCCAAATTGGAAAGAACAGGGTTTGAACTCTGAAAACTTCACTTTGTTCGATCTTACACGCAAAATGCAGGTTATTGGTGGTACCTGGTATGGCGGCGAAATGAAAAAAGGTATTTTCGCTTTGATGAACTTCTATCTACCATTGCGCGGCATCGCTTCCATGCACTGCTCTGCTAACGTAGGAAAAGAAGGCGATGTAGCTATATTCTTCGGTTTGTCTGGAACAGGTAAAACCACTCTTTCGGCTGACCCAAAACGTTATTTGATTGGTGACGATGAACACGGCTGGGACAACCGCGGTGTATTTAACTACGAAGGTGGTTGTTATGCTAAAGTAATTGACCTGAGCAAAGAAAACGAACCTGATATTTGGGGAGCAATTCGTCGGGATGCTTTGTTGGAAAATGTTACTATTTTGGAAGATGGAACTCCTGATTATTCAAAAGAAGCTTCTAAGACTGAAAATACCCGTGTTTCATACCCGATTTACCATATAAACAAAATTATTCTTCCTTCACGTGCAAGTCATGCCAGCAAAATTATTTATTTAAGTGCTGACGCTTTTGGTGTGTTGCCCCCGGTTTCAATTTTAGATGACCAATCAGCCCAATACCACTTCCTTTGTGGTTACACCTCAAAATTGGCTGGAACTGAATGCGGTATTACTGAACCACAAATGTCGTTCTCACCAGCATTTGGTGAAGCTTTCCTGACTCTTCACCCAACTATGTATGCAAAAACATTGGTTGGCAAAATGCAGGAACACGGTGCAAAAGCTTATTTGGTAAATACAGGTTGGAACGGAACTGGGAAACGTATCTCGTTAAAAAATACACGGACGATTATCGATGCTATTATCGATGGTTCTATCTTAAACTCGGAAACTGTTATAATCCCGGTTTTAAACCTGGTTGCTCCTAAAGCATTAAATGGTGTTGATGCCGGAATTCTTGATCCCCGCGACACCTATCCAACTGAAGCCGACTGGACTGTAAAGGCGAAACAATTAGCCGCTAAATACATTGCTAATTTTGAGCAATATTGCGATAATGATTCTGCAATTGCTTTGAAAGCTGCTGGTCCTCAGTTAAACTAATCACTGCTAAAAAAAAAATCCGGAAGCAGATAATTTTTAAATCATCTGCTTCCGGATTTTTCAATTTTATACAACTTCTAAATTTTATTCCAGATAAGTATATCCGTACAATCCGGAGCGGTAGTTCGATAAAAACTCTTTCCCTTCTTCGGCAGTAATTATTCCTGATTTTACTGATGAAGTCACCCAGGTTTCAACGGTCCGAACCAGCTTTTTGGCGTTGTACTGCACGTAGTCGAGCACTTCGGCAACGGTTTCCCCATCAATAATCTGATCAATACTATAACCTTTACTGTCAACCGAAATATGCACGGCATTGGTATCGCCAAACAGGTTATGCAAATCGCCCAGAATTTCCTGATAGGCTCCGACCAGAAATACGCCAATGTAATAAGGTTCTTTGGATTTCAGTGGATGTACCGGAAGGTAATAAGAGAAGTTCCGTGTCGAAATAAAGTTGTCTATTTTCCCATCCGAGTCACAGGTAATGTCCTGAATAGTTGCCGAACGCTCAGGCTTTTCGTCCAGCCGCTGGATCGGGATAATCGGGAAAACCTGATCTATGGCCCATGAATCGGGTAATGACTGGAACAAAGAAAAGTTACAGAAATATTTATCCGACAGCAGTTTGGGCAAGTATAGCAATTCTTCAGGAATGTGTTTTAACTCGCCGGTCATCTGATGGATTTCCTTGGTAATTGACCAGAATAATCGTTCAATCTGGGCTCTTGTTTTCAGGTCGAGATGACCTAGACTGAACAAGTCGAGCGCTTCCTCACGGATTTGCTGCGCATCGTGCCATGTTTCGAGCATTTTCGACTGGTTGAGCTGTTCCCATAACGAAAACAATTCACGAACCAGTTCATGGTCGTCATCTTTGGAGACTTCTTCTTCGCCCATAGTAGGCAGAGTTGAAGTTTCAAGCACTTCGAAAATCAAAACCGAATGGTGAGCCGTTAAAGAGCGGCCTGATTCTGTGATAATGTTCGGATGGGGAATGTTGTTTTTATCGCTGACATCCACCATGGTAGCTATGGCATCGTTCACATATTCCTGAATGCTGTAATTGACGCTGCTTTCGCTGCTCGAGGAGCGGGTTCCGTCGTAATCAACTCCTAAACCACCACCGATATCCACGAATTCAACATTAAATCCTTTCAGGTAAAGCTGTACATAGAATTGTGAAGCTTCGCGCATAGCCAACTTGATCCGGCGTATTTTGGTAACCTGACTTCCGATGTGAAAATGCACCAGTTTCAGGCAATCCTGCATTTCTTTTTTCTCCAGAATATCAAGAGCTTCGAGCAATTCACTTGAGGTTAGGCCGAATTTGCTGGCATCGCCACCCGAGTCTTCCCATTTACCGCTTCCGGAGCTTGCCAGTTTGATACGAATTCCAAGGTTCGGCTTTACTTTCAGGCGATGCGCAATCTTGATAATCAATTTCAGTTCGTTCAATTTTTCAACCACCAAAAAGATGCGCCTTCCCATCTTCTGTGCCAGCAGCGCAAGTTCGATGTAGTCCTCATCTTTGTAGCCGTTGCAAATAATCAGCGAGTCGTTGTCTGTATTGGTTGCTATTACCAGGTGTAATTCGGGTTTCGAACCAGCTTCGAGGCCAATGTTGAATTTTTTGCCGTGGCCAACAATTTCTTCTACCACCGGGCGCATCTGATTAACCTTAATCGGGTATATAATAAAGTTGTTGGCTTTGTATTCGTACTCTTCGGCGGCAACTTTAAAGCAACTGGCCATTTTTTCAATCCGGTTGTCCAGAATATCGGGGAAACGAAGCAACATGGGCGCCGAAACGTCCCGAAGCTGAAGTTCTTCAACCAATTCGTGCAGGTCAACTTGTATGCCGTCTTTCTTTGGAGTTACAGTAACATGACCTTTTTGGTTGATAGAAAAAAAGTTGATCCCCCAACCATGTATGTTGTAGAGTTCAGCCGAGTCTTCAATACGCCATTTTCTCATTAAGGAAAAGTTAATTCTTTGTTGATACTTGATAATTAATTCACGGTAAACCGCGCCAGTACTGATTGATCCAAGATTTTTCAGTGGCGGTAAATGTAATAAAATATCCTTTTAAAACATCTGCATACTATGCAGCCTCTTGTAGCGTCCATCCAGTTCGATCAGTTCGTCGTGGGTGCCACGCTCAACAATTTCGCCATCGTGGAAAACGCAAATCAGATCGGCATTTCGGACTGTTGAAAGCCGGTGGGCAATCACTACTGAAGTACGGTTTTTCATCAGGTTTTCCAAGGCATCCTGAACCAGGCGTTCCGATTCGGTATCCAGTGCAGAAGTGGCTTCGTCCAGAATCAGGATCGGTGGGTTTTTCAGGATAGCCCGTGCAATGCTCAACCGTTGACGCTGTCCACCCGATAGTTTGCTTCCCCGGTCACCAATCACCGTGTCGTAGCCATGTTCGGTTTCGATAATAAAATCGTGTGCATTGGCCACTCTGGCTGCTGCAATCACTTCAGGCATTGAGGTATTCTCAACTCCAAACGCTATGTTATTGAAAATGCTGTCGTTAAATAAAATAGCTTCCTGATTCACATTACCCATCAGATCGCGCAAGTCGTGCAGCTTCAGTTCACGAATATCAATTCCATCAATCAGAATCTGGCCTCCATCTACATCGTAGAAGCGGGGCAGGAGATCAACAAAAGTAGTCTTTCCGCTTCCTGATTGCCCTACCAAAGCAATAGTTTTTCCTTTTTCGATTTCGAGCGATACGGAGTTTAGTATTACTTTTTCGTCGTATGCAAAGGTCACATTCCTGTATTCGATCGAATTAACCAGTGTACTTACTGGTTTTGCATCAGGAGCCTGTGGAATGGTCACATCGGCCATGAGAATTTTATCTATTCGGTTCATCGAGGCCAAACCTTTCTGAATACTGTATAAGGCTGTAGTAAAAGCTTTGGCCGGATTTATGATTTGGTAAAAAATGGCGATGTAGGCTATAAATTCCGGTCCCGAAAGTTCACTGTTTTTGTCTAAGATTAAGGTTCCGCCATACCATACAACAATGATAATTACAATGGTACCCAGTAATTCGCTGAGCGGATGGGCCAGTTCGCGGCGGCGCATCAACCGGTTCATGATCGATTTGTAATCGTGAAGTTCGGAATTAAAGCGTGCATTCATTTTCTTTTCGGCATTGAATGCTTTGATAATACGTAGTCCGCCCAGGGTTTCCTCAATAACCGTCAGGATTACACCCATTTTGTCCTGGCCTTCGCGCGAAACTTTTTTCAGGGATTTCCCAACACGGCCAATCACAAATCCGGCAAGCGGAAGTACTAAAAGGATAAAAAGAGTCATGCTTGGACTCATAACCAGCATGGACGCAAGTAAAACCAGGATGATGATCGGATTTTTCAGGAACATGTCGAGCGACGACATGATTGAGTTTTCAACCTCGGTGACGTCGCCTGTAATGCGCGAAATTATGTCGCCTTTACGTTCTTCCGAGAAAAACGGGAGAGCCAGTCTCAGTATTTTATTGAAGATTTGCTCGCGGATATCTTTGACCACACCATTACGGATATAAACCGCCTCGTAAGCCCCCAGATAATAAAACCCAACCTTCAGCATGGTAGCGATAATGACAAAAAGGCCAACAAACAGAAGCGTGAGCCCGGCGCCATTCTCAATTTTGAAAGTTGTAATGTGATAGTACAGGTTGTTTTTAATGACGCCCAGATTCATGGCCCACGGCACTAAGTCTGTCACGTCTTTTGAAGTTTCGAACAGGATTTCCAGAATAGGGATCATCATGGTCACAGAAAAAACCGTGAACATGGCGGAGAGCAGGTTAAACAGGAAATTGAGAAATAACTGCTTTTTATAAGGGGGGATAAACCGCTTTAAAATCTGAAAAAATTCCTTCATTTGATGCAAAATAACCAGTATAACTTACTGTATAAAAAACATTTGTCTTGATGTATTTATTGTGCTGTATGGTCAAAACAGGTGTGGATTCTATTCCAGGTCCAAGGTAATCATGATATTTTCTTTCACTTTATCAATTAGTTCAGCGGTTAAACTGCCAATTTTTTTTATTAAGCGATTGTTATCAATGGCACGAATCTGGTCGATCATGATATCACAATTTTCAAGCAGGTTGGCCATACCTTTGTTTAAATGGACCCTCAAAATATCTGAATCATTCTCAACTTTTGTAGTAATCGGACAAATAATAGTTGATGGGTGCGAAATTTTATTTAGAAAATTGGTTTGAATAATTAGTACAGGTCTGGTTTTGCCTGGCTCTGTTCCAATTTTTGGATTCAAATCTGCGATCCAGATGTCGTATTGTTTAATCAACATAGTCAATTCTTTCAAAATCCTGAAGGATGTTTAATGAATCTTCTCTTACTAAATCAGATTCACTTTTAAGTCTTTTCTCAAGAATCAGTCGTTTTTGAATTCGGTTATAATTTTCAATCGCGTCGTTAATATACCTGTTTCGTGGCATTTTAATGCGGGAAAGAATTTTTTCAGTTTCGCCGAAGACTGAGTCGTCAATTTTTAATGATACAGTTTTCATTTATCCATAGTTTTATATCACAAAAGTATGTCTTTTTAGTATGTCAACCTATGGTTTTTAATATTCGCGCAAAATTACTTTTTATGTGCGCACAATCAGAAAATACCGGTGTAGTTCTGAGGAGTAATCTTTTTAAGTTCGGTTTTTAACGCCTCAGAAATTTCGAGCGAATCAATAAATTCATGAATTACCTCTTTATCGATCTTCCTGTTGACACGCGTCAGGTTGCGGAGCGCTTCGTATGGATTAGGATATCCTTCGCGTCGAAGGATGGTTTGAATAGCTTCGGCCACTACCGGCCAGTTTTTTTCCAGATCGGCATTAATGGCTTCAGGATTAAGAAGCAATTTTTTCAAACCAAGCATGGTTGAGTTAATCGAAATCAGGGTGTGTGCAAACGGAACTCCGATATTGCGTAAAACAGTGGAGTCGGTCAGATCGCGCTGTAAACGTGATACCGGTAGCTTGGCCGATAAATGTTCGAAAATGGTATTCGCCATACCAATGTTTCCTTCTGAATTTTCGAAATCAATCGGATTGACTTTATGTGGCATGGCCGATGAACCAACTTCACCTGCTTTAATTTTTTGCCTGAAGTATTCCATCGAAATGTAAGACCACATGTCGCGGTTCAGATCCATGATGATGGTGTTGACGCGTTTCATGGCATCGAATATAGCTGCATGGTTGTCGTAATTGGCAATCTGCGTGGTGTATTGTGCCCGCTCAAGCCCCAAATGTTTTTTCAGAAAATGATTCCCGAACGCTTTCCAACTGATTTCTGGATAAGCTATTTGATGGGCGTTGAAATTGCCGGTTGCGCCGCCAAATTTGGCATCGCACGAAATGGCTTTTAATTGTTCCAGTTGACCTTTGATCCGTTCAGAAAATACACGGATTTCCTTGCCCAGATTGGTTGGGGAGGCAGGTTGTCCATGGGTTTTGGCCAGCATCGGGATATTTTTCCATTCGGTCGCGAGTTCGTCTAATTTATCAACCAGATTGTTGATGGCAGGATAATATTCGTTATCCAATGCGTCGTGAATTGACTTCGGAACAGCCGTGTTGTTTATGTCCTGCGAGGTCAGTCCGAAGTGGATAAACTCTTTGTAAGCCTGAATGTTTAGTTTGTCAAATTCTTCTTTCAGGAAATACTCAACAGCTTTCACATCGTGATTGGTAATTTTTTCGATGTCCTTGATCCGTTGGGCATCGTCAATTGAAAAATTGGTAACTATTTTTCGAAGTGATTCAAACAAATTTTTGTCGAACTGTGCTAATTGGGGTAAAGGCAGTTCGCACAAAGCAACAAAGTATTCAACTTCAACCAGAATACGGTATTTAATCAGGGCAAACTCCGAAAAATAGAGCTGAAGGTTTTCAACTTTGGAACGGTATCGTCCATCGATGGGTGATATAGCTGTAAGTAAATTTAATTCCATGCCTGATTGGTTTTTCAAGCTGTAAAGGTAGGAAATTTTGTGATTGGGAATAGCCCGCATTGGGTATTGCGATTTGTAACCGCAGATTTTTGTTATAAGGAAAGTAAGTTAATAACTGCCACACCCTGGAAAATGACTACAAAAAAGAGGCTGTCTCAAAAGTCAAAATATTTGCAAACCTGGTCACCGCGATCCCGAGTGCTCGGGATTTATGTGTCTGATATACAGTATGTTGGGATACTGAAGCCCCGCCTGCCAAACGATTACCGTGTACCCACAAGTCTATTAATTTTGGCTCTATGACAATTGATATGGGTACACGGTAGCTGCCAGGCGAGAGGGCAGGAAGTTCAGGATGACGGGACTAATGCCTTTTGAGAAAGCCTTTTCTTATAGCATGCACAAGTTAAAATTCATTTAAAATCCCAGTAATTCACTTCTGCTTCAGTTTCTTTATCTGATTCCTGTAGCCAGTATGCAGGAGTTACTTTTTTACCTGAAGGACTCATTAAACTACGTCTATAAACATCAACAACCGGATTAAACAGCATGTCAGTCACACCTATTTTAAAGGTGCCTGTTTCTCCTTCGGATGCAACTTTCACCGAATACTTATTGATTTCGAGTAATTTTTTCAGAAACTCCATGCGTTCAGGAGAAATTCCTTTTTCAACCAGTGAACAACGTGTTCCGTCAATTTCTTCGATGATATGTTTACCTTTATTTAGTGGCATTTTTGAAGTTTGATTAGTTTAAAAATAATTCACTGATGCTGCGGATGTATTCAAATATTCCACCTGCAAAACCAATGATAAAGATGCCGGCAACACACATGATTAAAGCAAGCCGCATGGCATTTGTACTGCGGAAGGCTGCGATTGGTTGTTCATTCTTTTCGATGAACATAGCTCTTACTACTTTTAAATAATAGTAAAGAGAAACGGTTGCATTCAAAACTGCAATCAATACAAGGATATAATATCCGCTTCCGGCAGCAGCCGTAAACAGGAAGAATTTTCCGAAGAACCCGGCAACAGGTGGAATCCCAGCCAGTGAAAATAGCGACAGTGTCATCAGTAAACTGAGTTTCGGGTTTGTTTGGTACAGCCCGTTATATCCTGAAATGGTTTCGACATCCGAAGCATTGTGAATGGCAGCAACAACACCGAAAGCGCCGAGGTTAGTAAAAACGTACACCAACACAAAATAAACAACCGAAGTCATACCCAGTTCGCCTGCACCTATTACCCCCAGCAGAATGAAGCCGGCCTGTGCAATTGACGAAAATGCCAGAAATCGCTTGATATTATCCTGACGCAAGGCAAATAAGTTGGCTAAAGTCATGGTGAATACGGCAAGGGTATAAATAAGCGGTTTCCACATTTCAACAATATTCCTGAAAACGGTGAACAATACAATCGTAAAAATAAAGACTGCCGCTCCTTTTGAAACCACAGAAAGGTACGAAGTTACATTGATCGGAGCGCCTTCGTAAACATCGGCTGTCCAAAAATGGTAAGGTACCAGTGAAATTTTAAAGCCCATTCCACTCACGAAGAAAATAAAGCCGAGGGCGATCATTGCATTGGCTGTAATTTTTGGAGCAATATCAGCAAAGTAAATCGAACCGGTAGCGCCGTAAAGCAATGAAAGCCCAAATAAAAGTATTCCTGAAGAAAGGGCAGAGGATAAAATTAACTTGATACCGGCTTCGGAGGAGCGGCTTTTCAGTTTGTCGAAGGCGGCCAACCCTGCAATTGGGATAGTCGCTGTTTCGAGACCAATGTAAAAAATCAGGAAATCGCCCGCCGAGATCATAAAGTTCATCCCTATCAGCGTTGATATGGTCAGGATGAAGTACTCGCTGATTTTATCTGAATTCTCGGGTTTCCGAAGCCAGCCTTCTGCCTGCAAAAAGATGATCAGAACGGCCAGGTTCAGGGTATTTTTCATGAAAATGGTCAGTTGGCTCGACTGAAATGAGCCTCCAAATATCGTTCCGGTTTCACCTGGAATAAAACCAATGAAGGTTACCAGGGCAAACAATCCGATTGATACCGGAATTAGCCTGGCTTTGTTTTTTTCGCTGGTCGCAATTTCTGCAATCAAAACTACCACTGCTGCAAAGGTGAGCAGTAATTCGTGTCGCATGAGTATAAATTGTCCGAGATCCATATAGTTTATTTTAGGCCTCCCCCCAACCCCCTCCGGTAGGAGGGGGAGCTGGAACGCTCCGATTATAATTTCTATTTCATTTTTTGACTCACCCCTTCGCACCTGCTGTGCTCTTCCCCTCTCTACTCGTAAAGAGGGGGGACGTCCGATATATCGAACGTGGGGTGAGTTTTAAACTTTATCTTATTAGAATGGTATAACCATCACTAACTTATCAACAATTGGTTTCAAACTGGCAAGGATGGTATCCGACAACCAAAGTGGTGCGATACCAATTGCTGCAATTGCGAGTACAAGAGTCACAGTGCTTAGTTTTTCGAACCATTTGGCATCTGTGATGTGCTTGTGATGTTCATCGATGATTGGGCCAAGCAGGATTTTTCCAACTACCCGTAATATATAAACTGCTGTAATTACGATGGATGAAGCTGCAATAACTGTTACTACACGATGAAACATATCCTGATGCTGGAATGCTCCAACAAAGACAGTCATTTCGGCCACAAAACCACTTAATCCGGGCAAGCCTAAAGAAGCAAAACCGGCAATCATATATACAACAGCAAGGAATGGAATTACTTTCATCAAACCACCCATTTCACTGATCTCCCGGGTGTGTGTCCTTCCGTAAATCATCCCGATCAGGGCAAAGAAAAGGGCTGTCATTAAACCGTGTGAAATCATTTGAATAATTGCCCCGTCCATCGCGGTTTCGTTCATCATCAACAGGGCAAAAAGTACCAGACCGCAATGGCTTACTGATGAGTAGGCATTGATGTATTTCAGGTCGGTTTGCCAGATTGCACCAAAAGCTCCGTAAACCACACTGATGGTTGTCAGGATAATGAAGATCCAGGCCATTTCGGTGGCGGCTTCAGGCATCAGGAACATGGCAACGCGGAAACAACCGTATCCTCCCAGTTTCATCAGTACCCCGGCATGAAGCATGGAAACAGCAGTTGGAGCTGAGGCATGGCCATCAGGCGACCAGGTGTGAAATGGGAACAAAGCTCCAAGTATGCCGAATCCCACAAAAGTGAATGGGAAGAAGAACATCTGAGCTTTTACAGGTATCTGTATTTTTGAGATTTCTATAATATTAAAGGTCAAAGGACCACCATCGGGTGCCGAATTGAAATAAATCCCGAAGATACCGACCATTAACAGGGCAGAACCTCCCATCAGCATCAGGGTCAGTTTCATTGCCGAACTTTCTTTCGGACCAGTGCCCCAGACTCCAATCAGCAAATACATTGGGATTACTGCAAGTTCATAGAAAAGGAACATGGTAAACAGGTCGAGCGAAATGAAGAAACCAAATACGCCGGTTGCCAGCAAAATCAGCGAAATGAAGAATTCGCGCGAAAGGTATTCCACTTCCCAACTGGCAAAAATTCCGGCAAATACCACTATTGAAGTCAGACAGAGCATAGCAACCGCAATTCCGTCAACGCCGATGAAATAATGGATATTTAAACTTTTAAACCACATGATGTCGGCGGTGAATAGCATTTCATGCATATCGCCTGTTTTTCGTGCTGCCAGGTACATGAACAAAAGAACTGCTGTAGTTATGAGCTGAACTCCCATTCCGATTGCCGCAGCCATGCGGGAGCCCTTACTATCCCTGGTAAAAAGGATCGCTACAATAGTAAGGATCGGTATTACTATTAATAAAGTCAGAATATTCACTTTCTTAAATTTTAGTTTTATACTCTTTAAATTCTAAATATCGAATATCGAACGAGAAATAAGGAATGTAGAACGACTATTTTGATGTTCCTTATTTCTTGTTCGGTGTTTATTTTATGTCGTTTACTCTTTTTCGTCCGAACATCCACATTCGCTTTATTAAACTTTTTCTCGCGGACGATTTCACTTTCCCAATTTTCATCCCGGGGTTGAAACCCCGGGCTACAAATATTGCGCTCCTCTGGAGCTAAGTACGATAGCGAATCAGTACCCAAATCTTTCCCCCATTTTGGGGGAATAAGAAGGGGGCTTTGCTTTTTACATCAGAAAATACAGCATCGAAAGCGCCAGCGCCAATGTTCCAGCCACGAAAATAAAAGCATAATGTTGCAATTGTCCCGATTGCATTCCTTTAATTTGAAACGATATCTTTTCGGTCACCACTGCTATTCCAACCATAAATCCATCAACAATGTGGCGGTCGAACCATGCAACTGGCCGTGATATGTATTTGAATATGATATTTCTGGCAACAAAAAGATAAATTTCGTCGAAATAAAATTTGTTATAAGTTGCGGTATATAAAATCCCCCATCTCAAAGCAAGTTTCTCCGGAATGGCGCTTTCTTTCTTGTAAAGGATCCATGCCAATGCAATTCCCAGTAATCCGATTAATACGGATGGAACAGCTACTACCAGGTGCATTTCGGTATCAAACCCCATTTTGTCAGAAGTTACCAGGTGATGGAATGGTATAAATCCGGAAAAAATGGAAGCTACAGCCAGAAACATCAGCGGAATGGTCATGGTCATCGGCGATTCGTGCGGGGTATGATGATAATGACGGTCTTTTCCCCAGAATACATTAAAATATAAACGGAACATATAGAATGCAGTCAGCCCGGCAACCAAATACTCAACAGCAAACAAAAACTTGTTGTGGTGTAAAGCGGCAACCAGAATTTCATCTTTACTGAAGAAGCCTGAAAATGGCGGAATTCCTGCGATGGTCAGGCAGGCAATCAGGAAAGTAATATGAGTAATGGGCAAATATTTGCGTAATCCGCCCATATCGTACATGTAGTTTGAATGGACGGCATGAATGATTGACCCGGCGCCAAGGAACAACAAAGCTTTAAACATGGCGTGTGTAAACAGGTGGAACATGGAAGCCATATAACCCAGACCATCTTCCCCACCATATCCTGAAACGCCGAGCGCAAGCATCATGTATCCGAGTTGCGACAAGGTTGAAAATGCCAGTACCCGTTTAATATCATATTGTGTTATGGCGATTACCGCTGCGAAAAGCGAAGTAAATCCACCCACGAAAGCAATTATTTCCTGAGCTGCAGGCGCCTGAAAATGAATAACGGGGAACATCCGGGCCACCAAAAATATACCGGCAACAACCATAGTGGCGGCATGGATCAATGCTGAAACCGGTGTCGGGCCTTCCATGGCATCGGGTAGCCAGATGTGTAGCGGAAACATGGCCGATTTACCGGCGCCACCAATAAAGATAAGTGTCATTGCCCAGGTTAAAGCTGAAATGCCCATGAAACTCAGGGAGGCTGCTCCTGCAAAAATAGCGCCGTCAGGACTGGTTAGCTTACCGAAATCAAATGTTCCGGTTACAAACGACAGGATTAGAATTCCGATAAGGAAACCCAGATCGGCAAAGCGGGTTACTATAAATGCCTTTTTGGAAGCGGCAACAGCCGAAGGTTTCTGATAATAAAATCCGATCAGCAGGTATGAGCTAACGCCAACCAATTCCCAGAAAATGTACATTTGGAAAATGTTGGTGGCAATAACCAGTCCCAGCATTGAAAAGGTAAACAATGATAAAAAGGAGTAGAAACGGGCAAATCCGCCTTCGCCTTTCATGTAGCCCAAACTGTAAAGATGAACCATAAACGAAACGGTGGTTACAACGACCAGCATCATCACCGAAATCGGATCGAGTAAAATACCCATTTTGATGATCAGGCTTTCGGTCAGGCGCAGCCACGTTATTTCAAAAGGGATAATGGTTTGGAAGCCTTCAGCTCCATGTGTTCCACCGAAAAAATAGGAAGCTGCCGCAAGGAGTGAAAGTACAAACGAAATTCCCATTCCTGCTGTGCCAATTACTCCTGAAACAATCGGTTTCCATTTCATTCCCATTAATCCGGTGATTAAAAATATCACCAGCGGAATTATTAAAATGAACACAGTGTAAGTATAACCTGTCATATTATATATTTTAATACATCATCTCATTTACATTCTCCACATCAATATTCTGTAATTTCCGGTAAATATTGATGATCAGGGCAATGGCCACCGAAGCTTCGGCTGCGGCAATTCCAACAATAAAAAGCGAGAAGAATTGCCCTTGCAACTGATCGGGATACAGGTAACGGTTGAAAACCACAAAATTGATATTGACCGAATTCAGGATAAGTTCGATAGCCATCAGCATGGTAATCAGGTTTCGGCGAATGATGAACCCGGCAACACCAATGAAAAACATGATGGTGCTCACGATTAAAAAATGTTCGATTGGAATTCCCTGAATCATATTTCTGAATTTTTATTTTTATCTTTTTTGGCAATTACAATAGCTGCAATCATGGCAGCCAGTAACAGAATACTGATTAGCTCGAATGGCAACACGTATCCGTTTTTTCCGGTACTTAGCAATTGGTTTCCTATTTCTGTCATATTCACAGGCAGTTCACTGGTCGTACCCGTCTGAAAAGGGTGCGAGAGTATCGTTGCTATTACCAGTCCGCTGCCAACTAGTGCAGTGCTGACACCCATGATCAGTTTCACCAGGTCGGGATGTTTAAAGCGATGTGTGATATGGCTGGTGAGCAGAATACTGAAAATGATAAGGACCACGATACCACCGGCGTATAAGGTGAGCTGAACAGCAGCCATAAACTCGTATTTCAGCATGAAATACAAACCAGCGGTAGCCAACAAAACACAAAGCAGGTAAACTGCCGCCCTCAGAATTCTTCGGGTTGTGATCGTCAGAAGTGAACAAATCAGGATAATTCCTGAAAACATATAAAACATGAATACATTCATTATTTGGCCTCCTTTCTGATTTTCGAACCTGGCTGGTTCAAAACCTTGGTGAGTTTACTCCGGTCAAATACAGCATGTTCGAATTCCTGACCAAAAGCCAGTGCATCCGAAGGGCAGGTTTTGACACACAATCCACAAAATGTACACATCGAGAGATGGTAAATATGTTTGTCAATCACCCTTTCGAGTTTGCCTTCAGCATTGGCAACCCGATCGGTCAATATTTCGATGGAGCCATTGGGGCAATTTATTTCACAAATTCCGCAACCCGTACAGGCATGAAGGTTGTTTGCATCATGAGGCATGATGATTTCACCTTTGAACCGGTCTTCCATTTTCAGGGTTTTCCGGTTTTCAGGATATTGCTGGGTTACAATTGCCCCCGGACTGAAAAAGTATTTCCCGGTAACGCGCATACCTGCCCATAACGTGGAAAGTCCTTTAAACAGGTCGGTAAAATATTGTGCTATACTATTCATCTGATCAAAGTTTCAAGTTCAAAGTTTCAAGTTTAAAGTCCAAACAGTGAACTCTTGTGTATTCATTATCTGAAAGTAATTCATAATTCACAATTCAAAATTTATAATTCAAAAATGCCAGCCCATCAAAACGATGAAGGCGATCAATACAATGTTGAATAAACTTATTGGTAACAGGTATTTCCATTCCAAAGTCAATAACTGGTCAATTCTCAAGCGGGGGAAGGTCCATTTAAACCACATGATGATCAGAATGATAAAAAAGGTTTTTGCAAAGAACCAAACTACCGAAGGAATGAAGTCCATAATCTGGTTGAACCCTTCCCAGTTTCCGACATGAAATGGCATCCATCCGCCCAGAAAGATCGTGGCACCCAGGGCAGCAACAATAAACATGTTCATGTATTCGGCCAAAAAGAAAAAGGCGAATTTGATCCCTGAATATTCGGTATGGAAACCTGCAGTCAGTTCCGATTCAGCTTCGGCCAAATCGAAAGGGCCGCGGTTGATTTCGGCTGTACTGGCAATCAGGAATATTACAAAGGAAATAAATGCCGGAATGTGGCCTTTAAAAATCCACCATCCGTTGGCCTGGCTTTCAATAATTCCTGAAAGCTGCATGGTCCCGGAAAAAACAACAATAGCAAGAAGTGAAAGGCCAACAGAAAGCTCATAGCTCACGATTTGTGCTCCGCTCCGCATAGCGCCAATCAGCGAGTATTTACTGTTACTCGCCCAACCTGCCAACAGAATTCCTACCACGCTGAGCGACGAAACGGCCATCACATAAAAAACACCGATATTGAAATCAATAGCCTGAAGTCCTTTAGCGTATGGCAATGCGGCCATGGCCAGGAAAGAACAGATAATTACAATAAAAGGCGCCAGATTGAAAAGCAGGGCATCTGATTTGCGGATTGGAATCAACTCTTTCAGAAGTAATTTAATCAGGTCGGCAATGGTTTGCAAAAGCCCCCATTTCCCTACGCGGTTTGGTCCTATGCGGTTCTGCATGATGGCACATACTTTACGTTCGAGGTAAACCAGGAACAGCCCCAGCAGTGCATACATCAGTAGAAAAATCAGTCCGACGAGGACCATTTCGGTAAAAATGACCCATCCTGACGACATCATCCCTGATAACCAGGTATGAATAGAGCCGGTCAGTGTCGAAAAATCGTAAATGTTTGATGACATATTTGTGTTCATTTAGCGGTCAATATCAGGAATTACAAGGTCGAGCGAACCGCTGATGGCAATCAGGTCGGCAATTTTGTAGCCGGAAGCAATTTCGTTCATAACAAACAGGTTGCTAAAGTTTGGCGTACGGAATTTCATCCGGTATGGCGATTTATTTCCGTCGCTAACCACATAAACAGCCAGTTCGCCGCGTGCAGTTTCCACCCTGCGGAAATATTCCCCTGCCGGTAATTTGATTATTGGTTTCATTTTGGCTGTGAAATCGCCTTCAGGAATATTGTCAATCAATTGTTCGATGATGCTCAGCGACTCACGCATTTCGGCCATCCTGACTTTATAACGGGCAAACACGTCGCCCTCAGTTTCCAGGATTTCGTTGAAATGGACTTTATCGTAAGCTCCGTAAGGCGCTATTTTACGAACGTCACACGAAAAGCCTGATCCTCTGCCTGAAGGACCGGTAACTCCGTGGCCAATTGCTGTTTCGCGGCTCATTAAACCAATGCCTTTGGCACGGTTCTGGAAAATGATATTGCCAGTCAGAAGCTGATCGTATTCAGGAAGTTTGGTCCTGAAGTATTTGATAAATTCCTTGGTGCGTTTCTGGAAATTGGGGTGAACATCGTGCATCAAACCACCGGGACAAACGAAGCTGTGCAGTAAGCGCGATCCGAATGATTCTTCAAAAATGTCGAGGATGTGTTCGCGGTCGCGGAGGCCATAAAAAAAGGTAGTAAGCGCTCCCAAATCCATCCCGAATGCGCACCACCAAAGTTGATGGGAAGCAATGCGGTTTAATTCGTCCAATATGGTACGGATGTATTTTACCCGTTCCGGAACTTCAACCTGCAAGGCATCTTCCACAATCATACAAACCGCTTCGTTGTTGATATGGGCCGAAAGGTAATCCATCCGGTCGGTCAGGTGAATAATTTGCTGGTAGGTAATGGCTTCGCACATTTTTTCAATTCCCCGGTGAATATACCCGATATGTGGGTTCAGATATTTTACCGTTTCGCCCTTCAGGCAAACCTCCAGCCTTAATACTCCGTGGGTGGAAGGGTGTTGCGGGCCTAAATTGATAAGATAGTCCTCATGTTCCCCAACAATCACATCTTTTATAATTTCTTCACTCATCATTCGGGTTTTAGCGTTCAATCATATTTACTTCGTCGCGGAAATCCTTGCGAAGCGGATACCCGTAATCATCTTCCAGAAAAAGACGTTTCAGGTTTGGATGGTTGTTAAAACGGATTCCAAACAGGTCGAAGATTTCGCGTTCGAAATATTCGGCAGTGGGGTACAAGGCAGTTAAACTATCAATTGCAGGATTTTCGCGATCGGTCAGAACAACTTTAACTACGATCAAATACCTGAATTCAGTTGATTCCAGGTGACAAACTACTGTCATGTTTGATGTATAATCAACGGCAGTCTGGCTGATTAAGTAATTAAAGGAAAGTTTCTGATCCGATTTCAGTTTTTCAAACAGCAGGAAGTATTTTTCAGCCGGAACAATAACTTCCATCAGTTGAGTTCCTTCGGGGAACACCGTTTCAGGAACATGAGCCCTGATTATTTCTGAGATTTCTTCTTTATTCAGCATATTTTAATGATTGGCCTCCCCCCAACCCCCTCCAACAGGGAGGGGGAGCCGGAACGCTCCGATTAAATTTTCAACTTTTCAATGACACTTTATGCTTCGCCAAATAACTTTAGGCACTTTAGTTACACTTTAAGCACTTCACACTTATTTGCTATAGCAGCCTGTCGGTCTGATCAGCAGGATTGGTAAATGATTCGCCCTTGATTTTCCGCTGAAGTTGCATCACTCCGTAAAGCAAGGCTTCCGGGCGGGGCGGGCAACCGGGGATGTAAACATCAACAGGAATGACATGGTCAACTCCGCGAACAACTGAATAACTGTTGTAAAAGAAAGGCCCTCCGGAAACAGCGCAGGCGCCCATGGCGATTACATATTTCGGATCGGGCATCTGATCGTACAAGCGTTTCAACACGGGTACCATTTTATGAACGATGGTTCCGGCAACAACGATCACATCGGCCTGACGCGGCGAAGCGCGGTAAACTTCAATCCCGAAACGGGCAAAGTCGTGGCGCGAAGCGCCGGCTGCCATCATCTCGATTCCGCAACAACTGGTTGCGAAAGTGAGTGGCCAAACCGAGTTCGAACGGCCCCAGTTAAGAAGACTGTCTATACTGGTCAGAAAAAAATTATTTCCTGAAGTTTTTAAGAGTTCGAGCGATTCATTATCGCCGAAATCTTCATAATCCATTGATTTGATTTTTACACCCATTTCAAAGCTCCTTTTTTCCATGCATACAATAGTCCGAGACCAAGTATGAACAGGAAAATTATGATTTCGATAAATGCCCTCATTCCAATTGATTTCATCACAACTGCCCAGGGAAACAGAAAGACTGTTTCCACGTCGAAAATCAGGTAAATAATTGCAAAAAGGTAATAGCCTACATTAAACTGGATCCATGCAGGCCCTTCAGTTGGAATACCGCATTCATAAGGTTCTGATTTTGCCGGGTTAAATGAATTTGGCGCAACAAGGGTTGAAAAAATAATTGCCCCACCCACAAGGATGAGCGCAACTATAAAAAAGAGAATTAACGATTCACTTTCCATATCTTGATATCTGTATAATTTGATAAGTTAAAAAGACCGTGCAAAAGTAGTTTTTTCAGATTAGTACCAAACTTTTTTTTAAGAAAAAAATGAGTTGATATTTAGCAGGTATTGAAGAAACCTGAATATTTTATGGCTTCGCGGTTTTATTCACTGTCGAAATTAATTTTACCTTTCCAGTCGTTTTTCAGAAAAATAGGGTTCTAGAACTTGGGGTTTGGGTAAGAATTTTTACTGACTTCAAAGCAAATTTCGAACGAGCAGATTCTTTTCTAAGAAAAACCTTATTTTTATTTTAATAACCTTAGTAGTAAGCACAATTACACTTGTTTCTAACCTTATTTATTCATCTGTAAATATATAAGTAATAAGGTCAGATTCACATCCATAAACCATTACTACTAAGGTTTCTCTGACAAATAAGGTTTTAAGAAATGAAAATTCCTTAAACTTTGATAAAAAAGGCTGCACCGGACAATGCTAAAATACCCACAGGATTCGTTATAGAACCAAAAACAGAAAGTAGAATTTATGGCTTATGTCGATCCCATCCTGCGTTTTATTTCGCGTGTGTTAATATCTACCGTTTATCAATTGGTGGCCATTTTTGGTTTTATCTTCATTTTTGGCCTTTTGCTGTACCTGATTTCCCGTTCAACGCGAAAAGCGTTTGCAAATTCAGGTTTTGGCAAATTAGATATTTATTTAACGGGCTGGATCGGAACCCCGGTGCACGAAACGGGACATGCCGTTTTTTGCCTGTTGTTCGGACACCGGATCACAGAGTTGAAATTATTCGCGCCAAACCGTTCGGATGGGACTTTGGGGTACGTCAATCATTCGTTCAATGCAAAAAGTTATTATCAGCGGGTTGGTAATTTTTTTATCGGGACCGGCCCGATCCTGTTCGGCGCTTTTCTCCTTTATGTGCTTCTTTATTTTTGTTTGCCAAACTTTAATGAGATATCTGGCCTGATATCGGCCAATGGGATTAATGGCGCCGGGATTTTTGAACTGATGAAAAGCCTTGGCGATGTTATGACATTTGGTATGGAACTGACGGGGAAAGTGTTTGCCATTCCTAATTTGAGCGAGTTCACTTTCTGGCTTTTCATATACCTTTCATTCTGTATTTCGTCGCACATGCAATTAAGCCTGGCCGATATAAAAAGCATGTGGTCGGGCTTTTGGGCAATTCTGGTACTATTTCTTTCAGGAAATTTTTTGGCCCAGCTTTTTGGGTTCGACCTGACCGCCTATATCTTCCATCTAAGTCGGTTGCTTTCCACTGTAATCGGGATTTTCATTCTGGCCATACTCATTTCTTTCATCAATCTGATGGCTACCTATGTGGTCCTTGCCCTGGTTTATTATAAAAAGCACAGGAGGCTGTTGCCAGTTTTATAGCTCCGGGATCCGCATAAATTATTTATTTCACCATTGTCTTAGGCGATGGCCATTTCAGGTCTTTTTTTAGTTTCCGCCGGAAGAATGAGTACCACTTCGGTGCCTTTGCCTTTTTCTGATTCCAGCTTGACCTGCCCGCCCAGTAACCTGGCAAAACCATTAACCAGGCTTAGGCCCAGCCCATTGCCTTCATAGCTTCGTGTATTGGAACTATCCTCCTGACTGAAACTTTGAAAAATGAGCGACTGTGCTTCTTCGGCGATTCCAACACCGGTATCCCTGACAGAAATTTCAAACTGATTGGCCTTGTGACTGTAACCCAGTGTAATATTTCCTTTTTGTGTAAACTTGACGGCATTGTCCATCAGTTGGGCCAAACATTTACTCACAAGCGTTTCATCTGAATTCAGTTCCAGATTAAGCGATTGATCAGGAATTTCCAGAAAAAGCTCCAGATTTTTTTCAGCGCATGACTTTTGATATTTTTGCTGTATCCCGTTAAACAAGGTCAAAAGATTGAACCTTTTCGGTTTTACCTCGATGTTTTCTGAAACCAGCATGGCAATATCCATATAATCGGTTACAGTTTTCACCAGTCGATCGCTGCTGTCCCGCAGATAATCCAGGAATATTTCTTTTTCTTCCTCCGAAATATCGGGTTCGGCAAGGAACGATGCGAAACCAAGAATACCATTGAGAGGTGTGCGTATTTCGTGCGAAATGTTATTGATGAAAGCGGTTTTCAGGCGGTCGCTGGCCTCAGCTTTGTTTTTCGATATTTCAAGTTCTTTCATGTTGTTTTCCAATTCCAGTGTCCGTTCCTTTACTTTCTCTTCAAGAATTTCATTCTGGTTTTGAAGCTGGGTATGGAGCAAACGGGTTTGAAGCAAGTTGCTGATGCGCAGGTCAACTTCGGTCAGATCGAAAGGCTTGGTCAGGAAGTCTTTGGCGCCGCCGGCCAGCGCCAGTAACTTCGTCTGTGGTAAAACATCGGCTGTAAGTACCAGTACAGGAAAATAGGTGTTTGCCGGGATGTTTGCCTGCAACTGTTCCATAACCTGAAAGCCGTTCAGGTGGGGCATCATCAGGTCGAGCAGGAGGATGTCTGGCTTTGTTTCCTGAAATATTTCCACTACCAACCTTGGGTCGGTGGTGGTTTGTACATTAGTGTATTCTTTTATTTCAAGAAGGCCGGTTAATATATCAATGTTTGATTGCTCGTCGTCAACAATAAGTATCCGGGAGTTTTTTAAGTTCAAATTTTTCATAGGTTTTTCTTTTTTACCACTGTATTTTTTTACCACTCAGGCACTAAGAGCATTAAGTTTCACTAAGGGTTTTCTAAGTGTTTCTCTGTGTTCTGAGTGAACTTAGTGTTTTTTTTACCACTCAGGCACTAAGTTCACTAAGTTTCACTAAGGGTTTTCTAAGTGTTTCTCTGTGTTCTCCGTGTCTGAGTGGTTAATGTTTTCATTCTTTTGGCAGTTTTGCAAATTCATCGGTGACCAATGAAACTAAATGCTTTGTAATATTTTCGCAATTGAAATTTATTAGCAAACCTTTTGGTTTTCCGGTGAGCTTTAAATAGGTTAATAATTGAGCCGAAAAAAGCGGAATCATTGCTTCAACTGCTTTATTTTCAACAATCACTAAATCTTCAACGAGTAAATCGAGCTTTAGAGGTGTTCCTACCTCTTTCCCTTTATAATTAACAGGCACATATAGTTGACTTTGTACCTTTAGTCCGGCAGATTTTAATTCTTCGATCAGGCAAGTTTCATAAACCGATTCCAGTAATCCGGGCCCGAGTTGTTTGTGTACCTCAATAGCGCAGCCAACTATTTTGTAAGCAATGTCGTTAATGTACTTTTGTGTTATCATCGTTTGCTTTTTTTTACTGTACTTTTTTCACCACTCAGGCACTAAGTTCACTTAGTTTCACTAAGGGGTTTTCGAAATTTTCTTAGTGTTTCTCGGTGTTCTCAGTGTCTGAGTGTTTGTTTTCTTTTTTTTGCCACTAAGGCACTAAGTCCACGAAGTTTCACTAAGAGTTTTCCGAAATTTTCTTAGTGTTTCTCGGTGTTCT
>PNOH01000040.1 GCA_013824715.1 Odoribacter sp. | reverse complement strand
GGATAACTTAGGTAATCAAGCGGATACTCATATTTCCTTTTTACTTTCGGCCGCGCGTAAAATCAGGCGCAACGATTGGTCATAAGTTATGTAACTCCACATCCAGTTCACAAAAATAAGCAGTTTGTTTTTTACTCCCAGAATAGCCATTAAATGTACAAACATCCAGGTGAGCCAGGCTATAAAACCGCTGAATTTCAGGAAAGAGAGATCGGCCACAGCACGGTTGCGGCCAATGGTGGCCATTGATCCTCGGTCTATATACCTGAATGGTTTTTCCAGTTCCCCTTTTTTGATGGCTTTAAAGTTCCAGGCCAGGTTTGCTCCCTGTTGAATGGCAACCTGTGCCACCTGCGGATGTCCATTTGGGTAATCGGCAGTTGACATGAACGAGGCGTCGCCAATGGAATAAATATCATCAAAACCTTTTACCCGGTTATACGCATCAACTAACATGCGTTTTCCACGTCCAACCGAACCGACAGGGATTCCCTCCGGAACTTCGCCACTTATTCCGGCAGCCCAGATCACCAGTTTGGATTTTATCTTTACTCCATCGGCAAAAAGTAACCAATTACCATCATAGTCGGTAACTCGGGTATTTAGCATGACATTAATTCCCAAACGCTTCAGGTAGAACAATGCTTTTTCAGCGGCATGTTCCGACATGCCACCCAGCAATGTATCTGAACCTTCAACCAGATTAACCTGCATCAGATCGAAATTCAAATCAGGATAATCTTTCGGAAGCACAAATTTTTTCATTTCAGCAATGGCTCCTGCAACTTCAACCCCGGTTGGGCCACCGCCAACCACAATCACATTCAGCAATGCTTTTTTCTCGTCCACATCCTTATCGAACAAAGTCACAGCTCGCTCAAGGTTCAGAAGAATGTGGTTACGTAGCGCCATAGCTTCAGAAATTGATTTCATAGGGATGGCAAATTTTTCCATATTTTTCATTCCAAAGAAGTTGGAATTCACACCCGTAGCGATGACCAGATAATCGTACCAGACCATATCCAAACTGGTTTGCAGTTCTTTTTTTGTGGTATCAACCGAATAAACCTCGGCCACCCGGATATATACATCTTTACATTTCTGGAAAATTTTCCGCAGTGGAAATAGGATTGAACTCGGTTCTATTCCCGAACTGGCAACCTGATAAAACAATGGCTGAAACTGATGGTAATTGTTCTTATCAATCAGAACGATCTGGTATCCTGATCCAACCAGCTTTTTCGCTAATTTCAATCCTCCAAAACCTGCTCCGATGATTACAATTCTTTTTCGGGCCGTTTCCGGTATATTAACTGGCATAATAAATATATTTGTGTTTTACGACATATTTAAACGTTTATTCTGAACCGAATGTTTGGCATAGCCGAAAATAAATATTCAGAAATGAACGATGAGTTTTGAGATATAAAGATAAGTGTTAAATTTACATTTTATTTCACAACTCTGATTGAAACCTAAAATTAATACGCACTTAAAAATTAAACTTAACCAATAATAAATGAAACGTTTTCTTTTAACTGTTATTTCTTTTCTGAGCCTGATGGGAGCGACCATGGCGCAATATTCGGTGTTGTCGCCGCAATCGGTTAGCGAGGTTAAAATTGAAATTGGCAGTAAAATAACCTACAGCATTTTTTATCAGGGGAAACCTGTCCTTATCAATTCTGAAGTCAGTTTTGAATTTAAACAGGCGGCTCCCCTTGGGTTTGGGATGGAGGTGCTGAGGTCTTCGGCCAGGGAAATTAAAGAAACCTGGACTCCGGTTTTAAAACGAAAATCCAGCATTCTGAATCATAGCAGGGAATTGACACTTGAAATGAAAGAGAAAGAGTTTCCGCGCCGCCAAATGAACCTGGTTTTCCGGGTTTTTGATGATGGAGTAGCTTTCAGGACAGAATTTATCGGACAGGATAACCACCATGAATATGTACTTACAAACGAATTGACTACTTTTAATTTCACCACCGATCATACCTGTTGGGCAGCCGATCATAAGGATTATTCTTCGTCTCAGGAAAATGAGTATTTTAAAAGAAATATCTCTGAAATAACCGGTGAAATGGTCATTGGCTTGCCCATCACGGTAAAAGTTGCTGACGATTGTTATGCAGCCATTACCGAAGCTAAAATTACCAATTATGCCGGAATGACTTTAAAACCGTTCCTTTCAAAAACCGGATTTGCAGTTCGTTCGCAACTGGCGCCTTTGCCAGGTGAGCAGGTGAACGGAGATAAGGTCAGGTTTAAATTTCCACATCAGACACCCTGGCGTGTGATCATGCTGGGTGCAACTCCCGGTGGGCTGATTGAATCAGAAATTATCATGAACCTGAACGAACCTTGCGCGATTGCCGATCCAAGCTGGATTAAACCCGGCATATCGGCCTGGGACCACTGGTGGAGCGGTGAAGTGAGAATGGACAACGAAACTATCAGGAAATACATCGGTCTGGCTGCCGAAATGGGCTGGCCTTACCAGATTATTGACTGGCAATGGTACGGAAAATTCAATTCTCCGGAGGCTGATATTACTAAAGTTGCCCCTCAACTCGACATGCCCGCGATTCTCGGCTTTGCCAAAAGTAAAAATGTTAGATGTGTGCTTTGGATGTACTGGACCGATGTAAATCGCGCCGACTGGGATAAAGCCTGCGCCCTTTATGAAAGCTGGGGCATTGCTGGTGTGAAAATTGATTTTATGGACCGCGAAGATCAGGAAATGGTAAACTGGTACCACCGGATTGTAAAAACAGCCGCAGATCATCACCTGATGGTTGACTTTCACGGTGCTTACAAACCAGATGGTTTCAGCAGGACTTACCCCAACCTGGTTACCCGCGAAGGGGTAATGGGCAACGAGTACAACAAATGGTCGCTGAGGGTTACTCCAGAGCACATGGTAACCTTGCCATTTACCCGTATGCTGGCCGGTCCGATGGATTTTACCCCCGGAGGTTTCCTGAACCGCACTCCCGAAAAATTTCAAAACGGAACACCGGCGCAAGTGATGGGAACCCGGGCGTTGCAGCTTGCCCAGTTCGTAGTATATGACAGCCCGTTTATGGTGGCCTGCGACCATCCGGATAATTACAAAGATCAGAAAGGAGTCGAATTCCTGAAAAAAGTAAAAACTGTTTGGGACGATACCAAAATCCTGAATGGTCAGATTGGAGAATTTATAACATCAGCCCGCCGTTCAGGAAAAGAATGGTTTATTGGCTCAATGACCAACAGCGAAACCCGTACACTGGAAATAAAGATGGATTTTCTGGATGAAGGCAAATACAGAATGGTAGCTTTCGAAGATGCCCCGGATGCCGCAATCAATGCTGAAAGTGTTATACGCTCTTCCAAAACAGTGGTAAAAGGTGATTTGATTAAAATAAGAATGGCTCCGGGTGGTGGCTTTGCTGCCTGGCTCGAACCGGTGAAATAGAAGTTCGGAGTGCCTGGAGTGAGCTAAAGTGCCTAAAGTATTTTGAGTCATGTGTTTCACGTCATTTATAGTCATTAGCTTCGCGTTTGGCCGAGTTGGATTTACTATGAATGACAATTGAATGACAATCAATGACCATAAATGACTCTAAAGCACTGACAGACTTGGAACTTGAAATCTGGAACTTGAAACTTTTTATATATGCTCGAACAATTAAAACAAGAAGTCTGCAAGGCCAATCTCGATCTGGTCAAACACGGATTGGTCATTTTTACATGGGGAAATGTGAGTGGCATAGACCGCAGCACAGGCTTAATTGTGATTAAACCCAGCGGTGTTTCTTATGATACCATGAAACCTTCGGATATGGTCGTATTCGATTTGGATGGCAAAGTGGTGGAAGGCAAGCTGAAGCCATCGAGCGATGCACCAACCCATCTGGAACTTTACCGCAATTTTCTGAATATCGGCGGTATAGTCCATACCCATTCCGAGTGGGCAACAAGCTGGGCACAGGCTGGTAAAGGCATACCGGCCATTGGTACAACCCATGCCGATTATTTTTACGGAGGAATACCCTGTACCCGTAAAATGACCGACGAAGAAATCAACGGGGAATATGAACTTGAAACGGGGAAGCTTATCGTTGAGCGTTTCAAGGATTTGGATGCAGACAGGATTCCCGGAGTACTGGTCAATAATCATGCTCCGTTCACCTGGGGAAAAAATGCCGACGAATCCGTTCACCACGCGGTCGTTTTGGAAGAGATTGCAAAAATGGCTTTCAGGAGTTTTCTGCTAAATCCGGCAACTTCAATGAGCCAGGTTCTGCTGGATAAGCATTTCCTCAGGAAACACGGGATAGATGCGTATTACGGACAAAAGTAGTTCCAAATTCCAGATTTCAAATTCCAAGTTCTGTCCGAAGAACAAAGCTTTGCTTGGAATTTGGAACTTGAAACTTGGAATTAACCCGAAACTCAAAACTTTAAACTAAATACAAATGAATCAGCCCAAATACACCATCGGACTGGATTACGGTACCGATTCTGTCCGGTCGTTGATTGTGAACACCGAAAACGGTAATGAAGTTGCCACCGTAGTTTTCGAATATCCGAGGTGGAAAAAACAATTATACTGTGATGCGCCGAACAACCAGTTCCGCCAGCACCCGAAAGATTATCTGGAAGGTTTGGAATATACCATTGTTGAGGCGTTGAAACTGGCTCCTGCCGGAGTTGCCGGGAATGTTGTCGGAATTTCTGTTGACACCACCGGATCCACTCCGGTTGCCGTTGATGAAAAAGGAACTCCACTGTCGTTAACTGCAGGATTTGAGGAAAATCCGAATGCCATGTTTGTGCTATGGAAAGACCATACCGGCGTAAAGGAAGCTGATGAAATCAATCAACTGGCCAAAGCCTGGGACATTGATTTTACGAAATTTGAAGGCGGCATTTATTCTTCGGAATGGTTTTGGGCCAAATTGCTGCATGTGATCCGCGAAGATGCCGGCGTTTATCGCGCAGCCACCTCATGGGTTGAACATTGCGACTGGATACCTGCAATACTGACTGGTAATACCAATCCGAAAACACTGAAACGCTCGCGTTGTGCGGCTGGTCATAAAGCCATGTGGCACGAAGCTTTCGGAGGATTACCTACCGAGGAATTTCTGTCCAAACTTGATCCGTTGCTGAGTGGATTAAAAGAGCGATTGTTTAAAGAAACGTTTACCTGCGATATTTCTGCCGGACATTTAACTCCGGAATGGGCATCAAAATTAGGTTTGCCCGTTGCCGTTGAAGTTGGAGTAGGGGCTTTTGATGCCCACCTGGGCGCAGTTGGAGCCGAAATTGTACCTTATTACCTGAGCAAAGTGATGGGAACTTCAACCTGCGACATGCTGATTGCCCCAATGGAAGAAGTTGGCGATAAACTGATCAGCGGAATTTGCGGACAGGTTGACGGCTCAATTGTTCCGGGAATGTTGGGTATGGAAGCCGGTCAATCGGCTTTCGGCGATATTTATGCGTGGTTTAAAAATGTTCTGATGTGGCCATCTGAACAGATTATTGTCAAAAGCACACTGATTGACGAAACTACCAAAGCCACACTGATTGCTGAAATTTCATCGCGCATTATCCCCGAACTGACCAAAGCAGCCGAATTGATTCCGATGGAAGAAAGCAGTATTGTGGCGCTTGACTGGATGAATGGCCGCCGCACACCGGATGCCAATCAGAATTTGAAAGGCGCGATTTCCGGATTAAATCTGGGATCGGATGCCCCCCGTATTTTCCGCGCTTTGGTCGAAGCCACTGCCTTTGGCTCGAAAGCGATCGTTGACCGTTTTATCAGCGAAGGCGTTCGTATTGATGGTGTGATTGCTTTGGGCGGTGTGGCTAAAAAATCGCCATTTGTGATGCAGATCGTTTGCGATGTACTGAATATGCCCATTAAGGTCGCCCGCTCCGAACAGGCCTGTGCATTGGGTTCAGCAATGGCAGCCGCTGTAGTTGCCGGTGTATATCCGAACATCTCCGAAGCACAGAAAAAAATGGGTGGCGGTTTCGAAACAACCTATTCTCCAATTCCGGCCAATGCGACCCGATATGCCAGGCTCTACGAAAAGTACGTGGCATTGGGTAAAGCCATTGAGTTTGGCCTGAAATAGGTATTATTTCGATCCTGCCATTGCAATATTTGAAACCTGCAAATGTATGTGGCTATTGTGTTGACCAATTTACAGTTTTATTTTCAGTCCACCGTTTACAACAAACCCGTCAACTGGCGCATAAATGTCCCTGAATGTCGGGTTAGTAATTGAACCAGTGTAAATAGTGTCAAACCTTGTCTGCCTTGTATTTAGGAAGTTTTCAAAATTTACGAAGATTGAAAAATGTTCCCAGAGTTTTTCAACCATAAGTCCGCAAATCCAATACTCTTTTCCTGTCGCACCTTCATTTAATTTTTGCGGACTGAAATAGTATGCTTCCAAACCGATTTTCAATTTCTCTTCAATCTCATACATCAAAACATTATTCAGGCGGTGTTGAGCAACCAAAGGAAATTTAGTTTCATTTCCGTTGTAATGTTGCCTGACATCTGCTAACGTGTAGCCGATGAAAAGTTTGAAATCTTCGTAAGTCAGTTTGATATTTGTTTCAATTCCTTTGGTGTCGATGAAACCTTTGGGCTGTTGAAATTCCAATAAGCCAGTCATGGTTGGAACAAGAACCAACGGATTTTTTACTTTTGTATAAAATAGCAAGGTATTTATACTAAAAAACATTTTATCCGAAAGCGGTGTTTTATAATTGATGTCAAAATTTCCACCGTTAGATTGCTCTGCCTTTGTTTTTGAAACATCAATTGGCAATACATTTCTAAACTGTATCCTCTCTGCGTCCTCTGTAAAAACAGTCGGGGTCTTGTATCCTAAACCCCCGCCAAGCCGCATAGATAGATTTGGATTAATTTTTAAAAGTCCGGAAATTCTCGGCAATGCAAAAAAACCGTATTCGTTTTGATAGTCGCCACGCAAACCAGTTTCAAGTATAAATTTTTCAGTTGCGTTCCAGGTGTTTTGAATAAATGCACCAAAGGTTGTATGATTGTAGTCAACTATTTTTGATCTGTCAGATATATTTTGATTGAATTTATCTGTCCAAAGATTTAAACCAGTTACCCATTCAGATTTTTCTCCTTTTCGATTGTAAGTTGCTTCGCTGAATGAAGATAATTGAATGCCTGAAAATTTGTAACCTGGAATTTCAATGGTTCTGTCATAATAACTCACGCTGTTTTTAAACGACAGTTTTGATTTGTCGTCTATCTCATGGTCAAGTCCCAATTGTGTGCTAATGCGATTTGTCTCATTCTTCTCAAAATAAGAATGTATGTTGTCTCCTTCATTTTCAATATATTTTATGTCGCCACCGATGCGGTCTTCAACGGTGCTGTTAATGCCAATGTTAAGATGAGTTTTGTCACTGAAGTAAACAAACAATTTCGGATTAAGAGTATATCTTGTGTATTTTGGAATTGCTGTTAAACCAATTTTTGCAGGGTCATAAGGTGTTCCTGAATTATAGGAAGCAAAAATGGTTGTGCCTGTTTTTTTGAATTTCTGTGAATAAAAACCACTGGCGTCTAACCCAAATGCAGATGTTCCGTTAAGCATAAAACTTAATTCTCTTTTTACTTTTGGTGTTTTTGAAACAAGATTTACTAAGCCCGCAATTGCGCCACCACCGTAAAGAGTTGATGAAGCGCCTTTAATAACTTCAACTTGTATTAAGTCAAGAGGGACAATTTGCAATAAACTTAATCCGCCCGAAAAGCCCGAATACAAAGGGAAACCGTCTCGTAAAATCTGGGTGTATTTTCCATCGAGCCCTTGAATACGGATACTTGAATTATAGGAAGTAGCAGATGTTTGCTGTGTTTGTATGCCTGTGCTTTCGTTCAACATCATACGAATGTCGCCAGGTTTCATATTCCCTTTTTCTTCCATTTCTTCTCCTGAAATAGCTTCTATTCTTGTCGGAATGTTGTCAATGGTTCTGCTTGAACGGGTGGAAGAAATTACAACTTCTTCCAGTTCTTCTCCTTCATCAGCAGAAAGCAGAATTTCTAAAGGTTGGGGCTGTGTCAAAGGGAAAAAAAATGTGTCAATTTTCTCCTGATAGCCGATGTAACGAAAGGTGATGATTTGTTTTCCATCTGGAATGTTTTTGATTTCAATATAACCGTTTTTGTCTGCACTTGCACCATGGGTTGTGCCCTGCAAAATTGCTGTTGCACCGATAAGTGTTTCTTTGTTTTCGCTGTTTTTGATTATGGCTTTGAATGTGTTTTGTCCGAAAGCCAGCGATGTATATATGATTGCCAGCAAAGGCAAGATGAAATTTTTCATTTGTCTGATGATTTAAGTTAATGATGTAAATAATAGAATTGGCAGTGTGAAGCACCGCAAACAGAAAGTGGCGAAGCCACTTATTTTATCATTAACTTATTTTGGGAGGTTGCCAGATTTTAACAAAAAAATCGTTTGCAAACTGAGATTTATAAACAGCCACAAATTTGCTTTTACTGAAAGGAACTTCCCTGAAGTTGAACCCCGACCTTGTAAAAACAAACCCCGAACAAGTTCCGCAAGTAAAAAAAGGTGAACAAGTATTGCAGTCGCTGTCGTTATGGTCTTGTGAATGATTATCTGTGTGCTCTGTTTTTATTTCGTCACAGCAATTGTCATCGTCCGAACAGCAAGGCGCCAACGAGAGGGAAAGAACATATAATGATAGTATGAAACAAATTATTTTCATCGGTATAAATATAGTAAATGTTTGCCGTGAGTGAAACTCTCTCAAGCAAACGGAACAGTTAAGCTGGAAAAATGGTCAAGAACTGATTGCGTTTCAATTATCAACCTTAATCAGTTGGTTTATAACGGTTATAAACGGCTAAATGTATTTTAAGGAATTATTCAGTCGTACTATTTCAACAATTCGCCCAGGAATAAAAGGGTATGGTTCCAGGCGCGTTTGGCCATTACTTCGTTGTATTCTTTTGAGGTCGGATTTGTAAAGGTGTGCCCGCAATTGGCATAGGTAATGATTTGCCAGTCGGCCTTTGCATCGTTCATTTCCTGAACCAGTTTGTCGAAATCTTCCCGTTTCACGCTCTTATCTTCAGCCGGATTTTCAACCAGAATCTTTGTTTTAATCGGTCCGTTTGGCCGGTCGGAAGCTTTGGACAGTCCACCATGGATGGAAACAATACCCGCAACATCAAAGCCGGCACGAGCCACTTCCAGGGCGCCCGTTCCGCCAAAACAATAGCCAATTACAGCAATTTTGTTGCTTTGGGCGCCTGAAGCTTTCAGTTGTTCCAGCGCCAGCGAAATGCGTTTTTGGTAAAGCTGGTAATCAGTTTTAAACTGTGTTGCTATTTTTGCTGCACTGCCAAAGTCAGTAGGAGTGTTTCCCTTTCCATAAATATCGGCGACAAAGGCGATATATCCTTCTTTTTCGAGCTGAAGCGCGGCCGCTTTGGCTTCTTCGTCAATTCCCATCCAGGCCGGAAGGATTAATACGCCAGACAGGTTTTTCCCCGCATTAGAAGTAACCAGTCCATTGAGTTCCTGTGATCCGTCGGCATAGTTCACTGCCTTTAGCGATTGTGCCGAAAGTGATTGAATAAGTCCCAAAAGGACCGAAAGAATTAGAAGTTTCTTCATCGTGATTCAATTTTAATGTTTACCCGAATACTTTATTTCATGAAACCAATAACGAATAGCTTTGTTTACCAAAGCCCGTTAAGTTTTTTTATACCAACTGAAAAAAAAGCTGCCGGCAAGGATTCTCAATGAAAAAGAAAACCTAAACCGGCAGCAAAATATCATTCGATAAAAATGCCCTATTTCTTTTCGGCAGGAGCTAAATGAACCGTTGCAACATCTACCGTAATTTCGCTCAATCGTTTGGCAACTTCTGGTTTCATACTTTCCTGATATCGTCCGCCCAAATGTTTAGCCAGAAACTTTTCGGCTGATGCAAACATGGCCATGCTATTTACTGGCCGTGCAAACCCATGACCTTCGTCGGGAGCTACAATATATTCTACCGGGAAACCCCTTTCGCGCAAGGCAATCACAATCTGATCAGATTCTGCCTTGTTCACACGCGGATCGTTTGCACCCTGAATAACCAGCAATGCAGCTTTAATTTTATTGGCCGAATTGAGTGGAGATTGCCTTTCAAGTTGCGCTTTTCCTTCAGGATTGGTTGGATCACCCATCCGTACATGGAATATTTTACGCCCTGCTTCCCAATAAGGCGGAATAGAATTCAGCAAGGTGATCAGGTTTGACGGGCCAACAATTGATACACCGCATGCATATACATCAGGCGTAAAAGCTACTCCGGCCAGCGTGGCATATCCGCCATACGAGCCGCCCATAATCCCGATTTTGGTTGAATCGGCAATGCCTTCGCGAATCAGATATTTAACTCCCCAGGTCAAATCGTCCTGCATTTTTTCTCCCCATTGGTTATTTCCAGCGTTCAGGAATTTTTTACCATATCCGGTTGAAGACCTGAAATTTGGAGAGAGTACTGCGTAACCGCGATTGGCAAGAAATTGTGCATAAGAATTATAACCCCAGCCATCGCGTCCCCAGGGACCACCGTGAGGAAATACAACCACAGGCAGATTTTTAGGTTCAAGTCCTTTGGGTAAGGTCAGGAATGCTGGAATTTCGAGACCGTCGGATGATTTATAACTGATGGCTTTCATTTCAGCCAAATCCTTGACCGGAATGTTTGGACGCGGACGATACTGAAAAGTGAGCTTCTTTTTGGTACGGTCATACAAATAGGTTGAACCCGGATCGATATCGGCTGAAGCGCTTAGCATCCAGAAGTTTTCGTCGGTAGTTGAGGAGGTAAAATAAACATCGGTGTTTGGCAGTTCTTTCTTAATCAGGTTGTAATCTTCCTCAAAACCTTTGTCTTTCCAGTAAATCCTGTTGCGCTCGTCTTCATACGAAGTATAAATAATCTCTTTACTAAGTTCAGAAATAAACACATTTCCAAGGTCCACCCTTTTTAACGGGTCGCTTTCGACGAACTCTTCTTTCAGGGTTTCCGGATCAAAAAGGACCAATTGCGAAAGGTCAATGTTGTCGCCTTTATTGGTTTGCATATATACCCGTTTATTGTCTTTGCTGAAAGCGATCGGATAAGCCTCTTCAAAAACTGAACTGGTATAAATTTTAACCAATTCCCTGGCATCTACCCGTAGAATATCATTGCTGCCATCGGTATTGGCACGGCTGGCCAATCTCAACTGATCGTTCCAGTCGAACACCCAACCAGTAATCCGGTCGGTAGCCGAGTTCTGGCGAATCAGCGTTCTTTCGCCTGTTGAAATCTTCATTTTATAAAGGTCGTGCCATGCTTTGTCGCGGTCATTCAGTCCGATATAAATTGCATCAGGATCATTAAACGGTACCGCGTAAATATAAACTCTCACCCCTTTAAGCTTGGTAAGGTCCCGGTTTTCCGGAATATCGCTTTCTGCGGCAGGCATTTCCTGTGGGTCAACGGCATAGATATTGAAATTCTCGTCACCGCCTTTGTCTTGCGAATAAAGGATGTATTTTCCGTCACGTGTCCAGAAATAGGAGCGGATGGGCCGAACAGTGTCGGCAGTCAGAGGCTTTGCTGCGGTAAAATCCTCTTCGAGTTTCTTTACCCAGATATTCTGTGTCCCTTTATATGGCTTGATAAATGAAATAAATTTACCATCCGGTGAGATTTGTCCTCCGGCAATTTCCGGAGCATCGAAAATCAGTTCGCGGTCGATTATTGGTGGTTGCTGCACCTTTGGTTTTGGTGACTGACAAGCGGCTGCGGTAATCAGCAGCAAGAAGCTGAACAACTTTGTGGTTTTCATTGGCGAGCATTTTAAATGATTGATAAATAACTATTTTTGTTAATAACAGAAGCCGGGTTTGTTTTGTTTATGGTGTTATTTGTAAATTCTCCCGGCAACAGCCCTGGCGAAATCGTTCATTTGTTTGGTTACTTCAGCGGGTTTCAGAACGGGTTTTGTATCCTTTGACGGGCTTTGCGACTTGTTGGCAATTTTCTCCAATACCTGAATCAAAGTATCGACATCCTCTTCGCTATTCTCGATGCCAAAGCTTACCCTTACCACGCCCGGAAGTGATAATTTAGGAAATAAAGTCACAATCAGTTTTTGGAACTTCTCAAGACCAGGCCCAACATGAAGAATGTGCTTGACGATGATATGCGCGCAATGGCAACCAGTCCGAACTCCGATTCCACCCCAAAGGGCAAGTTCTTTACCCGTTTGCGTTGACATTTTATTTGTAAATACAAAGGGAATAACACCCAATTTATGCGAGAATCCTGATGATTCGGGGTCATTTATCCCGTAAATATTTAGTCCCTGAATTTGAGCCAATCCGCACAAAGCCCTTTTTGTCAAAGACTGCTCTTCCTGGCTGATTACATCCATGCCAATCCGTTGCATAAGAACAAGCGCCTTGCCCAATGCAGCAATTCCACCCACGTTTTCTTCTCCGGACGACTGGATCAGTTCCAGTTCTTTCAGGTTGAATTTCAGCAGTCCCTTTCTGATTACTAACGCTTCGGAACCAAACGGCGCATAGACTTTATGCGCTGAAAAGGCGAGATAATCAATTTCACAGCCTTTCATATCGACTTTGCGGTGGGCGACCAATTGCGCGCCGTCTATCAGCAAGTGCGCTCCGTAGCGATGAACTATCCGGCTGATTTCCGCCAGATTATTGCATACACCCAGAACATTCGACGCCCCGCTTACGGCTACAATCCTGATCCTTTTTTTTCCGTACAGGCGCTCTTCATTGTACTCCTTCATAAGAATATTCAGATCTTCCGGATTGATAAATCCATCCGCAGAAACCGAAAGCCGGATGAGCGAACAGCCCGGAATCATGCGCCAGGGCAGGTCGTTCGAAGTGTGTTCGAGAAGTGTGTTTAGCACGACAGGCTCAATGGTATTTTCAGGCTCAATACTTAAATTTTCGGCTGCCAGATTGAGGGCTTCGGTGGCATTGGAGGTAAATATGAAATCATAGTCAGCCAATGGCGCGCCCAGAAATCCGGCACATATAGATTTTACTTCCTGAACGATTTCATGTTTTACTTGATCGGGTTGGCGATAAGCCTGCCGAAACGCGTTCCAAACCGGGGAGAAAGTCGGAGTACTGGCGCTGTTGTCAAGATTAATGAATGGCTGCATGCCTTCCATGGTTGGAACCTGAACGCCGCGACCGATCTGGGTTTTCCGCAGTTCTTCCAACATTTCCCGACCAGAGAATTTCTCCAGTTCGTCGTGATACAACAATTCGCTGGCTGTTAACTTTTCCGCGGTACTATTCAGGAAGATGTCTTTTCCTGATTTCCTGATCATGCGCAGCGCCTTGGCAAACGCGATGATGTTTATGATGGCGGGTGTACCTGCTTCGAATTTATCGGGTGACCTGGCCCAGATTATCCAATCTTTTGAGATGAGTCTGGCCGTTCCTCCTCCAACATGAAAAGGCGCACCTTTGGGCAGCCTGTTCCGTTTTACTGCCAATGCGGTAACCCCCAATGAAAGCCCGAAATCCCGGCCCGATACCATCTGATAGTTTTCGTGCTGAAGTTGCCTGACGAATACTGCTGCTCTTCGGAGCGTGAAAAAAATAACCACATAGTTGTCTTTGTTCAGCCCCAAATATTCCAGCACAATTTCCCTGGCCTGCTCGAATAACCGGGTAGTCACCACCGACTTGTAGCCGCTGCCTGTGAACATTGGAATACGTTTCCAGGGCATGGCGCATCGTCTGCTCAAGCTCTGTATAGGCTTCGTTGGTTTCACCCTCCTTAGGTTTTGGTCTTTCAAGATCATTCAGTTGAAGAACATCCGATGGCCCGTATTCGGCGGGATATACAGCTTCCATTTTTTTGAATTTATGTTGATTATTCTGCTTCAAACATCTCGATCACCTGTCCAACACGCTCTTTTATTTCCTGCCAGCTTGGGTTTAATTCTTTTGTTGAAAAGGTTCCGTTTTCAATATCGATTCGTTCGAAAACCATGTGATACAGGGCAAAAATGATTTCAAGGCTCAACTGACCACGAGGCTCAACGAACGGACGGATTTCCTGAATCATTTCATAGGTTTTCAGGCGGTAATAGTCGGCCACTTCGTATATTTCGCGTACTAAATTTCGAAATCCCTGATCAACCGGCATTCCTTTGGCCATTTGGAGAAGTTTCGCGCGGTCAAGACCGTTTTTCGCGATCAGATCATCCGGAAAATAATTCAGGTTATTGAGGTGGTCTTTCTGGAAATCGCGGATGATGTGTACCAAATAGCTGAAAAATGCACAGGGTGTTGCCACCCGTTTTACATCGAAAACCGGAGGAAGATATTTCCCATTCTTTTGGGTCAGTCCGCACAGATGCACAAAAATGGAAGCCGGCGCCACCGAAGCGCCACCAGCATAATCAATAAAACCTTGAAGTGTCGGAAATCCATCGTGGTAAATATCGTAAATCATTGATTTGGCAAAGGCTTCGAGTGGCCAGAACGGAATGCTGAAGCGCTCAACCGTTTCAAGCAATCCGGCCTGTAAAGGATTATTTTGTGATGTTTCTGCAATGGAGTTGATCCACCGGTAAACATCGGCTTCAAACTGCGCCTGATTTTCAGGAGCGATGGTGACATGTTCGGTTTTATAGTCGTCAATCAGATCGTCTATAGCCCGCATAAATTTGTAGCAGTTTTTGGCTGCCTGATAGCGTTCCACGTCCCAGAAATGGGCTGCAATCAGGATATTCGGATGATCAACAATTTTCTCGAAATCGATGGACTCGAAAATGTCGAGAAAAAGATCGGTTTGGGTGTGAACGAGTGTTTCCATATTGTGTGCGTATTGCTTAATGGCCAAGTCATTGAGAAAATTGACAATTTAACTATTGACTATTTACTATTTAATTTAACCATTAACCATTTAACCATTTGACCATTTGACCATTTAACCATTTGACCATTTAACCATTAAACCATTTAGCCATTCATCATTTCCTTTGCATCATTCAGAATCCTTTCGCTCGTAAGTTTGGCGCCTAAAAGCACCAGCGGAACACCATTTCCGGGATGCGTACTTCCACCCGCGAAATACAAATTTTTATACTTTTTGTGGCGGTTGTGCGGACGGAAATAGCCCATCTGAAAAATGGAATGCGACAAACTTCCGAACACCGAACCACGTGTTACATTGCAACTGCTTTCCCAGGTTTTGGGCAGGTAACAAATCTCGAATTTAATGTGTTCTTCAATGTCGTACAAACCTGCTTCCTCCAGACGTTGGATGACTCCCTCACGGGCCGTTTGCTTTAGTTTTTTCCAATCCTGATCGTACTTTTCATCTAAATGTGCCACCGGAACCACCACTGAAAGTGTATCCTGATTCTCTGGCGCTGCCGACCGATCGTTCCGTACCGGTGCATGAACGTAAAAACTCGGATTATCTGCCAGTGATTTTTCATTGAAAATTTTTTCCAATCCCTGTTCGTAAGGATCATTCAGGAACACGCTGTGATGGTCAAGTTGCGGATAAATCTTGTCAATGCCCCAATGGAAGACGATGGCTGAACAGGAATATTTTTTATCTTTCAAAGACCGGGTTTTGGATTTGTCGCGCAATAGTTTGTCGTACACATAAGGCAGATCGGCGCTTGCAATCACCAAATCGGCATGAACAATGGTGCCATCTTCGAGCATGATTCCTTCGGCTTTTTTGCCGTTCAGGATTATTTTATCAACTGGTTTTTTACAGTAAATCTGCACATTGTTTTTTTCAGCCAAAGTTTGCAGAGTCTGGACAATCCGATGCATTCCTCCTTTCGGGAACAATGCTCCTTCGGCAATTTCAGCGCCGGGCAACATCGAGAAAAAGGCTGGCGCCTGGTACGGATTCTGTCCCACATAAATGTTCTGAAACGTGAACGCCATCCTCAAATGCGGATCAGTGAAAAATCGTTTGATGTAATCGGTGTGGTAGAGGTATGTTTTGAGTTTCAGGAGCAGACGCATGCTTTTGAAATTCACGAACTGGAACAAATGATCGAAGTTTTTGCCCAGCAAATCGTTCATCGAAAGATTGAAAAATTCATAACCTTCCTTCACATATTCCTGATATTTCTGAAAACTCCCCGGTTCTATGGTTTCAAGTTGGGCTTTCATTCGTTGGGGGCTGCGGGTAAAAGCGAAATCGGTTCCATCGCTGAAGAATAATTTATAAACCGGCTCGAGCGATGTTGTCTCCAAATCCTTTTCCAGATCGATGCCCAATTCAGAAAGAACTTTTTTATACAATGAAGGCATCAGCAAAATGGTGGCTCCCAAATCAAAACGGTGGCCATCCTGAACAAGTTGGCCGCAGCGTCCGCCCGGATTACAGTTCTTTTCGTAGATTTCAACCGAGTAACCATTTTGGGCCAGATAGCAGGCGGTGGCTAATCCGCCAACTCCGGCTCCAATGATGACTGCTTTTTTCATGTTTTTTATTCTGTTATTGAACCACATAGACACATAGTGCACATAGTTTTTTTTGTTTTTCTATTGTGACCTATGTGCCTATGTGGTTTGTTTTGTTTGTTTATTTTACCACAGAAGCTCCATAGCGTTTTGTTTTCTGTTATCCAAATTCGGGAGGAAAAACCGCCATTCCCGAAACGCCTGTCAATCCGCCTTCTGTTAGTTCCACCGCCATAAAAACATCGTCGGAAGGCAAAGGTATTTGTGTTTTAATCCCCCATCCGGAAGCAGGTTTGTACCCAAAACGCGGATAATATTCGGGGTACCCGATCAGAATAACCGATTGAAATCCAAGTTCGAAGGCTTTTTGATGCCCGGTGCGAATGAGTTTTTCGCCAATTCCCTGTTTTTGATATTCAGGAAGAACCGAAACCGGCCCCAAAACCAGCGAAGTAAAACTGTTCTGCTCATTTCTAATTTGCAGTGGAGTAAACAGAATGTGTCCAACTAACTGTCCGCCGAGTTCGGCAACCAGCGAAAGTTCCGGAATAAAAGTTGGAGCTTTCCGGAGTTTTTCAACGAGTTTTCCTTCATTCCCATCGCTGAATTCCATGGTTTCGAAGGCTTTCTCGGTTAATTCGATTACCCAGTTGTAATCCTCCGGAGTTTCTTTACGGATGATAATTGTATTCATGGTTTTTGATTTTCACCGTGAAGGTATAATCATACCACTATACTGAAAAAATAAATGGCATGAATGGCTTGTTTTTACCGATGAACGGACTAATGGTAAGGTTAAAATATGAAGCCTCAGCCGGAAATAATTTTCAATATTGTCTTTGAAAAAAAACTATACTTGTAGCGCCAATTATTAACCACAATAAAATTCACCAATCATGAAAATGAAACTGATACTACTTATTAAACGACTGATTTTATCCATTTTTTTAGGAATGTTGCTTCTTCTGAATTCGAAGGCTCAACATCCCGAAAAGTTTTTCCCGGCCAAAGAATTAACTTCAGTTGGGGTATATTACTATCCTGAACATTGGGATTCCGCACAATGGGAACGCGACTTTCAGAACATGGCAAAAATGGGGTTCGAATTCACCCATTTTGCAGAATTTGCCTGGGCCCAGCTCGAACCAGAAGAAGGCCGTTATGATTTCAAATGGTTAGACCGGTCGTTGCAACTGGCCGATAAATACAAGTTGAAAGTCATTCTTTGCACCTCAACGGCAACTCCGCCGGTTTGGCTGGTACGCAGGCATCCGGAAGTACTCGCAACCTCTGAAGATGGAACCCAAATGGATCACGGTGGGCGACAGCATGCTACTTTTTCGAACAATTATTACCGTCAGTATTCGATGAAAATGATTGATGAATTGGGAAAGCGCTACGGAAAAGATGCCCGCGTTATTGGCTGGCAGCTCGACAATGAACCCCGCCGTTTTCTGGATTATGGAAAAGATGCGCCTCAACGCTTCCGCGATTGGGTAAAGAAAAAATACAAAACCATTGATGCTGTGAATAAGGCGTGGGGGACCAATTTCTGGAGCGGAACTTACAGCGATTTTCAGGAAATAAACATTCCCCGGCACAAACAATGGGGCATGAACCTTCACCAAAGGCTCGATCATTACCGGTTTGCCGATGAAGAAACGGCTACTTTTCTGGATGAACAGGCTAAAGTTCTCCGGAAATATAATGCGCCTTTCCAATACATTACTTCCAATTATATACCGATGTACGACGTTGGTTATGTTGGAATGAGCAAGGAACTTGATTTTGTAGCCTATACCCGATATATGGTTTATGGCAGCGACCGTGGCATTGGCCCAAAAGGTTACCGCGTTGGCGAATATTCACGCCTTGCCATGGCCAACGATTTTTTCCGTCCGCTCAAAGGTATTTATGGGGTAATGGAACTTCAGCCCGGACAGGTAAACTGGGGAAGTATCAATCCGCAACCGCTTCCGGGAGCAATACGAATGTGGTTGTGGCATGTGTTTGCCGGCGGGAGCAAATTTACCTGTACTTATCGTTACCGCGCCCCACTTTATGGCTACGAAGCGTATCATTACGGCATTGTAGGTACCGATGGCGTCACTCCTACTCCGGGCGGACTGGAATTCAGTCAGTTTATTCAGGAAATTAATCAACTGCGTAAAAACTACGATGCGAAAGCACAATTACCTAAACCGTACCTGCAACGCAAAACGGGCATCCTGATCAATACCGACAATGTGCAGGGCATTAACCTGAACAAGCAAACGACCGAGTGGAATACCGAAGCTCATTTCCTGAAATACTACAAAGCTGTAAAATCGTTTGGCGCTCCGGTTGATTTTGTCCGCGACACCAGCAATTTTGCCAATTATCCGGTTTTGGTTGTTCCTGCCTACCAAATGATTGATCAGCTCATGATTGACAAACTGACCCGCTATGCCGAAAACGGCGGAAATCTGGTAATGAGTTGCCGTACCGGGATTCAGGATAGAAACGGACACCTTTGGGAGGCCAAATTCTACCAACCTATGTGGAAACTGTTTGGCGCCGAAGTTGAATCGTATGATTTGTTGATGCCTCATTCACCCGACAAAATACGCTTCAATAATCAGGATTATACCTGGACGAGTTGGGGCGATTTGCTGAAACCATTTCCAGGAACAGAAACATGGGCCACTTACGAGGGCGATTTTTATGCCGGAACTCCCGCGGTTGTTTCGCATAAATTGGGTAAAGGAACCGTAACTTACGTTGGAGTTGACTCAAAATCTGGCGATCTGGAAAAACAGGTTTTAACTAAACTGTACAAGCAGCAGGGAATTCCGGTTGAAAATTATCCGGAAGGAATCATGGTTGAGTATCGCGACGGATTTGGCATTGCGGTAAATTATTCGGATAAGGTTTATGAAATGAACCTTCCGGCGAATACCAAAATCCTAGTTGGGAACAAAGCCATGAAAACAGCCGATGTATTGGTTTGGAAATATTAGTGGGAAAACAATTTATTGACCAACTGAACAGTTAATTATTGCAGAACTATTATTTTTGACGAATGAGGTCAATTCAAATCTTTTTATTCCTTACTATCCTGTTTCTTTTCAGTAACAAGGGCCTGTTCGCGCAGAGCAACAATGCCACGTTATTTGGTAAAGTGACCGACAATTCCGGAAACCCTGTCGAACTAGCCAATATTTCACTCAGGAACTCCACAATCGGAACTGTTTCGAACCGAAAAGGTGAATATTTGCTGCGCATTCCGGCGAAAAAACCCATTGTAATCGTCTTTTCGATGATTGGTTACCGTTCAGTTGAAAAGAACCTCACTGCTTCCGAAGAACAACGAATAGAACTGAACATCACGATTCAGCAGGTTGATATGGAGATTGGCGAAGTTCGGATTACACAAAGCCGGCGCGATAAAGCCAATTTAGACCGGATCGACTCCAAATACCTGAATAGCATGACTGATGCCGGTACAGGCGGAGTGGAAGCCCTGATTAAAACTTTGCCCGGAGTTTCGAGCAACAATGAACTTAGTTCGCAGTATTCGGTCCGGGGTGGAAATTTTGACGAAAATCTGGTGTATGTCAACGATATTGAAGTATATAGACCACTCCTGATCCGCGCCGGGCAACAGGAAGGAATGAGTTTCATTAATTCGGATATGGTTTCGTCAATTGAATTTTCGGCAGGCGGTTTCGATGCCAAATATGGCGATAAAATGTCGTCGGTGCTCGACATCAAATACCGGAAACCAACTGTATTTGCAGGCTCAGCTTCGGCCAGTTTTTTGGGGGGCTCACTTCAGCTCGAAGACCTCAGCAAAAATGGAAAATTTTCGTACATCGCCGGAATCCGTTATAAAACAAACAGGTATTTATTGGGTTCTCTCGACGAAAAAGGTGAATACGATCCACGTTTTATCGATGCGCAAACTTATATGACCTACAAATTCAGTAATGCCTTCGACGTTTCATTTTTGGGGAACATTGCCCAAAATCGCTACAATTTCATTCCGCAAACCCGCAAAACGAGTTTCGGGACCTGGAATCAGGCCTTCAATGCAACGGTTTATTTTGAAGGGCAGGAAGTTGACCGTTTCGCTACCCAAACCGGGGCATTGGTTGCCAACTATCATCCCGGCGAGCGGCTGAATATGAAGCTTATTGCTTCTGCCTATCATTCCAAAGAAGAAGAAACTTACGACATTTTGGGGCAATACTATTTGAATGAACTGGAGCGCGATCTGGGTTCCGATGAACTTGGAGATAGCGTGCTAAACCTTGGTGTCGGTACATTTTTAAATCATGCACGAAATTATCTCGATGCCACGGTTTACAGCCTTGAACACAAAGGAGCATACAATTCGGAACATCACCTGTTGAATTGGGGGGTCAAAGTTCAGGCTGAAAAAATTGACGATCGGATGAGCGAATGGATACTCCGCGACTCGACCGGTTATTCGATTCCATATCATGGTGACCGGATTGAACTTTTTAGTACAACCCGGACAAATTTTGCAATGAATTCAACTCGATTATCAGCCTACATTCAGGATACTTACCAAATACCGGTAAGCAAGGGTGATCTTTATCTTACGGCAGGAATCCGCTCGCAATACTGGAGCTATAACCAGGAACTGTTGCTTAGTCCACGTGCAATTTTACGCTATTATCCCGACTGGGACGCCAATTTTGTGTTTCACCTTTCCGGAGGAATATACGATCAGCCGCCATTTTACAAGGAATTGAAAGACCGGAAAGGAATTATTTATCCTGAAACGAAAGCCCAGCGGTCGGCTCAGGTCGTATTCGGAACGGACTATATTTTCAGGGCCTGGGACCGTCCATTTAAGTTTGCATCCGAGTTGTATTTCAAATCCTTCTCCAACCTGACTCCCTATCAGATCGACAATGTGAGGATCAGATATTTGCCCGACCACGAAGCGTTTGGTTATGCCACAGGACTGGATATGAAAGTGAACGGTGAATTTGTAAGTGGAATCGAATCATGGGCCAGCCTTTCCATCATGAAAACCGAAGAAGATGTTTTGGGCGACAATCACGGATACATTCCCCGGCCAACCGATCAGCGGTTTAATTTCAGCGTGTTTTTTCAGGATTATTTCCCCGGAAATCCAACCTGGAAAATGCACATGACCGCGTTTTATGGTTCACGGCTCCCTACCGGCCCACCCAATTCGCAACGCTATATGGATGTTTTCAGGATTCCGCCATATCGGCGTATTGACCTTGGTTTTTCGAAAGTTCTGATTAATCAGGATCATAAAAAATATAAGCACAAAGCGTTCGACCAAATCAAAGATATGTGGCTTAGCCTTGAAGTTTTCAACTTACTGGGAATTAACAATACCATTTCGTATTTATGGGTGGCCAACAATACCGGCGATATGTTTGGCGTACCCAATTACCTGACTAAACGGAAACTGAACCTGAAACTGACGGTAAAATTCTAAGCGATGAAACTCAAAATCTATCAGGCCGATGCTTTTGCTTCCGGTCTTTTTAAGGGAAATCCGGCTGCCGTGGTGCCAATGAACGAATGGCTTGCAGATGAATTTCTTCAGCAAATTGCTGCTGAAAATAACCTGTCGGAAACTGCCTTTTTCATTCCTGAAGCTGACCATTTTCACATTCGGTGGTTTACCCCGAAAGCCGAAGTAAATCTTTGCGGCCATGCCACTTTAGCCACGGCACATATTCTTTTTACTGAACTGGATTTTCGGGGAGAAACCATCTCGTTCAACAGTAAAAGCAGTGTTCTCACTGTAAGAAAAATTGGAGATAAACTACAATTAGACTTTCCGGCGGACTTTGCACAACCAGTTGAGCCTGTTTCTGTATTTTCCGAAGCATTCGGTTTTCAACCTCTGGAAACCTTAAAAGGACAAACCGATTACCTGTTGCTCTTTGATTCCGAAGAAACAATCAGGAGTTTGAAACCCAACTTTCATCTGCTCAGGCAGACTGATGCCCGCGGAATTATCGTTACTGCCAAAGGGAATGAAGTTGATTTTGTGAGCCGGTTTTTTGCCCCGGGAGTTGGGATTGACGAAGATCCGGTAACGGGATCGGCGCATACGACACTGGTTCCGTTCTGGGCCAGCCGATTGAATAAAACTGAACTGACAGCCGTGCAACTTTCAGAACGTGGCGGTCAGTTATGGTGCTCTCTTTCCGGCGATAGGGTTTTGATTTCAGGGAAAGCAATAACTTATCTGAGGGGCGGGATTGAGGTTTAAAATTTCACAAATTCAAAGGGTTTCGTTACACTTCACCCTTTGCTTACACAAGTCAACCTTTCAGGTCTTTTAGGGGCAAAGCCCCAAAATGTAAGAGCATAGGACGAAATGAAATGGAGTCCTAAGAACCCAATTATATTTGAGGCCATCAAAAAACCACTCAAAACTTTCTCCCCTACACGCTTGTTTCCTTTGCGAATCAGAAAGAGAAATATGCAACATCACAATTATACAAACAAGTTAATTCACGAAACCTCGCCTTATTTACTGCAACATGCGTACAATCCGGTGAACTGGCAACCTTGGGGCGAAAATGCATTGAATCAGGCCAAAGCCGAAAACAAACTGATGCTCATCAGCATTGGCTATTCGGCCTGCCACTGGTGCCATGTGATGGAACACGAATCATTTGAAGATTTGGAAGTGGCTAAAATCATGAACGATCATTTCGTGTGCATCAAAGTTGACCGCGAAGAACGCCCCGATGTTGACCACATTTACATGACTGCCGTGCAGCTTTTGACCGGACACGGTGGCTGGCCGCTCAATTGCATCGCTTTGCCTGACGGGCGGCCTATCTGGGGAGGCACTTACTTTCAGAAAGAAAACTGGATTCAGGCATTGGAAGCTGTGGCTAAATTTTATGCTGAAAAACCGAAAGAAACACAGGAATACGCGGTAAAGCTGCAACAAGGGATTGTGCAAAATTCGCTGGTTCCGATTTCAGGAGAAAGTACAACAACCGACCCTTTACTTTTACCATCGCTTTTAAAAAAGTGGCAGAGCTCCTTCGACACCAATCATGGCGGAACCAAAAGCGCTCCCAAATTTATGCTTCCCAACAACTGGCAGTTTCTTCTTCAGGCCGGGCACAAGTTTCAGGATGAAAAAATTCTTAACCAGGTTAAACTGACGTTGCACAAAATGGCTTATGGCGGACTTTACGATCAGCTTGGCGGCGGTTTTTCACGCTATTCGACTGACGAAATCTGGAAAGTTCCACACTTTGAAAAGATGCTTTACGACAATGCACAACTTTTACAACTTTATGCTGAAGCATACCAAACCGATCAGAATCCACTTTATAAACAGGTGGTTTCAGAAACCGTCGAATTTCTGAAACGCGAACTGCTTTCTCCTGAAAATGGATTTTACTCGGCGCTTGATGCTGACAGCGAAGGGGAAGAGGGGAAATTCTACACCTGGGCCAAACTTGAATTGGAACAAATTCTGGGAGCCGACTTTAATCTGTTTAAAGAATACTATAACGTAAATTCATTGGGATTTTGGGAGCACAACCAATACATTTTGATTAGAACGGATGACAACCATTCGTTTGCCGAAAAGCAGCAATTATCAGTAGCCGATTTGGAAACCAGGATTCAAAACTGGAAACAACTTCTCCTCAATGAACGTGCTAAACGTATCCGTCCCGGCTTGGATGATAAAATCCTCACTTCGTGGAATGCCATGACAATTTCAGGATTAATCAGTTGTTTCAAGGCATTTGGCAATCCGGAATATTTGGAACTTGCTTTGGCCAATGCCAGTTTCCTGAAGCAAAAGTTAATTGGTGAAAAGGGACGCATATTTCATTCATACAAAAACAATCAGGCAAAAATCACCGGCTTTCTTGAAGATTATGCATTCGCAATTGAAGCATTCATCTCCATTTTTGAATCAACCGGACAAAAAAGTTGGCTGGATGAAGCTCAGCGACTAACCAAAATTACTTTCAGTGATTTTTACGATGAACGAAAATCTATTTTCTATTTCACTGCAAACGACCAAAAAGACCTGATAACCCGAACCATTGAAATTCACGACAATGTGATTCCGGCATCCAATTCGGTGATGGCGAAAAATCTATTCAGGCTTTCGTATTTGCTCGATCAGCCCAAATGTCTAAAAACAGCCCATCAAATGCTTTTGCTGATCATTACCAATATCTCCGGTTATCCTTCGGGTTACAGCAACTGGTCGCAACTGATGCTGAATATGAATGGCAATTATTTTGAGGTAGCAATTGCAGGGGAAAATGCAATCAGCCTGCTGAACGAACTTCAGAAAAACTATTTGCCGAGTGTTATTTTTTGCGCCGGAACAACTGAAATCGGTTTGCCATTATTACAGAACAGATATGTTTCAGGAAAAACACTCATCTATATTTGCCAAGACAAAAGTTGCCAGCTTCCTGTTGAAACGGTGGAAGAAGCGCTCGCCATTATCAGGAGAAAATAGCACAAACATTGGCATTGACAACCAATAGTCTGGAATTTGAAACCTGGAATTTGGAATTCTAAGTCATTTCCGTATTTTGCAGGCCAAATCATTTTGAATTTATCTGCAATGAAACCTACACTGATTATTTTCTTCTGGCTGATTTTCATAACTTCTTTCGGGCAAGCCGACAAACAAATCCTTGAACGTGAATTATTCAACCTGCCCAATGTTTCGTTTACCGATGTCAGCAAACCTGGTGATTCTTACCTCACCTACGATTTAATGGTGAAACAGCCTATCGATCACCAGCATCCGGAGAAAGGATATTTTAATCAATGGGTACAATTAAAGCATCGGGGATTTGAAAATCCTACTGTCATGGAAACGCATGGTTACCAGATGGGACGCGGACGAAACGAAGTCGAGCAAATACTGAACGCGAATAATATTGGCGTTGAATACCGTTTTTTCGGCAAATCGGTTCCGGATTCGCTGCAATGGGAATACCTGACTATTGAGCAGGCAGCCGCCGATCTTCATGTTGTCAATCAGCTTTTCAAACAGTTGTATAAAGGGAAATGGATCAGCACCGGCATCAGCAAAAGCGGCCAGACTACGTTGTACTACAAATATTTTTATCCTGAAGATGTTGATGTAGCCATTCCTTATGTGGCTCCGATTGACAATGCCCTGGAAGATACACGCATTTATACTTTTCTGGATACCATAGGAAAGCCGGAATGCCGTCAGAAAATCTATGAATTCCAGAAGTTTCTGCTTATGAATGAAGATAAGGCCATAGAAAAATTGAACTGGTATGCCAAAGGTGCACGGCTTACATTTAATTACACAGGAAATATTGGAAAATCATTTGAGCTGGCGGTACTCGAATACTCATTCTCGTTTTGGCAGTCGGGACGCTCGTGCGACAGTATACCTACCAACAAAAAGCTCGACGATTACCTGGGTGAATTGCTGAAAACATCCAGCATTTCATTCTTTTCGGATAAAGATATCGAGTCGTTTGCCCCGCATTATTACCAGGCTACTCAAACCGGATATTACGGGTACAACATTGAGCCATTCAGGAAATACATCCAGCATTTCACTTCAAATCCATCGGCTATTTTCCCTCCGAAAACGGCAAAACTCAATGCCTTTTCACCTGAATTATATCAGAGCTTTCAAAAGTGGCTCGATGAGAAAGGAAACAATATTCTGTACATTTATGGAGGAATAGACACCTGGTCGGCGCCACGTGTACTGGTATCAAAACAAGTAAATTCCAAATCATTCCTGATTCCGGGTGCACATCATGGGTCTGCCAGGATTAAGAATTTGCCTGAAAATATGAAGGCTGAATTTGTTGGAAAAATCAAGGAATGGACTGGGCTGGATTGTAAAATAGAGGTGCTTAAAACCAGGTAATTCAACATTTTTTTTAACATTCTCTAAAATCATTGGTGTTTTTTCCGTTCATCTATTTCTCGTTGGAGGATTTCATTGACATTAACCTTGGATTTGATTAGCAAATAAATGGTCGTTCCCCTTTCACGGGCAAACTCATTGGTAATTTCATCAAACCTGACCACGGAATCAAAGTAGGGCTGTGAGACAATCAATTCCTTTCCGTTATCATCAATTTCCTTGACCCGGATAACATGCCTGATTTCCCGGTTAAGTTTGAACCAGTTGATATAATCGGCATTCAAAGATACTGCTCCGATATTTTTTACTTTGGAATAATAGTTAATGGCTCCGGCCTGACCATAATTGTCGCAATAGATGAGGGTGTGGTCAGGATCTGAAATTTGAGTGTATGCACTGTCAACTTTACAGACCAGTTCTTTCCAACCAAGCATGTCTGCAAAATCCTGAGGTAAAGCATGATCATTTCCATCCTCCCATTTTAACAACCCGAAATCCTGATACATCTGTGCATTTTGCCGAATCTCTTTCGGGGTGTGGTTGGGGAAAGCAACTTTAAACATTGGAAAGAACAACAGAATCGGGATTGTCAGAACAATAGGACGGAGATATCGCCCCCATTTTTTATTCAATAATTGTTCCAGATAAACTGCTCCAAAAACGAGGAGGATGGGGTAGAGGCCGATTGCGTAATAAGACTTTGCCCGAAACCAGGCGAACAACAGTATGGTAATCAGAAAAGACCAGCCAACCAGTCTGAATTTCCGGAAAGATGGAAAGATAACAAAGGCAATCATTGCGGCTACAATCACAAAAGTTGAACTGAAGAAAAACAAGAGTTGTTCTTTCAGAAAGTCAATCCGGTTGACATTGACCAACTGGGTCGCCGCCAATTCTTTCAAATGATGAATGACCGGAAAATTATTCTGGTATTGCCATACCATGTTGGGAGAAATCAGGATAAGTTCAAGAAGTGCCGCATAATAAAAATGTTTGTTGCGGAAAAGCCTGCGGTGTTCAGTCAGTAAAATGGCAGGAAGTAAACCAAGGATCAGAAAAGCGATGTTGTATTTATTTAGAAAACCAATGGCAAAAACAACTGCCGCGCTATACAACCATTTGGGTTTTTCAGTTGAGATAAATTTTACCAGAATGAAATAGATTAATGTCCATGCAAGAATATCCAGCGAATTAGGCTGGTAGAGCGTGTTGATCCGGAGCAAGGCTGAAAACAGGACTGAAACTGCACCCAAAGTCAGGGCAAACCAATTTCCTCTCAGTTCTTCAATGGTTTTCCAAACTACCAGAATGGTTATTGCACCAAACAGCGCCGGAAAAAATTTTACCCAGAATACACCATTACCCAACAACATGATCAGGTACGAAATCCACGAAGTAACAGGCGGCACAGAGGCGAATCCCCAGGCCAGGTGCCGTGCCTGATCGAGATGCAGAAATTCATCGCGGTGAAGTTCGTACACCGGATCAATCAAAAAATACTGAAGGATAAATTTTATTAGGATGAGTCCCCAAAGAATCAGGCTTGTTTTTTTCATGTTCAGAATTAATTAGCATGATTTTGAAAAGCTAAATTAATTGGTTTTCGGAAATTTGAAATCGACACAGATAAATTATTGCATCTTCCTGATTTTTTCTGTCACCGATCCGCGTTCTGTTATTCGGATAATCCGGAGTGCGATAGTTGCCAGTAGTCCTGGTTTTAAAATGACATCGTCCTTTCCGGCAACTTTTTGATCCCGCCTGGCTACCTCGTTTTCCCTTTCACTTTCAGGAACTGTACTGAGTTGATTGGCAAATTTCCATGCGCCATTGCGGGCCAGTTTCATGCTGAAGTCAACCAGGTAATCATCCACTTTTCCCGACCATTTCAGGATAAATTTCAGGACTGGCCAAACTGCTGATAAATAGCCCTGAACTTCATGAACCAGCGACGATAAAATTTCATTGATCCGGTTAAAGTCAGTTTCCAGATCGGCCAGGTTTTTTCCTTTTGAAACTTCCACGGCAGCAATGCCCAGATCAAGGTTAATGTGGGCATTCATTCCCATCAGCAAATGCTGCAACACGATGGGCCAGTATTGATCTGTCAGTTCGAAGGCTTTTCGCCACGATTCGGTGACCGGTTGGTTTTTATGGAAAGCATAGTAAGCATCGAGGTAGCGGCTGACAAAAAAAACATCCAATTGTTCCATTCGCAAGCCATCATTGAAGTAGCCCGATGCAATTCCTTCCTTTACTTTGATGGTAACTTTCCGGTAGAGGGCGGCAAAATAGCCAGCCGGATCGTTATTTTCTATTGATTCAGCAATGATGAGGTCCAGGGCAGCAATTACCTCGTCTATGGTTTGGAGCTGGTTCAGATTCATTTTTCCTGACAATTCATAAATTTTAATTAAAACCCAGATGTGGGTATATTGTTCCTGAATGTGATAATTGAATTATTTCGGTTAGGTCAATATGGAGGAGCCTATTAATCAATTATATGGTTTGAAACTAATACTTATTCTGCTTTTACCAACTTTATCACCTCTCTTAAAGATGGTTCTTTGCCGCTCATCAGTATTGAAACATGAAAAATTTTGGCAGCTAACTTTCGCAACAGGTAAAATGTGATTATAAGGCCGGCATAAGATCCAAACAGTTGCCACCATTCTACTTCAGTCGTTACCCAGCGCATAGGCATTGCTGTAGCGGATGTCAAAGGGAACCAGGATAAAAATACTGACATTCCGTTATCAGGATCACGTATCACCGAAAAAGATGCCACCACGAAAAGAACTGGAAGCAACATCACAGAACTTTTCCCCGAATTATTAGGGTCAGTAATCATGGAGGCTATGGCAGCAAGAAAGGCATTCCATAATAGAATACCCATCAGGGTAAAAGCTAAAAACAACAAAATAGAAGGTAAGTGCAGAAATTGGAGAATATTGGTTATTGATGCACCGGTAAACTGAAAAAAAAGAATTCCTCCAAGGATGCTAATGATGGAGTAGGTTAACATGGAAGATAGCCCGGTGAGTGTGATTCCCAATATTTTGCCATCCATCCACACTTGTGGTTTAATGGCTGAAACAATCTGTTCAGTAATTTTGAGTTGTTTTTCGCCGGTTATCGCCGTGAACTGATAGGCAAAACTCAAAAAGACAGCCAGAATCATTAAACCGGCAAAAAAATAGGCCAGTATAGTCCTGCCTTTCGTACCTGTTTCATAAAGATAATGCTCTTCAAGCGTGGCAGGGCTCAATACGAAATTTAAGTTTTCTGATGAAAGCCCGATTTTCTGCATGACCTGCACCTGATGATAATCATTAAGGGTTTTTCGCATGGCCTGAAGTTTTCCGGACTTTTTAAATGCCTGGAGCGTAAATCCTTCGGTACTATGTTCCAACAAAAAGCCCTCTTTTGTCTGGGCCATTTTTTTAAGGTATTGTTCCTTTTCTCCGGGTAGAATTTCCTGTATGGTATATGCTTCTGAAAGCATTGTGGTCAGTTCAGGATTTAAATCTTTCAATACCGTTAGGATTGGTTTTTCTGAGAACCCGGCGGCTGAAAATTTCCCGGCGAAGTAGCTTGCCGTGAATATTAGCAACATGATGGCAATGCTGAGAAGCTCATTCTTCAACTTGAAAAACCTGCGGTATTCCCATAAAGTAACTGTCAAAACCTGTTTGTAATAGTTCATGGCTAATGTTCTTTTACAATTTTAAGAAAAATATCGTGTAAACTTGAGTTGTGGCTTTTGATATTGGCAATTCCCTCAATTTTCGCCAAATTACCAAGTATTTGTTTGAGTTCAGCGATGGGATGGAATGTAACTTTAACCAAATTTTCACCTATGCCGGCAATATTTTCAGCATACTTTAGTAAATGCAGTTTTTCATGTGGTATATCATTCGTAAAACTGATGTCAATGATGTGCTGTTGTCCGAAATTCTTATAAATATCGGTTAATGTGCCGTTAAAAAGCGCCTCTCCGCTGTTCATAAGAAAAACTTTATGGGCAATCTTTTCCACCAGCGGCATCTGATGTGAACTCAAAAGAATGGTGGTACCTTTCTCGTTTAGCTCTTTTATATATTCAATAAATTTTTCCTGGTTCTGTGGATCCAAACCAGAGAAGGGTTCGTCGAGGATAGCAAAAGTGGGCTTGTGAAGAATAGATGCCACAAATTGAATTTTTTGCTGATTTCCTTTGGAAAGGGTTTGAAGTTTTTCATTAGCCCTGTCAGCTAGTTCCAGCCTTTCGAGCCATTCCATGGCGGCCATGTTGGCTTTCGAAGGGTTCATGCCCCTGATGGAGGCCAGATAAACTAAAGAACGGATAATCGGCAGATCGGCATATAGACCCCGTTCTTCAGGCAGGTAGCCAATATCGGATGAAGGTGGAAGCCTGCATTCCTTTCCGTTAATATTCCATGTAATTGTTCCGCTGTCTGCTTTTATAATATCAAGAAGAATTCGCATTGAAGTGGTTTTACCGGCTCCGTTAGGACCAATGAATGCGAAGATATCGCCCTGTTCAAGTGAAAAAGAGATATCTTTTACTGCCTGAATTTTTTTGAAGCTTTTGCGAAGGGAGCTTACCTGAAGAATTTTTGTTCGTGCCATTCTATTTATTTCTAAATGCACCATTGCTTTACAACTGATGTTCAATTCCTGAAACAACCACTTTTTTCACGTCCAGCTTGCCATAAACCATATTCACTGCTACTTTTCCATCCTTTAATTCCACGTTCCCAAATCCGGTTTCGGTTGAAAGGAAGGTTTTGAAATCGCCAATTTTTGAATCGATATACAAAGTATGGTCAACTGCATCGTAACGAACCCCGGTCAATCCCTGCAACAATCCGTAACTCGACATGGCCCGTGCATACCAGTGGCCGCATTCGTATTCGTCGAATGGATTGCGAATCTTCCCATCGTATCTGTCCCGTGCAGTTCTTACAACATCCAGCCCTTTTTCAACTTCACCGGCCAGCATTAAATGCGACGCCACCTGGTATTCGATGCCAGTCCATACTTCATTGCTATAGACAAACGGCAACGACAATTTTCCGCCTTTTGGCCATGTACAAAGCAGAAGCCCACCATCTTCGCCAAGCGCAAACGAAGGCCGTTGCGGATTTACATGGTCGGTGAGATCATGTTTCAGGTTGTATTTGTAAACGGCATTCAGGTGACTTTTAACAAGCGTTTCATCCATCGGGTTTTTAAGCCCGCTGACATTCGCCAACCAAAAACCAAGAACACCATCCGACAAACAACCTTTTCCATACTGATATTTCGGACCCTCCTTTTCGAGCAACGCTTTCGCTTCTTCCGAATAATTCGAATTCCACATGTTTTTCGATGCATCAACCGGATTGGGCGCATTCAAACCTTTCCATTTAATGTTCTGGATAAAATATTCGCCGTCGTACAAACTGTCGGTCATGAATTTTTTTCCTGATTCGAGCAATTGCTGATATTTTGAAACATCCTCATTCAGGAAACTACCCATTTGTGTAATAGAAGACAAGGCGCCGAGGTAGAAACTGGTACACATACCATCGGGTCCCCAGAATTCGATGTCGTAGGTATTGTGGTGCGGTTCTTCGGTAACTCCTTTGTGGCGTGGGTCCCAGGTTTCGATACAATAGTCCATGCTGGTTTTTACATGCGGATAGAAATCTTTTAGCCACTGGTTGTCGCCGCTGATACGCCATTCGCGGTAAACTTTCATGATTCCTCCCAGTTGACCGTCGGCAGCGGCATAAAAATCGTGTACCCGCGGCCTGATGGGCAGCGCAGCGCGAAAAGCCTGATGTCCTTCGTTATTCTGGCTAACCTGAAATTCGGTATGCCGAAGTGTGCGTTCGAGTGCAGGGAAAAGATGAGGGATAGCCTGTGCATAATTCCAGACATGGGTGCATGATCCTTCGCAACAGCCGGAGTTGTCGTTACAGCCTTCCCATGCCCAAAGTTTTCCATCGCGCTGACGCAATACTGTGGGTGATTTCAAAATGGAAAGATTGGCCGCAACAGCTTCCAATACTTCCGCCGGAAGTGTGCTGCCGAAAAACGCGTCGGTGAAAAGTTGCGATTTTGTTTTCAGGTCGGCATAGCTGGTATTCCAGTAATTAACCGCTTCGTTGATGTTGGTAAACTTTTTAGAATACCATGGCTGATAGTAAGGCGACTCACAGCAACCCGACGAAGGATCGCATTTTGGAGTGTTTTCCGGGTCTCTTCCGAGCCTGATTTTTGAATGGGGAACATACCATGTTAGCATTACTTTCACAGTCTTTTCTTCGTTTGGCGCTAGTTTTACGGGCACATACAAAGAAGCTCCCGGTGAGCTGTTTTTGATGGCAGCATTTTGAACCAACTTGCTTTCTTCCACATTTTTCCAGGTCATGCTCAGCGCATCGAACCAGCCTCCCCTAAACCAGCAGTAATCAACCGTGGTTGAAGGCTGATCGGTGAAAATGGCAAAATCGCCCTGGGTCTGAGGTTCATTTTCTTCGGCTTTTTACTTCAGGATAAATCCGTTTGAAAGTGTGGATATTGAATTCTCGCCTTTCCCCTGACGCATGAAATTGGCAGAATGAAAAGAAAATACTGATTCAATTGCGGATGAGCTTGTGTTTTTGAAGGTATATTCAATTGCTGCAAAGGGCAAACTGGACTGATCGGCATCGGTCGGAATAAAAGGGCTCCATCCGGTAATCTTCACTTCCAGCGGTATATCCTGATCGCTCAGATTGATGGTTGCAAAAGGGAAACGGGCAGTGAAGGCGGCCTTTTCGAAATGGGGAAGCCCTGCCGGGCCAAATCCTGCGCCGTTGGCCGAATTTGGGTTTCCATAGTACTTCCATTTCGGAACCGGACCTTCGAGCACTTTGGCCCCGTTTTCCTTTCCTTTAACCGAAAGGGCCGCAAACATCATCGGTGAGTTGAAAACTTCAGGAGAATTGCGCACCGAGACATGAGAAAATGCTCCTGTACCTTCAAGGCAAACCATTCCGGCGCCAATTCCGCCCAACGGAAAGGCGATCCGGTTTAAATTTTCATCCCGATAAGTGGAGTTGTAAACCCGCTTGCCAACTATGTTTTCACTTTTTTTTGCATCGGGGTTGGTACACGAGATCATAAAAAATAAACACAAAAGCACGAAGGATAAAACTCTGGAAGTCATGGTTTGGTGGTTTATGAGGTTTTTGTGTAAAATCAGTCATAGTGTCTGCTCCGAAAAGTCATTTTTACGAGCTCAGCGAGGTCAGATGATTATAGAAAAGGGTGAGTTTTACCTTATTCGACTCCATTCGGAGTCGCATAGTGTATTAATTCATTGATTTCTATAAACATGTGAAACCTCTGGTTTCAGAAAAAGTTGGCAGGCAAAAAACCTTTTTTCTTTGGCAACCTTTTCGGAGTGGCCTCAGCTATTAAAGTTCCCTGATTTTTATGTTGCGGAACCAAACCGGGTATCCGTGATCCTGAAGGCCGATGAAACCTTCTTTCGAGATTCCTTCGGCAAATCCGGGGAAAGTTTTGAATTTGCTTTTGGCAACCAAAACGTCCCATTCAGGAGTCCATAACGAGTATGATACCACTTTAACACCATTTTGGGTATGGGTGACCTGGCCATCTTTCACCTTAATCACGATGGTATTCCACGAACCGGCAGGATGAACTGTTTTCGGATCGGCAGGAAGCATGTCGTAAAGCGAGCCGGCTAAATGGCTGTCAATTTTATTGTCGGTGGCATCCACGTTGTCGAGAACCTGAATTTCGGGAGAGGCATAATAGATCGGTTTCCCGGGAACTTCGCGCACATTGAAGAAAATTCCGGAATTGGCCATTTTGCTTGCTTTCCAATCAATCGAAAGTTCGAAGTTTTTAAATTTTTTACCCTGAAAAAGGATATCGCCGTTGGCGCCCTGGCCGGGGCTCTTGCCTTCGCCAATAACTACTTTCATGGCATCTTCTTCAATCACCCAGTTTGCTGGCATGGCAGCGCCGTTGCATTGTCTCCATCCATCGAAACTCTTGCCATTAAATAACAGCGCCCAGCCTTCTTTTTTCTCTTTTTTCGAAAGTTTGTTCACTGTTTGTGAAAATCCTGGCAAGGCAACACACACAGCCAGAAATAAAGTCATTAAAATGTTTTTCTTCATGATTTGTTTTTTTATGTAATCCCGGAAGGGATTAGTTAATTGATATTAATAGTGTCTAGAATCAGTAATCAAAAATAAGCAAATTGTTTAAAGTGTTGTTGTTTGATCAATGAATCAAGGCGCTTTATTTCGTTTTAATCTCAATACCGGATTCCGGCAGGCCGTCTGAACTGGCTGTCAATTTAATCATTCCGGGAAGTTTGCCTGATTGAACAACAACCAGGCATAAATTATTATATCGGCCCATAGAACCAAATCCGGACGATTATCAGTCGAAAAGTAAAGATAAAACAATTACCTGCAAAAGTTGATTTTCTTCAGGTTAGAATCGCACTTTCAGAAAAAACAATTTCTTCGATGGCGGTAAGTAAGAACCCGTTATAAGGCATAAATTGATCTTTTCGCTTTCGGATATAAGAAAAATGGAAAGGAAAAAAGTTCTCAAATTCAGACACATACTGTTTACTGTAGGCTTCCGGATTTTGTGCTACAGCTTCGGCAATAAAAAGATCAATACTTTGGCGCATCAGTGATTTAAACAGATCAAGCTGTTTCCCTTCAAAATATTCAAGACTTTTCATCACCTCTTCACCAAACCAAAAGGTTTTGTTCAGTTTTTTATCGAGTGGCGAATGAAACGCATCTGTAGAAAAAGCTGTCATTAATCCAGCCCTGAAATCTTAGGATCATCAATCAGATTGTCGGTGTAAGGATACAACAAACTGTACGCAAAAAAAGAGGGAGTCAACTGCATCGGAATTCCCATAATGATCTGCAACCCGTTCATGATCCAAATATTCCGGCACGCCTGGGAAATATCATGGAAAGTTAATCCCGGATCGAAGGCGCGGGCTTGCCTGACAAATTTCCGGGTACCTTCGATCAAATCACCGGAAAACATCATTTCGAGCTGACTTTCAGTAAAATAGAGTCCAACGCGCAAAAATTCACTGGTATTACTTAAAAATACTTGTTGATCGGCATCATTCAATATTTTACAGCTTATTCGCGGTTTCCTGAATGACTGGATTGATTGCAGAAACTGATCGAGCGTTTGCTCTTTTTGTAGCTTTTCGTATGTTGAGTACGATTTTGTGAATTGAGGTAAACAGGTAGAACATGCATCCCAAATTTCAGCGTATTGTCGGGTATATTCTTTCAGCATTAGTTTCAGAATTGGTTACTGCAATATCCGGGTTTTGAGTGAATAAAGATAAAATAAAACGACCAATGCCTGATTATTACCGATAAACGGTTAGCTGAGTGATTATAACAAGCTGTGAGGGATTTGCACCGGACAGCAGGACAGGACGAAAGAATATTTTTTGAAATTTTATGTATGGAAAAGCAGTTGACCAAAACTAAAAATTTCTATATTTGCTGCGCTTTAAGCGAAAAGCAAATGCCCAGATGGTGAAATCGGTAGACACGCTAGTTTCAGGGACTAGTGCTCGTAAGGGTGTGCAAGTTCGAGTCTTGTTCTGGGCACTTTTAGGAATATTAAAACCGCTGAAGATCAATATCTTCAGCGGTTTTTTCTTAAAATTCATACCACTTTTCATACCAGTTCTAATATTTATTTATTTATTTTGCATAAAAAAACCCACATCTGATTAACAGTCATGGGTTAAATTATGCGAGTAATATATACTTATTTCGACAGTAGCTTAAAGCTGCCACCACCTTTCTTCAAATTTGGGATAAGTGCGTTAAATATGCTCATCAAAAAATTGACGATTGAATTATCTTTTTCCGTTGGAGTTAACCGGGCCACCAGATCAACGAACCCGAGTAAGCCCAAAACCAAAGCTCCCCAATTATCGGAAAAGAAATTATCCCCTTCGACAAGCTCATGAACCGGATCTTCGGTGGCTGAGTCTTTCGAAGCCACACCTCCTTCCTCCTGGGCCAGATACGCAGGTGCTGTAATTTGGTTATTTACTACAAAAGAATTTTGATCGCTGAGATTTGATGCCTGAACCTGAATGCCTGGTGGCAAGGTAACAAGCAAGGCGATCACCAGGATCATTAACGGGATGAATGTTTTCATTGTGCTGTTTTTTTAAGTTAAAAAATGAATGTGGATCAAAATTGAGCAAAGGAGCCTGACAGGGAAAGGACAATACCAAAAGAAGCGCAGCGACTAAAAAAAAGGATTTTACATCCTTTTTTTTTTCTAAGATGCAATTGACACCGATAAATGTTCCCCTTTTGAAATATCAACTGATTTAAAGTAAGCCTCCTTGATTTGATTAGTTAACTGATGGGATTCAAGATCGGCTGATTCAATGACCCGGAACCAAGTCCAAAACAAATCAAAAACTTCATGGTCAGATTCAATTTCTGATTCTTCCAAAGAATCGATATAGTCACGATCATACCACAAAACAATTTCCTGATAATCACCAAATTCGTGATGAAATGTTTTTACTGAATAGTACACCAATGTTTTGAATTTCTGCGGAATGGGGAAATTGGAGTGAAAGTAATCCAGAAGCACCCGCATTTCAATTTTCAGTTTTTTGTAAAACGCTGAATCTCCCATTTGGGCAAAGCCATTTGAACCTAAGACTAAATAATCCATAATAAATTGTTTTAAATTGTTTGATTGTTTAATTATTAAATGTTTGATGAAATCCATTGTTGGAAAGCCTGTTCAGTAGTCAACTCTCCGTTTATCCATATCTGATGGATTTCAGAAATAATTTCCCAGGCATGTTCGTCCTGTGCGAAAAACCCTTCTTCCTGGTCAAATACTTCAACTGTTCCAAGCGAAGTGTTTATTATTCCACAGCTATATTTTCCATTCAGCCAACTTGAGTTTAAAGTAATATCCATGATAAAATGCTCATGCCTTTGAGACTTATTAAGGCATCTGGCTCGCCCAAAAGATTAAGAAAAAATAAGTTCAGGATAATTGTGTTCCTGGGTTTTGGGCATTTTATGGTACAACTCGTTGTAACATTCGCCCAATTCGAACAGGTGTGGATGCTCGCTCAGTGGGTCATCAGATTCCAGGTACGGACCTAAAACCCAAAGCATGGCATCCATTAGCCTTTGATATTCCATTATTGTCAATTCAACTGTTTCCATAATTTAATCCTCGTTTGGTTTCATGATAAAAATGGCCGGTGAGGGATCGTCAAAATCCTGTGCCTGAATAACCGATTTGAGTGTGACCAGCCGCGTGTTATATTTATCGCTTATTTCGGGATCACGTTTCTCATTAGCTTCCCAGTCACCGTTGCAAGGAAGTTTGACATTCAACTGATACATCAACAGCTGTTTGTTGCAGGTTCTGGCTGCTATAGCGAACATGTAAAGCACATCCCAGAGTCTTCCATCGACATCCTGTACTTTATCAAACCCTCTGGGAACTATCACATATTTATCCCAAACTGCCCGGGTCAGATAAACCGGATACTTAATACCTGCCTCTTTGGAAATCGTTTGGTCGACACGGACTAAAAATCCATCTTCCACAGCCTGTTTGGTGCTGTAAGTGTCGATTACTTCCCAATCTGAAAAATCACTCATTG
>PNOH01000039.1 GCA_013824715.1 Odoribacter sp. | reverse complement strand
AATCAAGCGGATACTCATATTAAATAAACCATATAGGCACATAGGACACATAGAAAAGATTAAAAAACTCTGTGTTCCCTCTGTCCCTGTGGTTAAGATTAGTTTTAAAATAAATCTATGTGTCCTATGTGTCTATGTGGTTCAAAGACTAAATTACTCCTGATTGCATTGGTTTTTGCCGGATGCCGATCCATACAAAAACCTGCCAAGATCGACCGGTTGGCTCTGGTCAACCGTAATAATGTATTGGTTGAGCAGCTCGATACGCTGGCCAGCTTGTCGGTTGGAAACGGTGAATTTACTTTTACGACTGATATTACCGGGCTTCAAACTTTTTACAAAGAATATGAGAATGGTGTTACACTTGGAACCCAATCGAACTGGGGCTGGCACACTTTCCCCAATACCGAAAATTACACCTTGGCAGAATGTACCAAATATTTCGATTATCGCGGACGGAAAGTTCCTTATCTGGTTCAGTTTCCCGGAAACGGACGCGATGCTGGTGCTGCCAGCTATTTTCGTGAAAATCCCCAGCGACTTCAGCTTGGCGTAATCCGCTTACTCCTGAAAAAAGCCGATGGCACCGAAGTCAAACTGACCGATATTCAAAGTCCAAAGCAACAACTCAATCTTTGGGAAGGCCGCATCAGCAGCGAGTTTTCGGTAGAGGGTCAGCCGGTAAAAGTGGAGGTTTTCTGTCATCAGGAAAAGGATATGGTTTCTGCTAAGATTAGCTCTCCGCTCATTGAAAAAGGGCAACTGAAAGTGGAATGGATTTTCCCTTATGCAGTGGCTGTTAACACCCATTCGGGCTATGATTTTACTTCTCCGGATGAGCACCAGTCTCAACTTGAAAAGGTGAACGAAAATTCGGCAAAAATTCTTCGGACATTGGATAACGATCATTATCAGGTGAAACTTCAGTGGGAAGAAACCGCAAATCTCGATGAAACCGAAAAACATCATTTTGTGCTTTCTTCCAAATCCGGCACCATTTCATTTAGTTGTTTATTTTCTCCGGAAGAAAACCCCGAGGCATTGCCAACTTTTGCCGAAACCGAAACCAATAACCTCGAAAACTGGAAAAACTTCTGGATAACCAGCGGTGTGGTTGACTTCTCAGCCTGTACCGACCCTCGTGCCAAAGAGCTTGAACGCCGGTTTGTGTTGTCTCAATATTTGACCAAAATTCAGAGCTCGGGTTCATTGCCGCCGCAGGAAACCGGATTGGTTTATAACAGTTGGTACGGCAAATTTCATCTCGAGATGCATTGGTGGCACACCGCCCATTTTGCCAACTGGAACCATCCGGAATATCTGGAAAAACAACTGGATTGGTACCAAACCATTTATCACAAAGCGCTGGAAACCGCCAAACTGCAAGGGTTTAAAGGAGTGCGCTGGCCAAAGATGGTTGGTACTGAGGGACAAAATAGTCCGTCGGGTGTAGGAAGTTTCCTCATCTGGCAGCAACCGCACATTATTTACATGGCCGAGCAGTTGTACCGCAGCAATCCTTCTCCTGAAATTCTGAATAAATACAAAAACCTGATTTTTGCCACGGCCGATTTTATGGCCGATTTTGCCGTGCCCGACTCAACAGGAAAAGTATATCATTTGGTTCCTCCGCTCATTCCGGCGCAGGAACACTGGAACCGCGTGACGACCATGAATCCACCTTTCGAGTTGGCTTATTGGCATTGGGGGTTGTCTGTTGCTCAGGAATGGCGCAAACGGTTGAACCAAACTACCGATTCGCATTGGGATGAAGTTTTGAACGGACTTCCGGCTCCTGTTCAGGAAAATGGCCTTTATTTGGGAATAGCAAATGCGCCTGATTCCTATTCCAATCCGGCAGCCATGAAAGACCATCCGATGGTAACCGGAACACTGGGGATTTTGCCTTTATGGGACAAAATTGATCCTGAAGTGATGCTCAACACGTTGAAAGTAGTCATGCAAAAATGGGACTGGCCATCCACCTGGGGCTGGGATTACCCCATGGTTGCGATGTGCGCCACCCGCCTGAACGAACCCGAAATTGCGATAGAAGCTTTACTGAAAGATGTTCAGAAAAATACCTATCTGAAAAACGGGCACAATTACCAGAGCGAACCCCTGCGCATTTATTTGCCCGGCAACGGTGGGTTACTGAAAGCTGTTTCGCTGATGTGTGCAGGATGGGAAGGTTGCACGACCGAAAATCCGGGTTTTCCAGAAGATGGGAAATGGGCGGTAAAATGGGAAGATTTGAAGAAAGATTTTTAGGAAGCCCCTCTCCAACCTCTCCCCGGAAGGGCTTCTCTTTAAACATATCTTTTCGAAAAGAAAATAATGTTTTACGAAAATACAACTAATAAGGTAATCAGGTTAACATTATTCCACCTTCTGGTTCTGCTATGGTTTCTCTGGCACATAAGGTTTCAAAACAATTCATCTCGCAATAATCTAAATTAAAACAGTTGCCCAATGAAAAATTTTATTTCCCAAACTATTCGTTTTAGAGCCATTTTATTTCTTGTTTGTGTACTGGCCTTTGGCTCAGCGAATGGACAAAAACTTCCGGCGAAAAAGGAAGTGATGGACAAAATGGCGCTGGCCAATGCTTATTTCATGCAGAAATGGCCCGACACCGGTAAAAGCATCATCACCAACCGCGAACGCCCAAGCAACATTTGGACACGAGCCGTTTATTACGAAGGACTGATGGCTTTGTATGGCCTGAATCCGGATAAAACCTATCTGGATTATGCTGTATCGTGGGGCGAAGCGCACAAATGGGGATTGCGTGGTGGCATTGAAACCCGCAACGCCGACAATCAGTGTTGCGGTCAAACTTACCTTGATCTTTATGAAATAGACAAAAAACCGGAGCGTATCAAAGAAATTCAGGAATCTATTAATCTGATGATGAGCAGCGAGAAAATTAACGACTGGAACTGGATTGATGCCTTGCAAATGGCAATGCCGGTGTTTGCCAAGTTAGGGAGGATTACAGGCGAAAAACGATATTCAGAAAGAATGTACCAGATGTATATAGATTGTAAAGTTACACAGGGTTTGTACAATGCAAAGGATAAACTATGGTGGCGCGACAAGGACTTCTTGCCTCCGTACAAAGAACCCAATAGCCAAGATTGCTACTGGTCGCGTGGAAACGGCTGGGTGGTTGCTGCACTGGTACGTGTGATGGAAATTACGCCCAACGACCCGCACTTCAGGGAATACAAAAAAACCTATATGGAAATGATGAAAGCGTTGTTGCCCATTCAGCGCGAAGATGGATTCTGGAATGCCAGTTTGCACGATCCAGCTAATTTTGGCGGAAAAGAAACCACTGGAACAGCATTGTTTATTTACGGAATGGCCTGGGGCGTGAACAATGGCCTGCTGAGCGCGAAAAAATTCATGCCCGCCATTACCAAAGGCTGGAACTCGATGGCCAATGAAGCTGTTCATCCAGATGGATTTTTAGGTTTCGTTCAGGGAACAGGAAAACAACCATCCGATGGACAGCCCGTTACTTATGACAGCAAACCCGACTTTGAAGATTATGGCCTGGGCTGTTTCCTCCTGGCCGGAAGTGAAGTGTATAAACTCTGTAAATAACAGAACAGATAGCTGGTAATGAAAAGCATGTTGGTGGTACTCATCCATAAAATCTTTTAATCCGAAGAAAATGAATTTGAAGAATCTAGTCTGCTTTGTTATCCTGATTGCGATAACTTCAGGTATTACTACAGCTACAGCTACAGCTCAGTCGCAGTGGCGTGGCCCGAACCGTGATGGAATTTTTCCTGAAAGCAATTTGTTGAAACAGTGGCCAGCCGAAGGCCCCAAACTGCTTTGGTCGTTCGAAGGGCTCGGAACAGGACAGGGAAGTGTGGCGGTAGCCGGTGATAAAGTATTTGTAACCGGAATTCCGGATACCCTAAATTCGGAAGGCTATCTTTTTGCTTTCGATACCAAAGGGAAGATGCTCTGGAAAAAGAACTACGGAAAAGACTGGACAGGTATTTTTCCCGGGGCCCGCTCAACGCCTACAGTTTCGGGTGATCTGGTTTATGTGGAAAGTGGTAATGGTGCTGTATATTGTATGAAAGCCGAAACAGGCGAAACCGTTTGGAGTGTAGATTTCTTTAAAGACATGAAAGCCGACTCCGTTCAGTTTGGTTTTTCTGAATCGCTCCTGATTGATGGTGACAAACTCTATTGTACACCGGGAGGAAAAGAAAATAACATGATTGCCCTGAACCGGTTCACCGGGCAAAAAATATGGGCAAGCCCGGGCTATCAGGAACAAGCTACCTATTGCTCGCCGATCGTGTTCAACCACAACGGGCACAAGCTGATTGCCAATCTCACCGTCTCTTCCATTGTTGGATTGGATGCCATTACCGGTGAAATGTACTGGCGGGTACATCAATTTCAGGACAATAAGATACATGCCAACACACCGGTTTATTTCGATGGAAACCTGATTATTTCAAGCGCCTCGCGTAAAGACAGCTCGGGACTGGTTTCGCTGAAACTATCACCAGATGGGAAAAAGGCTGAAATTGCCTGGCGCAATAAGGAATTCATCAACCTGTCGGGCGGCATTATTTTGAAAGACGGCTACATCTATGGAGGAGCTTACCTGCAACCCAAATGGTTTTGCATTGATGTCAAAACCGGGCTAACCAAATACATCGCCAAAGAGCTTGGTGGCGGCGCGGTGGTTTCTGCCGACGGACTTTTCTACTGTTATGCCGAAAAGGATGGCGAAATGGCTTTGGCCGAAGGTACTCCTGAAGAATTCCGCATTATCAGCAAATTTAAGGTTCCGCTCGGAACAGCACAGCACTGGGCGCATCCGGTAATTGTTGATGGAAAATTGTACATCAGGCACAACGAGGCGCTGATGGTTTACGACATCAGACATCGGTAAAGGGCAAAAAGAAAATGCAACAGAATTTGGTTTTTTAAGCCTGATCCTGTTGCATTCTTACCTGTATGGCAAATATTTTTTCAAAGTATGGAAAGCTCAGTTCGCCTATTTGCCATCCACAATAATCGGACTGCCTTTTTTGCTGTCCATGATAATGAGCTTGGCATTGGGCGAGGTGGCAATAGCTTTGATCATTTCGTATTGCAGTAGCTTATCGCTAAGTCCGGTACTTAAAATCTTCTGGTAATCGGCTATGCCCTGAGCTTCCACCCGTTTACGTTCGGCCTCCTGTGTTTCTTTCTGGAGCACGAAAGTCATTTTCTGAGCTTCCTGTTCAGCGTTGATTTTTGATTCGATCGTAGCTTTTACGGATTCCGGAAGGGTTATATTACGAACCAGCAGTTGTTCAAGTATTAATCCCCTGCCGGTAAAATCACTTTCGATCGTTTTAAAAATGCGGGCCTGAAATTCGTCACGCTTGGTTGAATACAATGCGATTGCATCATAATAGACCGCATTGTCCCGAATTTTTGTCCGGCAGATCGGACGAACAATTACATTCCGGTAATCGGTCCCGATTTCGCTTAATATGCGCGGGGCTTCGTTAGGAATAACCTTATAGAGAACAGTAAGGTCGATGATTACTTCTAGTCCGTCGGCTGACAATACCCGAATGGCATCGTCCCCGGCTTTTTGGCCTTCATCGTGCACACCCGACATGGTATAATTCTGTGTGCGCACATCAAAAGTTACTACTTCAACCAGCGGGTTAATTACATTCAATCCGCTTTCAAGAACATTTTTGTTTACTTTTCCGAAGAGTTTCTGAACTCCGACATCACCGGGTTCAATTTGTTTAACAGAGGATAAACCTGCACCTACCAGAACAATTAGAAATCCGATAATTCTGATCATGGCGCTATATGGCCTGGCAGGCGATTCGTTATTTGCAATTACAAAACCAATTATGATAACTGCAATTCCAAAAAAGATAATAAACATGTGAGGTAAATTTTAAAGGTTAGAAATCGGACTCGAATATAATTGGTAAATATACAAGATATTAAGGTCATTTGAACATTGTAAGTGGGTTCATTTCAGGAATAAAAATGGCCTTTGCAAATTGTCTTGTAAACAAATAATTTGGTCATTTCAATACTGCATCCCACAGCACCTTTACCGGGTGCAGCGCTTTTCGTCCTGTTCCGTCTTCAATGTGATGGCGGCACGACGTTCCCGGAGCAACAATTATTTCTTCGGAAGAGGATTTCCTTACTGCAGGAAATAAATCCAGTTCACCGATTTGCATGCTTAATTCGTAGTGTTCGTTTTCGTAACCAAACGATCCGGCCATTCCGCGGCATCCGTAATAAATGTGATCTGAATTAGAATGTTAATAATTCACTTATGATTGGTTTTAATACATCATTAGTAATTTATATGGTTATTTTTGTGACAATATTCAGTAGATTTGTGATTGGATTTGTGACATTTATTATACTAATGCTATGTTTTACAGAAAGATAATTGACAAACTCGAAGAATGGTCGCTCAAGGATAACAGAAAGCCCTTGGTATTACGCGGTGCCCGTCAGGTTGGAAAGACAACATTGGTGAATTTTTTTGCAAAAAAATACGCTTGTTATATTTACCTGAATTTAGAAAAAGCAGAAGAAAAGGCTGTTTTTGAATCGCCGGCTTCGTTTAGTGAGAAGCTCGATGCTATTTTTTTTCTGAAAGGGGAAAAAAAAGGAGGGAAAAATACGCTAATTTTTATTGACGAGATTCAAAACTCGCCGCAGGCAGTTGCCTTGCTTCGTTATTTCTACGAAGATGCGCCTGAAATTTATGTGATTGCAGCAGGTTCACTGTTAGAATCGGTCATTGACAGGCACATTTCATTCCCGGTAGGCCGGGTCGAATATCTGGCTGTGAGGCCATGTTCGTTCAACGAATTCTTAACAGCGACCAGAGAACAGGCATCGTCTGATATTTTGTCGAAATGGCCCATTCCTCAATATGCTCATGAAAAGCTACAATCTCTTTTTAACCGTTATACATTGATTGGTGGTATGCCGGCCATTGTGGCCAATTATGCCAGCAACAAAGACTTGGTAGGCCTAAATTCTGAATATCAATCGCTGATTGCCGGGTATATTGACGATGTTGAAAAATACGCAATAAAAAACAGTTCTGTGCAGCATATCAGGCATATCCTGCGCACAGGTTTCAGGTATAGTTGCCAACGTATCAAATTTGAACGCTTTGGCGAATCAGATTATCGTTCGCGTGAGATATCGGAAGCTTTCCGGATACTCGAAAAAACCATGCTAATTGAAATGGTTTACCCAACGGGTTCGTCGAGTGTGCCATTTCTGCCAGATTATAAAAAATCTCCCCGGCTTCACTGGCTCGATACCGGTTTGATGAATTACGCAGTAGGAGTTCAATACGAAGTTTTTGGTGCAAAAGAACTGAGTTCTGTTTGGCGTGGCCTTGTAGCCGAACACATTGTTGGGCAAGAGTTGATTGCAGAAGATTACAGCGTTTTAACCCAACGATCTTTCTGGGTGCGTGAAGCTAAAAACTCAAATGCAGAGTTAGATTATTTGCTTTCAAACGCTGGCCGCTTGATTCCGGTTGAAGTAAAATCGGGTGTTGGAAGTACGTTGAAATCTCTTCATCTCTTTATGGATCAGGCTCCACACCAACTGGCTATCAGAATCTGGAACCAACCATTTTCTGAATCCGAAATTCAAACAGCCACTGGTAAAAAATTCAGGTTGCTTAATGTACCGTATTATCTGGTTTCACAATTAAACCAGATCATTGAAAGATGTGATCAGTAAATCCAGTGCAATTTCAACGCCGCCTCCCACAAAACCTCGACCGGGTGCAGCGCTTTTCGGCCCGTTCCATCCTCAATGTGGTGGCGGCACGAAGTTCCGGGAGCAACAATAATTTCTTCTGATGTGGCTTTTCGCACAGCAGGAAATAAATCAAGCTCGCCGATTTGCATACTCAATTCGTAATGTTCTTTTTCGTATCCGAACGAACCGGCCATTCCGCAGCACCCGCTTTTTATTTCCTGAACGGTATAATTGGCTGGCAATTCAAGTATTTTTCGGGTGGGTAGGGTAGAAGCTACCGCTTTTTGCTGACAATGTCCGTGAAGTTTGATGACTTTCGCTTCTGCACAAAACTGTTTGCTCCGGATGTTTCCTTTGTCAATTTCCTGAACCAAAAATTCTTCCAGCAAAAGTGCGTTTTTTGCCAAAGTCCTTGCTTTTTCCTGAAGTTCAGAATCAACCAGTTCCGGATATTCATCCCTGAAAGTGAGAATAGCTGAAGGTTCAATTCCGATCAGCGGAGTTTCGTCCGAAACGATTTTGGAGAGTCGTTCAACATTGAAGTTGGCAATTTCTTTGGCTTTGCGCAGCAATCCTTTCGATAGGTAAGTCCGTCCACTTTCCAGATGTTTCGGAATTATCACTTCGTAACCCAGTTTATTCAGCAGCAAAATGGCTTTAATTCCGATGTGGCTTTCATTGAAATTGGTAAACTCATCGGCAAACAAATATACTTTTCCAATTTTGTTGCTGCTTAATGAAATAGGTTTACGATACCATTTTCTCAGACTTAGTTTCGATAGTTCGGGTATTTTCCTTTCGGGAGCAAAACCGATGATTCTTTTAAATATGCTGGTATTGGTAATCCAGTTGGTGATTGGCACGAATACCATGCCCAAACGGTTGATCCGTGGCAAGTAAGCAATCAGCAACGAACGCAAAGGGAAACCATGCTGATCGTAGTATTGCTGCAAAAATTCGGTTTTAAATTTGGCCATGTCTATATTCGACGGACACTCCGATTTGCAGGCTTTGCACGAAAGGCACAAATCAAGTACCTGCATCACTTCCTCCGAATCGAAAACATTCGCTTTTTGTGGCCGGGTCAGGTATTCGCGCAGCACATTGGCACGGGCGCGGGTCGTTTTATCCTCGTCGCCAGTTGCCATGTACGATGGGCACATCGTTCCGCCAATCAGGTTGCTTTTGCGGCAGTCCCCCGACCCGTTACACATTTCGACAGAGCGCAGTAAATCACCGTGCGGCGCATAATCAAACATGGTATTTGCTTTGAATGATGGTTGCCCCATCATTAAGCGCAAATCTTTGGTAATTGGAGGCGTATCCACAATTTTCCCCGGGTTCAGTATGTTTTGAGGATCCCAGGTGTATTTCAGTTTGCGGATCAATTCGTAATTGTGCTGGCCAAGCATCAGCGGGATAAATTCACCGCGCAAACGACCGTCGCCATGCTCGCCGCTTAGCGAACCACGGAATTTTTTAACCAGTTCGGCAACTTCTTTTGCCAGCGAATGATAGATTTTTACATCTTCCGGATCTTTCAAATTCAGGAGCGGACGAAGGTGTAACTCGCCGGTGGCAATGTGACCGTAATACACGCAAGTTAAATCATATCTGGCAATAATCTGGTCGAACTCGCGGATGTAAGCGGGCAAATAATCAGGTGCAACGGCTGTATCCTCAATCACGGTCACATTGCGTTTGTCGCCCGGAATATTCGAAAGCAAGCCCAGTCCGGCCTTCCGAAGTTCCCAGATTTTGCGGATGCTTTCCTTATCAGTGAATAGCGGAAAATGGTAACCGTAGCCTTCTTTTCTTAAGCTTTCTTCTAACTTACCGGCTTTCTCCTGAATTTCCTTTTCTGAATCTGCCGAGAACTCAATGGTCAGAATTGCTTTAGGATTTCCTTCAATGAAAAAGCGGTTTTTGCGTTGTTCAATGTTTTCGAGTGTGCAGTTCAGGGTAATATCATCGGTTAATTCAATCGCATCCGGCTTATGCTTCAACGCAACAATATTTCCATAGAAAGCATCTTCCAGCGAATTAAAATGCGCACAAACCAATCCCTGAAACTGGGGTGGAAGTGGAACAATTTTCAGCCTCATTTTAGTGATAAATACCAGTGTTCCTTCCGATCCGGCCAGCAGTTTGCAGAAATTAAACGATTCTCCATTGCCTGTAAACGGATCGGTTTCGAGCAGCATATCCAGTGCATATCCATTGTTCCGGCGGGTCACTTTCGGATCGGGAAACTCATTTCGGATTTCCTGCTGATTAAATTCATTGGCCAGTGTTTCCTGAATATTCCGATAGACTTGGGTTTCCAGAAGTTCAGGATTATCCGAGCATTTGGCCTGAAATTCCTCAATTGTAAGCGCTCCGAAAGTCACATCTGATCCGTCAGACAGAATACCTTCCACTTCCAGAATATGTTCCCGAAAGCTGCCATAAATCAGCGAATGCAGTCCACACGAATTATTTCCAAGCATTCCTCCGATGCAGCAACGGTTTGCGGTAGAGGTTTCAGGGGCAAACTGTACACCATGCTTCGAAAGAAACTGGTTGAGTTCGGCAAGCACAACGCCTGGTTCTACTTCAATCCAATTGTTTTCAATATTTAATTCGCCAATTTTATTCAGGTATTTCGAAATGTCAACCACAATTCCCGGACCTACCACCTGGCCGGCAAGCGAAGTTCCCCCGGCACGTGGAATCACAGAAGTTCCCATTTGACGGGCAAAGCCGATGATTTTTCGGATGTCTTCCTTGTTCTTCGGGCGTGTAACTGCCTGGGGAATTTCGCGGTACGACGATGCATCAGTGGCATAAATCACTTTCTGCACCTGATCGGTAAATACATCGCCATCGAGCGATTGTTTGAGCGGGAAAAAGGGATCGGAAGGTTTCATGGTTGAAGTTTTTCAAAAATAAGTAAATTTAATTCACATGAAGTTTGTCAATCATTTGTTCTCAAAATAAATACTTGTTTTCATTCTATTTGGGAATAATGAATTTTGTCAGTTTTCAGTATATTTTTCTCAGGATATTGACAAGCTCCTCATATTTTAAGTACTTTTGCTGTCGAACATTTTACCTGATAGTTTAAACTTTAAACCAACGATGGAAATTCTAAAACGCGTCTATCAGAATGCCCAAAAATACCAAAAAAGGATTGTTTTACCTGAGGGAACGGAACCCAGAACCCTGCGGGCAACAGAAATAATATTGAATCAAAAGCTGGCTCAGATCATTCTTCTGGGTCAACCGGAGGAAATTAATCAGGCTGCTGAAGAACTTGGAGTTACTATTGAAGGAGTTACCATTGTTGATCCTAAAACTGATCCGAGACGTGAAAAGTATGCCGGGTTGATGGTAGAAATCCGTAAAGAAAAAGGTCTTACCCATGAGGCAGCGCTCGAATTGTTGAACGATCCGCTGTTTTTTGCCCCACTGATGATTAAAAACGGTGATGCTGACGGGGAACTCGCCGGGGCCATTAATTCAACCAGTGATGTACTTCGGCCGGCTTTCCAATATATCAAAACTTTACCTGGTGTGAGTGTCGTTTCAGGAGCGTTCCTGATGTTTGTGAACGATCCGCATTTTGGTCATGATGGGATTCTGGTCTTTGCCGATTGTGCAGTAATGCCCGATCCGGATGAGCGCCAGTTGGCCGAAATCGCTGTTACTACAGCAAGAACTGCCAAAGCCATTGTGGGCATGGATCCGCGTGTTGCCATGTTGAGTTTCTCGACCATGGGCAGCGCTCAGCATCCTTTGGTTGATAAAGTGGTGAACGCCACCCGTATTGCCCGTGAAATGGATCCGGAATTAAAAATTGATGGTGAATTACAACTCGATGCGGCTTTAATTCCTGAAGTTGGACGATTGAAAGCGCCAAACAGCGAAGTAGCCGGTCGTGCAAATATCCTGGTTTTTCCGGGACTTGAATCTGCTAATATTGGGTACAAACTTGTACAACGACTGGCAAAAGCTGAAGCAGTGGGTCCGGTTCTTCAGGGCATGGCTGCTCCGATCAACGACCTTTCGAGGGGCTGTTCGGTGAGCGATATCGTCAATATGGTAGCCATTACAGCCAATCAGGCCGCGGCGCTTTTCGATTAATCAAATTCAATATAAACAGATATGCCGAGCGAAGTGATTTATGAACCAATTGAAGAGTTTGGGTTAAGTAAAAAGAATGTTAGCCGAACACTGTTTTCCAAAATTGGAGTAATTGGTTGTGGCCTGGTCGGTCAGAATATTGCCCGTGTGGCCAGTTTTTACGGAATAGAAGTTGTTTTTATTGAAGTTTCTGACGACAAAATTATTGAAGCCTATAAAAACATCGAAAAAGTATTGGATGAACGGATTGAACATTGGGGTATTACTCAGGGTGAAAAACGTGCTATTTTATCCAGGATAAAGGGCTCGCTTGATTATCAGGATCTTGTAGGGTGTGATTTCGTTATTGAAGCCATACGAGCTGTTGACCGTGGTGGAAAAATTAAGGAAAGAAAAGAAATTTTGCACAAAATTGAGGCGGTAGTTGAACCTGAATGTATCATAGCCACTCACTCAACCACCATTGTTATCACCGAACTTTCTTCGGATTTGCAGTATCGTGACCGTTGTGTCAGTTTACACTTTTTTATCAATTCACAGGAAGCCCGCATCGTAGAAGTGGTCAGAGGTTTATATACTACTGATGAATCGTACCAGAAAGTATGCAAGTTTGTCACGCTTATCAATCGAAAAATTGTACCTGTGCAGGAATCGGCAGGTTTGGTAAGTGTCCGGATTTATGTGGTACTCCTGAATGAAGCGTGTGAAATTTTAATGGAGGGAATTTCAAATATCGATGATATTGATCAGACCATGAAAATCGGATTTGGTATGCGTCTTGGCCCATTCGAATTAGCTGATAAGATGGGTCTCGATAAAATTCTTCGTTGGATGGACAATATTTACAATGAGTTTGGCGACATCCGGTACAAACCGAATCCTTTCCTCCGTAAACTGGTTCGTGCCAAACATCTTGGAATGGAGTCGGGTGAAGGATTTTATAAATATGATGAGAATGGAAAAAAAATAGTTCAACTGAATAATCAACGTTGCTGATTTCCAACTAAGCATCAAAAAAAAGGTAATAGAATGAAGATTCTTGTATTAAATTGTGGAAGCAGTTCCATCAAATATCAGCTTTTCAACATGGTTGACCGATCAGTGGTTGCCAAAGGTGGCGTTGAAAAGCTGGGGATGAAAGGAAGTTTTCTCAAGCATGTCCGTCAGGATGGGCAGGTTGTTGTTTTCGAAGGTGAAATACTGGATCATAAAATTGGCGTAGAATTCATTTTGGGAATACTAACCAGTGAAAAACATGGCTGTATCAAGGGGCTCGATGAAATTGATGCCGTAGGTCACCGGGTTGTTCACGGAGGCGAACATTTTAATGCGAGTGCCTTATTAACTGAAGAAATTTTGCAGGAAATCACCAAGTGTAATGATATCGCACCACTTCATAATCCGCCGAATTTGAAGGGAATCAGGGCTATAGAAGAATTAGTTCCCGGCATTCAGCAAGTCGGTGTTTTCGATACAGCTTTTCATCAAACGATGGAACCCAAAGCATACATGTATGGAATTCCGTATGCCTTATATAAAAAATATGGCATTCGCCGTTATGGCTTTCACGGAACCAGTCATCGTTATGTAAGCAAACGTGCATGCGATTTGCTTGGGGTTGATTTACATACCCAAAAAATTATTTCATGCCATTTGGGTAATGGCGCTTCGGTTGCTGCCATTAAAAACGGAAAATCATTTGATACCTCTATGGGATTCACTCCCATTGAAGGTTTAGTGATGGGAACCCGTTGTGGCGACCTTGACGTTGGCGTGGTTTATTACATCATGGAAAAAGAAGAAATAGGAATTCGGTCGGCCAGCACTTTGTTTAATAAACATGCTGGAATGTTGGGCATTTCAGGTGTTTCGTCGGATATGCGCGAAATAGAAATGGCCAAAGCAAGCGGAAACGAAAGGGCTAAATTGGCTCTCGATGTATATAATTACAAAGTAAAAAAATACATCGGCTCCTACATTGCCGCTATGGGAGGGCTAGATATCCTGATTTTGACCGGGGGAATTGGTGAAAATGCAGGTGCTACCCGTGAAGGTATTTGCGGCGAGCTTGATTTTATGGGAATTTCATTGGATTATGAGAAAAACAAAAGATTCCGAAGCGAAGGAATGATCAGTACACCTGACTCCAGAGTTAAAATCATGGTTGTTCCAACTGAAGAAGAATTAATGATTGCATTGGATACCGAAGAGATTGTAATAAGCCAAAATAAATCGTAAGTAGAATTTGTTCTGTCCCTTTAAACTAAAAGCAAGTTGCTTTTTTCGTGACCATATTGAAACGTCTGGTGTTAAAGAACATCGGACGTTTTGTTTTTCAACGGTTTAAAAACATTTTGGATGTTGATGTTTGTTATGTATTTATCGGTTGCGAAGTGGTAATTTTACCAACATAAAAAATACAGGAAATGAAACTGGAGAGACTTGGCGATTTATTTGAATACATCCGTTCAGCAGAAAGAAGAACCCTCGTGGCTGTTAATGCTGTTGATGGTCACAGCCTGGAAGCAATTGCTGAAGCTGTGACAATGGGAATTGTATCGGCTGTTGTTACTGGTAATCGTGATGAAATCATAAAGCAATGTGCAGCTCATCAGATTGATGATAGCTTATTTCATATCATTCAGGCCGGAACTGATGAGGAAGCTGCCCGCCTGGCTGTACAATTAGTGGTAAAAACATCAGGATGTATCCTGATGAAAGGATTAATCAGCAGCGATAAATTCATGAGGGCCATTCTGAACAAAGAGGCTGGATTGTTGCCTGTGGGCGGGGTATTAAGTCACGTCACAGTGGTCGACAATCCGAATTATCACAAGCTACTGATCGTAAGTGATGTGGCGATTATTCCTTATCCCACTGTTCCGCAGAAAATAGCCATGACCCATTATTTAAAGAAAATGGCTCTTGATCTGGGAATTTCCAAGCCAAAAATTGCCCTGATTACCCCAACTGAACAGGTTTTGTTATCTTTGGTTTCGTGCTCTGATGCGGTTGAAGTAATGAAAGCCGCAGAAAACGGACAATTTGAACCTGCCGTGGTTTTTGGGCCCATTGCTCTTGATGTGGCGCTTGATAAGGAATCGGCTCAAATAAAAAATATCACCTCTGAAGTTGCCGGCGATGCCGATTGTTTGCTGTTCCCAAACATTGATGCGGGTAATGTATTCTATAAGATGAACGCCAAATTGTGTCATGCTGAACAGGCTGCAGTGGTTATGGGAGCCAATGTGCCCATTGTTTTATCATCCAGGGGCGACAGTATCCGAACAAAACTGAACTCAATTGCGCTTGCTGCGTTGTTAAATAAATAAAACTGATTCATGAGCGAAATCCGAATATTGGCGATCAATCCAGGTTCCACTTCAACCAAGTTTGCAGTTTACTTTGAAGGAGTGTGTAAGCTGAAGAAAACTTTACGCCATTCCATTGAAGAATTATCGCTTTACGAAAACATCATCGATCAGTTTGAATTCAGGAAGGGGCTGATTATTGATGCTTTGGTTGAAGAAGGTTTTGATGTGGATAAAATAAAATACATCATTGGCCGGGGTGGATTGACTTATCCCTTAAAATCAGGAGTTTATCTGGTAAATAACCGGATGCTGGAACATGCACGGGCGGGCATTTATGGTCAACATGCCAGTAACCTCGGCCCACTCATTGCCGATTACATTGCCCTTCAGATACCCGGAGCCCATGCCTATGTGGCCGATCCGGTTGTGGTTGACGAGTTGGATGACATTGCCCGGTTTTCAGGACATCCTGCATTTGAGCGCCGTTCTATCTTTCATGCCCTTAATCAGAAAGCGACTGCACGGCTTCATGCCCGAAAAATCGGACGCAGCTATGAAACACTAAGCCTGATTGTGGCTCACCTCGGCGGAGGAATATCGGTTGGGGCACACCTGAATGGCCGGGTTATTGATGTAAACAACGCATTGGATGGCGAAGGCCCTTTTAGTCCCGAACGAAGTGGAACTTTGCCTGTTGGCCAGCTAATTGAGCTTTGTTTCAGTAATAAATACGAGAAAGACGAAATCCGGCGCATGGTCATTGGCGAAGGTGGCTATGTGGCTTATCTGGGTACCAATGATGCCCTGGATGTTGAAACCCGATCAAAAAGTGGAGATACCCTGGCCCGGAAAGTTCAGGATGCATTAGGCTATCAGGTTGCCAAATCAATCGGCGAGATGGCAGTTGCACTGAATGGAAAAGTTGATGCTATTTTACTTACGGGAGGACTGGCTTACAATCAGTATCTGACACAATACATCAGTAAAAAAGTGGAGTTTATCTCTGCTGTACATATTTATCCGGGCGAAGATGAACTGGAGGCGCTTGCCATGAATGCTTTAAGGGTGGCTACCGGCGAAGTTGAACCGCTCAATTATCCGAATTGAAATTCGGATGGTTAAAAATATTAGTATTTTTTCAGGTAGGGTATTTAACTTTTAGCTGGTATTCATATCTAAATAATCGAATTCAATATTCAATTTTTCAATCGGATACCTGATTTCCTTGTGAACTTTGCGTTACCTGTCATTTTTCCTGTTTCACTGATTTCGCCTTAAAATCCGGTTGCTGCAGATATTTTGAGTAAAGATTTTTATCTTTATTGAATAATCTCATACCAGCCAAATCATGAAACCAACAGTTTTTTTACTTTTCATTTATCTCCTTCTTCATATTGAAGCTTTTGCCCAACGGGAAAATGCCATTTACGATGAATCTAAAGTTCCAGAATATCAAATCCCCGATGTTTTAACCCGGTTTAACGGAGGAAAAGTCAAATCAGAAAAAACCTGGTTCAAAAAGCAGCGTCCTGATATCCTGAAGGTATTCACTGAAGAAGTTTATGGAAAAGTTCCCGGGAATCAGGGTATTTCAGAAGTAAAGGTTTGGGAAACTTCAGCAAACGCGGTCAATGGTTTGGCCATCCGTAAACAATTGTCCTTGTTTTTCAGAAATCACGACCGCAATCTGGAAGTGAATATTTTGATGTATTTACCCAAAACAGACCGGAAAGTTCCGGTTTTTCTGGCCTGTAATTTTACCGGAAACCATGCTGTTTACAACGACCCAAACATCAGGCTGACCGAATCATGGGTGGCGAATAACCCTTCAGTCGGAATTATAAATAATCAGGTTACTGAACAGTCGAGGGCATCAGCATCCGACCGCTGGCCTGTTGAAGAAATGATTAAAGCCGGATATGGATTGGTTACGATTTATTACGGTGATGTTGATCCTGATAAAAACGATTTTTCGGATGGAATCCATCCGTTTTTTTATCAGGCAAAGCAGACAAAACCTAAAATTGATGAATGGGGTTCGATTGCTGCATGGGCCTGGGGATTGTCAAGAGTAATGGACTATCTGGAAAAAGATCCGTTGGTTGATGCAAAAAAAGTGGCTGTTTTGGGTCATTCCAGGTTGGGAAAAGCAGCCTTGTGGGCAGGCGCCACCGATCAACGTTTTGCGATGGTTATTTCCAACGAATCTGGTTGTGGCGGCGCTGCTCTTTCGAAGCGTATTTTTGGCGAAACTGTCCTGATCATCAATACTTCTTTCCCTCACTGGTTTTGCGATAATTTTCCGAAATACAACAATAAAGAAGAACTCCTTCCTGTTGATCAGCACATGCTTTTAGCTCTCATTGCTCCGCGTCCGCTGTATGTAGCCAGCGCTGAAGGTGATCCATGGGCCGACCCGAAAGGCGAGTTTTTGTCAGCGAAATATGCCTCGGCTGTTTATGAGTTGCTGGGACTGGACGGACTTCCGGCGAAAGAAATGCCAAAGGTAAACGAACCGGTAATGGGCACGATTGGATACCACATCCGCTCCGGAAAGCATGACTTGACATTTTACGATTGGCAGCAATACATCAGGTTCGCTGATAAGCATTTTGGAGGAAAATGAGAAGATGAGAAAGTGAGAAGATGAGAAAATGAGAAGATGAGAAAATGAGAAGATGAGAAAATGAGAAGATGGAATGGGCAGACAAGGCGATTTGGCGCAGTCAACAGCAATAGTCACTCATTATGCAAGATTCAGCCCATAACATAATAGCACCGATTGGTTGCAATTGGGGGTTCAACCCAGTATGGGTGAAATATTTGTAGCCCGGGGTAAAACGACGAAGAAGTGGCACCCCGGGTAGGAAAGGAACAATGAAACCCGTCCTTTCAAAAGAGTTTTTCGAAGTATAAATCTTCTTTCGGACGGAATTGTATTTACGAAAAAAATTGCAGTTACATAAAAAACTGAACGAATGAACAAAAAATACTTTTTAGCCTTCGATCTGGGCGCATCAAGTGGACGGGCCATCCTCGGGAGTTTGGCAAATGACAAGCTTGAACTGACAGAAATACACCGTTTTCCCAACCAGATGCAATTAATTAACGGGCACTATTTCTGGAATATTTTCAGCTTATTCAACGAACTGAAAACCGGATTAAAGAAGTGTGTCAAAGAGTTTGGAATTCAGCCTGAGTCGCTTGGAATTGATACCTGGGGCGTTGATTTTGTGCACCTGAACAAAGAAGGGTTAATCCTTTCACTTCCTTTTGCCTACCGCGATCCGCGCACCAACACTTCGATGGAAGATTTATTTCAGGTTGTTCCCCGCGAGGAGGTTTATGCACAGACTGGTATCCAGTTTATGCAGTTCAACAGCATCTTTCAACTGTTTTCCATGGTAAAAGATCAATCCTCACTTTTGGAGATTACTGACTCCATCCTGTTTATGCCCGACGCTTTGAATTATCTGTTTTCAGGAATTATAAAGAGCGAGTTTTCAATTGCAAGCACCAGCCAGATGATTATTCCCGGAACTTGTTCCTGGAATATTGAGTTTCTGGGAAAAGCGGGCATTCCAACTGATATACTCAATGAGATTATTTTACCTGGCACTATTCTCGGAAATATTAAGGATGAAATAATACACGAAACCGGAAGTAAATCTGTTCCGGTAATTGCCGTAGCTGCTCACGACACAGGTTCGGCCATCGTTTCGGTGCCAAACACCGGAAAGAATTTTGTTTACCTCAGTTCAGGTACATGGTCTATTATGGGCATCGAAAGCGAACACCCTATTATTTCGGAACAAACCCGGCTATTAAATTTTACGAACGAGGGTGGGGTAGATGGCACGACCCGGTTCCTGAAAAACATCATGGGCTTATGGCTCATTCAGGAACTACAGCGAATATGGGAAGAGGAAGGATTTAAATACACCTGGCCCGAAATGGTTGAACTGGCAAGGAAATCAGAGCCTTTTAAATTTCTTATCAATCCGGACGATCCCATGTTCCTGAATCCAGGAAATATGGTCCAGGCAGTCCGTGATTTTTGTTATCAAACCGCTCAGGGAACACCTCAGGATCATGGCGAAACTATCCGTTGCATTTACGATAGCCTTGCATTGAAATACCGATATACGCTTGGACAAATCAGCGAGGTATCCGATCAGCCAATTGAAATCATTCATATAATCGGAGGTGGCGCCAACAATCATTTTCTGAACCAGCTTACCGCTGATGCAACAGGATTGAGGATTATTGCCGGCCCTGCCGAAGCCACTGCGATTGGAAATATCCTGATTCAGGCCAAAGCTTTGGGTTATGTGGGCTCGCTAAGCGAAATCCGGCAGATTGTTGCCAGTTCATTTGATTTGGTATATTTTATTCCATCCGAAGAACTCGATTGGGACGAGGCTTATGACAGATATCTGGGATTATTAATTTAAACTTGCTCAAAATGTCAGAGTATGATTTGAATTAAATTTGCTGGTTTCTTTTATTAATATTCAACTTGTGATCTGAATATCTTATCTTTACGAAAAATTCAATTTCATGCTTGAAATAAACAAAACCTACGTTACCGACAGCAAAAAGCGTCTGGTTGCCGTACAGGTTGACATTCAGACTTTTGAAAAAATGGAGCAGTTGTTGGAAGATTATGCTCTTGGTCAATTTATAAGTGAAAATGATCCTGACGATATTCTTTCTGTAGCAGAAGCCAAAGCATATTATGAATCATTACTTCATAAGAAGCAATGAATATTGGGATTAATAAAGTCTTTTTGAAAGAACTTGCCAAGCTTCCGGCAAAGGAAAGGCTGAAAGTTGAAAAACTCATTTTTGAAGAAGTTGAAAATTTTAAAAATCTAGCCCAAATTCCAAACTTGTTAGTCCTTTTATTCAGAAAATGTTGTGCAGTCATTAATTAATACGCACCCCAGTGCAAAATGCCTTTCCGCATTTCGGCAAATTCGAATGATTGTTGCTTGTATATGAAATTGATTGGGAAAGCCAGATAATACCGTACATTCTGGTTATTCAATTTTGCCGGTTTCCATTCCCCTTTTAAACTTAGAAATGACTCATAAGCGGCGGTGTTTATGGATGAGCCCAATCCTTTAATAATTTTTAATCCGTCTAATTTTCCATCTTCCATGATTACAAAGGCAATAACCATTGATCCGGAAATGGCAGAAATATCGATTCCGGCATCTTTGAAACCTTTAATCAAATGTTGGTTCATAACTTTTGTACCGGGAACAAAAGCCGGTTCAACATCGGTTGAATAAAAGATATTGGCGATGTATTTAGTACTATCCTCATTCCAATTCTCATTCGAAACCAATTCGTTATTGTTGTATTCTGAAACCGATTTCTTATTTCCGCTTTTGTAATACTCGGTAACTTTGCCGTGTAACAATAAGGGCATGAGTGATTGAGCAAAACCTTCCCTTATTTTCCCTCCTTTTACGTTATCCGTAAACCTGAATGTTTTATCGGCCTGTTGCCTGAAAGTCCGGTAAATGGTTCCGGTAAATTCTTCGCTGTTAGCTTTGATCTGGTAGGTCGAATCATTTACCTTTTTATAATTCTCTGAATATATTTTTTCCCACTGCTCATCTTTAAGTTTTAATGTTTGAACAGTAGCCGTTTTCGCCGATTTAGTTTTTATTTTTTGAATATAAATGGCATGTTCCAGATTGCATAACTTTCCGTTTGTGCCAATAAAAATCTCTGAGATGCCCTGCGCAAAAACGGTAGTTGAAATAAAAGAAAAGCTAATAAATATTGTAAACAGGTATAGAGAAGTTTTTATTTGTTTCATAGCGATTGAATTCAGTTTTGGGATCATGTAAATATAGGGAATGTTCTTTTATTTCCTGAAAAAGATACAATTACAAATCGTGCTAAAGATGTAATTTTTCGGACATTTGAGATATAAAGGGATTCCACCTTTCTTATTCAAAGTTTTCGCAGAAGCAAATATTCACTCCTATACTGAAGGATGGAATCCATGTTACAGAGATTATTTTAAAATGTTCCGGACAGTAATAAGTTAAAAAATTGTAACTTTGAAATATGAATTGGAGAGTCCACATAGAAACAAACAATCAGATTTTAGCAGGAAAGCCTGTTATAAAAGGGACTCGTCTATCTGTAGAGCATATCATTAATTTGCTTGCATCTGGGTGGACGGAGCAACAAATCCTTGAAAATTATCCCCGACTTTCCAAAGAGAGTTTGCAGGCCGTTTTTGGGTATGTTCAGGAATTTCTTAAAGATGGGTTATTTTATAATGAACCATTAAAGTCGGCTTGATGAAACTGCTTGCAAATGAAAATTTTCCAGAATCAAGTGTCAAAATATTAGAGAATGCAGGATATGATATTATTGCTGTAGGTCATGATTTTGCTGGAATTCTTGATAGCGAAATCATAGAGTTGGCAATAAACGAACATAGAACGATTATAACATTTGACCGGGATTATGGGGAGCTTATCTTCAAAAAAGGATACAGACCCAAAGCGGGTGTAATTTATTTAAGATGGGAAAATTTTCAACCCAATGAACCAGGTGAATATTTGATCGAATTTTTTAAATCAAAAGATATACAATTAGAAGGTATGTTGACAGTCATTGGATTGGATAATATACGCCAAAGGAAATTTTAATAATTTGAAAACAGGTATCCGGTACCCCATTCTCTAAAAATAAGTTATTTAAAAGCACAGATTTTGATGCGATTTTATACGATCGAATTTATTCTACCATAAAAAAAACCTTACCGTTTTCACGGCAAGGTTTTGTATTTCAGCAATCTAAGTTCTTATTTTTTCTTTTTATCTTGTTCTTCGCTCGAAATCGCTTCGCGCATCGAAGTGTCGGCCATGATGTTTTTGTATTTCATATAATCCATAATTCCCAGGTTCCCATTTCTGAAAGCTTCAGCAATGGCCATCGGAATTTGTGCTTCGGCATCAATTACCTTAGCGCGGGCTTCCTGTGCTTTTGCCTTCATTTCCTGTTCGAGGGCAACGGCCATGGCACGGCGTTCTTCAGCTTTGGCCTGGGCTATATTTTTATCGGCTTCCGCCTGGTCCATTTGAAGGCCGGCGCCGATGTTCTTGCCAATGTCGATATCAGCGATGTCTATCGAGAGGATTTCGAATGCTGTTCCTGCATCAAGTCCTTTTCCCAATACTACTTTTGATATGGAATCAGGGTTTTCAAGTACAGCTTTATGCGTATGTGATGATCCGATAGAAGACACAATTCCTTCACCAACACGGGCAAGTACAGTTTCTTCTCCGGCTCCTCCGACCAATTGCTTAATATTGGCACGAACTGTTACCCTGGCCTTGCATATCAATTGGATGCCATCTTTCGCGACTGCGGCAACCGGTGGGGTATCAATCACTTTGGGGTTAACCGACATTTGCACAGCCTGAAATACATCGCGCCCCGCAAGGTCAATGGCTGTTGCCATTTTAAATGAAAGTTCGATATTGGCCTTTTGTGCCGAAACTAAAGCATGAACAACCTTTTCCACATGCCCGCCTGCCAGAAAATGAGCTTCCAGTTCATCGCGGTTGAGCACCAGGCCAGCTTTTGTTCCTTCAATTAGGGCGCGAACTATCACTGATGGCGGAACTTTCCGGAAACGCATCAGGAACAACTGGATGAGCGAAATGCGCACATCGGAAACCAGGGCTGAAAACCAGAGCCCAACCGGAATGTAATACAAAATAATGATCAGAAGGATAAAAATTCCGACGATCAAACCAAAAATTCCAAGATTTGCAATTTGTTCCATTATTCTAAATTTAAAGGTTCAACAGTTATGAGCGATTTTTCAATATGTATAATTTTTACTTTTTCTCCCGGATCCAAAAACATTCCTGCTGATTTGGCTTCAACTACTTCATTGTTGACTTTTATTTTCCCCATCGGGGCTAGCCGTCCAACTGTTACACCAATATCTCCGACTTTAACCTTTTCCGGATTAATTTCATTAACAAATCCGTTGAGAACCGTACTGAGAACCATCTTCTTCCCGGCTTTTCCTTTGAAGAGCTTAACTACAAGAGTAGGTGCAACCACAAGAACAAATCCCAGGGTTAGAAATCCTGCAAGCGTTCCGTAAGTGGTAAAAGCCAGATAAATACTGTACCCGAAGAGAAGTACACCCCCGATCCCGGCAATGGTAATTCCGGGCAAAATGGTAAACTCGATCAGCAATAATACAATTCCAAGAAAAATTAAAAAAAGGATAATTAAAAGATTCATAGAATAGGGATTAGTCGATTGTTGCTTTTAGCTCTTTTTGACTCAGCGCTTTTTTCATTGGTCTAAGATACGAAAAACTTCCTTTCTTTACATCGCATTTACCTTTATAATGAATGAGCAAAGTGCATTGTTCGGCCTGAAGGAAATCATGCTCACAAACTTCGATTAATGCATTAATTACATAGTCGAAGGTGTGATAATCGTCGTTGTGTAAAACAAGAAATCTATTATTCGATTTCTTCTGGTCATAATCTTCATTGAGATCCTTTTGTGGAAATTCTTTCGAGGTCATAGTTCATTGTTTAATTTTCTGGCTTCAGAAAGTGTTATACGTTTTCCTTTAAGATAGGCTGCAATAATCGGAGTCTTTACACCCTCCTGTTTGACCTGACTTTGTAAAGTTAAAGCTTCATTATAGTTTCTTAAATTTCCGGTGGTAAACACTTTGATACCTTTATCGTCAGTATAATTCTCTACTTTTCTGATGGTTGACAGTTTTTTTATCAGTTTACCGGCCGGATCAGGAATTTTACCTTTGTAAGCTCCGATTTGTATTTTATAAACTATTTCCGAACTAATTTCATGTTTTGTCTCCGGCGCTTTGGGCGGATCATTATCTAAAATCAGCGTGTCGGCCACTGATGTATGGATTTCTTTGTTTTGTTCCCGGAACTTGTGGTTTGCCTGTTCAATGCTATCATTGATTATCTTTATCTTTACCTGAAACCTTAATATTTCGTTTCCTGAAGCCGATTTCCAATACTTATCTTCTTCTTCGCGGGCATTTTGGTACAAAACCGGAATTTCCTGATTGAGGCTGATAACCCGTTTTTCATTTTTCAGGATTAGGACTGAAATAGCTTCTTTTTGTTCGCTGGCTGAACTTGAATATATTTTGCGCAAGCTGTCGGTTTCGCTGGTAAGATTAAGCAGTTCCTTCTCCAATAGCCATGCCTGAAAAAATATTCTCCTCGATTGATTTTTTACAAAATGGCTGAAATTTCGGTAGGTAATGTCCGAATTTACCTGAAAAGTAAAAATATTACCTGCCAAACTGCTTGGAATAGTGAATCCCTCTTCAGTCTTGATCACCTTATCGTCATTGTTTTTAGTCGGGATTGTATCGTTGGTATGCTCCTGAATGAAAAAATAATCAGGCGAAAAAATATGGGCTAATACCAAATAATCATTCTTAAAGTGGATGTTTGGGTTTCCCTTACACGCCAGCAATTCTTTATTTGCCCATGAAAAGAATAGGAGCAGAAAGCTTATTTTAAGCAGTGTTTTCAGAAAAATTAGCATGTTGGTCAACGAATAAATTCGGGTTTAAAAGTACTAAAAAGTACCAAGCTCCCATTAGGTTTTGTCTTGTTTATTTTAATGTTAACGAATCGTTCCTTCCGCTTTATATAAATATTTCAAGTATATTTGTTGAAATTAATGCGAGTAATAATGACAACTTTAAAAGTTGGCGATCAGGCTCCTGATTTTTCAGGACTGAACCAAAAAGGTGAACAAATTTCGCTGAGCGGGTTCAAAGGCAGGAAACTTATTTTATTCTTCTATCCGAAAGACAACACGCCTGGATGTACCGCCGAATCGTGCAACCTGAACGATAATTACCAGATGTGGCTTTCAAAAGGTTACGAGGTTTTGGGTGTTAGTCCCGATAACGTTTCGTCGCATAAAAAGTTTGCCGGTAAATTTCAGTTTGGATTTAACCTGATAGCCGATCCTCAGACTGAAATTCTGCAGGCCTATGGTGTCTGGGGAGAAAAAAGCATGTATGGCAAAAAATATATGGGTGTTTTACGCACAACCTTTATCATCGGTGAAAATGGGATTATCCATGAGATATTCGATAAAGTGGATACCATAAACCACACCGATCAAATTATTAAAACATTAGATATCAAGTAATATGGCAAACGAAGAAAAATCAAATCAGAACAAGGAAAAGCTAAAAGCTTTGCAGTTGACCATGGATAAAATTGAGAAAAGCTATGGCAAAGGCTCGATTATGAAATTAGGCGACCGGATAGTTGAAAATGTCCCTTCCATATCCTCCGGTTCAATCGGACTGGATATCGCCATGGGAGTTGGTGGATACCCAAAAGGTAGGATCATCGAAATTTACGGACCTGAATCTTCAGGAAAAACAACACTGGCCATTCATGCCATTGCCGAAGCGCAAAAGGCTGGCGGAATTGCTGCTATTATTGACGCAGAACATGCTTTCGATCCGGGTTATGCCACCAAATTGGGCGTTGATATCAACGAGTTGTTGATTTCGCAACCCGATAATGGTGAGCAAGCGCTCGAAATCGCCGATAGCCTGATTCGTTCGGGTGCTGTGGATATTATTGTGATTGACTCTGTGGCAGCATTGACTCCAAAAGCTGAAATTGAAGGCGAAATGGGCGACTCAAAAATGGGCCTTCAGGCGCGTTTAATGTCGCAGGCATTGCGGAAACTGACCGGAAATATCAGTAAAACCAAAACATGCGTGATCTTTATCAACCAGTTGCGCGAAAAAATTGGCGTCATGTTTGGTAATCCTGAAACAACAACGGGTGGTAATGCCCTTAAATTTTATGCCTCAGTTCGTTTGGATATCCGCCGGATAGGACAGATTAAAGATGGGGAAGAAGCCCAGGGAAACCATACCCGCGTTAAAGTTGTTAAGAATAAAGTGGCCCCGCCATTTAAAAAGGCAGAATTCGACATCATGTATGGCGAAGGCATTTCGAAAACAGGTGAAATTGTTGATCTGGGTGTTGAATGCAATATTATTAAAAAGAGCGGTTCATGGTTCAGTTATGGTGAAACGAAACTGGGTCAGGGACGCGAATCGGTCAAATCGGTACTTCGCGATAATCCTGAATTATCGCAGGAGTTAGAGGCAAAAATTCTGGAAGCCATTACCACAACTACAACGGTAAATTAAATAAAGATTAAAAACACAGAAATGTCCGGGTGAACTAGCTGTGCTGTTTCATTCGGATTTAATTTATCAGGTTATGAAAGTTTTAAAATTTGGAGGTACTTCTGTGGGGAGCGCCGAAAATATTCAGAAGGTTAAGGAAATCCTGATGGGACAGGACGATGATGTGATCGTCGTGGTGTCGGCCTTAGGTGGAATTACCGATCAGATTTTGAGTGCAGCAAAAATGGCTGCGATCGGAACCGGCTACTTTCAGGCTGAATTAACAGAAATCAAAACGAGGCACTTTAATGTGATCGAAATATTATTTGAAGGTGAAAAGCAAATTGAAATAAAAACTAAGGTTCAGGTTTTGCTTGAAGAACTTGAACGAATTGTTCAGGGAGTTTCGCTCATTGGTGAATTAACCCCCAAAACGCTGGATAAAATTATCGGTTTTGGCGAAAGACTGTCGTCGTTAATTATTTCAGATTATGTACCCTCGGCCCAATGGTTCGATTCAAGTAAACTTATTCGTACCAACAGCGATTTCGGCAAAGCAATTGTCAATTTTGAACTGACTAACCAGCTTATACACTCGGCATTCACTTCATTTTCAGGCATTGCCATCGTTCCCGGTTTTATTTCGGGCAACGATGCCGGTGAATATACTACGCTTGGCCGTGGTGGTTCTGATTACACCGGCGCCATAATGGCTGCAGCAGTTGATGCCACATCGCTCGAAATCTGGACCGATGTCAATGGGTTTATGACTGCCGATCCGCGAGTGATCAGCAAAGCGTACACCATCAAAACCCTGAGCTACTCAGAAGCGATGGAGCTTTCGCACTTTGGCGCCAAGGTGATTTATCCTCCGACCATCCTCCCGGTTTATCAGAAAGGAATTCCAATCCGTATTAAAAATACATTGGATCCGGAGGCTGAAGGTTCCCTGATTACAGAAAGCAAACTCAACGGGAAAGATTTACCGATAAAAGGTATTTCATCCATTTCAAATATTACCCTGATTACTATTCAAGGACTTGGAATGGTAGGCGTTACAGGTATTTCTGCCCGGCTTTTTGGAGCTTTGGCGCGTCAGAATATCAATGTGATACTCATATCGCAGGCATCTTCCGAAAATTCAATCAGCTTTGCCATCGATTCATTAAGTTCATCGAAAGCCGAATCTGCAATCAGACAAGAGTTTGAGAGGGAAATACATCTCGATCAGATCAATAAAATTACGATTGAAGACAATCTGGCTATTGTGGCCATTGTTGGCGAAAACATGAAACATGCTACCGGTGTGGCCGGAAAACTGTTTCACACCATCGGCAAAAACGGGATTAACATTATTGCCATTGCCCAGGGAGCTTCGGAATTAAATATTTCATGGGTCGTAAAAATATCCGACCTGCGCAAAACCTTAAATGTTGTTCATGAGTCATTTTTCCTGTCTGAAAATGTTGAACTAAACGTCTTCCTGATGGGTATTGGTTTGGTTGGTGGAAATCTTCTCGAACAGATTAAACAGCAACAAACCAAACTTCTGAAAGAGAAACACCTCAAAATAAAGCTTGCCGGTGTGGCAAATTCTAAAAGGATGCTTTTTGACCGCGATGGCATTGATATTGAAACTTTCCGCGAAAAAATGACAGAAGAAGGACAGATTTCGGGCCTTCAGGAATTCAAGGATGAAATTATCCGTATGAATATGTACAACTCTATTTTTGTGGATTGTACAGCCAATGATAAGGTTGCTGATTTATACGCCGAATTGTTGAATGCCAACGTTTCCATTGTGACTGCCAATAAAGTGGCGGCTTCATCGGAATATGAGAATTATGCGCTTCTAAAGAAGACAGCCAAACGAAAAGGAGTCAAATTTTTATTCGAAACCAATGTTGGCGCTGGTTTGCCAATTATTACCACCTTAAACGACCTGGTCAATTCAGGAGACACCATCCTGAAAATAGAAGCTGTTTTGTCAGGAACCCTTAATTTCATTTTCAATACCATCGGCGAAAATGTTCCTTTAAGTCAAACCATCCTCATGGCAAAAGAAAAAGGATTTGCTGAACCCGATCCGCGCATAGACCTGAGCGGGGTTGATGTGGCACGCAAACTACTCATCCTGGTCCGTGAATCGGGTTACCAGTTTGATATGAAAGATATAAAAATCAACACGTTTATTCCTGATCAATATTTTGAAGGCAGCGTTGATGATTTCTGGAAAACTATTGCTGAAATGGATGAAGAATTTGAAACGAAGAGGAAAAGACTAGCAGAAGCTGGCCGTTTCTGGAGGTTTGTCGCTAAGTTCGATCAGGGGAAAGCCGAAATCGGATTACAGGAAATAACTGCCGGACATCCGTTTGCCGATTTGCAGGGCTCGAACAATCTGGTCATGTTTACTACCGAACGGTATCAGGAGTTTCCAATGATCATTAAAGGATATGGCGCTGGTGCAGTTGTTACCGCTGCCGGTGTGTTTGCCGATATTATACGTGTGTCGAATATTTAAAAAACATGAAATACATCATAGTGTTGGGAGATGGAATGGCCGATGAGCCATTGGCAGATTATGGAGGAAAAACCCCGCTGCAGATGGCTGATAAGCCTTCAATCGATAATCTGGCAAAAATTGGCCGCACTGGGAGGTTGATTACTGTTCCGCAAGACCTGCATCCGGGCAGCGAAATTGCCAATCTGTCGGTTTTAGGTTACGATGTGCATACGGTGTTTGAGGGAAGGGGAGTGCTCGAAGCCGCAAGTATTGGAGTCAATCTTGAAGATGGAGATTTGGCGCTTCGTTGCAACCTGATTTGTATTGAAAATGAAAATATAAAGAATCATTCAGCCGGACATATCTCAAATGCTGAGGCGTATGAACTCATCGAATTCCTGAATAATAAACTTGGAAATGACAGCATCCGCTTTTATCCGGGAGTTTCGTACCGGAATTTACTTATTATTAAAGGTGGCAAAAAGCAATTAATTTGCACACCTCCGCATGATGTGCCCGGAAAACCATTCCGTCCCTGCTTTATCGAGCCTGAAAATGAAGGGGCAGTTTCAACTGCCAAATTACTGAACTATCTGATTTTGCGTTCACAGGCTTTATTGGCCGAACACCCCATCAATATAAAACGAAAAGAAGCAGGCAAAGCTGTCGCCAACAGCATCTGGCCATGGTCGCCTGGTTATAAACCACAAATGTCAACCTTTAAAGAGTTGTATGGGATTGAAAAATCAGCAGTTATTTCTGCTGTTGATCTCATTCAGGGAATTGGTATTTATGCCGGAATGGATGTAATTAAGGTGGAGGGAGCAACCGGTTTATACGATACCAACTACGAAGGAAAAGCTAAGGCAACTATCGAAGCCCTGAAAGATCACGATTTGGTCTATTTGCATGTAGAAGCCAGCGATGAGGCTGGTCATGAGGGCGATGTGGAGTTAAAAATCAGAACAATCACATATCTTGACCATCGAATAGTGAAATTTCTGGTTGAGGAAACAAGAAAAATGGACGAACAGGTTACCATCGCCGTTTTGCCCGATCATCCAACTCCTTGTGCCACACGTATTCACACGCGCGATGCAGTGCCTTTCATCATATACCGGCCCGGTGAAACTCCTGATGACACACAGTTCTACGATGAATTTGAAGTCGAAAAAGGATGGTACGGTACCTTGGAAGGCGACCAGTTTATGAGAACACTTTTAAGTAAAAATATCAATTAACTAATAATTATTTCAAGCTGAATCCTTACTTAATTCGGTTATTTTACCGTACTTTATCTGCGAAATACCAAACTTAAATGTATAATGAAATTCTATAGCACCAACAAAACTGTTCCTTCAGTATCCCTGATGGAAGCCGTTACAAAAGGATTAGCCAGCGACAATGGATTGTTTATGCCCGAGCGGATTGAGGAGTTTCATCCTCAATTTTTTAAGGGAATACATCGGATGAGTTTTCAGGAAATCTCATTTGAAGTAGCCAATAAGTTTTTTGGGGAAGATATTCCGGAACAGGTACTTGACGAAATTGTTTTTGACTCCCTGAATTTCGATTGCCCCATTGTTCGGATAAGCGATCAAATTTATTCACTGGAATTATTTCATGGACCAACTCTGGCATTTAAGGATGTAGGAGCGAGGTTTATGGCCCGTATTTTAGCACATTTTCTGAAAGGGATTAGTAAAGAAGTTAATGTTTTGGTAGCTACTTCAGGAGATACCGGAAGCGCTGTCGCCAATGGGTTTCTTAATATTCCCGGTTTAAAAGTCTATGTGCTATACCCCAGGGGGCTGGTGAGCAATATTCAGGAAAAACAGTTTACCACACTCGGAAATAACATCACCGCCCTGGAGGTTGACGGCACTTTCGACGATTGCCAGCGTTTGGTGAAATCTGCCTTTTTGGATCAGGAACTGAATGAAGATATGGTTTTAACTTCGGCCAATTCGATTAATGTAGCTCGTTTTCTACCACAGGCCTTCTATTATTTTAATGCATACGCCCGTTTACACGAAACTGAACTTAACAGCGACCTAGTCTTTTCAGTCCCCAGCGGCAATTTTGGTAACCTGACTGCCGGGCTATTTGCCAAATTTTTAGGACTTCCTGTTAAACGTTTTATTGCCGCAAACAACGAAAATGATGTCGTTTATAATTACCTGAAAACCGGAAAGTATGAACCACGCCCATCTGTCGCTACCATTGCCAATGCGATGGATGTTGGCGATCCGAGTAACTTTGTCCGCATTCTAGATTTATACAATCACTCGCACCATGATATTTGTGCCGACATGGTAGGGTATCGTTATTCGGATGATGAAATTCGCGAAACTATGAAGCAGGTTTATACTGAAAAGAAATATATGCTCGATCCGCATGGTGCAGTTGGATACCGGGCATTGAAAGCTGATCTGCGACCTGGCGAAGTTGGTGTTTTTCTCGAAACCGCTCATCCTGCTAAGTTTACCGAAACGGTAGAAGAAGTATTGGGAAAAGGAACCGTAATCCTTCCTGAAAAACTGGCTGCTTTTTTAAAAAGTGAAAAACTTTCATTTGGTATAAGCGCCGAGTTTGCCGATTTTAAAGACTATTTGCTTAATAACTAAGAGTTTATTTGCGTAAACTTTTCCAAAGCTTTATTAATTGTAATAAAGCTTTGGAAAAGTTAATAATCGAGTATTTCTTTTACTTGTTTGTAAACATTCTGAGCAGTGAAACCCAATTTTTCATCCAAAATAGTGTAGGGGGCTGAAAACCCAAATGATTCCAGACCAAATACTTTTCCATCGGCGCCAACCAGACCTTCCAGGTTCACAGGTAGCCCGGCAGTCATACCGAATTTCTTGACTCCTGAAGGTAATATGCTTTGCTGGTATTCTTTATTCTGACTGCGGAACAAACCTTCGGACGGAACAGAAACGATCCGGCATTTGATACCTTCTTTTTCGAGCAGATCAGCGCCTTCAACCAGGGTGGCAACTTCAGATCCGCTGGCCAGAAGAATTATATCGGGCGTACCTTCCGAATCGGTTACAGTGTAAGCTCCTTTAGCTGCCTGCTGAGCTTCAGTGTAACGGTCACCTTTTGACGGAAGATTCCTGATATTTTGGCGCGACAAAATCAATGCTGTTGGAGTATCAATATTTTCAAGCGCAAGTTTCCAGGCCACAGTTGTTTCTTCGCAATCGGCCGGACGAAGTACTAAAGTAGAGTTTTTGCCATGGTGGTTTTTTAATTTTTCCATCAGGCGGATCTGAGCTTCCTGTTCAACCGGTTGGTGGGTTGGTCCATCTTCACCAACGCGGAACGCGTCGTGGGTCCAGACATATTTTACGGGTAATTGCATCAGGGCAGCCATGCGCACTGCTGGTTTCATGTAATCGGAGAAAACAAAGAATGTTCCGCAAACAGGAATAATACCGCCATGCAGGGCCATTCCGTTCATGATACAAGCCATCGTCAATTCGCAAACGCCAGCCTGGAAGAATGAACCGGAGAAATCACCTTTAGCGAATGCTTTGGTTTTTTTCAGGAATCCGTCAGTTTTATCGGAGTTTGAAAGGTCGGCGGAAGAAACGACCATGTTTTCAACTTCACCGGCAAATGCAGCCAGAACGGTGCTTGAAGCGGCACGGGTTGCTGAACCGGCTTTTTGCACAATTTTGCTGAAGTCAAATTCAGGAGTTGATTTGCTGAAGAATTTGGCCAGTTTGGCTGCTAATACAGGATTTGCTTTTTCCCAGGCCTTCTGAGTGGCTTTTTTATGAGCTGCTGCGGCAATCAGTTCTTTTTTGCGGGCATCAAACAGAGCCTGAACATCGTTGAAAATAACGAATGGGTTCTTTGGATCGCCACCGAGGTTTTCGATTGATTTTTCAAACGAAGCTCCTGCTTCACCCAAAGGCATCCCGTGAGTAGCACACTGACGTTCGAAACTTGATCCGTCTTCTTTCAAAGCGCCTTTACCCATGATGGTTTTACCAATAATCAAAGTAGGCTTTTCTTTCTCAGACTGAGCTTCTTTCAATACAGCACGGATAGTGTCGGTGTTGTTACCTTCAATGGTAACTACTTTCCAACCCCATGCTTCATATTTTTTCGCGGTATCTTCGCTGGTTACGTCCTTTGTTTCTGTTGAAAGCTGAATGTCATTCGAATCGTAGAACATGATCAGGTTACTTAGTCCGAGGAACCCGGCAATACGTCCGCCACCCTGCGAAATTTCTTCCTGAACACCTCCGTCGGAAATGAAAGTATAAGTTTTGTGGGCCATCCATTCTCCAAAACGCTCAACCATAAAACGTTCGGCAATAGCAGCGCCTACAGCCATTACATGGCCTTGTCCGAGTGGGCCGGAAGTGTTTTCAACGCCTCTGGCAGGTTCAACTTCAGGATGTCCGGGAGTTGGGCTTCCCCACTGACGGAAATTCGACAATTCTTCCATCGTGTAATATCCAGTCATCGCCAGGATAGAATACAACATGGGCGACATGTGTCCCGGATCGAGAAAGAAACGGTCGCGGTTAATCCAGGTCATATCACCTGGATCGTAATTCAGAAATTCTGAATAAAGGACAGTAATGAAGTCGGCTCCGCCCATTGCACCGCCCGGATGGCCTGATTTGGCTTTTTCAACCATTGATGCCGAGAGTATCCGTACATTGTCAGCAGCTTTCGTTACGAGATTTTTTAGCATTTTTGTATAATTAGAAAGATTATTTTTATAACCAAAAAATACCCGGCAAAGATAGCATTTACGCCATATTTCTACCAGGTAATAAATATTTTACACCGGTCATAAAAGACTTTTTTTTAAAATCGATTTCAGGAATATTTTCCAGATAAATAAATGAATGTTTAAATTTTCCGGAGGAAAAATATATGGGTAGAAAAATTGCCATTTACCTGCTCATTTTGTCCCATACGGGCAATGTCATTAAGTTAAGGTTTTATTGTTTGTTTTCTTCGAGAAACTTTGTGTTTTTGAGTCTTAGTGGTTATTTTTTCTTGCAACAAAGTCACTAAGCCACAAAGGTAATACGAAGAATTTCGCTAACTTAACGACAATAACCAACTGTGATTTGTCTTAATCCTTCTTGTTCTGGAACTGACTCTCTGATCCAGTAGCTGCAACATCAGGACAAGGGGCAACGTTCATATGTTGGAAAAGTTAATAAGCAATGTGGATGATATTAGATGATCGGACTATTTTCCAGCATTAATTTCCAGGCGGGAACCACTTTAATCCGAAACCCGGAGGCTTCCAGTTCACGATCATCTGAAGCTGTAACTATCATCAAATTATCGCATTTAAAGTAGTTGCCCAATTCAACCAAACCATCTATCTCACGACGTAAAGTTTCAGTCTGGTCAATTTTCCAGCTTACCTGTATCAAAATTGACGGTTTTTCGCGGTCGATCAGTATAAAGTCACACTCTTTTTTACCTTTTGCAAAATACAGGCCCCGTCCAAAAGGAAATTTAGTCCGAAGCCACAGAAAAACAATATTTTCAAGTAACCGGCCATAATCGGTACTCAAACTGTAACTCAGTGCCGTAAGAAAACTATTGTCAATAAAGTAGGTCTTTCTTTCATTTGCCAATTCTGTTTTTAGTAACGAAAGGTCGTATTTACCAACACGTTGGATGAAATAAATGGATTGTAAATGATCGGTAATTGTATAAAGCATGTTTTTGTCAGCCTTCAGTCCTGCCGAGCGTAACTCGTTGTATATTTTATTGATGGATGTGGGTTTTCCCAGATTAACGAGCAGTCTTGACACAAGGTATTTTAGTACAGGGATATTCTTAATCTCGTACCGTTCAATCAGGTCTTTATACAACATGACATGATAATACTCCTGTGCAGCTCCTTCAAAAAAGCGGTAATCAGACAAAACCAATTCCGGGAATCCACCTTTAGTTAGGAATTGCATAAACCCATTTTCAATATTCGCCCTATTTTCGGGCATAAACCAATTGGATTCTAATTTTGTAAAACGGCCATATTCATCGAAGCTCAACGGAAATGCTTCGAATTGTAAAGTTCGACCCCGAAGCGAAGTTGCTATTTCGGAAGCAAGTAATTTCGCATTTGAACCGGAAAGAAAGATGTTTCGGCTTTCAGTATCATAAACGCGTCGCACAAATGATTCCCAACCCTCAGCCATCTGCATTTCATCAAAAAAGAAATAAACTTCAGCCATATTAACAGATGGGTAAAGCTCCCGGTATGCTTGCAGAATTAAATCCAGGTTTTGAGGCGTAAATTGCAGGCGTTCATCATCAAAATTGATAAAAAGAATCCGGTCTTTAGTTACTCCTTCCATCAATAACCTATTCATGGTATCAAAAAGCATATACGATTTGCCGCAGCGCCTGACTCCAGTTACAGTAATAATTTTTTCTGAAGCCAGTGGTAATGAAAGATTACGGTTGATTACCGGCATGGGCAGCCTATTTTGAAGCCCTAAAATTAACGACTTGATGATATCTTTCATCTGTTTATGTTTAATATTTATATTCTTTCTTTAATTACATGATAAAAATAATAATTATTTCCTGAATATAAAGATAAAAATTAAGTATTCTTTCAGCTTTCTGGGTTTGATGTGCTAAAATGGCAATGAATCATCATCTTTCACTACCGGGTTTTCATTAAAATCGTCATAAACAAAATCTTTGCAATGGCAAAACTCGCTGACAAAAGGACAATTTTCGGGTTCATAATCGCAAAACTCGAAATGATGTACCCAGCCGCCAGGCCAATGCGAACATTCGTAATCGAGGTAATCGCGCATCAGTTCGTAACGGCGTTTGGCAGGTAATACTTCCGGAAAATCGGGTTCAAAACTGTAAGTCGCCCAAAGCTGTTCAAATTCATTGGCCATCAGTTCAAGCTGTTCGGCAGTAAGCCTTTCTGATGGAGGAAACTGTTCTTTCGTGAGTCCAAACCAATGGCTCATCGGGTAATCGGGTCTTGCTTCAATTTCATACTGGTAATCGGGATCGAATGTTCCTGCCGGAATTTTCGATTTGGGCACCCGCGTTGTAGCAAGACGCATGTCGGTGATTATAGATTTGGACACTCATTCTGAGCCATAACGTTATAGAACCATTACAACTATGATAACTCTTATAAACAGTCCATTGATCATTTCTCCATTCTTTGCTACTTCATACCTGGTTTGAGTTTAATAATCCTATGCTTGTTGTCGGTTCGCATTTCCAGTTTTTCTTCTTCTGAGCTGGAAGTCCTGAAATAGACATTGTATGCTGCAGGGTAGGGAACCAGCAACTTTTGTCTGGCTTTTGGAGGAAGGGCAATCCCCATAATATCACAATAGCCGGTTTCCTTCCAAACAACGTCGGTTACCATATTAATAAACAATGAATCGGGTGATTCATTCTGAATTTTAATCCTTTTAAAAGCCCGGTCGCTTTGAGTTACTTCAAATCCTGAATTTAAAGTTCCGGAAATAATGAGGTTGATAACATTTAAGAACGCATCACCTAAATTAACGCCAGCTCGGTGAGCCCGCATGTCGTGCTGGCGTTCAATGCTTTTTGAGTCGGTCAGATAACGGGTATTGGTGCAGCCACCACAGAAAATGATGACTGCCCAAACCCATAATGTTGTATTTCTACGGTTCATCAAATTTGTGAGTAGTCGGTCGGGACAAGGAATTTTTTACGCACCTTGCTGACTGTATTGGCATAAATTGCTTTGCCCGACATGGTTTTCCATTCCTGACTGTCAACAAATTTTTTCCAGTTTGCTTCCCGCTCGTCCATGTCTTTAAACCAGAGCATGTACATCAACGCCGGCATATATTTTCCTGCCAGTATTTTACCGAAAAACACGGGATGAAGTCCGACTTGTTCGAACAAGGGCAATTCTTCGTCGTTAAACATGGCCACTTTCCTACGGGCAGCATCTTCGTTATCACTTTCGTAGGTGCGCAATTCAAACAAACCCCTGTCTTTAGCAGGAAGTTTAAGGTTTGGGATTCCATCAAAAGCATCCATCAAAAAAGTTTCATACCTTTCGTAAACTGGTTTGGCAGCAGGAAGTGCGAAGTATGATTTTGCAGCAGCAAGATAATCGGTATCGGTTACCAGGTTCTGTTGCATCTCGTAGTAAACCGCTGCCGACGGGTAGGCGAAGAGTGTATAAATCTTTGCAGGTTCTTCCTTATCGAATTCTTCAAATGCTCCCAGTCTGACATTGAATTTTTTAAACAATGGCATCAAAGCATCAGTAAAATAAGATTTTAGCGTGCTTTTACCGCCACCGCCATGAGTCAATTGGTAAATTCTGAATTCGTAAAATTCATCGCCCGGAGCGGATGCGTTTTTTGCATTCAGGGCGCTGCCTGTTGCGGTTACCGCTGCCACAGCAGCAGTGGCTTTTAAAAAGTTTCTTCGTTCCATAGTTGATTGAAATTTAGTTTGTATAAAAATATGATTTTTCAAGTACTAAACAGAAGTATCTACGGTTTTTCATCTTCAATGAGAGAATATTATCAGCAATTTTTAATAAATTGCAAAGAATTAACTAATAGAATTGGCCATGAAGATCATTATTCTCCACATTCTGTTGCTTGCACTCTGTATTTCATGCCAAAATAAGGAGAAAGTTTCAAATGTAAAGATCAATTATCCGAGTCATAGCTATACCTATGTGAAACTGGATACGGCAGCGCTTAAATATAAAGAGATTATCTATGTTCCTGTTTACTCCGATATTTATTACCTCGACGGTACAAAGCGATTCTTATTAACCACAACCTTGAGTGTCAGAAATATTTCCCTGACAGACAGCGCCTATGTTTTGTCTGCTATATTCAATGATTCGTATGGAAAGCAATTGCGCAATTATTCAGCATCCCACATCCTGTTAAAACCGCTCGAATCGATCGAATTCGTGATTGAGGACAAGGAAAAAAAAGGGGGAGCCGGCGCCAGTTTTATTTTGGAATGGGGAGGTAAAAGTTATTCAAACCAAATACTGGTACAATCGGTTATGATAGGAACAGCCGCACAGCAGGGAATATCGTTCACGGCGAAAGGAGAAGTTATCAGACGAACGGAGAAAAAGTAAGTCTGCTATATTTTGAAATGCACTCACAATCTTCATATTCTTAAATTTAAGTGTCAATATGAATTACGAAATATTAAAAGATATTGTGATCATTTTGGCGCTTTCGACTTTTGTGAATTTCCTTTTCACAAAAATCAGGATACCAACGCTTGTTGGGTATCTGCTTACTGGGATTGTCGCTGGACCTTTTTTACTTGGTATAATTCAATCACAACATGAGATTGAACTAATGGCAGAACTTGGGGTAGTGATCCTGATGTTCACCATTGGGATGGAGTTCAGTCTCAAACATCTTTTAAAAATCAGGAGAATCGTCTTTCTGGGCGGATTGTTCCAGGTTTCTATTACGGCTCTGATAACCATTGTACTTGGCCGAAGCTACAATTTGGATTGGAAAGGCGCTCTTTTTATCGGTTTTCTTATAGCTCTAAGCAGTACCGCAGTCGTTCTGAAAATCTTGCAGGATCGTTCAGAGGTGACATCCAACTATGGACGAACTGTAGTGGGGATCCTAATTTTTCAGGATATTGTATTAATCCCGTTGTTGCTTTTTACACCATTCTTAAATGGAAATACAGTCAATATTGGTTCTGAACTTTTCGCTTTGGCGATGAAGACGGTACTGATTGTCGCTTTCGTTTATACTGGAAACAAATGGTTCATGCCAAAAATATTACACTGGATTGCGATGACCAAAAATCAGGAATTGTTCCTGATGAGCATACTGCTGATCTGCCTTTCGATTGCTTTCCTAACATCCCAACTTGGCATTACCCTTGCATTTGGGGCTTTCCTTGCAGGATTAATGGTTTCAGAATCAGAATATAGCGATAATGCCTTCGGCAACCTTATTCCGTTTCGAGACACTTTCACAAGCTTTTTCTTTGTCTCGATCGGCATGTTGCTCGATCTTAGTTTTGTTTACCAAAATATCGGAATTGTCATAATAACAGTTTTACTCGTCATCGGGATTAAGTTTATTGTTGGAGGATTGGTCGCTTTCCTGATGGGACATACCTTTCGTGGGACAATTCTGGTTGGTATTGCGTTAAGTCAGGTGGGAGAGTTCTCTTTTATTCTCGCAAAATTGGGTGTCAGTTACCAGATATTGACGAACTATTATTTCCAGTTATTTCTTGCAGTCGCGATTATCACGATGTCTGTTTCGCCTTTATTGATCCAATTGGGAAATCCTTTGGCGACCATTTTATTAAAATTACCGCTTCCGGGGTTTATAATCAAAGGTCTCTTCCCTTTGCAACAAATCGAAATCCCCAAACTCAATAACCACCTTGTACTCATCGGAAAAGATTCGCGGTCAATCAACCTTTCTGTCATGGCCAAATACAATAAAATCCCATACATCTCGATTGTTTTCGATCCAGCTTTAGTTCGTAAGAGGCAAGAAAAAGGAGAGTCGATTATCTACGGAGATGCTAAAAATGAGCCTATTCTTTATAAGGCGCATGTTGATACGGCCAAGACCATTGTGATCTCAGTTGGTGATCTGATTATCGCTATGGCGATTGTTGATAAGGTGCGGCATCTCAATAAACATGCGATGATATTGGTAAGAACAAAACATGTTGAAGATATAGAGGAGCTTTATCGTTTGGGTGCCAATCAGGTAATTCCAGAGGAATTCGAAACGGCGATTGATCTTTTCGAACGTGTTCTTTCCAATATGCTGTTGCCTCAGAATGAGATTGATACAACCATTGCCAGGATCAGGGACGATCACTACGGAATTTTCTACGACAAGAAAGAGGATGAAAGATCAAATATCCTGAAAAATATTCCTAATATCGAAATTGTTGCGCTGAGAGTTGATGAACGATCAAACCTGACGGGAAAAACACTAGCTGAATCCCAATTACGAAACAGATGCGGGGTTACCCTTGTTGCCCTGAAACGAAACGACCACCTGATTGATCACCCTTCTTCAAACACACGCCTGATCGGCGGCGATATTGCATATATACTGGGTAACTCAGAGCAAATAGCGAATGCTACCAACCTGTTCAATATCATTTTATAAATTGTACTAAATATTTTTCGCCAGTTGATTTTTGGTAGTAATCTTTTCCGGTAGTAACACAAAAAAACTCCGAAGTAACCTGTACTCCGGAGTTTTTAAATGTTTGTCCTTGCTAAAATCACAAAAGGATCACATTTTTTTATTTTAAGACTGCTCTTAGTTATAAACAGATAATTAAGATTTCACAAGCCACCAAAAGGTTGCATCCACTGCTCAATATAATATAAAAAAGTCAGGGCTTCACTCGAAGTGAAACCCTGACTAGAAATATTCGTTGTTGGCAAATCGTTAATGTTTTACCACGAGTTTTTCTGTAAGAGGTTCTCCGTTTACGATGGCGCGAACGATATAGACTCCATCCTGCCAACCCTGAGTGTTTAGCTTGTGAATTTTGTCTTTCAGTTTCCCGGTTTTGGTTTTAAGCAACTGCCCCGGGCCGAAAACTTCGAGTTCCCATTCGGGGGTTTCGGTAGCTTTCTCTTCTACAGTACTGATTAACTCGATTGTTGCCTCGTTGCTTACCGGATTGGGCGAAACAGATAAGCTATACCCACAAATCCCGGTAACCGAAGTGTATTTCGTGGCATAACTACCTGATGGACCACACGTATTGGTAGCCTGAACAGCAACAGTACCACTGGATCCTGTTGTACCCGTTTGCAAGGCAAGGTAAGCCGTGTTTTGGCCCGAAACATAAGTCCACCCACTAGGCCAAACCCAATTAATTGAAGTGACACCGGTTAAGGTGGGGATTGAATAATATACGTTTTGCCTGCACGGCGCTGAACTTGGCCCTGTAATCGGATAATTAGAACTGGAGTATGGGCCTACCCAAACAGTTTTGGCAGGCAAAGTAATATTACCGCAGCCTGTGTTTATAACTGATGAAATTGTGCCTTGACCGGAAGTACTATTCGTTGCATAAGCATAACCAGTGGTAGGATTGATTGCAAGGTTGTTGTTTGTACTCGTACAAGTCCAGGTTCCAGTTAAACCTACTGGAAGGCCCGTAAGAGTATATGTTGCACCCGAAGTGCATACAAGCGAAGGACCGGAAATAGTTGGGGATGGAATTCCTGAGACAGAATAAGCAAAACTCACATTTGAGGGAGATTGGGGGTAATAGCCAAGATAACTACCTGAAATGCTCCAAATTTCGTAAACATACGTTCTTAATGTAACACCTGTGTTTGTTTGAGTTCCTGGAACAACTTCACAAAAACCTTCCCCAAAATTAGGACTTGAAAGGTTCCAACCAGTTGTAGATACCCCTCTGCCCCAGACCCCTACGACACATAAAAAGTTAGACGGGAAAGTGATTGTTTTTCTAACTTCATATCGTTTTACGATATAATTAGCAGTGGAAAGCCCTGGTGCACCAATAAACTGAGCCGCATATGTACCCGTTGAACTGAATACTGTTCCACCTGATGCGGTCCATTGATTAAGAGTATTTGGCGCCTGTAGAAACTCCAGGGCACGCCCCGCGTTTATCCGGCCAAACCCGTATTCATTGTCAAAACCATTGTCATTTATATCATCTGCACTCAGCCGGATAATTTGCCTAATATCATCATTGTCTAAATTGCTGTTAAAGCCTTCGAGTAACGATGCCAGGCCTGCCACCTGTGGTGCGGCAAATGAAGTTCCGGATGTATATAAATAATTATTATTGGTAGTAGTCGTTATAATATCTTCTTCATTAGTATATCCCGCAGGATGAATTCCGCCAGGCGCCACCACATCAATGTGAGTTCCTGTGGTTGAGTAAGGTGAATGTGTATCGTCATTCTGTGTAGCCCCTACAGCCATTACATTGGGGAAAGCCCCGGGATACCTGGTTTCCTGAACGCCCGTGTTCCCCATTGTAGCCACGGTAATCCTGTTTGTCCTGTACGCGTAGGCAAACGCAACAGCTAAAGTACTGCTATTAACAGTTGAGCTCCAACTACAGTTTAAAACATCGGCCCCTTCATTAACTGCATCT
>PNOH01000038.1 GCA_013824715.1 Odoribacter sp. | reverse complement strand
GATATTCGACCCCGCCGGGGTCGCACGTTCTGCGCACATCACTGGTATTTCTATACACATGCAAACCCGCTGGGTTTGGGGAAGCGAACTCTAAAAAATAACGATATGGCCGATACCTTTTCACAAATTTACATTCAGGTGGTTTTTGCCGTACAAAACCGCAATGCCCTCATCAAACCCGAATGGGAAGAAGAACTTTACAAATACATAACCGGAATCGTTCAAAACAAAGGGCAAAAAATGCTTGCAATCAACGGAGCATCTAATCATATCCATTTCTTCATTGGCATGAAACCAACATGTTGTTTATCTGATTTGGTGCGTGAAGTAAAAAAATCATCGAATACCTTCATCAAAGAAAAGAGATTTACGAACTTCAATTTTCGATGGCAGGAAGGGTTTGGAGCCTTTTCATATAGTCATTCGCAATTAACCGATGTCATTCAATACATTGAAAGGCAAAAAGAACATCACAAGAAAAAGACATTTAAAGAAGAATACCTGGCATTCTTAAAGGCATTTGAAATTGAATTTAAGGATGAATATTTATTCGAATGGATTGACGATTGATCAATGCACATTCAGAAGTTTGATGCCAGAGGCATCGCATGTTTATAGAAAACATTTAACAATGCAATATACGACCCCGGCGGGGTCGCATTTTCCGCTGATCTTTGCTTTTCTATAAACATACAAACCCTCCGGGTTTGGGAAAACCATTTCAAGCAAACACCGTATTAAAAACTATGGATACAAGAACTTTAAAACTACCGGACAGCTTTATCAACATTTTAATTGATCTTCTTGTAATTTGGAATATTTATTTCTTTACTGAACTTACCTTATTCTGGTAAATCACCGGTCCTTTCTGTACTGCCAAAACAATCAGGATTATTCCTGCCAAAACGAACGGAATACTCAGCCATTGTCCCATATTCAGGGTCATGCCTGTTTCAAAAGGTTCCTGTACTTCTTTAATAAATTCAATCAGGAAACGGGCGCTGAAAACGAAAATTAAAAATACTCCGGTTAAAATTCCCAGATAATCTTTTGACTTGGTTTTCCAGTACATATAGAGCAACACACCAAAAGTAAACAGGTAGCTTAACGATTCGTAAATCTGTGTCGGATGTTTGGCTACTGTTTCATGATTTCGTTCGAAGATAAAACCCCATGGCAAACTGGTTGGGTTGCCGTAGATTTCGGAATTCATTAAATTTCCAAATCGAATTAGAGCGCCCACAAAAACCGAGGGTACCACTACCCTATCCAAAACCCAAAGTAAATTGCGTTTCGAAACTTTCCTGCTCCAGATGATCATGGCAATTATAATCCCGATAACGCCTCCATGACTAGCCAGACCACCTTGCCATACGTACAGAATTTCGATCGGATGTTGTGAATAATAGTCCCATCCGTAAAAGAGAACATGTCCTAAACGTGCACCAACAACAGTGGCCACGATCAGGTAAATAAACAAGCTTTCGAGCCATTTAGGATTATCATTTTCATGTTTAAACATCTTCTCAACATGATTGTAACCAAAAAGGAATCCCGCCGCAAACATAAGTCCGTACCAGCGAACATGTATTGGTCCTAACGAAAATATTTCAGGGCTAGCGTTCCAGTGAATAAATGAAAGAATGTCCATATTTTTTATTTTAATCTGTCATATCTTTTCCGTGGCATGCTTTAAATTTTCGGCCACTTCCACATGGACAAGGATCATTGCGGCCTACCCTTTTCTCAACCCGTACAGGTTCGTGTTTGGGTACCTGCGGCACATTTTGACGGTTTGAACTGGATGGCACTTCTGATTTTGAGGTTGATAATTTACTCATATCCAGTCCCCTGCGTTCGTGACCTTCGCGTACCTGATCCGGTTCACTGATCGGGATATGACCTTTGGCCAGAATGGATACAATCTGCTTGTTTACCTTGCTGATCATGATTTTGAACAAATTGAACGACTCGAATTTGTAGATCAAAAGCGGGTCTTTTTGTTCGTAAGTTGCGTTCTGAACCGACTGTTTTAAATCGTCCATTTCGCGGAGCTGCTCTTTCCAGGCTTCGTCTATGGTTGAAAGGACGGTTTGTTTCTGGTACGATTTTACCAGCTCTTTTCCCTGGTTTTTATACGCTTTCTCCAAATTGGTAATGATCTGGAAAACATGTTTTCCATCCGAAATTGGAACAACGATGTTCGTATAAAGATGCGATTTTTGTTCATACACATCGCGGATAACAGGATAAGCCTGTTTGGCTATGATTTCGGTCCGGCGTGTATAGGTTGCAACCATTTCATGATAAACTTTCTCAACCAGTTCATCAGCATTCATTCTGGAGAAATCCTGCTCCGATACCGGAGATTCCATAGACATTAGCCTGATCAATTCCAGGTTGAACTCTTCGAACAAGCCGTTGGCCTGATATTCGGCCACCAGGTTTTCGATCGTGTCGTATATCGTATTGAGGATATCTACTTCCAATCGGTCGCCAAACAAGGCATGCCGACGTTTTTTGTAGATAACTTCGCGTTGCGAATTCATTACATCGTCGTATTCGAGCAAACGTTTACGAATGCCGAAGTTGTTTTCTTCCACTTTTTTCTGGGCGCGTTCGATTGATTTGGTAATCATCGAATGCTGAATCATTTCGCCTTCTTTCAGTCCGATTTTGTCCATGATTCCGGTAATACGGGCGGAGCCAAACAAACGCATTAAATCGTCTTCGAGCGAAACAAAGAACTGAGAAGAACCCGGGTCTCCCTGGCGGCCTGAACGTCCGCGCAACTGACGGTCAACACGACGCGATTCGTGGCGTTCAGTACCAATAATGGCCAAACCGCCCAATGCCTTTACTTCAGGAGTTAATTTAATATCGGTACCACGACCGGCCATGTTGGTGGCGATGGTCACCATTCCATTTACCCCGGCACTGGCAACAATTTCGGCTTCGCGGGCATGTAATTTGGCATTCAGTACATTGTGTTTAATGCCCCGCATTTTCAGGTAACGGCTTAACAATTCTGAGATTTCGACCGAAGTTGTCCCAACTAAAACCGGCCTTCCAATTATATTCAGCGTGACAATGTCTTCAACAACAGCATTGTATTTTTCACGCTTGGTTTTGTAAACCAAATCTTCACGGTCGTCGCGAATGACCTTCCGGTTGGTTGGAATTACGACTACATCCAATTTATAGATGTCCCACAACTCACCTGCTTCAGTCTCGGCAGTACCGGTCATACCGGCCAGTTTGTGATACATCCTGAAATAATTCTGAAGGGTAATGGTTGCAAAAGTCTGCGTTGCAGCTTCAACTTTTACGTTTTCCTTGGCCTCAATAGCCTGGTGCAAACCATCTGAATAACGACGGCCTTCCATAATACGGCCGGTTTGTTCATCAACAATCTTTACCTTGTTTTCAATCACCACATACTCCACATCTTTCTCGAACATGGCGTATGCTTTCAGTAATTGGTTGATGGTATGGACGCGTTCCGATTTAATGGCATAACTGGTCAGCAATTCGTCTTTTTTCTCCAGTACCTGCTCTTTGGTCAGTGATTTATTGTTTTCAATCTCAGCAATCTCAGAACCAACATCGGGTAAAATAAAGAAGGATGGATCATCAACATCGCCAGAAATCAGGTCTATGCCTATATCGGTCATTTCTACCGAATTCTGTTTTTCTTCAATCACAAAATACAGAGGATCAGTAATAATATGCATGAGCTTGTTGTTGTCCTGCATGTGATAATTCTCGGTCTTGGTCATCATCGCCTTGATTCCCTCTTCGCTAAGGAATTTGATCAGCGCTTTATTTTTTGGCAAGCCTTTGTGTGCCCGTAAAAGTAAAATTGAGCCAGCTTCTTTTTCATCCTTCGTCGAGTTTGGATTATTCAGGATACGTTTGGCATCAGAAAGACACTGGTTAACCACGTTTCGCTGTGCCGAGATGAGTTTCTCAACTTTGGGTTTTAACTCCTCGAACTTCTGAATTTCGCCTTTCGGAATTGGACCTGAAATAATTAATGGGGTACGGGCATCATCAATCAATACAGAGTCAACCTCGTCAACAATCGAATAATGATGCTTGCGCTGAACAAGGTCGCGCGGGCTGATGGCCATGTTATCGCGCAGGTAGTCGAAGCCAAATTCGTTGTTTGTCCCGTAGGTAATATCGGCCAGATAGGCTTTGCGGCGGCCCTCCGAATTGGGTTGGTGCTTGTCAATGCAATCAACACTCAAACCGTGAAACTCGAACATTGGCCCCATCCATTCCGAATCGCGTTTCGACAGGTAGTCGTTCACGGTAACCAAATGTACCCCGCGGCCGGTAAGGGCATTCAGGAAAACTGCGAGTGTTGCCACCAGCGTTTTTCCTTCACCGGTTCCCATTTCTGCCACTTTCCCCTGATGCAGGACAATTCCACCAATCAACTGCACGTCATAATGTACCATGTCCCAGGTAATCTGGTTGCCACCGGCCATCCATTTATTCATCCAGATGGCATTTTCGCCTTCAATTACGATACTGTTTCTTACGGCGGCCAGATCGCGGTCGAAATCACTGGCTTTAACGATTACTCGTTCATTTTCGTAAAACAACCGGGCAGTTGCTTTTACTACCGAGAAGGCAACTGGCAGTATTTCATTCAGGACAGCTTCCAGTTTATCAACAATTTTTTCTTCAAGCTTGTCAATTTCCTGGTAAATTTTTTCACTTTCCTGAATATCAACTGTTTCAGTAAGTTCTTTAAGTTCGTTAATACGGTCTTCTTCGGGTTTAATGCGCTCCTGAATCAATGCTTTTAAACGGACAGATTCTTCTCTCAGCTCATCGTTTGACAGTAAGTTGATTCGTTCATATTCTTTTTTAATAGTTCCAAGAATTGGTGTTAGCTCAACCATATCTTTATCAGCTTTCGAGCCTAAGAATTTGCCTAGAATTTTATTTATAAATGCCATTTTCCGGGATTTTAGTATCAAAAATTAGAGTGACAAATGTAGTTATAATGTTTAAAACTTGAATTGGTTTATACGATAATCGTGCCACCGGCCTAATTACCAAAAGATCAGCCAGAATTACACCTATACAGGGAATTACTGCCAATAAATCAGTTAAAGAAAGGAACAGATCAGGATATGAATGACAAAACCTGGCGAAAAAGAACTTTCGAATCCTGATTAATTGCCTTACATTTGATCTGAAATTGTACAATTTATTAAAAGAGAAAATGCTATTATGGAATTGGATAAAGTCATTTCCAGCCGGTTTTCAGTCAGATCGTACACTAACCAAAAAATTGACCGAAGCCTTATTCTTGAAATTCTGGAAGCTGCACGTTTGGCCCCTTCGGCAGTTAATTTTCAGCCCTGGCATTTTATTGTAATTACTGATCATGAAAACCTGGAGGATTTTCATGAAGTTTATCAAAGAGCTTGGTTCAGAGAGGCGCCTGCCTGTATTGTAATTTGTTCCGACTATTCCAAATCCTGGAAACGGAAATCGGACGGTAAGGATTTTGCTGATGTTGATGTTGCCATCGCTATCGACCATTTAGTTCTAAAAGCAACTGACCTGGGACTTGGCTCCTGTTGGATTTGCAATTTTGATGTTCCGTTAGCCAGAAAGAAACTGAAATTACCCGATGAAATTGAACCACTGGCAATTATTCCGTTGGGATATACAACATCAGAAGCACCAGTAAAATCACGAAAACCTCTTGAGGAAATGGTTCATTGGGAAAAATTTGGAACCCATTGAATTACATTTGGCGTGGGTAAGAATTTTTACTGACTACAAAGTGTATGTCAAACGAGGGAGTTCTTTGCTAAGAAAAACCTTATTTTTCATGAAATAACCTTAGTAGTAAGCATAATTCCATTTGTTTTTAACCTTATTTATTCAACTATAAATCAATAAAGTATTTATAAATTGAAAAACATGAAAAAGCTTGTACTTATATGTGTTGTAGTCATATTAACAACTCAGTTGTCTCTTGCACAGAAGAATGCAAAACCGATTATTTCTTCCCATAATTTCACAACTAATGCTGAATTGTGGGAATCGATTGGTAACGGTGTCATTAATTTTCAGGCTGATGTCATGTATATTTATGGAAAACTTTTCGTTACCGCTTTGATGCCCGATAGCGCCAGTCATAAATTACCTACCCTTACAGATGCCTACCTCTACCCTCTTTACAATCAGTATAAAAAGAACAATGGAGAGATTCTTCAGGGCTATCCTGAAGATATATTTCTGATTCTGAAATTCAATAACCAGCCTATCCAGATTTATAAACAACTCGCCGCCGAAATGAGGCCGTTTTCGGATATGCTCAGTTACAAAACCGAAGCTGCAGAGCATAAAGGGAAACTAAAGATTTTAATCAAAGACAAAGAATATCTGGATAAAATTAATGCTGTCAAACCCAGCTTTTTAAGTTTGGTGGGCAACCTGAGCGATATTGATAAAAATGTTGATCCGGGAAAAATGCCCCTGATTGAAGTTGAATTTTCAGAGATTACCAGTTGGAAAGGTATCGGGACAATTCCTTTCGAGGAATTTATGAAAATTAAGGAGATTGTGGCCAAAGTTCATGCCCAAAATAAGAAAATCAGCATAACCAATTGCCCGTCATCCAAAACAATCGCCGATCTGATCCAAAGCTCAAAAGCTGATTTTATTAATACCCGGGAAGCTGCCCGAATGGCAGGTTACTTTGGAGCAGTAAAGTAAATTCATTTTTTTAATCCTTCACTCCGTCAATCCTTCCGTCCTTCAATCCTTCAATCCTTTGGTTAAGGAATATAGGCGATTTTCCCAATGACTGACCGACCTCCGGATTCCAGGTGGACCATATAAATTCCAGGCCTTTTCCCGGAAAAATTCAGGGTCAGATTATTCTGTCCTGTTTGCGCAACCTGAACTTCAACCTGTTTTCCCATAAGATCAAAAACGGCTATTTCCTCAGGGCAGTCAACCTGATTTACAGTTTGTACATTTAACAGCGAACTGCCTGAAAGCGGGTTTGGAAAAAAGCGCGCACCTGCCAATTCAGTTTTGAAATCATTAATTCCATTAGGATCATCCACATTACACGCAACAATTTCCATTAACAAGGCTGATCCATTGCCAGGATCATTGGTTGAATTGTATTTTGACCAACCCGATTGATTCTTCAGCCAAAAACTATTGGTAATATCGGCAGTGCGATTGGCCATAAAAACGGCCAGGGTATCGCCACTATTCATTTGTGAAATGTTGTACGAAATAAAGAAATTGCCCGTCGTCTTTACTGAGGTCTTAAACGGAAGATAATTCATTCCATCGGCCCAAAATTTCTTCGCATCAAATTTCTCGGAGTACAATAACGTTTCGGGCTTGTCTGTCCCTCCATAAACCTGTACGTCAATGTAAGAATTTGCAAAAGCTGTATTGGTTTTTATTTTTGCTACCCCAAGCGTTATTCCTTGTATTTCACAGTTTTTCGAGAATTTAAATTGTTCGGCAAAATCGGTATATCCAACCAGGTTTGAGCCGCTCCAGTAACCTTTTTTCGTCAATCCGTTCGAAATCTGAATGGCTGCATGCTTATCGTTATCTTTAAAGTTGGTAACTGGCATGCAAAGCAATTTGGCTGAATTGAGCGACATGCCTTGCAGCTTTTCAACATTTGAATTTAACGGATCGAGCCAAACTTTTAACTGTTTATTTGTCTCTTTCCGGTAATCCCACGATAAAGCAAATTTCTCGAAATAATCGTTGGTTGGCAATGTACAGGTTGCTGCACCACCAGTCAATGTTCCAATCAACTGCTTATTTTGATCGAATAATGGTCCGCCTGAGGATCCTTGTTCTGTTACGCCATTCTCCCATCTTTGAATATTCCAGAATCCCAATGGATGATAGCTGGAATTAAATTTGGCAGAAACAGCGGGATTCCGGTCAACAGCAACCTTTTTGATATCACCCAGCGGGTGGTGAATGCACATTGACGAAGTTGGCGCAACATTCATACGGTTCCAGCCAGCCAGGTATGGACGGTAGTTATATGGAGGTATGGTATTTAACCGGACCAATGAAAAATCAAGGCTGTCGAATGAGGCTTTTAAAGCGCTGCCCGATAGCGATCGGGAAATATCCCCTATTATGGAAGAACAATAAGGTGATTCGAAATTAAAAAGGAATACCGAGGAAAGAGCTTTTTTATCGGTTGGGATGCAATGGTTCGCCGTTAAAACATAAGGAGTTCCATCCATTGCAGTATTGTTCATCAACGTTCCTGAACAGATTTCACTTCCTTCGATGATTATCCTGCAAACAGCATCCCTGATATTTTCGGTGCCGTTAACCAAATCGCAGTTCACATTGACATTGCACGCCCCGGAAAGTCCGAGAGGAATCCTTGGATCTATACCGAGAATGCCGACAAAATCATGTGCGACCTTAGCAATTCGTAGTTCGCCCGGAAAGGATACATTTACGGGTTCTTCATATTGCACCATCAGCTCATCTCCTTCAACAGGTTCAATGGCAAGAATATGGTTTCCTGAATTATTGTCCGAAGTATAAGCGCCTTTCACTACCCCGGTTTTAGCGCTAATAAGGTACAAATGTGCGTTTTCGGGCAAGTTAAACTGATCAAAAATCAGGTTTAAGGAATAGGCATTTGTTGAACGAATACGCAATTGCCAAACATTTACTTTCGAAGTAGCATACCATTTTCCTGAATTTTGGGGAGTGAGCGATACCTCGAATGTGTGTGCAAAGCGAAATGATTTCAGCATATCCTGATTTTGTTTGCGATACATCGTCCGCATTTTCAGGTTATCAACAGAAGGCATCAAAACCAGGTCAGTATTGGGCAAAGCTGATTTTTGTTTCATAATTTGAATAGGAATTCCGTACCGGGCGATCTGCCCATTTACCACACAAGGTAAAAGAACAGATAGGATTAACGGTATAGCAAGAATCTCCCTTATTTTCATAATCAGTCTCCAATTGAATTCAAAAATAAGATAAAATATTATTATCACTATTTTTTTCCGGTTAAAGCAGTTAAATTTGTTTGACTTAATGCAAGAATCAGTCCTAATTTATTACAATGGACATAAAAATATTTTAGAATTCATGAAAAATCCTTTTCAGTCACATCTGCCGAAGATAAATTTACATACACACCAAATCGTGAATGGTGGGCAAATTCAGGTATTGAATGTGTTTGCACAGGATTTGCCGCTGAATGAAAAAAAACAGCTTTTTTCAACCGGGCTTCACCCCTGGCACATCGGAAAAGTAAATCCGGAAGCATGTTTTCAGGCTATTGAACTTGCAGCAAAACAGAAAAACATGCTGGCTATAGGAGAATGTGGCCTTGACCGGTCAATATCAACTGAATTTTTACTTCAGGTATCGCATTTCAAAAAACAAATTGAAATTGCCGAAAAGTATCAAAAGCCATTGATTATTCATTGTGTGCGGGCTTATTCCGATTTAATGCAACTTAAAAAGGAGACAAAATCCAATGTTCCCTGGCTTATTCATGGGTATAATGGCAATCTGGAAACAACCAAAAATCTGGTCAGGCATGGTTTTTATTTTTCGGCAGGCGAAAAGTTATTGAGCAACGAATCAAAACACGCTGTTTTTCTGGCCATCCCAACTGACCGGCTATTTCTTGAAACCGATGACCGCGAAATTTCCATCGAAAGTGTTTATTTTCTTGCGATTCAAGTACTTAAAATTGACCTAAACAAGCTCGCCAAAATGATTTTCAACAATTTCAAAATCCTTTTTGGAGACGACAGGCTTGCCCTTAACAATTATTTAACCTGATTTTGTTTAAACAAATACAAGATAGTTTTGTCTATCTTGAAAAACTATCTATGTTTGCACTCTATTTCATCAGGATATCAAAAATGAATCATTCGGCAAAAAATATCGCTCTTCCGGCTTCCCTTCCAGTGGGGTGCAATGATTTTATGATGTCTATGATAATGCGCTAGCCTTCAGGCGGTGTGATTATTCATGTTGTTTTGAAGGCTGAACCCACAATTTTCATTATCCTATTTCTTATTTTAATCTTTCATCATGTCAAATTGTGTCGTACGATTTGGCGGGAACAGTTTGTCCAAATTTCCTGTTCTCGAAGCTTTTGCCAACCTTTTGGCCGAATCAGGAAATAACATGACAATAGTGGTTTCCGCTATTCCAGAGTTACAACAAACCATTGAACAGGGCATCGATCTTCTGATTAGCCATTCTTCCACTTCAGATATGATTATTAGCAAGGTAAACGATGTTATAACTCAAAAATTAATGGTATTTCAACTTTCAGAACCCGATGAAATCCTGAAATCCGAGAGTAATAACCTGCATAATTTGCTGAAAGGGATCGAGTTTACCGGCGACTTTTCATTGGCTCTTAAAGATCAGGTAATCAGCTTTGCCGAACGTATTACGGCAAGCATTCTGTATTTATTTCTGAATAAAAACCAAATAATTTCAAACCTGATTTTTCCTGAAAATATTGGACTTTATGTGACCAAAGAATACGGCAATGCAACTTTTCTACTGGAAGAATCCTGTCACCTGAAAGATCTGGTTCCTGAAGGTATTAATCTGATACCCGGATCGTATGGCATAACTTCATCGGGAAAGATAGCCAGGCTGGGAAAACGTCCGGCTGATTATTCTGCAGCCGCAATTACGAGGCTTATCGGCGCTGATTCCCTGCAATTATGGGAATTGGAGAAGGAATTTCGCACCTCCGATTCAGAGTTTATTGCAGAATCGGAGCTTATTCCCCGGCTGACTTATGCCGAAGCATCTGAATTATCCTATTTCAGTGAGCTTTCCATTCATCCCCGAATCGTTGAGCCATTAATCAGCCAACACATCCCCATTCAAGTCTATCGCCTTAAAAATAAGGGAAAAGAGCTGACTACGATCATCAATTCCGAAACGTTTGTCTCGCCAAACGTGGTTAAAAGTGTGGTGCATACCGAAGAAATCGCAGTTTTAAAACTGAATGGCCCGGGAGTAGGTTTCAAACCAGGTATTTTGGCTAAAGTAACAACAGCTTTCCATCATGCTGCTATCAACATCCGCTCAGTTATCACTTCGCAGGTAAGCATCAACATCATACTGAATAAAAATGAAATTGAGAAAGCCCGCGAAATCTGTCAGCGTCTGCCCCTCAGTTCGGTAAGTGAAATTGTCATCGAAGATCAGGTATCGCTCATTGCGGTTGTGGGTCACGGAATGCAGCAACATCATGGTGTGTCGGCGAAACTGTTTACCGCTGTCGCCCAGCATAAAATTAATGTTCTGCTTAGCGGCTCCGGCGCTTCAGATTTGGTAAGCTACCTTATTATTGACCAGAAAGATACGCGGAAAGCAATTACCGAAATACATCGAATATTTTTTACTAAATTTTAAAACCCTAAAAATAAATGATCATGTCTGAAAAAAAATTACATTTCGAAACGCTGCAATTACATGCAGGACAGCAGGTTGATCCAACAACAAATTCACGGGCAACTCCTATTTACCAAACCTCGTCGTATGTGTTTAAAAATGCCGAATATGCAGCAAATTTGTTTGCGCTGAAAGAATTCGGGAACATTTATACCCGGATTATGAATCCGACAACCGATGTGTTTGAGCAACGTATGGCTGCGCTTGAAGGAGGAGTTGCTGCACTGGGTGTTGCTTCAGGCCATTCGGCCCAGTATTTGACTTTTACCAATATCATGGGTATCGGCGATAATTTTGTGAGTTCACCATTTCTGTATGGCGGTTCATACAACCAGTTTACGGTAACCTTCAAGAAAATTGGCATTGAAGCACGTTTTGCTGAAGATCTAACCATTGAAGCATTTGAAAAGCTGATTGATGAAAACACCAAAGCCATTTATCTTGAAACTATAGGTAATCCGGGCTACGTAATTCCCGATTTTGATGCATTTGGTGCGTTGGCCAAAAAATACGACATTCCATTCATTGTTGATAACACATTTGGCGCCGCCGGCTACCTGATTCGTCCAATTGATCATGGCGCCAATATCATAGTTGAATCGGCCACCAAATGGATTGGCGGCCATGGTACAAGTATTGGCGGAGTGATTGTTGATGCAGGTAACTTCAACTGGGGAAATGGAAAATTTCCTGGTTTTACTGAACCATCAGAAGGTTACCATGGATTGAAATACTGGGATATTTTTAATTTCGATGGGCCATTTGGAAATATTGCATTCATCATTAAAGCCCGGGTTGAAGGCTTGCGCGATATTGGCCCGTCACAAAGTCCGTTTAATTCATTCTTATTGCTGCAAGGAATTGAGACACTATCACTGCGTATGGAACGACACATTCAGAATACCCTTGCACTGGCTAAATGGCTCGAAAAACACCCGAAAGTTGAAAGTGTAAATTATCCGGGACTGGAAAACAATCCATCATACAAACTGGCGCAAAAATACCTGCCAAAAGGAGCCGGTGGCGTTCTTTCGTTCAATGTGAAGGGCGACAAAAACGCTGCCATCAAAGTGGTTGACAGCCTGAAACTGGTGAGCCATCTGGCCAATGTTGGCGATGCCAAAACACTGATCATACAACCCTCTGCCACAACGCATCAGCAATTGTCAGATGAAGCACAGCTTGCAGCCGGTGTTTATCCAACTTCCCTGCGTGTTTCAGTCGGTCTTGAGCATATTGACGATATTATTGCCGATTTTGACCAGGCCCTAAATCAAATTGTTTAATTTTATCATTTTATATTTCCGGAGTTTTAGTCACAAGACTGAAATTCCGGATTTTAATTAAACTGAATTTATCATGCCTATAAATGTTCCTGATCAATTACCAGCCATCGAATTGCTGCAAAAAGAAAACATTTTTATCATGGACGAATCGCGTGCTTCGCACCAGGATATCCGTCCGTTAAAGATCATCATTGTCAATCTGATGCCCGTTAAAATAACGACCGAAACCGATCTGATCCGTTTGCTATCGAACACACCTCTTCAGATTGAAATTGATTTTCTGAGAATGAAAGGTCATGAATCAAAAAATACACCCGACATTCACATGAAGGCATTTTACAAAACCTTTGACCAGCTTAAATCCAGAAATTATGATGGAATGATTTTTACCGGAGCGCCCGTAGAAATGCTTCCTTTTGAAGATGTTACCTATTGGAAGGAGCTGACCGGGATTTTCGACTGGTCGAAACGTCACGTAACCTCTTCATTATTTATTTGCTGGGCTGCACAGGCAGGCATGTACCATTTTTATGGCGTGCCCAAATATCCGCTCAGCAAAAAAATGTTTGGGGTTTTCAGGCATCGTAATCTGAACGATACTTTGCCCATTTTCAGGGGTTTCGACGATGAATATTTCGTTCCACACTCCCGCCATACTGAAATTTTGGAAGAAGATGTCCTGAAAGTTCCGCAATTGAAAATTGTTTCGAAATCGGTTGAGTCGGGAGTGAATATGGTTATGACCGAAGATGGACGGCAATTCTTTGTTACCGGCCATTCCGAATATTCCAGATTTACACTGGATACCGAATACAAGAGGGATTTAAAGAAAGAGCTACCCATCGAATTACCCCTTAATTATTATACAGACAATGACCCGGAGAAAGAACCGTTGATGCGATGGCGTGGACATGCCAATCTGCTAATTTCCAACTGGCTGAATTATTACGTGTATCAGGCAACCCCATACAACCTTGATAATCTGTACCTGAATTTCGAAATTTGAGGAATTGATTGACTTGACATTCATTTTTTGATAATCCGGAATTCTGTCCTTCTGTTAAGAGCACGCCCTTCAGGCCCGTCATTCGAACTGACTGGCATAGAAAGTCCATATCCACTGTATTTCATCCTGCCTTCGTCAATCTGATGATTGAGTAAGTACTTGTAAACCTCCTTAGCTCTCGATTCTGATAGTTTCTGATTTAGTTCTGCAGTTCCGACATTATCAGTATGTCCGCCAATTTCAATGACCAGTGATTTATTAAGGTTCAGGAAATCAATTAATTTCTGAAGTTCAATTTTTGATTCAGGAAGTAATTCAAATGATCCCGTATTAAAAAAGACATTCCGGAGCACCACCGAACCTCCTATTTTTATTTTTTTCAATTTGATTTCCAAAATATAAGGATCAATAATATTGGTCATTTCCTTCAGTTTAAAATTATCGGAATAAAACAGGTAACCTTCCGTCGAGATATTGAAAGCATATTCTTTTCCCAAAGGAAGGCACATCAGGAATTCACCTTTCTCCCAGCACGATTCACCTTTAATGACTGACGTTGAATTATCCAGATCAATCAGTTCAACCCGCGCACAAACCGGCAAACCCGAATCTTCATCTACCACCTTACCCTTGATATACGAAACCGGAGAAGGCTGCGCATCTTTATACAGTTCGAACGAATAGATATCCATTCCTTTTGAACCGGGCCGGTCTGAGGAATAATAGGCATTTAATCCGGCAGCATCAACAACCAATCCTTGTTCGTCTTTATAAGAATTAATCGGATAGCCAATATTTTGCGGTTGTGACCACAGGCTGTCGTTTTTCTGATGGCAGTAAAAAATATCATACCCTCCCATTCCAGGCCAGTAATCGGAGGCAAAATAAAGTGTTTTCCCATCGGCATGAATAAAAGGCGACATCTCATTTCCGGGTGTATTAACAGAATCGCCCAAATTGACCGGATAGCCCCAAACAGGCCTTCCCCTATCCGAAAATCCTTTAAGTGCGCATTTCCAGATATCCATTCCCCCTTTTCCACCCTTCCGGTTGCTTACAAAATACAAAGCTTCACCATTGGCCGAAATAGATGGTTGCGATTCCCATACCGGAGAATTAATTGGCTCACCGGCATTTTGCGGAATTGACCAGTCGCCTGCTTTATTTCTTGAAAAATAAATATCGCAACTGCCGTTTCCATCAATTCGGGTACAGGCAGTAAAAAACAGCAGTTTACCATCAGTCGAAATGGTTTGGGCTCCTTCGTTGTATTCCGTATTAATAGTGGTAATCGGTTCACAAGGTTGCCAGATTTTGTTTTCCTTGTATGCTGTGTAAAAATCTTCCTGAACCAATGTTTTTCGTTCTCCAACAGGTGTATTCGAGCCCACAAGCCGGGTGAATATAATCGTTTTTCCATCCACTGTAATACTCGGCCAGTATTCATCGTCAACAGAATTAATATTTTCGCCAAGGTTTACTGACTTAAATGGTACCGGACGTTTCAGTAAGTTAACTGCACCTGAACATTTTTTAATATTCTGAAGGGCCCGGGATACCAATGTGGCCTTTTCATCAACCCGTTGCAGATATCCCTGAAAAGATTCACCGGCTTTTTGATAAAAACCCGACTTGTAATAAGCATTACCAAGAATAAAATATGACTTCGGGTACTTTTCAGGACTAATTTGTATCACCATCTCAAGAGTTTTTATCAACGGGACAACAGAATCCAACTCCTGATAAATATCCGATTTCAGAAGATAAGCATCTACAAAACCTGAATCAATCAGGATGACATTATTAAGAAGTGAAAGCGATTTGCTGAATAAGTTACTGTTAAAAGCCTGCTGAGCCTGCTCAAACAGTCTTAAAACCTTTTTATCTTCGGGATTATTACCTAACCCAAAGCTTAAGCCAGAAAAAATTGTGAAAAGGATTAGTCCGATGAATCGATTCATCACAAATATATTTTAAATAGAAACGGGAACTTTTTAGTTCATATTGTCGTAACTAAATATTTTTCGCACAAGTCATAATATTCAGATAATCAGAAATCAATAAAAAACAAAAAATATTTTTTAAATCAGAAAACTGGAATATATGTTTTTTTTTCATAGTTTAACGAACGAATAAAAATAGTATTTATTAACTTTTAAAATTTTAATTATCAAACTTTTAGATTTTTCGAGATGAAAGCACACAAGAATCTGAAAATGACAAAAAAAGGTATCGATCCTTTAAAAGCAGATGGAGACGCGATTAAAAGCGCCAAATTGCATAAGGATAAGAGCTCTAAAAGAAGATTATCTATTTATGATGATTTTGCAGATGAAAATCTTAATGAACTTGATTTTAACTACAGAGACAATCAATTTGAGGATGAATGAAACAAAAATTCTATAAATATAAATGCTTCCCAAGGGGATGACATTTAAGATATCCAATAAAAAAGACCAGAAATTCTGGTCTTTTTTATTGGATATCTTACTTTTTATCCGATTCTATTTTTTCAATGGTTCCATAATAATTGATCCAGCTTCGGTTTCTGAAATTAATCTTTAAATCAGCAAAACCATCCAATCCGGTTGTCAGGTATATGGAATAGGAATCTTGTGAATCAGCCAGTTGAGTTTTAATGTAAAACATTTTTTTCCGTTCATTCCATTCTTTATCTATTTTTTGGGCTTTTAAATCAAATTTCACACCACCACTTCCACCATAAGGAACATGATAAGCCCTTCCGTAATAAGGAAGAAAAGCTGTGATTTGAAGACTGTCAAAAACCAAATCATAGTTGGAAGAAAGCTGATTGAAATTACCTAACTCAGAATTTGCAGATCGGGCAACAAACCGAAACTTTCCGGAATCAATGAGTTGGGCCATTTCCAATTGTTGTTTGGCCTTTTTTTCTTTTTTATTTCTCTCCTGAAATCCAGTTAATCCTAGAAATAAACTGATCAAAACAAGTAAACTGATAGTTTTCATTTTACTCTGTTTAGTGAATTTTCTACTTCTGTTTACGATTACCAAATCATTCGGGTTGCTGAAATCCAGTGCAATTTATTCCTTAACTACATTTTTAGGATTTCCTGAAAGATAGTATTTCAAGTTTTCAACTGTGATGTTCATTAATCGCTGACGAGCTTCAAAGGTTGCCCAGGCGATATGTGGAGTAATAAAACAGTTTTTAGCCGAAATTAGCGGATTATCCTTCGATGGCGGTTCTGTTGACAGAACATCAAGACAAGCTCCTGCAATGAGACCTGAATTTAGTGCCTTTGCCAAATCAGCTTCATTGATCAATCCACCCCTTCCCGTGTTTATGAGTATAGCGGTAGCTTTCATGGTTTGAAGCAATTCCATATTCACAAATGCACTGTTTTCCTGTGTTAGCGGACAATTCAGGCTCACAAAATCACTTTCAGCAAAAACTTCTTCCATGTTTTTTTGGACTATACCTTCAGGAGTATCAACTTTTAGTGAACGGTTCTGAAAAATGACCTTCATCCCGAAAGCTATTGCAATTTCTGCAACTCTTCGCCCAATGCGCCCAAAGCCAACAATTCCAAGCGTTTTTCCGGCTAATTCAATTTGAGGGGTTTTCCAGTAAGCAAAATCAGGGTTGATTGTCCAATCACCGGCTTTTACCGAGTTCGCGTGCAGTTCAACACGATTGGCCACGTTCAGTATATGCGAAAAAACCAGTTGGGCAACCGAATCGGTGCTGTATGCCGGAATGTTGGTTACTACTATAAATCGTTGACTGGCAACCTTAACATCAACCACATTGTAGCCAGTCGCTGTTACACCAATGTATTTTAGTTTGGGCAAACGACTGATCAATTCTTTATCAATCACCACTTTGTTGGTGATTATTACCTCCGAATCGCTGATACGCTCGAACATTTCTTCAGGTTTGGTGCGGTCGAAAATGTGACAATCACCCAAATCTATCAACCTTTCCCATGACAGATCACCCGGATTAAGGGCAAAACCATCCAGTACAACTATTTTCATGAATAAATTATGTTACAGGTTTTTATTTATGGTGCAAAATAGCGAAAACTTACGAACTGATGATTCTTATTCATTCGACTTTTTATGCTGATAATTCCGGTGAAAACATTCGACCTGGCTGCACAAATCGCAGGAATACTCCCTGAATTTTACCTCTTTGCCCATGCCAATAATTCCGCTGACTGATTTGATCGGGTACATTAATGCTGATCCGGTCAGGCTGATTCCACAGCAATTTGCCGGAAAAAATGAGAATAGCTTATGTTGATCGGCCACACTCCAATTGCAGTAGCCCGGACTGTACCGGTTAGTGATTTCCATGCCGTTAGCTTTCGCAATTCGGGTAATTTCCTTTTGCATCTGATCGGTAGCAGCTTCGACTATCATCGAGCCAAGAACATCAAAAACATAACCCAAAACCGGATTTTCACCTGACAGCAACTCCTGCGACCGATAGCTGATTCCCGGGCCTGCCGTACAAATAAACAAAGCAAAATCTGTGGAATTCCTGAATTCTTTAGCAACTGTATTACCAACTTCGAAGTTAATTCCGTCAACAATCACTATACTATTATCTGCTGCAAATCCGCACTTTTTCGAAAAACAGAAAGCTCCCCGGATATCGCAGATCATTTCTGCCTCCTGAAAAGCCTCGGCTACAAACTTATCAAAAGGTTCAGGAAGAACGCAGTCGGGAAAACCAAGCATTGCTGAAAGATAATCCCGATCCAGCGTAAGTTCGTTAAACGAATATGCAAATTCGTGTATCATGCCGGGTGTTTACAGGTTTTTCACCACATGATGAACTTCACAAATATGATCGGGAGTTGTTCCGCAGCACCCGCCAATAATGTTTGCACCTGCTTCAGTAATTTCCTTTACCCGTCTGGCCATATCGGCAGGAGTTTCGGGAAAAGTGGTTTTGCCATCGCAATAGTGTGGCATTCCGGCATTGGCATGTATAAGTATAGGAATAGTCTCGTTTACCTGCCTGATTTCCTTTACGATTCCAATCATATCGGCAATCCCGTTTCCACAGTTGGCGCCGATAATTGTAGCGCCGGCTTCTATGAGTGTTTCCGTCATTTCGGATGGCGAAATTCCCATCATCGTGCGGTATTCCCCGCTCAGGATTTTATCGAAAGTCATGGTACAAATTACTTCGCAAGCGGTATTTTCTTTGGCAGCCTGCACCGCGATGCGCGCTTCTTCCAAATCAGTCATGGTTTCAATTACGATAGCATCTGCCCCACCAGCTTCCAATGCTATGGATTGTTCTTTGAACGCTTTATAAAGTTCGTCTTCAGTCACTTCGTCCATCATAAGCAATTTGCCTGTCGGGCCAACAGAACCGAGCACAAAGTGATCAGATCCGGCAGCTTTCCGGCTTATTTCGGCGGCAGTTCTGTTTAATTCGAAAACCTGATCTTCCAGTCCATAACCTTTCAGTTTAAACCAGTTGCCGCCAAAACTGTTGGTTTCAATCATGTCGGAACCAGCCTTGATATAACTTTGCGCGATATCAAAAACATCGTCGGGCCGGGTAATATTCCAAGCTTCGGGACATTCGCCAGGTTTTAGTCCTTTTTTCTGAAGGAAAGTACCCCAGGCTCCATCCGAAACCAATACCCTGCCTTTTTGTATTTCCTTTATTATTTTGCTCATGATAATTCTTTTCAGGCAATTTTAACATTCAGATATTCAACTAAGCCTTGTGGATCGGGTTAAGAATTTTAAGTATTCAAATGTAAGGCTTATCAAGCAGCAAAGAATAATATTTTCAGGGAGAAAGATGTAAATTATTTACTTTTTTTTGGTAATAAGTACCAAAAGTACCAAGTGCCTGAATTTTTAGTTATCGAAATGAGGATTTTGAGTGTTGATTTTATGAACGATTATAAAATGTCGCACAATTGTGTGATTTCTGATAATTAAAAACGATTTAAAAATTCGGTTTAAATTGCCCGGTTCAAATATTTTCAAATCGTATGTGCTGTATAGATTTCAAATTTAAGGCTTTACGATTTATAATCTTGTTTTTCACGAAATTTTTAAATCATGGTATTGCATTTGAATTGTAAACGTGTTATTCTGCCAAAAGAATAGATGGTACACTTTGATACCCAAAAGTTATTGGTCGTTGAATCAATAATTTGAAGAATAGAAGAGAGAGATTTAAGTAAGATGGTTGGATTATTCACAGATTATTAATTTAAGCGAAACAGATGAAACGATTCTACAAAACAACAAAAAAAACAATCAGACATTTTTCCCTGCTTGTACTTATATCAATGTCTGGTTATGCTGCTGCCTATGCTCAGGTCATTGTCCCAAATCATTTCACAACAGTTTGGCAGGGAGAAAATGGTCAAAACCACATGAATTTTATGGTTGTCTCGGCAATTCTGGAAGATTTGTCTTTAGGTGCGAATGATGAAATTGCGGTTTTTAGTGGCTTATCATGCGTAGGCGCCAAAAAGCTGACCCAAACTATTGTTTCCGGCAACAGTTCAACTTACGTTATTTTTGCCGCTTCAGCCGACGATGGAACGAAAAATGGATTCATTGTGAATGATACCATTATTTTCAAAATTTGGGATAGTAAAAACCAAAGAGAAATGCTTGCAAAAGCGATTAAATACAGAAATGACATTTCTTCATGGCTTACAAATGGGAGATTTACTGTTGGGGCTACAGCAATAGTTGAGATAGTTTCATATACGGACTATACTCAATCAATACCGCTTTTAAAAGGAGCCAACTTATTTTCAACCTACGTCATTCCTGCAAATCCCAATGTAGGTGATGTAATGAAACCGCAAATTGATCAGAAAGCTTTGATTAATATTCTGGATGAAGCCGGGCTTTCATTTGAATATCTGGCCAGTACTGCAAGTTGGGTAAATAAAATAGGATCGGTTTCAAAAACAGAGGGTTATAGTATCAGTCTAAATTTAAATTCAACTTTAAACCTAACCGGTAAGCTTGTCGCCCTGCCTCTTGATATTCCCCTGAAGTTAGGCTGGAACTTCATTTCATTTCCCCGTATGGAACTTGTGAATGCCATGACCGTAATCCAACCTTTAATAGACCAGAAGAAATTAGTGAAAGTTCAAGATGAAAAAGGTTATGCCATTGAGAAAATAAAAGGGAAATGGATAAATAATATTGGAAACTTTGTTCCGGGCAAGGGCTATAAAATTAACGTAAATGCAACTGCCGTTTTAACAATCCAGAAGATCTATGTAAAATCAGTTGTCAGTTTGGCACAACCTGAAAAAACAGAATACTCATTCCAAATTATGAAGGAAATGGGTCTAACCACATGAATATCAATTTGACCGGACTCGCCGGAACTGGCCTATCGGTTGGAGATGAAATGGCTGCATTTGACGGAGAGATTTGTGTAGGGACGCTGAAACTTACTGAAGATCATTTTTCTAAAGATTTAGCCAGCATAATTGCCACATCAACAGATGAAATAAATCAAAATGGATTTACTACCGGCAATCCGATTCAAATCTATAAATGGAATAAACTTACCGGCGATAAATCAGCAGTACAGGCTGAAATAATTGATGGCGAATTAAAATATGAAAAAAACGCCAGTGTTTCAGCTACCATGAAGTCCTTGACAACTTCGGCTAAAAATCTCAGAAATGAAGTCGAAATTGAGGTGTTTCCAAATCCTGCCACAACGAAATTTACTGTCCGGTACTCCCAAATGCCAGTAAATGGAAGTACAATTGAAGTAACCGACCTTTCAGGTAGAAAAATTGCCTCTCGTGTTATTCAGGGAATTTCTGAAGAGTTTAATATCGGATACCAACCCGCTGGTTTGTATTTGGTGAAGTCAATTTTAACCTCAGAAAGTATAATCCAGAAATTAATGATCATCAATTAAGCAGGATACCATTTTAACTCTCTTATCATTGGAAAGCAATTTGAAAATCAGGTTGCTTTCTTTTTTTTGTTTGACCAGACGTACTCAAAGATATTGAAATTTAGTCATATTCCGGCTTCGATTTGTAATACCTCCGGAACAGCACTTTTTTCAGATCGCGGAAGATGACCTGATGGGCAAGAACTTCCAGATCGTTGTAGTGTGGCAATTCGCGGTGGGCCTTTGCAATTTCATGTTCGGTAATGTCAACCTGGTACAAAACGGCCATTAACCGGCTGTAATCTTTTTCGAGGTAAACCGAAATCTGGTTAATCAATTGCTCGTGCAACTCGTGATAGGCATTTTCTACATTTCCGGAGAAGGAGATTTCTATACCAAACATGCCAAAATCTTTCATGATTTGCTGTGCTGTTTCCAGTATAATATCCTCCTTATTCAAAAAATTACCGATGTTACTGTTTTGCAGGTTGGGTAAATGCATACTACAGTTGTTTGAAAAAGTCGTTTCCTTTATCGTCAACAATAATAAATGCAGGGAAATTTTCGACACGGATTTTGCGGATGGCTTCCATGCCCAGTTCTTCAAAATCAATCACCTCACTCGATTTGATGCTTACTTTTGCCAGGATTGCAGCCGGTCCGCCAATAGAACCGAGGTAGAAACCACCATGTTTTTTACAGGCATCGGTTACCTGTTGCGTCCGGTTTCCTTTGGCCAACATGATCATTGAACCTCCACGGCTCATGAAGAAATCAACATAGGGATCCATGCGCCCGGCAGTGGTTGGCCCGAAGCTACCGGAAGCCATTCCTTTCGGCGTTTTGGCAGGTCCGGCATAATAAACCGGATATCTTTTCAAATATTCTGGCATTGGTTCGCCTGAATCAAGCATTTCTTTCAGGCGGGCATGGGCCATATCGCGTGCTACAATCAATGTTCCTGAAAGGTTCAGGCGGGTTTTGACCGGGTATTGTGATAATTTTTTAAGTACCTCTTCCATCGGTTGATCCAGATCAATATCAACCGCAGGTTGAATACTTGGGGCTTTTGCCGGAAGGAAACGAGCCGGGTTACGTTCCAGTTCTTCAAGGAAAATACCGTCTTCGGTAATTTTTGCCTTAATGTTGCGGTCGGCCGAACAACTTACGCCAAGACCAACCGGACAAGAAGCAGCATGGCGGGGTAAACGAATCACTCTCACATCGTGAACAAAGTATTTACCTCCGAACTGGGCGCCGAGGCCACATTCCCAGGCAATTTTTTCAATCTTCTTTTCCCATTCCAGATCGCGGAAAGCCTGTCCGCCTTCGTTTCCTTCGGTTGGCAGATGATCTAAATATCCGGCTGAAGCTTTCTTAACGGTTGCCAAAGTTGTTTCGGCTGAAGTTCCGCCAATAACAAGGGCCAAATGATATGGCGGACAAGCAGAAGTACCCAAATCCATGATTTTGTCTTTGATGAATTTGGTCAGGTTTTCTTCAGTTAACAATGATTTTGTCTGCTGATACAGATAAGTTTTGTTACCAGAACCTCCTCCTTTTGTCATGAACAAAAATTCGTAGGTACTGCCTTTTTCTGAGTAAATATCAATCTGTGCAGGCAGGTTTGTCCCGGTATTTTTTTCGTCCATCATGGTTAACGGAACCACTTGCGAATATCGTAAGTTGCGGTCCTGATAAGTGTTGAATATGCCTTTTGAAAGGAACTCAGCATCATTTACGCCTGTATATACATCTTCGCCCTTTTTCCCCATAACAATAGCAGTGCCGGTATCCTGGCAGGTTGGTAATTCACCTTCAGCAGAAACTACCTGGTTCATCAACATAGTGTGAGCCACAAAACGGTCATTGTCGGTAGCTTCCGGATCTTTCAGAATTAAAGCCAGTTTTTCGAGATGCGATGCCCTCAGATAAAACGAAACATCGGCAAAAGCTTCTTTGGCCAGCAATTCAAGTCCTTCAGGAGCAACTTTCAGAATTTTGCGGCCATCAAACTCCACAGTTGACACAAAATCTTTGGTCAGAAGACGATATAAGGTCGTATCTTTCTTAAGTGGAAACGGTTTTTGATATGCGAATGTGGACATTTTATAATATTGTAAAAAGGTGAAAAAATAAATTCAGCTTCATTCAAATCCTGAAATTTGAACCGGGAACAAATAGTTATTGCTTTGCTTTTTCTTTTTCAGGGTAAAGAGCAGAAAAAACCACACTTAAAACCAGGGTAGCAGCAATAAAAAAAAGCGAATACGACGATTTAAAGCCAATTTCATCGAGCCAGTGGTGTGCCAGTAATTTGACACCAACAAAAATCAATAAAATACTTACACCGACATTCAGGAACCTGAATTTATCAACCATATTGGCTAACAGGAAAAACAAGGAGCGAAGTCCGATGATGGCAAAAATGTTGGAAAAGAACACCACGAATGGATCGAGTGAAACTGAGAATACTGCTGGTATAGAATCGAGTGCAAAAATAACATCAGTAAATTCGACCAAAACCAAAACCAACATTAACGGCGTAAAATAGACCTTTTTGTTGTGATTAAAGGCAAACTTATCGCCATGATATTCCTTTGATATATTGAGATATCTCGACAAGAATTTGACAATGGCATAATCGTGCGGATCTTTATTATGACCGTCTTTTTTAGCCAGGATTTTAATTCCCTGAAATACCAGGAAGGCGCCAAAAATATATAACACCCACTCGAACCGATGAATCAGGGCTGCACCTGCAAAAATGAAGATGAAACGCAAAATAATAGCTCCCAAAACGCCCCAAAACAGTACCGTTTTATAGTTTTTCAGCGGAACTGCAAATCCCTGAAGAATGAGCAGGATCACAAAAACATTATCAATTGAAAGCGTTTGTTCAATGAAATAACCTGCCAGATAGCTCATCGACATATTTGCACGGTATTCATCAAGCATTCCTTCAAAATCAGTCAGCCTGAAACGCAATTCAGGAGCATACCTGTTTGCCATTTCGATTAGTTCAGCGGGCGTTTCGATTCCATGAAGTAAATGTCCATAAAACCTTAAAAACACATAAAAGCCCATTGAAAGGGCAACCCAAACACTGGTCCAACCCAGGGCTTCTTTGGTCGAAACAATGTGCGAATGTCGTCCGACCACCAATAAGTCAATCATTAACACAAAAATGATTAACAACAAAAAACCACCCATTAAAATTACTTCTGTTGACATATATCTTAATTAACTTTTGTAACTCCACCCGAAACCACAAATTTCATCACTTCTGACGGGCTTAAACCGATCAACTTTACTGATTTTTCAGGAACAATATATAACTCTCCTGAGAAATTATAAGAATGCGGAAAATAAACAGCAACCATCTCATTCAGGCCAAACTCACTGACATTCTTCTCAGTAACAAACCCCAGTTTCCATAAATTGTTTTCTTGATTCATACAAACTATGGCCGGAACATTGAATTTTTTCTCTTTACCTACAAATGCTGTGAACAAATCGTTCAGCGAAGTGTAAATAACGTTAAGGAGAGGGGCACGGGCTAGCAGCCTCTTGGTAAAACTGATAAATGGCCGGGCAATAATAGTTTGTCCGATGAGTCCCAAAAGAGTCAGGGCAATAAATAATAGAACAATTCCGATACCCGGAATATCTAATTGAAAATGCTTTTTCAACGGATCCCCAATTAAACGATCGACGTAATTAAACAGCAGGAAAACCGTATAAAGTGTCACCGCCAAAGGCCCGGAAAACAATAAACCCTGAAGAAAATATTTAAAAAGCCGTTTCATATTTTTTTGTGAAAGATACGACTTTTACCGATCTCATCGAAGGAGGAACAGTATATGAGTCTTAAATAATTATTATTTGGGTCGTAAACATTCCGCTTGTCTAAATTGTATTTAATCAAAAATGAAAATGATGAAACGCAAATTGATTGGGATATTGACATTATTATCAATGATTGTCAATGCACAGGACATTAACAAGCAAAAAAAAGATACTTCTATGAAATTCAATGAATTGAATGCATTTGAAAAGTCGGTTATTGAAGGTAAAGGAACAGAAAGGCCTTTCACAGGGATCTATTACAAATTCGAAGAAAAAGGAACTTATTTGTGCAGGAAATGCAATGCCCCACTCTACCGCTCAACCGATAAGTTTGACGCACATTGTGGTTGGCCCAGTTTTGACGATGAAATAAAGGGAGCTGTTAAACGGACAACAGATTCTGATGGCCGGAGGACTGAAATAACCTGTGCCAAATGTGGCGCTCATTTGGGCCATGTTTTTATGGGCGAAGGCTTCACCTCAAAAAATACGCGGCATTGTGTAAATTCAGTTTCACTGAATTTTGTCGCCGGGCCTAAAAAATAAAATCATCCGGATGCGACAATTTTGAAAATTGACTGACCGGATGATTTATGTATTACTCTAATTGTAAACGTTCAAATAACAACTTGTAAATTATTTCTGTTCAACGAGTTTTAATCCTTCCAGATAATAAACCGGAACATATCCTTCATTGCTTTCAGCAAGTTTCCGGTTCATTTCCTCCAGCTTTTTGTTCTGGTTAACACTGTCGTGTTTGCCTCCATCAACATCATGCAATTTGGGGCCGTCGTGACCTAAGGCGTGTCCAACATTTGCCGATTCTCCAGCCTCTGCTGCCTTTTCCATTTCAGCCAGGTCTTCTTCATCCAGTTTTACTTCCTGAAGAATACCGCTAACCTGAATATCGCTTCCCATTTGCTCTTGCGAAAACGAACCGATCTTTCCGGCTTCAATCCGAATACTGATGTCTTCGGTACTTCCCATCACAAAACAACGGGCGCCACTTTCCTTACAGACATGTGTAACTGTCCCTTTTACCGTCACTTCTTTTCCTACCAGGTCCTTCCCTTGAGCCAGCAGTTCATCAACAGTTAAAACAACCAATTCAGCCGATTTATCTTCTTTTTTCTGTTTGTTCTGATTGGAACAAGACAACAATACTGATAAGCCAAAAATTAGGATCAATGATTTTTTCATAGTTATTTTGATTAAGGTTCATAAAATCAGGATAAATAGAATAAAATAATTGCCAATGGAATAACAACTCCGAAGCTGGTTAGCCAAAGTCCGCGTCCTTTTATTCCATATTTGCCTTTCAATAAAAAAAGACCTGAAATAGCAACAAACAACAAGAAAACAGCCATCGCATCCGAAATCCAAATCCAAAGATTACCGGTTTGCGCCAGGTGAATTTTATTGATTTGGAAAAAGAAAGGTCGTTTTTTCAAGATTTCGAGTTCGGCAATACCTTTCTGAGGGTTGTAAATTACGGTTCCTTCTTCTACAAAAATTTTTATATTTCCACTTTTGGTTACAAAGTGCTTTTTATAAACCGGACTGAATTCAAATTGATCCAACAACGCCTGTATTTCGTCTTTATTAAGGTCAGTACGATTTGAAAAAGGAATAGTTAGTTCTTCTGAAATAAGAAAATAATGGGGGTTCCAGTCTTGCCGATGGTTCAATGCAATGCCCGAAACAGTATAAATAAAGGTAATACCAACCACAAAATAACCAAAATCCCGATGTAATGACCGCAATGTTTTTCTAATGTTCATCCAAAATTAATTTAGTTTGAAGATTGGCTATAACAAAAAAATCCGCTGTATGAATAAAATGAGCACGAAACCGTTACAAAACGATATGCATTCAATTTCTTGAAATTCAATTTAATTCAAATTAAAGTTAAATTGAATTAACAGACAAGGAATAAAATCATTCATTTCGCCATCCAATTCATTTTTTTCGGAATTCAACTATTTCTATTTTGAAAAGGATTAGGAGTGAAAGGTATTTTTCAACAACCGAAAGAAAATATCAGGAATTAAGTTCTTTCTGAACAAGGTGGTAAACCTCTTCAAATGTTTTTGCTTCCATCAGTTCAGTACGTAATTTTGCTGCATTGACAAAATCGTTGGTGTAAATCTTATAAAAACGTTTCAGGATATTGAGGTTCTTTTTTCCACCCCAATTTTGCTCGAACAACTGGGTATGAAGCAACAACTGATTCAGTTTCTCTGATTTTGAAGAAGGTAAATGTTGAGGATTAAAAAACCATGGATTATGAAAAATTCCCCGTCCAATCATGACTCCGTCAAGTTTGTAATTGTTGCATAGCTCCATTCCGTGTGAAACAGATGAAACATCGCCATTTCCCAAAAATCTGGTTCCTGGATGAATTCGATCTCTTATCCGCGCACCTTTTGATATTTCCTCCCAGTCAGCCAGTCCGTCAGATTGTTGCTTCTGGGTACGTCCATGCAGAATGACAGCAGCAGGTTTGGTTTCCATCAGATGTTCGATCCACACTTCGGTATCATGTGATTTGATGCCTGTTCTGGTCTTGATAGAAACCGGCAAATGTGTGGCCTCTTTGGTGGCCAGTATGATTTCTTTAGCAAGGCCTGGTTCATTTATTAAAGCCGAACAGCAGCCGTTTTTCACTATATTTTTAACCGGACAACCCATATTAATATCCAAACCATCAAACTCGTATTCCTGGGTAATTTCGCGGGCGATTTTATGAAACAATTCTGGTTTTTTACCCCAAATCTGGGCGATAAGCCTAATGTTCTTCTGTTTCAATAATTGCTTTTCCGATTCGCTGACCAGCAACCTCTCTCCTACCCTGATTCTTCCAACCGGATGATTCATTCCATCAACCGATGTAAATTCAGTAAAAAGGATATGAAGATATTGAGGATCAGAAAGCCCTGCAACAATTTCCCGAAATGAAGTTTCCGTTACATCTTCCATAGGCGCCAGTGCAAAAATTGGCTTCTGAAGGGTTTCCCAAAAATTGGACATATTACTTTACTGGTTTTTATTCTTCATTTTCCGCATGTAAATGCGCGATCAGATATTATAAAACATATACCAAAAATTTAACTCCTGAAAAACAGTGATTTACAAAACCAACTATTTTAAACATTATTAAACATTATTAAATTTTTAAATAATCTTAAAGGGAGTTGTCAAATAACTATTACATTAGCATCGCGGTTCAATAGAATAGAAAACCTTTTCTCTTTTAACCAAATATCTATTTTCCGATCGAACTAAACTAAAATTGGAACAAAGGATTATCATTTTATGATAATCCTTTTTCTTTTTGATCGATTTTTTCAAACTCATGGTCTGGTACAAAAAAAAAATCAACCGGATAATTATCCGGCTGATTGTATATTGGAATTGGAAATAGCAGCCAAACATTTATTTATTTAAATCATCAAATTCGAGCTTAGTATAGTCTTTTGAAATAGCCACATCTTCAAGAACCCGTTCTTCCTTGTTTTGATAGTTTTCCAAATCAGCCTGACTTTCAAAATCATCTTGCTGATTTTGATCAATATAAGTAACTACCTCTTGTAATCCATCCATAAACTTTTCAAAATCTTCTTTATACAGAAAAATTTTGTGTTTTTCAAAATGGAAGCTTCCATCCTGTTCGAATCGTTTTTTACTTTCAGTAATGGTCAGGTAAAATTCATTTCTTCTCGTTGATTTCACATCGAAAAAATAGGTTCTTTTCCCTGCCCTGACAGCTACAGAATAAATTTCTTCCCTGAATTTGCTGTCATTCTCTATACGATTCTCATTTTTTTCTAAATCTTCCATCGTGCTCTTATAAAGTTTATTCCATTCTTGTTTTTCAAAAATAGGCAAAAAAAATGAGAATTAAAAAAAAATGTTAACAAACACGTGAACATAAATTATATTGGATGATAAACAAATATATACCTGAATTAGGATATAAATACCGATATAAAATTATTCAGTTTTAGTGTGGGCATTATTTAGCCGTATTGTATTTTGCTGCTTCAGGTAAAAATTGTCTGATTGCTTCAATTCTATTTTGCTCAACTGGGTGAGTACTTAAAAATTCAGGCATTTTTCCTGAAGAATTTGCTGCCATTCGTTCCCAAAAACCAATGGCTTCCTTGGGATCATATCCTGCAATAGCCATGAAAATCAGGCCAAGCTTGTCTCCTTCATACTCGTGCTGCCGCGAATAAGGTAACATTACCCCAACCTGTGTCCCCAGTCCGTAGGCTGTTTGCCAGATGGCCTGAGTTTGTTCCGGTTTGGTTTTGATTGCTTCCGAAAGTGCAATACCTCCAAATTGAACCAACATTTGCTGACTCATCCGTTCGTTACCATGACGTGCAACGGCATGCGCAATTTCGTGTCCCATAACTACTGCAACACCTGCATCATTTTGTGTCAGTGGCAATATTCCGGTATAAAATACAACCTTTCCTCCCGGCATGCACCAGGCATTGGGCACATTATTTTCCACCAGGTTAAACTCCCATTTGAAATCTGCAATCCGGTCCTTAAATCCGTTTTCATTCAGGTATTTTTCGACGGCTACCGACATTCTGGCGCCAACCCGCTTTACTATATCCGTCTGTTCTTTGCTGGATGATAGTTTATTTTCCTTTAAGAACTGACTATAATTGGTTAAACTCATTTCCACCATATTCGATTCAGGCAAGAGGCTGACCTGCTTTCGTCCGATTAGCGGCACAGTGCTACATGCCTGAATAACCAACACCAACGAAAGTAAAAAAACTTTTCCCAAATTTTTTCCTAATTTCTGTTTCATAAATATCCTTGTTCTATGTGTTACGCCTGGCTGCCAATAAAGTATTTTGCAAGAGGGAAACCCTGGTCATTGGCCCAACACCTCCGGGTACCGGTGTAATGTATGAACACTTGGGAGCTACTTCATCAAATTTTACATCTCCCTTTAAACGCCAGCCTGATTTGGTATCTGGTGCATTTACCCGGGTGGTTCCAACATCAATAACCACCGCTCCTTCTTTGACCATATCAGCTTTAATGAATTCAGGAGAGCCAAGCGCTGCAATCAGGATGTCGGCTTCAGCACATACCTGCTTCAGGTTTTTTGTCTGGCTGTGCGCAACGGTAACTGTAGCATTTACAGCCTTTTGCGACATCAAAATACTCAACGGACGACCAACAATATTGCTCCTCCCAACTATGACACAATTCTTTCCTGAAGTTGGAATCTGGTATCGCTTAAGTAGTTCAACAATGCCGAAAGGAGTAGCCGATAAAAATGCCGGTAAACCGAGCACCAAACGCCCAACATTTTCAGGATGAAATCCATCAACATCTTTTCTGGCATCAATAGCTTCAATTACTTTTTGCTCTGAAATGTGTTTCGGAAGAGGAAGCTGGACAATAAATCCATCCAGATCAGGATCATTGTTTAATTCATGAACCTTAGCAATAAGCTCCGATTCAGTTACATCGTCTTCGAAACGTATAAGCGACGAACGAAAACCAACTTCTTCACAATCTTTAATCTTGAAGGCCACATAGGTTTCGCTGCCGCCATCGTGACCAATCAAAACAGCAGCTAAATGCGGAGGCCTTCTGCCCGTTGAAACAATCAGCTTAACTGCTTCGGCAATTTCCTTTTTGATTTCGTCCGCTGTTTTTTTTCCGTCAATTAATATCATTGGTAAAAATTTATCCGGTTATCTTTTCTGGCCCATATTTCCCATCATCCGTTTCATGTTATTTCCTTGCGAAACAACACGCATCATCTTTCGGGTTTCAGCAAACTGCTTGATCAACTTGTTAACTTCCTGAATATTAGTGCCTGATCCATCAGCAATCCTTTTCCTGCGCGAACCATTCAATAAGCTGGGATCTTCCCGTTCAGCCAGTGTCATCGAATAAATAATAGCTTCGATGTGTTTAAAAGCGTCATCTTCAATCTGAACATCTTTTAAGGCCTTTCCCATTCCGGGAATCATGGTTGCCAGATCTTTCAGGTTTCCCATTTTTTTAATCTGCTGAATTTGCTTCAGGAAGTCGGTAAAACTGAACTGGTTTTTAGCCAGTTTTTTCTGAAGTTTCCTTGCTTCATCTTCATCAAAGTGTTCCTGTGCTTTCTCGACCAGTGAAACGATATCGCCCATCCCCAAAATACGGTCGGCCATACGTTCAGGGTGAAAATTATCCAGCGCCTCCAGCTTTTCACCCGTACCAACAAATTTAATTGGCTTATCAACCACCGCGCGAATCGAAATAGCAGCACCACCGCGGGTATCACCATCCAGTTTGGTGAGTACGACGCCGTCGAAATCAAGCCTGTCGTTAAACTCTTTGGCAGTATTAACGGCGTCCTGCCCTGTCATAGCATCTACGACAAACAAAATTTCGTGAGGTTTTACCGCATCTTTAACCGCACTGATTTCGTTCATCATTTGCTGATCAATGGCTAAACGTCCGGCAGTATCAATGATAACAACATCATTTCCCTGCAATTTGGCCTGCCTGATAGCATCTAATGCAATTTTTACCGGATTGAGGTTGCCATCTTCAGAATAGACAGGAACATTTATTTGCTGTCCGAGAATTTTAAGCTGTTCGATTGCAGCAGGCCGGTAAACATCGCAGGCAACAAGTAATGGGTGACGCCCTTTTTTGCTTTTCAGCATTTTAGCCAGTTTTCCTGAGAAAGTGGTTTTTCCCGATCCCTGCAAACCGGCGATGAGAATAACAGAAGGATTTCCTTTTAAATTGATATCAACAAATTTTCCTCCCATCAATTCAGCCAACTCGTCGTGTACGATCTTAACCATCAACTGACTTGGCTTAATCGAGTTTAAAACATCCATACCCAATGCCTTTTTACGGACATTCTCGGTGAATGATTTGGCTATCTTAAAGTTAACATCGGCATCGAGCAAAGCGCGACGAACTTCTTTCAAAGTTTCGGCAACATTGATTTCGGTTATTTTCCCCTGGCCTTTTAGAAGTTTAAATGACCGTTCCAGCTTTTCGTTCAGATTCTCAAACATATCTATTTAAAAGATTTTCATCTGTTTATAATTTGTTTTTTAATTGTCAGATGGAACTCGCCAGCGATAATCATGTGTCTGAGTGAGATTATCTCTCCTGGCTCGTTACATTAAAAAAAACTTCTGCAAAAATATAAAAATATGCTAAAGCGATCTTTAAACTTTTAATTTAAAAATATATTGATTTTGAGGGTTACCTTTTCTGTATTTATAGAATAAACTAATGTAAATAGTAATAAGTGTAGTTTGTACCTGATAGCGGAAAGAATGGGAGAAAATTATTCAAACTATTACGGTCTTTTATTCAATTGTCCTTTTGGAAGTGAACTTGTTGAATGTGCACTTAAAAAAATGAGACAACAAACTGCTAAAGAAAGGATAAATTATTACGAAGCTCTGACATTTATTGAAAGAAATGTTTTAATACAACAGCATCATCATTGCCTTTCAGTCAGAGAAAACAAGTCCCTTTTTCACGAATCGCAATAATGTAGATTATTGGGGAGCCGCCCGGCTCCCCTCTACTTTTTATAGGGTTCAAAATCCAAAAAATTAATAAGTTTCAAAGTTATTTGGTATATTTATTCGTGCTTAAATTTACAATCCCTTAGGTATGAGTGTTCATAACAGATGTAAAATAACTAAAAACCAAAATTGAAAATTTTTATCAAATATATGGTTTCGATGCGCTGCAAAATGGTGGTGAAATCTGAGTTGGATAAACTAGGCCTCCATTATGGAAAGATTGAATTAGGCGAAGTAGAGATCATTGAGAATATCAATGAAGAGCAGTTTGACCAGCTTAAATACAGATTAATGCAATCAGGCCTTGAACTGATGGACGATCAAAAATCTATTCTGATTGAAAGGATTAAAAACGTCATTATAGAAATGGTGCATTATACAAATGAACTCTCCGGAATTAATTTTTCTGAATACATCAGTGATAAACTCAAGCACGACTATAACTACCTGGCCAGTCTTTTTTCAGAAGTAACCGGAATTACCATCGAACACTTCATTATTTCGAATAAAATTGAAAGGGTAAAAGAATTGCTTATCTATGATGAACTTAGTCTTACCGAAATTTCATATAAACTGAATTACAGCAGCGTTTCTCATTTATCCAACCAATTTAAAAAAGTTACAGGATTGAATCCTACTTTCTTTAAAAGCCTCAAAATGAAAAGGGTTACCCCACCCGATAGTCGGTGAACCGCACCAACTTCTGTTAAATGTGTGAAAGATGTAAATATTTCCAAAAATTGTGTAATACATCTGCTTTGAGCTCTATCTAACTTTCATTCATAAATAATTTGTTTATGAATGTATTATTAGTATATCCGCAATACCCCGATTCTTTTTGGAGTTTTAAACATGCTATGCAGTTTATTGCCAAGAAAGCCACTGTGCCACCTCTTGGATTAATCACCGTTTCGGCCATGCTTCCAGACAACTGGCATAAAAAACTCGTTGACCTCAATATTACAACACTTCAGGTAAAAGATATCCTTTGGGCTGATTATGTTTTCATTAGCGCCATGTACATACAGAGGGAATCGGTGAACAAAATTATTGAACTTTGCCTGAAGTATGAAGTAAAAATAATTGCAGGCGGCCCGCTGTTTACCCAGGAATATGAGAACTATCCACAAATCAGCCATTTTATTTTGAATGAAGCAGAGATTACGATGCCGATGTTTCTGAATGACTTAAATACTGGAAAGAAACCTGAAAAAGTGTATAAAACCAATGAATTTGCTGATATAACAAAATCACCGGTTCCCGATTACCGCCTGTTATCAATGAATGACTATGTTACCATGAATATTCAGGTTTCGCGCGGTTGCCCTTTCTCCTGCGATTTTTGCGAAATAACTTCTCTTTTGGGTCACAGGGTAAGGATGAAAAATACCAGTCAGATTATTGAAGAACTTGAAATACTTTATCATTTGAATTGGCGCGGACCCATATTAATTGTTGACGATAATTTTATCGGGAACAAAAACCAGGTCAAAAACAACTTGCTCCCGGCCATGAAAAAATGGATGCAAAACCATAAATATCCGTTTACATTTAACATTCAATCCTCTATTAATTTGGCTGATGATGAAAAACTGATGTCGTTAATGGCCGAAACAGGGTTTACGTCCACATTTGTTGGTATTGAAACTCCCGAGGAAAAATCACTTCAGGAATGTAACAAGGGACAGAACAAAAACAGGGACCTGCTCGAAAGCGTAAAAAAAATACAAAATTCCGGCTTACAGGTTTCGGGCGGATTTATAGTAGGATTTGACTCAGACACTCCAACTGTTTTTCAGAAGCAGATCGATTTTATACAGCAAAGTGGTATTGTTTCGGCAATGGTCGGTTTGTTAAACGCCCCCAAAAATACGGTACTTTACAAACGGCTTAAAGCCGAAAACAGGTTAACCTCCGAATCATCAGGGAACAACACCGATTCATCCATGAATTTTGTCCCCGTAATGAACCATCAGGAGCTTTTGGATGGATATAAAAAGATCATACAGAATATCTATTCCGCAAAACCATACTACAAAAGAATCCGGCAGTTTTTGCTGAATTATAAAAAGCTTCATGCCGGGCGGCAAACCAGGGATTTTCCCTTTCTCCTTGGTTTTTTGAAATCAGTAATTATTATTGGGATTGTAAATAAAGACAGAAGTGAATATTGGAAACTTTTAATCTGGACACTTTTCAGGCGACCAGCGCTAATCACTGATGCGCTCACTTTTTCAGTGTACGGTTATCATTTCAGGACTATATATGGATTAAATAATAAATTTTAAATCATAAATTATGAACCAGACTACCGAAACTTCGATCGAAAACAATAAAGTGGTTGTGACTTTTCTCAATCTTTTATTGGCTGATGAGTATGTATTATATACCAAAACAAGGACTGCACACTGGAACCTTGATGGGTCAAACTACTTCGAACTGCATGTGTTTCTTGAAAACCAGTATAATGTGCTGGATCTGATGATTGATGAAATTGCAGAACAGATCCGGTCACTGGGACATTACGCGTTAGGCTCCCTGAAAGATTTCCTGAGTATTGCACAAATGAACGACGATAATCAAAACTTCAGAAATGCAGGACAAGTTTTTGAAACACTTCTAAACGATCACCAAAGGATTATCCACATAATTAAACATGAATTATCTCCAATATCACAAGTATTTAGTAATCGTCGTACTGCCATTTTCTTAACAGAAATATTGGAGAAGCACAAAAAAATGGCATGGATGATCCGGTTATTCATGTCTAATCCCGAAATTAATGTTAAAAACCGAATTCGAATAAATAACAATCAACCAGCCATTTATGAAAATCCATCATTAGTTTAAAGCGAATTCACTGGTATCCATTCAATCTATTATTTATACAATATATTTCGCTAGTTTTGTATTTACACTAAATAAAAAGGTGCGAATACTCTTTTTTTGCTGCAAATTATATGTGATTCATGAAATCCGGAAAACTAAAATCTAAAGTAACCTCAGCAGAAAAGCATTCTGGATCGGAAACAGGCAAATTTCCAATAGTTTGTATCGGAGCTTCGGCCGGCGGACTGGAAGCGCTGGAGCAATTTTTAGGTCATGTACCCCAGAATAGCGGAATGGCCTATGTGGTTATCCAACACCTTGATCCAACACAAAAAGGTATGTTGCCCGAATTACTTCAGCGAATTTCCAGCATGAAAGTTTTTCAGGTAAAAGACCGTATGGCGGTTAAGCCCAACTTCGTGTATGTTATTCCACCCAACAAGAGCATGTCTATTTCAAAAGGGGCGCTTTATCTGGTCGATCCGGTTGAAATAAGGGGACTTCGCCTTCCGATCGATTTTTTTATGCGTTCGCTTGCCTACGACCAGCAAAAACAAGCTATCGGTGTTATTCTTTCGGGAATGGGCTCCGACGGCAGTTTAGGACTTAGCGCCATAAAAGAACAAAACGGGATTGTTATGGTACAAGATCCTGCCACGGCAAAATTCGACAGTATGCCCCGCAATGCTCTCAATTCAGTGGTGGTTGACATTGTGGCTCCGGCCAATGAACTGCCTTTAAGTCTCATTAATTTATTTAAACATATTCCTGAAGTTAAATCAGATCAGGGGATAGAGTTTCAAGACAAAAATTCGCTCGAAAAAATCATTGCACTGTTGCGAATCCATACCGGCAACGACTTTTCGTCATATAAAAAAAACACCATGTATCGCCGAATCGAAAGGCGCATGGGCGTTCACAAAATCAATAAAATAAATTTATATGTCAGCTTTTTGAAGGAGAACCCAAAGGAAGTGGAAATACTTTTCAAGGAATTGATGATTGGTGTAACTAATTTTTTTCGGGATCCGCTGGTATGGGAAAAGTTGAAAGCGACAGTTATTCCAAATCTGATCGCCAACATTCACGAGGGTTCCATCCTGAGGGCATGGGTAGCCGGGTGTTCAACCGGAGAAGAAGCATATTCACTGGCCATAGTTTTTAAAGAAGCGCTCGAAAAAGTAAAACCGTACGGATGTATCTTTTTACAGATTTTTGCAACCGATCTCGACAATGAAGCCATTGAAACAGCCAGAAAAGGAATTTTTCCTGCAAATATTACTACCGACGTATCACCTGAACGACTGAACCGGTTTTTTACTGTTCAGGATGAAAACTATCGTGTCACAACAGAAATAAGGGAAATGGTTGTATTTGCCCAGCACAACATCATCATGCACCCGCCTTTTACCAATCTAGACATACTTACATGCCGTAATCTTTTGATTTACATGGATGCGGACTTGCAAAAGAAAATACTTGGCCTGTTTTATTACAGTATTAATCCTGAAGGAATTGTAATACTTGGAAGCTCAGAAACCCTTGGAACGCAAAGCATTCTTTTTAAATCGGTTGATGACAAATTAAAAATTTACCAACGTTCTTCAACACCTGTATCAACTCCCGGGCTATTCGAATTTCCTTCTTCTTTTTCCCGATCACAACTCACCAACATGGAGAAAAAAATGCCAGTAAAATCAACACCAAACATCGAGGAACTTACCGATAAACTGTTACTTCAGCACTTTTCGCCTCCAGGCGTGTTGGTGAACGAAAATGGCGATATTATCTACATCAGCGGACGTACCGGAAAATATCTGGAACCGGCAGTGGGTAAAGCAAACCTGAATATTTTTGCCATGTTGCGCGAAGGTATTCGCAACGAATTTCCAGCCGCCTTCCGCAAAGCCATTTTGAAAAAGGAAGTTGTGGTTTTGCACAACTTGAAAGTAGGTACAAACGGTGGTTCACAAAACCTGAATGTTACGATTAAACGGATAGATAAACCTGAACCGCTAAACGGTATGGTAATGATAATTTTTACTGATTTGCCCCAGGTTGCTGTCGCAGGAATACAGACAAAAAAAGGAAAGGAAACCATCATAAGTTTGATGCAATCAGAGTTAGAAGAAGAGTTACAGCATACCCGCGAAAATATGCAAAACTCGTTGGAAGAAATGCAGACTTCGCAGGAAGAACTGAAATCCACCAACGAAGAATTACAATCAACCAATGAGGAACTCCAGTCAACCAATGAAGAACTTACGAGTTCGAAAGAAGAAATGCAGAGCCTTAATGAAGAACTGCAAACAGTAAATGCTGAACTGCAATCGAAGATTGACGATTATGAGAGGGTGAACAATGATATGAAAAACCTGCTTAACAGCACTGATATTGCAACCCTGTTTCTCGACAAGGATTTAAATATCAGGCGTTACACCCCTCAGGCGACACAGATTTTTAAACTCATAAAAAGCGACGTAGGCCGGCCATTTACCGACCTGGTCTCCGATCTGATTTATCCCGGATTGGTTGAAGATGCGAGCGAAGTATTAAAGACACTAGTTTTTATCAAAAAACAAATCCCGACAAAAGACAGGCGTTGGTTTTCCATCCGCATCATGCCTTACCGCACCTTCGAGGACCGGATTGACGGGCTGGTCATCACATTCTTCAACATCACCGACCTGAAGCAGTTGGAAGCAAAATTGCACGAAAATGAACAGATGCACCGGTTAATTATGAATTCAACGTCAGATGTAATCGTTAAATTATCAACCGATTGGAAGATTGTGGAATTTAATCCTGAAGCAGAAAAATTCTTCGGAAGAATACGTAAAGATGCAATCAGTCAAAATTTTATTCAACTGTTTATTCCGGAAACAAAACAAAAAAAGACTGAAAATGAAATCCAAAAACTGATCAAAGAAAAGGTAGGTTCCAAATATAAAATGAAAGTGATAACAGCCGAAGATAAGGTTTGCGAACTTGAATGGTCGGTAAATGTATTGCTCAACAGCCTTCATACTGCTAATGAAATGATTCTGGTGGCAAAGAAGTAATCTGACTCCGGTCTTCCGACTTCGGACTTCGGACTATAAATTAACTAAAATAAAAATACATGAACGAAGAACGCGATTTAACAGATGAACAGGTTTTGCGCATGAATGCTGAAAAAAAACTCAAGTTGACGCAAAATGAAAATTCCATCACAGGGATAGAAACCGATGTAAAAAGGCTCGTTCACGAATTGCAGGTTCACCAGATTGAATTGGAAATGCAAAACGAAGAGTTGCGTAAGGCCAATGAAAGAACAGAAGCCGCCCTTAGAAAATATACCATGATGTATGACTTTGCACCGATGGGCTATTTTTCACTCGATCATACAGGACTGATCTGCGAGCTGAATTTTACCGGGGCCGAGTTGCTTGGAGAAAGACGTTTCAGCTTATTAAACAGTAACTTTAAATTATATGTTTCAGAAGAAACACTTCTAACATTTAATAATTTTTTAAGTATGGTTTATTTGGGCAAATCTAAACAATCGTGCGAATTGATGATTGGTAGTGACCCTGAACATTTTTGTAACGTGTATGTGGAGGCCATAGTTACCGGCGACGAAAATAAATGCCTTTTATCTGTCGTCGATATTTCAGCATTTAACAAGCAAAACTACCTTTAACTTACAAAAAGTAATGCCTATTAAGTAACATTTGCCATCAAAAAGTAGTACAATAGCCATTAATCAGCCAGAAAAATTTGAAAATCTGTTAGTAGCATGGATCTCCACATCAAAAATATGGTCAGTTATCGCTGCAAACTGATAGTTAAATCCGAACTTGAAAAACTTGGGGTGCAATATAAAAGCATCAATTTAGGTAAAGTCGAAATTATTGAAGACATCTCCGTGGAACTGAGAGACTTACTGAATTTCAACCTGAAAAAATCGGGGCTTGCATTAATCGAAGACAAAAAAATCATCCTGGTTGAGAAAATAAAAAACATTATTATTGAATTGGTTCATTATACAGAAAGAAAGCTCAAGATTAACTTATCTGATTATTTAAGCCAGAAACTAAATTATGACTACACTTATCTGGCCAATCTTTTTTCGGAGAATCAGGGCAACACCATTGAACATTTCTTTCTGAACCATAAAATTGAACGGGCAAAAGAATTGCTGGTTTACGACGAACTTAATATTTCTGAAATCGCTGACAAACTTCACTACAGCAGTGTCGCTCATTTATCGAACCAATTTAAAAAAATTACCGGACTTACGCCTTCCGATTACAAGCATCTCAGGGTTAAAATGCGCAAACCTATTGAAAAGGTGTGATATTAAAATTAATTTATTGAAAATAAACGAATTATCAAATATTAATCCGTATCTTGCCCGAATTAATTATTATTTAAATTATCATGAATAAAGGAACAGTAAAATTTTTCAACGAATCCAAAGGATTTGGATTTATTAAAGACAGTGGATCAGATAAAGAGTACTTTGTACACGTATCTGGTTTAAACGACCAAGTCAGAGAAAATGACGAAGTGACCTTTGACCTTCAGGAAGGAAACAAAGGATTAAATGCCGTAAATGTTAAACTAGCTTAGTTTATCCTTATATTAAGACATTTATCATCTAAAAGGCCGTCTCAATTTAATTTGAGACGGCTTTTTTTGTGAGTGATCTGCATCTTCAGCGAAATAAGACCAGCCCTGGTTTGCAAATTTCAAAATCCCGAAAGCCGAAATCACCTGTTCAAAATATTAAAATGATAATATTAAACAGATTTGAAATTAAAACCTTAACTTTGAAAGTAACGTAAGGACTTTATAACCAAACACAAACATATAAATATGTCACCTTCACCCCAAGACAACTTGCTGATGGAAAAAATTCCATCCCTAAAAGATATTACGAGCCTACGGCTCTAAAATTCAATCCAGTACGATTAAAAACTATTAATATGGAACCCTCAAATGACCCCAAAGCTGAACTCAGAAAACTTGCTGAAGAAAAATGGCACGAATACGAGATGAATGTTAAAAAATTAGGTCAGCACGACCCCCAAAGACTGATTCATGAACTTGAAGTTCACCAGATTGAACTTGAGTTGCAAAACGAAGAATTGCAACTGGCCAAACAGGAACTTGATGAATCGCGCGAAAAATACTTCGACCTTTACGACCTGGCTCCTGTTGGTTACCTTACCCTGACCGAATCCGGCATAATTTGCCATGCCAACTTAACAGCAGCAAAAATGCTTGGTGTAGAACGAAAGAAATTGGAAAACAAACTATTCTACCGCTTTATTTGCAGCGCAGATCAGGATACCTATTATTTGAAACACAACCAATTGGTTACTTCCGGCGAAAGGCAGCAGTTCGATCTTCGGTTGAAAAGGAATGACAATACTCTCTTCTGGGCTCAAATTATAACGGTTCTTTCCTGGAAAAAGGAAGGTATTTATGAAAACCGGGTGATTATTTCGGATATTAGTGAACAGAAGCACGCCGAAGAACAAAAAGATATGCTCGTCAAGGCCATTAAATATACTGCCGATTGTATTGCTATCGCCGATAAAGATTCAAAATTCATTTTTATAAACGATTCGTTTTGCAAAACTTATGGTTTTCGTGAAAAGGAGCTTATTGGTAAACCATTCGAACTGATACGTTCAGAAAATAACCCACCGGAAGTAATTGCTGATCTTTTTTCTGACTTATCTGAAAAAGGAAGCTGGCATGGCGAAGTGCTGAACAAACGGAAAGATGGGAGCGAATTTCCAGTCTCACTTTCAGTGGCACAAATAGTTAATGAAAAAGGAGAACGGTATGCCACCGTTGGAATTACCAGGGATATCAGCGAGGACATAAAAAAAGACTCAATCCTGAAAGAAACCAATACCGAGCTGGTGAAACTCAATGCCGAGAAAGACAAATTCTTCTCCATCATTGCGCACGATCTGAAAAGCCCATTCACTGGCTTTCTGGGTATTTCGGAATTATTGGCCGACGAAAACAATGAATACACCCCTGAAGAAATCAGAGAGTTTTCGGGCACATTGAAACATTCGGCCGAAAACCTTTATAAACTTTTAAATAATCTGCTCGACTGGGCGCTGTTGCAAAAAGGTTCTTTTAGTTTTTCACCGCAAAAGCTTTCCCTGTCAAAAATAGTTTCCGAAAATATTGAACAGATAAACTCGAGGGCAATACAAAAAAAAATAACCATCCAAAGCGAAGTTCCTGCAAACCAAAACGTATTTGCCGACGAAAAGATGATCAATTCTGTCTTTCGCAATCTCCTGAGCAATGCTGTTAAGTTCACACCAGTAAACGGGAAAGTTACCATCCGGTCAAAAACCGTTAGCCACGATAGGATTGAGGTTTCGGTACAGGATACAGGCGTTGGAATTTCGCAACAAGATGTTGGCCGGCTTTTCAGGATCGATGAAAAAGTCAGCTCGCCTGGAACAGACGGCGAACCCAGTACCGGATTGGGACTTGTGCTTGTAAAAGAGTTTATCGGGAAACATGGTGGGCAAATTTGGGTCGAAAATGATCCTGATGGCCATCGGGAGGGAAACCTTACTACCGGAAAGGCAGGAGGGAGCACCTTTAGTTTTAGTTTGCCGGCAAAAAGGAAATCAAACTAATTAGAATGATTATAGATAACAAGGATTTCAATAATA
>PNOH01000037.1 GCA_013824715.1 Odoribacter sp. | reverse complement strand
TTTTATGGAAATTGACATTTAAAAAACCTGCCATATCCTTGGAATGTTATGTTTTCTGTATATTTGTCTGAGAACCCGAAAACTAAAATTTCCTGCCATGAAAACCTCACTTCTGTTTATTCTGATTTTGATGTTAGTCACATTTTCGTGCAAGAAAGCTGAACCCATATCAGAAGAACCGGCAAATTTGCTCGAGAAATCTGCTGAATTAATTGAGGCTGATAATTCATTCGGTCTCGATCTTTTTAGCAGGGTGGTCGCAAAAGCGGAGAAAAACACAAATACTTCAGTCTCCCCCCTGAGTGTTTCGCTTGCATTGGCCATGACTTACAACGGGGCTTCAGGCGAGACCAAAATCGAAATGGAAAATGCGATGAAGTTTTCAGGAATTACAACAGCCCAAATTAATCATTCGCACCAGGCGCTTGTTGCAGCGTTGAAATCGTCAGACCCGGAGGTGGTGCTCGAGATTGCCAATGCTATTTATTATCAACAAGGATTTAAAGTTGAACCCAATTTCATTTCTACCAACCGTGAGTTTTACGATTCAGAAATCAATTCCCTGAATTTTGGATTGCCTGTCGATGCCTTGAAAATCATAAACGGCTGGGTTGCACTGAAAACACACGACAAGATTCCAATCATTCTCGAGAAGATCGATGGCGGCATGACGATGGTTCTCCTGAACGCGGTTTATTTCAACGGGATATGGAAATCGAAGTTCAAAGATAAGGAAACACACAACCAGCCATTTTATTTGAGCGATGGAACTTACATGAAAACACCGATGATGAAACAGGAAACAGCATTGGAGTATGCCTCTGGCGAACTGTTCAGCGCAGTGAATTTGCCTTATGGAAAAGGCCAGTTCCAAATGACTGTTATTCTTCCGAATAGAAACAAAACGACCAAAGATGTGATTTCGGCGCTGAATACCGAAAACTGGCGATTGTGGATGAAAAGCTTTAAAAACGAAAATCAAGTGGTTGTAACCATGCCACGTTTTAAGTTTTCGTGGAACCTCGAATTAAATGAAGCGCTAATAGAAATGGGGATGAAACAAGCTTTTTTGCCCGGAAGTGCGAACTTTACCGGAATTAGCAAAGCAGGCAACCTTTTCATTAGTTCGGTTATCCACAAGACTTATATTGATGTAAATGAAAATGGGACTGAAGCGGCAGCGGTTACTGCAGTTATAATGACAACTGGCGAATCCGGACCTGACGTTAGAAAACATTTCTATGTTGATCGTCCATTCTTGTTTGCTATTACTGAAAAAACAAGCGGAGCAATCCTGTTTATCGGAGAAATTACCAATCCTCAATATCCAATCTAATTTTTTATCTCTATGAAACGACGAAACTTCTTTAAAACCGCAGCTTTAGGTGGAGGAACTCTTGCCCTCGCACCTCTTGGTTCATGTGTTCAGACAACAACTCAAACTAATGTTCCTGAAAATTATGCTGATTTTGAACTGAATGAAATCACCATTGCCCAGCTTCAGGAGAAGATGAATTCGGGAGCTTTGTCTTCGGCAAAAATAACCCAAAAATATCTCGACCGCATTGAGCAAATTGATAAAAAAGGACCGGAATTGCGGGCAGTCATTGAGATTAATCCTGAAGCAATGGACATTGCCCGGCAAATGGACGCGGAACGAAAATCCGGAAAAGTACGTAGCCCGATGCATGGAATTCCGGTGCTGATTAAAGATAATATTGATACAGGCGATAAAATGCTGACAACTGCCGGTTCTATGGCAATGGTGGGAAGTCCTGCTCCTGATGATGCGATTATCATTCGGAAGTTAAGGGAAGCCGGAGCTGTTTTGCTGGGTAAAACAAACCTCAGCGAATGGGCGAATTTCCGGTCAACTAAATCATCAAGCGGGTGGAGCGGACGGGGAGGTCAGGTTTGTAATCCTTATAGTCTGGATAGAAGTCCTTGCGGATCGAGTTCTGGTACCGGGTCGGCTGTTTCGGCCAATTTATGCGCGATTGGAATTGGCACAGAAACCGATGGCTCGATTGTTTGCCCTTCAGGAATTAACGGCATCGTGGGCATTAAACCAACTGTTGGCTTGTGGAGTAGCGATGGTATAATCCCGATTTCGCACAGTCAGGATACAGCAGGACCAATGGCTCGGACTGTTGCCGATGCAGCCATTTTGCTGGGTTTACTTGTTGAAAAGGATCAGGATTATACTCAGTTTTTAGATGCCAATGGTTTGAAAAACGCACGGATTGGCATTGCTTCCGACTTTTTTGGAAATAATACTGAAGTGGACAAATTGATTTCTGAAGCTATTGAAACATTGAAAAACAAAGGAGCAATAATCGTCGGGAATCTGAAGTTTGAAAACCGTAAGGAATGTGGCGATGCAGAATGGCAGGTTTTAATTTCGGAATTCAAGGCTGATTTGAATGCTTACCTGAAAACACGTTCTGGCCTGAAGGTTCAGTCGCTGGCCGATTTGATTGAATTCAACCTGAAGAATGCAGATACGGAATTAAAATGGTTTGGACAGGAAATCTTTGAAAAGGCAGAAAAAACTAACGGTTTGGAAGAACCTGTTTACCTGGAAGCCTTAACCAAAGCCAGAAAACTGACACGCGAAAAAGGCATTGATCTGCTGATGGATCAACACAAGCTGGACGCACTGATTGCCCCGACCAATTGCCCGGCATGGACGATTGACTGGGTAAACGGAGATCATTTTAGTGGCGGAAGTTCAGAACCTGCAGCGGTTTCGGGTTATCCAAACATTACCGTTCCGGCAGGGTATGTTCATGGGTTGCCCATCGGAATTTCGTTCTTTGGCCGTGCCTGGAGCGAACCCACTTTAATCAAACTGGCTTATGCCTATGAACAGGCGACCAAACACCGGAAAGCGCCGGGATTTCCGGAAGAAATAGGATAGTTTTTTTTGGTACTGACGGGGTGACTCAGAAGTCACCCCGTCAGTTTATTTTTTCTTCCTATACCCAATCCACCACATAAAAAATCCACTAATCAAAACAATCAGGATACAAATTCCGGCCAACGGAACATAGAGAATATAGAACATTCCCAAAATAGGCTCAAAGATGCGGCCGGTATGAACTTCGAGCGAAAGGTTCCATAGCGAAATCGGGCTTTCCTGAATTATTTCAGCGCTCATTTCTCCAAATGGGATCGTATTCCGGATCGGTAAAACGCCCTGATTGTAATCGAAATAGAATTCATTGCCCGACTGATCGGTAAAATAGCCATCAATCATATCTTTTGAGATTGGTGCCCCAACTTCTTCAGGTGCCTGGTACTGATTTTCGGAGAGGTAATCAAACAACTGCCCGTTAATAGGATTCCAGAGGAACAGCCCGTTGAACGAGCCGATCAGAAAGTTGCCTTCACCTTTTTTCTCCAGAACATTGCAACCCATTACGCTCACCGGCGGTTCGTTTATCAGGCGGCGCATGGGTTGCTGGAAATTTTCGTCAGTAAAGAAAATTCCGTCATAAGTCGAAAACAGAAAAATGTGTAGCTGTTCGTCGTACAAAACGCGGCGAAGCTTTTCGTACCAGGGATTTGGTGAACTCAGAACTGTGCCGGGAATGGGCGAAACCATCGAATTGGCAATAGCAATCAGTAGTGGCGGGCGCAGGAACATGCCAGTAATGGTCACCAGAATCAGGAATGGAATAAAAATCCAGCCCAAACGGTTATGCCAACGGAGATTACTGTTTCGAATGGCAACCAAATTGGTATTGTTTTTTTGTTTTGTTTTTCGGCGTTTCAACCATCCCGGGAAGATGAAATGCATTAATCCGGTTAACGCAATAATCAGGATAGCCAATCCAAACAAATCAACTACCAGTTTCCCGACCGACCCCCAAATTTCGCCGCTATGCAGCAACCACAAGGTTTTGAACAGGCTCGCTTTTCCATCATACCCTTCAGGAGCAGGAATCACAACCGGATAAAACGCCTTCCCATCAATTGATTTCAGTAAAACTGAACGGGTTTGGACCAGCAATTCATTTCCTTTCATGATCAGATCAGTAATCCGTTCTTCTGAAATGGGGAGCGATATTTTTTGCCATTCATGTTGCCGAAACGAGTATTGATACAATCCAAAATACGTTCCGGCATACAGTTTTCCATCCGGAGTTTTCAGGATTTTGCTAATTTTTCGGTTATCAATACCTCCCGGAAATCCAGTGTTCCAATCCTGAAAAGATTTGAATTGATCGGTGCTGAGCCAGATTCCGATATTGCCGTAAACAAGTGCAGAGTCTGTATTTAACAGAAAGACTGATTTTACAGCTCCTTTGTTCCAATTCTCATAGCTATAATCATCAGGCAACCACGTTCGGTTGATGTCGATTGACGAAATTAATCCCCGGTGGTTCATGAAAATTCCGGAGATGGAAAAGAGAATCACAAACAGGGTAATCACAATACCCGGCCACTTGTGAAACTTACGGAACAGTTTGAGAATTTTATTTTTGGTCATTGAATCTGCCTGATAAAGCTTCAAAAGTAGCAGGATTGCAGATGCGGAGGTGTAACAAGTGTTACAATCTATTCCGAATACACATGCACACTGTTTTGAGCGCTTGGCAGATAATTCACGCCAAACCAACAAATCATTAAAATGGCAAACGAAACAGCAAGAATAGTCATTGCTTTTTTGTGTTCCGAAGGATGACGGAAACGATAGTGAATGTAAACCAAATAGAACATCCAGGTGATGAATGCCCAGGTTTCTTTCGGGTCCCAGGTCCAATAATGCCCCCAGGCTTCCTTGGCCCAAAGCGCACCAAACAGCAAACCGAAAGTCAGGAACGAAAATCCGATGTAAACCAGATTGTCGGCCATTTGGATTGGCCCTTTGATGATTTTTTCGGTCGGCGCAAAAAACAGGTTCCGCAAAGCTACCAGTGACGATGCGCCCAACATGGCATAGGCAAAAATATAGACAATTACGTGTGGGATGAACCACGGACTTTGTAGTGCGGGCATCAGCGTTTTGTCGTAAGTTTCGGGATGTTGCAGATTGATAATTAAAAACACCATCGCCAGCCCCAGGCTATAAGAAACCAGCCATTTGTATTTCCAGCGGAGGTACGAAATAAGTCCGATTCCTGAGAGGAATATGGCGTACCAAAGTCGGGTTTCTCCCAATGTGCGCATTGGTGGCCGTTGAATATGCAGCCAAAGAATAGTTATAAAAACCAGCAAAAAAGCTGTACCGGCAAACGAAAGTCCTGCAGCCAACTGATTCATCAGTTTTTTTCCTGAAGATAGAAATAGGCCGGAAGCCACCAGCCAGCATAGAATGGCAACAGTTGCATATATAGGATAATCAAGCCACATGTTCAGTTCCTCCATTTTTTGGTTTGCCGGTTATAAACAGGAATCCAGCCCCGGCCATCATCAGAAAAATGCCAAGATACACAACAGGTAACCATGGATCTCGCACCAGTTCCAGCACGCTCAGGTTCGACCAACGGCCCATTTCGGTGTTGTAGCTCAGTTGGTAAATCGTCCATCCGTCAATTTTATAAGGTCGGTTGACTTCAATAATGGTGGTTATATTCTTTCCGCTTTTGGTCTGAATGTTCAGCTCGGAGCTGAATTTACGGGGTTCGGCGGGCAACATCACCAGTGAATGAGTATCATTCAATTTGAGCGCTTCGGGCTGGTTAACGAAACTTCCGCTGCAAACCCATCCCGAAATTTCGACACCATCTTTGGTCACCTTTACTTTAGCCGAAGGCGCCGAACCGGGTTCATTCACCTGGAAATAAGCCTCACCCACTTTTCCTGATGATTCCAGAAACTGCTCCACTTCGAGATGATATCCGTATAAATCCAATGAATTCCTATCCAACATTTCGAACTGATTTTTGCCTTTATTCAGTACGACCTGTCCGGTCTGGTTATTTATGATAGTCACTTTCGGGCGGAATTCGGCGATGTTGAAATTCAGTAATTTAATCGCTATCGGCAGTTCTATTGTCTTTCCTGAAGTATCCACAGCTCGCCATTCGGTCTGGTCTTCGTAGCAGTTCATGCGGAGCCGCTGCATGTCGCTACTTCCCAAAGCCGTTGAAAACAATACCAGAAATAAGCCAAAATGGTTGAGGAAAAAACCAGCATTCTTCAGGTTAAAGGGAGTCAGCCGTTTCATAGTGATTATACCCAACAAAATCATTAAATACAGGTTGATCAGGATGAACGGCCAGGTTTTAACCAGATGAGTTAATCCCAAAGTCCGAAACAGAGCGGATTTCGGTTCCACATCCTGTTTCACAAAACCCATGAGCAGTACCAGAAAGGTAAAACCCAGAATGGCAGGCAAGGCTGCTTTCACGCTGCCCAGTCCTTTGATGACCGGTGTATGTTTTAGCAGATAATACGCAGGAATCAGAATACCAAGAAAAACCAATCCCGACAAGAGGTTCCACGGAAAACCAGCCATCCGGAGTATCATTCCGTTGGTGGAAAGCTGAAGCGCAAATCCCAGAAGCAGGATTGCCACTGCTGCGATTGTTCCTTCGCGGTACGACCACGGATGCGACCAAATTTTTCTTCTGTTTTCGTTACTCATAGCGGAATGCGGATTGGCGGGCTAAGATACTTAAAAGCTGATTTGGTAGAATATTGTTTCTGAAAAAAACAATTTTTTGCCGATAGTTAAATTTTGGATTCAATGCATGTTAACTTTTTAAGAATTTTCGGATTAATTGATTTGAAAATGTAGGTAACTGCTAAAAAACACACATTCCCTATTTTCATTTTTGTAATTTTAATACACTCAATATCATTTTGTTATATTTCATAGGGTACAATGACAGTGTCATTTATTTGAGTTCAATACTCAAATTATTTGTGGATTATCTGCAAAAGCTCGAAAGCTACTCTGATTGAAACACTAAACACACGCTGTTTAAATTTCATGTTTTTTGATTTTTGGCTTGAAAATCATTTTTAACAGTTTCTCAATTGCTCCACTATTTTCTATTTCATATGGATGCTATCCATTTTGATTGAATGCAAGTCAAATCCTAACATTAATTGGGGGCATGACTGAATTTTATAAGTTAAGACTAAAAATCATGAAAAATAATTTTACAAGAAAATTAGGCAGGTCGGGCATCGAAGTCAGCCCCATGGGACTTGGATGCTGGGCAATCGGCGGGAATATGTTCCTGCAGGGAATGCCGCTCGGATGGAGCGCCGTAGATGACAATGAATCGCTGAATGCACTTCGGCGAGGTCTCGATTTGGGGATCAATTTCCTCGACACAGCGGATATGTATGGCACCGGACATTCAGAAAAACTGGTCGGTCAAGCCATAAAAGGCAAACGCGACAAAGTGGTTATTGCCACCAAATTCGGCATGACTTTCGAACCAGGAAGCGGCCAGATCAATGATTTTGAAGGCGACGGCACTCCTGAATACATCCGGAAAGCCGTTGAAGACAGCCTTACCCGGCTGCAAACCGATTACATTGATTTGTACCAGTTGCACCTGGATTCCTATCCGCTGGATAAGGCACAAGCCACCAGGGATGCGTTGGAAGAGCTGGTGAAAGAAGGTAAAATCAAAGGATACGGGTGGAGTACCGATCATACCGAACGGGCAGCCTTTTTTGCCGAAGGGGAGAATTGTATCGCCATTCAGCAAATTTTTAACCTCTTTGTCGGGAACAAGGATATTCTTCAGTTATGCGAGGATAAAAACCTGGCCAGCATTAACCGCGGGCCTTTGGCAATGGGTTTGCTGACCGGTAAATTTTCCACAGCTACAAATTTACCCACTGATGATGTCAGGTCAATTCTTCACCATTTTGGTGATGAATACCACATCTTTTTCTCTGATGGCAAACCCGTTAAGGAATTATTGGATAAACTGGATGCAATCGGGGAAATACTCAAAAGCAACGGACGCACACTGGCTCAGGGAGCGCTGGCATGGCTTTGGGCCACAAGCGAAAATACCATCCCAATCCCGGGCTTCAAAACCGTGAAACAGGTTGAGGAAAACGCCGGTGCTATGCAATTTGGGCCATTGTCCGGCGGGCAAATGAAGGAAATTGATTCCATCCTGCATAAGGAATCAGAATAATCTAATTTCAACTGTTTATCAGATAATTACAGTCAGGATTTTAATAAACCAAAAATTACAAATCATGAAATCATTAACCGTATTTATAGTTTTACTCCTGCTTTCAGGAGTTTTCGCAGCCAACTCCCGCGCACAGGAAAAGAAAGAACAGCTATGGCTGGTTGGGACCGAAGTGATTAAACCCGAAATGATGAATCAATACATGGAAATAAACAAGGAACTTTTGACCATTTGCAAAGAGGTTAAATTCCCGTTTGATTTCCAGTTCTGGACATCGGGTGATTTTAAGTATTACCTGTGGTACCCGGTAAATTCGATGGATGATGCTTTAAAAATTGCGACAGCCTGGGATTCGGTAGTTGCCCGGTACGGCCCCGAAAAATTCAAACGATTTAACGATTGTATTGAATATACCGAAGAAAAATTTGCAACCTTACGGTTCGATTTAAGCTACGAACCTGCATCGCCACGGTTAATGGAAGACGAACACCATTATTGCCGGTGGCAGGCTTTTTATTTGAAAAAGGGAAAAGAAAAGGAAATGGAAGCTCTGGTGAAAAAGGCAAATGCTGTTTCTAAGGCGAAAAATATCAGTGACGCCACGTACATTGGTTATGGCAAAATTGGTTTTGAAATGCCTGTGATGATGTTATGGACATTTGCAAAAAGTGTAAATGATTTCTGGGAGCAGGACAGTAAGAACTGGGAGTTAATCAAAAACGATTTTGCGGATATAAATAAAGAAGCAATCACCTGTTTTCGAAAAGAGGAAAAGAAAGATACATGGTGGCTGAAAGATTTGTCGTATTCAAAAAACAAATAATCTTAATATGAAAAATTGGTCTTGTTTATATTCTTCTGATTATGCCATCATTGTACACGAAATATCAGGTCGGTCATCGGGTTTGTTCTGAAGCCGGGCTACACTAAACAGGAATTTGATGATTAATTGATCGCCGTCAAAAATGCAGGTGAGGCTGTCGCCATGCACGGTTTCGATGAAACGCCAGGTCAGCAGGAGTGTGTTTTCATTTTGCCAGGTTGCGCTTGCTGCAACAATCGAATCAAAGTCAATCCGTCGCAGCGAGAACAACGAATGTGGCGCGGGCTTTAAATTCCCTTTCCTGATCCAGTAATTCATGCCATTGGTAATTTCGATATCCGGTTTTCCGTCTTCCTTCAGGGTAAAAATACATTTGTCACCATCAAACTGGAAGGATACAGCTTTCGCATTGAATTGGTTATTATCCAGCAAAAATTCTTTTCCGGATATCCTGGCTGCGGCAGTTGAATTAGTCCCCAACTTTGGGGGATCATATTTTAGCGCTCTCAGGTCAACCCTGAGTTGTTTCTGTTCAACAGAACTTTCGGGAAGAGCTGCACTGGTCATTGCAGAAACCAGCCCGTCCCAAACCAGTTGCATGGTGGTTTTGGTGTCCATACTTTCACTGGTTATCACAACCACCGCATCCTGTTCAGGTAAAACCATCGTGAATTGGCCAAAAGCGCCGTCGGCACGGAACCCACCGGGAGGATTCAGCCAAAACTGATAACCGTAACCCCAACTGCTGTCGTTCTTGCCGTTTTCAATCTGTTTGGACGTCGCTTCGGCAATCCATTTTTCGCTGAGGACCTGCTTGCCGTTCCACTTTCCTTTTTGAAGGTACAACTGCCCGAATTTGGCCAGGCTTTCTGTTCTCATGCGCAAATGTGACGCTCCCATGTTAACGCCTTCGAAATTTTCAGTCCAGGTTGCTTCGGGGATATCCAGTGGTTCGTACAATCGTGGCCGTAAGAACTCGTGCGCGGTTTTTCCGCTCACTTTTTTGACAATGGAACTTAGCATATAGCTGGCTCCTGAATTGTACATGAACTGGGTGCCCGGCTTAAAAACCACCGGCTGGTTTAAAAATGTCTTTTCCCATCGAACTCCGGCCGGTGAAGCTTCCAGTATCATGATGGAATCTTTGGCATGGCCGACCGACATCATCAGCAAATGCTTTACTTTCAGGGCAGCAAGGTTTTCGCTGATTTCGGCAGGAAGATCATCCGGAAAAAACCTGATTACCGGGTCGTCCACGGAAAGAAGCCCTTCGGTTACCGCAAATCCAATAGCCGTGCTGGTAAAACTTTTACTCAGTGAATACAATTGCATCCGATGTTCAGACGAATAAGGAGCCCACCAACCTTCGGCAACCACATGTCCATGGCGAAGTATCATCAGGCTATGAAATTCCTGTTTGCTTTTTGAAACCGTATCCAAAAAATTTCGGATCGCTGCCGGGGATATTCCTTGCTTTTCAGGCGTACTGCGTGGTAATACAAATGGTTTCGCGGAGATTAAGGCCTGACTGAAGCCCGGAAATGCGGTCATTAATCCCAGGCTTGCTGCGCCTAGTCCTGTGTTTCTGATGAAAAGTCTCCTGTTAATCATGGTTTATTTTTGTTTGTTAGTTCGTCGGTACTTTATTTAGCCTTTCCCAAAATTTCGTTGCCGGCAAGCCTCAAAAACAACCACAGCAGCCGATGTCGATACATTCATGGAATCGGCGCTTCCCTGCATCGGGATAATGATGTTTTGATCGGCAGCCTCGATCCATTTTGCCGTAATGCCTTCCGATTCGGTACCCAACACAATGGCCGATGGTTTTGAAAAATCAACTGCAGTATAAGGAACAGCCGCTTTCAGGTAAGTACAGTAGATGCCAATATGATTCGATTTCAGCCAGGCAATGGCTTCGTTCGAATTACATACCGCCAAAGGAACGCTAAACAAACAGCCGATACTCGAACGAACTACATTCGGGTTGTAAATATCGGTTTGCGGATCGCATACAATTACTGCATCTACTCCCGCAGCATCGGCTGTGCGAAGAATGGCGCCCAGGTTTCCGGGTTTTTCAACCGACTCCAAAACGAGCAGAAGATGGTTTGTATTCAGGTTTAAATCCAACAGGCTATGACTTTTCGGGCGGGCCAATGCTATGACTCCGCCACTTCCTTCGCGGTAGGCAATTTTATCGAATACCTCTTTCGAGACCGGATACACCCCGTCATCGGGATTAATGCCTGCCGATATCGCTTTAAAATGAACTTCCGAAATCAGGTCGGGACAAACATAAATACCGGCAAACAGGTATTTATGCCTGATTGCCTGGGTGTATTCCTTCAGGCCTTCAACAACGAAGACGTTCTGTGCCTTCCTTTCCCTTGCTTTTTGCAGGTGAATAAAGTTTTTGATTCGGGGGTTTTGAGCGCTGGTTATCGGGTCACGAAAAAGCATAATATTGATTTTTCAAAAATCAAAAATACCTAATAAAACGAGAGTTTGAAAATATCAAACGAACGGACGAAAAAGGTCATCCATTCGGGATTTATAAACTGCTATCTTGGGGGCAAAAATATAATCAGATCATGCTTTCGGCGTTTACAAAGCAATTCAGTTTTATTCTGAAATAAAAAACAATCCTGAAGGGATGACATGATTGGAAATGATTTGGCATTTCGGCGTTTATGGCAATGATCAAAATCAAACCAATTTTTTCAATTACTTTTGGAGCCAGAACCCTATTAAAATTCAAATGATCATTCTTAAAGCTGAAGGTTGGAAAGATTACGAACTCATTGACTGCGGCGGGTTTGAAAAGATGGAGCGATTTGGAAAATATATCCTTATTCGTCCTGAGCCTCAGGCCATCTGGAACAAACGACTTCCGGAGGAAGAATGGCTGAAAACCGCCCATGCCCGCTACCAGCGCGAGAAACAGAAAAAAGCCTATCGTTTTGCTGACGAGGAAAACGGAGGCTGGACCTTCTTCAAAAAAATGCCTGAAAGCTGGGTCATTACTTATGAATTGGATTCTGTAATCCTGAATTTTAAGCTGAACCTGACCACTTTCGGGCATATCGGTGTATTTCCCGAACAGGCCGAAAACTGGAAATACATTGCCGAAAATGTTAAAAAAGCCGGCGCCGGATGTAAAGTTTTGAATTTATTTGCCTACACAGGCGGAGCTTCATTGGCGGCAAAAGCTGCCGGAGCGGATGTAACCCACGTTGATGCGGTTAAAAACGTAATCACCTGGGCGCGCGAAAACATGGAACTTTCCGGATTAAAAGACATTCGCTGGCTGGTTGAAGACGCCCTTAAATTTGTCAGACGAGAAGTGAACCGGGGCAAAAAATACCAGGGAGTCATTCTCGATCCGCCAGCTTATGGCCGTGGGCCGGCAGGCGAAAAGTGGGTTCTGGAAGAGAATTTCAATGAACTGATGAAACTTTGTTCCCAGCTTTTAGCCGGAAAGGATAGTTTTCTGGTACTCAATCTTTATTCACTTGGTTTTTCTTCGCTCATTGGTAACAATGTGGTTGCGAGTTACCTTACCTCTTCAGAAAAAGAATTCGGAGAATTCTATCTGCTGTCACAAACCGGGATTCAGCTTCCGTTGGGAACCTTTTTACGCATGAAGATTTAAACCTAAAAATAACCACATAGGCACATAGAACACATACTTTTAAATTCTTTTCTATGTGAACTATGTGTCTATGTGGTAAATGAAAATTATTAACAGATGAAGTTTAAAGCGAAAAAGAACTGTACCCTCATCGAACTCCTTTTGGCCTACCACGCCGGAATGTCGAATTCGAAGGCAAAGAAGCTGATTGATAACCACACCGTAAAATGTGGCGATAAAACCCTGAAACGACCCGATGATATCGTTGCTGAAGGACAGATAGTTGAGTTTCTGCCAAAATCTTTGGAGCGGGCTGTAAAACTGGATGGGTTTCAACTTAAGATTGTTCACGAAGACCAATGGCTGATTGTGGTAAACAAACCACCAGGAATTGTTTCAAGCGGCGACACGGCCCTTGAAGGACAAACACTTTTCACACGGGTGCGCAGCTATCTCCGGGAGCGCTATGGCAGTCGTGAGCAACTTTTTCCGGTTCACCGACTCGATAAAGCGGTTGAAGGCCTGATTATTTTTGCCCGTTCAGAAGAAGTAAAAGAATTATTTCAGGAAAACTGGAAATCCGTAAACAAATATTACCTGGCTCAAACCACCGCCATTCCTGAAAAGAAAGAAGGAATAATTCGCACCTGGCTGCGCGAAGAGGCAAACATGAAAATGGTGTCATACGATCATGAAGTTCCTGGCTCGAAAGAAGCAATTACCGAATACCGGGTATTAAAGACCTTTCATTCCATGGCTTTGCTCGAAATTAAACTTGATACTGGCCGGAAAAACCAAATCCGAATCCATCTTTCTTCAATTGGCTGCCCCATTGTGGGCGACCGGCGATATAACGAGGATGGCAGAACCGTCAACTACATCAAACTGCTTTCGTACAAACTTGAGTTTGCCCATCCGGTAACCGGGCAACAACTTTCGTTTAAATTACCAATACCAAGGAGTTTTCAGGGATAAATCTTCAGGAGCAGGTAACTCCAAGCTAAAAAAGAATTCAAAAAAATGTCTCGGTGCGCTGCACTTTCATTGCTTCAGGAGAATTAATTTTCTGCAAATATTTTGGTGCGCTGCACCTTTTGGGATAAATCCATAGCAGCAGAGCTGCCAAATATTTATAGATAGATAAAACAAACGAATCCAACCGTCCGCGAGATGAAGCTGAACAATATCTTGACTTCTTTTCGGACGGAATAGGATTTGTTTTCATGAAATAAATTGCATATCCGATTAACCTTCGGTAAGAAAAATATATCGAATGATTACCAATGTGACCAGCAGATACATCATCCAATGTACCTTTTTTGCTTTTCCGGTGAGAACTTTCAGGATAGTATAGAAAATGATACCGGCAGCAATCCCATTGGCAATGCTGTAAGTAAATGGCATCATGATGATAACCATGAACGCGGGAAAGCCTTCAGTAAAATCATCGAAATTTATTTCCTTAATCGCTGAAACCATCAGCAAACCTACGATGATCAAAGCCGGGGCAGTAGCTGCATTCGGAATTAAGGTTGCCAGCGGGGCAAGAATCAGTGCCACCAAAAATAACAAGCCAGTAGTAACAGCCGTAAGACCGGTACGGCCTCCTTCACTGATACCGGCAGCGCTTTCGACGTAGGCAGTAACTGTACTGGTTCCCATTAAAGCCCCAAACGAAACACCAAATGCATCCACCAACATGGCTTTCCCGATTTTGGGCGAGTTGCCTTCCTTGTCTATCAGGCCCGCTTTATTGGCCGTTCCAACAAGCGTTCCGAACGTGTCGAACAATTCTACAAACGTGAAGGTGAATACAACGGTCCAGATTCCCATACTTAACGCACCTTTAATATCGAGTTCGAAAACAGCCAGGTTGGAGAAATCAGGAAGCGAAATGGGCGAAAATCCATCAGCAATTTTGGTCACTCCCATCGGGATTCCGATGATAGTGGTCACGATAATACCAATAAGCAGTGAACCTTTCACGCGTAAAGCCATCAAAGAAGCAGTAATTAAAAGTCCAAGCAGGGTTAGCAACATCGCCGGATTTTTAAGGCTGCCAAAACCAATGTTCCATTCAAAAAACATCAGATTGGCGATCCCTTTGGTGGCATTCATCTTTTCGAGGGTTGGTGGAATTACATTGGCCGATGCTACCATAATTTCAGAAAGCTTCAGTCCGATAATGGTAATGAATAGTCCAATGCCAACTGTAATGGCTACTTTTAAAGAATGGGGAACTGCAACTACAAGTATTTGGCGGACTTTGGTAATGGTCAGCAGGATAAAAATAATACCTGAAATGAAAACCGCGCCCAGCGCAACTCTCCAGTCCATTCCGACACCAGCCAGTGCAACGGTTGCAAAGAAAGCGTTCAATCCCATTCCCGGTGCCAGGGCAATCGGGAAATTGACAAACAAACCCATCGCGATAGTCACAAACCCAGCAGCAATGGCAGTAGCAAAGAATACAGCATTCTTGTCCATTCCGGTAGCCGAAAGAATATTCGGGTTCAGGAACAGGATGTAGGCCATCGTCATAAAGGTGGTAATCCCTGCAATGATCTCGGTGCGTACAGTCGTTTTATTCTCCTGAAGCTTGAAAAATTTGGTTATAAATTCCATGTTGGTTTAGTTTAGAAAGTGTATTTCAACGAAGCGCATGGATTGATCATGAACCCGGCATTCCCTGCAAAATTGTTACTGATTTCAATTTCCGAACCCGCAGCAAATTTCGGAGTGAAGTTATACCAGAGCTGTGGTTCGGCCAGGAAGATGTATTTCTTTGATTGGAAATTACGTTGGAACCCATCGTTTGAAACCGTATGCGTTTCTTTCCAAAAGTCCGCAAAACCGTTGAATCTCATTTTACCCTTGGCGAAATTGAGGTACCAGACAGCCGTCAACTGGAAATTATTCGGACTGTTATCAGGAGTATTGGCAATGTTCTTATAAAGGGCTTTCAGGGAGATTCCTCTTGAAAAATCGGGAGCATTCCACGAATAGTCAACCCCGGTTAACCAGGCATTACTAATAGGCTGGCTAGCAAATGATTTCGCGGTTTTGTTGTAGCTCTGGAAAAGTCCGCCATTATATTCAATTTGCCAACTGAAAGGTGATTTGCCTAACTTGAAACTACGGGCAATTTCGAAATACGACAAGGATGGAGCATAGTTCACATCATTCCCTCCGTAGTCGAAATCTATAAAAAAGAAGGTATTGCCGGTTTTATCTGGCCTGAACATTTCTACCGTACTGGTCAGATAATTACGGTTTTTACCCATGTCGTAATGCAACTGGATGTTTTGGCTGAATGCGCCGAATGCAAATAAACCTGCAACAAAAGCAAGGACTAATTTCTTCATAATCTAATCTTTTAGTTGTGAGTGATTGAAAGGCCAAAAATAGGTAAAAAAGCATCCGGGAACCTTGAATTGACCTATGTCAAACCGATTTGTTACCAACAGTTTTTTAACAAATGGCTTTTCATACTGAAGGCTGTCTCCGGGAACAGAGGCAGCCTTCAGGTTCTATACAGCTCAATAATCCTAAAGTTTGATCCCCAAAACAATACCCGTCTCTACCAACCTGTAATTAATAACATCGTTATAAAGTAAAGCCTTGATTCCGGGAGCAAATTTTCGGACAGCATAATTGAAGTTGGCCGAATGGTAACCGGTTTTCAGTCCAATGTAAAACATGGAGCCAAGCTCGTAATTTATACTGCTATTAAAGCCAAGCAGAATAGCGTTTTGTTTGATAGGCACATCAAAATAATACTGTCCCTTATAATACTCTTTCTTCGTGATAAAACCATATTCAGGGCTCGAGATTGATGCATCCCCCAGAATTGGGATTATCCGAAATTCAAGCTTTTTTACCTGAAATTGATAGCCCATCCCAATTGCGACTGAGTTCACCACGTAGTCGTTATGTGTAATTGCATAAAAGTCTTGGTCAAGCACCGAATTTATGTAGTCTTTGACTGGCCCGGTATTTACTGAATTTCGCGACCTATTGGCAATTATGGATGCAACCCAATGTTTATTTAGCAGATAGCTCACTTCAAGCGACCGGAAACCTCCTGTTTTTGCTGCGCCATTTCCTTCTTTGTAAAAATGTAAACCGGGATATTCCGTATTCAAGGTCTCTTCTGGAGCTACCTTGCTATAACTGCCGATTGGAGCAGCCTGACCCAAAGTAATGGAGATATCCCATTTCCGGGTTTTTTCCTCTTGTGCCATTGCCTGTGCACTAATCAGCGACAAAATGAAAACGAAAATTATATTGTTCAACTGTTTCATAATTTCTACATGAGTTTAAAACCTAAGGTAATTCCGGTCTGGATCAACCGGTAATTAATCACATCTGTGCTTCTGAATGGGTCCACTCCGGGAGAATGTGAGATCCACACGTATTTAAAGTTGGCCGCATTGTACCCCATTTTTAAAGCCAGACTAAAACGTGAGCTAAGCTGGTAACTAATTCTGCTGTTCACACCAAGCAAAAAGGAATTCTGCTTACCAAATACTGAAAAATCAATAGGATAAATTTTAGAAAATGTAAAACTATAATCAGGTTTTGAGATTTCGGCGCGCCCCAGGATTGGAATCAACTGAAACCCAAGCTTTTTTACCTGATATCGATAGCCAAATCCGAGGGCCAATGAATTGACCCGGTAATCATTATTCGTAAGGGAATTGAAATCCATTCGAGTAACTTTATTAACATATTCCAACATGGGTTTTGTATCTACCGTGTTATTCGATTGAGTTGCGATCAGCGAAACAAACCAGTGTTTCTTAAGACAGTAACTCAGCTCCGCAGAAAGAAATCGCCCGTTTTTTGCCGCGCCATGACCTTCTTTGGTGAAGGCGATGGATTCTTTGCCCATATCATCTTTTGCAAACGATTTCTCAGGGATAACTTTGCTAAAACTGCCAACAGGGGTAGCTAATCCATACGAAAAAGCAAGCTCCCATTTACGGTTTTTCTCCTGTTGTGCTATTGCCTGTGTGGTAATCAAAGACAAAACGAAAACAAACAAAAAAATATTCAGTTGTTTCATGATTCAATGAGATTTTACTTTTTGGAAATAATTAATCGTTGTTTGCTAACTTGCTTTCCTTCATGGTATATGGATATGGAATAATCACCAGGCTTCAGTCCGGAAACATCAATTGATTTTCCACCGGAGTAGTCTTTGATTTCTTTTTTTGCCTGTCCATCAAAACTTTGCAACAAAACGGTAAATGGCAGTTCTTTATTCAAATCGATTTTAAACTCAGTTGTTGTTGGGTTGGGAAATACCATAAAGGAACCATAATTGTAAAAAGTTACACTTCGTGTGCCTATTGTTGTTGAACCATTTTTAGCGGTAACAGAAAAACTAATTGATCCACCTGAAGGCATTGTGAATGAAACATTCGCGCCAGATGTATACACAGGTATATTTCCATAAGTCTTATCCCAGGTGAAGGAAGTGGCGTTGGGGCATGTAACAATTGCCCACAAAACTGCCAACTCACTTCTCCAGGTTATACGCCACTTTAAGCCCAACATTTAATAAAGAGACAACCAGTTTATCATGGACAATTGGAGTAGCATCATAACCAGGAATCCTCCGGAAACGAATATCATACTTAAAGCTTGCATGCTGGTAAGCGATTTCGATACCGGCGCTTATCCGTTTTATGTGGCGGTTGACACTCAGTGTTCCTCCCGTTGAAAAACTATTCAAATCCGGCGTTTCTCCTTCGTATGCCCAGGTTGACGGAGGAAAACCCCCTAAGTTAGGAGTAAAAGTACCTTTATATACCGGGAAATTGGTGCGCGCCCTGCCTCCAAAAAGACCTATGGAAAGATCCCATTGCTTTAAACTTAGCTTATAACCGAACCCTGGCGTAAGTGAGCCAATCGTATAATCTGCTTCCTCAAACTCTATTGGTTCCAACTTTTGTGTAAAAAATGCTGAAATTCCTGACATTTCAACTGAGTTGGTGGTTTGCCCGGCGCGCAGAAATACATATAAATGGTTCGTGAGCCTGTAACTTAACTGGGCATGATAATCATAACCCAACCTGGCAAAACCACTTTTTGATTTGTCAATGCCAATAATGAAATCATATTGACCTTCCTTATAATGTACAGCAGAATTGTGAATATCTTTCATCCCGAAGGTTCCGACAGGAATAGCCGCACCCCCGCCAACCGAAAAACTTAACCTATCGAGGATTTTGTTTTGTGCATACAACTGCTGACCAATGCCAAACAATATCACCAAAATAATTATCAATTGTTTCATAATCATGAGTATTTTAGATGAATTTACTCTTTCCCTATTCAAAATAATATCAATTGGTCAATCTTTAATACAGCGTACCGCAAATCCCCAGGTTTTTTTAGCCGTACTCTGAAATGTTTTTTCACTGTTGGATGTTAACCCAATGAACCATGATTCAGGATTTGGAGCATAATCGGTTGACATCCACCAATATCCATTCGTTGACATTACACCAGATGTTACACTATTACCCTATACACCAGTAGGAATAGCTGAAAATCCGCTGCTATTGGTCGCCCCGGTGTTTGGTTCGTACCAAAACCCGTCGCTGGTTTGAATGGTCCCAAGCGACTTCATTTTTCCACCCGCAACATCCGGTCCGCCAAGATATTTGATTAACTCCTCCCATTCTCCATAAGAAGGGACGTGCCATCCGCATGGGCAGATATTTCTTTTGTCGTTCACCGCGTACCAATTGTAGAGCTTGCCGAATGTCCCGTATTTCAACTTGTCATTATTAACATACACCCAGGCTGCCGTTTCCAAACCTGACCATTCTGAAAAATCTTTAACTTCCGGAATAGGGTCACCATTGCAGAATACGTTATTTTTCAAGTCATCGGCCATCCATTCCTGGTTCCCGATTATTACGCTTTTGTAGGTGTATTCTTCTTTGACAAAAGGTTCGCCTTCCTTATTGCAACTATTTGAAAAAGCAACAACAAAAATGATCACCCCTATTACTTTGTAAAATTTCATAGCTTTCTTTTTTAATATTCTTATCAGAAGACTTGACATCTTTTGATAAATATAAGAAAATCCGATGAATAAATAAGCAAATACAGGTTGTGTTTTTGTGGATAACCGAATGGTTTCATTATTTCTAAACTGGATTTCAAACATTTAGCCAGATACTATTCAGGTGGTGAAATATTTCTTATCTTCATCCGTCAAATAAATCCAAAAATCATTCTATCCTGTTCAGGAGCAATCCTAAAACATAGAGTAATATTAATACTTTGAATTCAATTGCTATGAAACAATTTTCAAGAAGACAATTTATCCAGACCGGACTCATTGGGGCCGCTGTCCTATCTGCCGGCTTTCCAAATGTGAGTTATGCCGGTACTAAAAATATGCAGATTGATCGGGTAAGCCTGGGCAAAACAGGTATCAAAGTGCCACGCCTGGCGCTTGGAACAGGAACGCATGGTGGAAACCAGTCGTCGGACATGACCCGAATGGGAGTTGAAAACTGGGTGAAAATTGCCCGTCATGCCCACGAGCTGGGTGTCAGCTTCTATGATGCCGCCGATCTTTACGGATCGCATCGCAATGTAAAGGAAATGCTGAAAGAAGTGCCCCGTGAAAAAGCAACCCTGCTAACTAAAATCTGGACCCGTCCGGAGAATTGGAATAAGGATTTACCGATGAAAACAATAGAACGTTTCCGGTCAGAAACCAGTTCCGATTATTTTGATATCATGCTTTTGCATTGCATGACCAACGAAAAATGGCAGGAAGAAAAAAAGCCATACATAGAAACACTTTCAGTAGCCCAGCAAAAAGGAATTATAAAAACTGTCGGAGTTTCGTGCCACAATTTTGAAGCATTGAAACTGGCAGTTGACGATCCCTGGGTAGAAGTAATCCTTGCCCGTATTAATCCTGAAGGGCTGGTCATGGATGCGACTACTGATGAGGTGATGGCCGTATTGAAAAAAGCACACGACAGCGGGAAAGGGATTATCGGGATGAAGATATTTGGTGAAGGAAAAATGGCCGAAGAAAGCCGGCGCGAAGAATCGCTAAAATATGTGATCGGAAGTGGAAATGTGGACTGCATGACTATCGGGATGACTACCATCGGGCAGATTGACGAAAACGTGAACCGGATCATGCGCATAGTGAAGGGATAACGAAGTGGTCAGTCAGAATTGGCAGGAGAAATTGTCATTCATTGTCATTTGTTTCAAGTCATTCAATAGTAATTGCTCTTTATACGCGCATACCCTGACAATAAATGACCTAATGACCTAATGACTATCAATGACGACATACCGCAGCCTTGCAACTCGTACGCAACTTGAAAACTAATATGTTATGAACCAAGAAAAACTAATCGGGTTATTTGCCAATGCCTTTCGTGAAAATTGGTACGCACCTGCATTTTCCGACTTTCAGGGTTCGACCACCACTTATGGCGAAGCTGCTCAGGTGATCAGGCAAATTCATTGTTATTTTCGTGAATCAGGAATCAGGAAAGGCGATAAAATAGCCATTCTCGGGCGCAACTCGTCCAATTGGGCCATTGCATTTCTAGCTGTTTCGGGTTATGGGGCAGTTTCAGTACCAGTTTTGCCCGATTTCAATTCGGAAGATATCCATCATATCCTCAATCATTCCGAATCAATATTTCTTTTTGCGGCTGATGGATTATTTGAAAAACTGGAAGTTTCAAAAATCCCGGCAATAACCGGGATCGTCAGCCTGACCAACTTTTCAGTATTGACGTTTAAAAACCGCGAAGATATAAAACGATGGAACTCCTGTTTTACTGAGGAACATGCCGGAAAATCGAATCCGGAAAATTTTGAACTCAACGAATTTGAGGCCGAAGAACTTAGCGTAATTTCCTATACCAGCGGAACCTCCGGATTTACCAAGGGCGTAATGATCCCGGCCCGCAGTTTATTATCGAACATTGTGTATGCTCAGGAACACATGCCTTTAAAAGCCGAAGACCGCATCGTTTCATTCCTTCCAATGGCGCACGTTTTTGGGTTGTTATTCGAATTTTTGTTCCCCGTTTCAGTAGGTTCCCATGTTACTTTCCTGACCAAACCGCCCACTCCCCAACTAATCGTCAAAGCATTTCAGGAAGTTAAACCCAACCTGATTCTATCGGTACCATTGGTCATCGAGAAAATTTACCGGAAGAGGATTTTACCGGCGCTTGAAAAACCTGTGGTGAAATTTTTACTCCAGGTTCCCGGAATTCAATTACTGCTATATAAAAAAGTACGCGCCAGCCTGTCCGAAACTTTTGGAGGTAATTTCCATGAAATTGTGATTGGAGGCGCTCCGCTTAACCACGAGGTTGAAGCGTTCTTCCGGAAAATCAAATTCCCGTTTACAATCGGCTACGGAATGACCGAATGTGGCCCGCTGATTTCTTACGATACCTGGACCAGTTTCCGTCCTTCTTCTGCCGGAAAACTCGTTGACCGGATGGAAGTCCGCATCGATTCCAAAGACCCATACAACGAAGTGGGCGAAATCCTCGTGAAAGGAACTAATGTCATGCTGGGCTATTACAAAAACGAAAAGGCCACCACTGATGTTATTGACAGTGATGGTTGGCTGCACACCGGCGATCTGGGAATCATTGATTCAGATCATTATATTTACATCCGCGGCCGCTGCAAAAACATGTTACTGGGGCCATCCGGACAAAATATATATCCGGAAGAAATGGAGGCCAGGCTCAACAATTATCCTTATGTTCTGGAATGTGTGATTACCGAACGCGACGGAAAATTTGTGGCTTATGTTTATCCCGATCCCGAATTAATTGAAGCTGAAAACCTTGATGAATCCCGTTTGAAAGAAATTATGGCCGAAAACTGCAAACAGGTGAATAAAGAACTTCCCAAATATTCTCAGTTGAGTTCGATCATTCTGGTTGATAAAGAGTTTGAAAAAACTCCTAAACGGAACATCAGGCGGTACTTATATACTTAAATTGCTTATTCCCCGTATTTCAGTAAAAATTCGGGGTTGATGGCTTTAAAGCTCACACGGCCATTATTGAAGTTCTCGTTCGACAGTATCAGGTCAATTTTTTCGTTAAGCGGTCGGATAACAATGCCTTCGGCCCAGTTCTCCGGGCAGATTTTGCTTTTGATGGTTGCCATGCGTACAATCTCGTCAATGTCGTTCGAAAGCTCGTATTCGGAGGATATTAGCGGAACAGCGGGCAATTTCAGTTTGTCCATTAAGTCAAAAAATGGTTTAAACGGCAGGTATTCAAACTTATTGATGTCGAAAGCATTGAAAAACCGTATAGTTTGGCCCCTCAGTTTCAGCTTGTTGTCCTGAATGCCTTCGCCAATTAGTTCTCCCTGAAGGGCGAAGTTACCATTTAGGGAGCGAAGTTTATTTTCAATATCCAATTCCCTTGCAACCTTCCAGAAGCTGTTTTCATCATCTTCAAGAAGTTCAAGATTTCGCGAACACACACCAAATTCGCCATTGTTGATATAATAAGTTCCCGAACTGCCGTCCACTTTTTCGGTAACATAGCATTTCTCGCCTTTGTATTTATCCAGAAGTTTTTGTATTACCTGTACTCTCGTTTCATCGGTTTTCGGGATAAACGATGGAAATTTGCCTTTCATTATTCCGCTCAAACAAGCGGGGATTGGTGGTTCGTATTTCGAAATTCCTAAAACTTCGGTACAATCCGCATCTTCAGCCACTTCAAAATCGGGCGGCAGAATTGACAAGGGGAAACAAATGCCCTGCGATATTTGGCCGCGAAGCCTAATCGTCCTGATCCTCATTCCGCGCGGTTTCAAAAACTCAAATTCAGGCCGGTCGGGCATTAAACTGTCTATCTCGCAATAAACGACCTTGTCGCCAACTTTAAAATCGTTCTTTTTAACCACCAACTGCCAACCCAGAACAGTAGCTTTTTCAATGGCATCGGCGCCTTCAATGGGCTCCAAAGCCTTTATTGTTTGTATGCTTGCCAATTTTCTCATTTCATCTGAAAATTATCTGTTAATATCTGAACTTGTTACAAAGTAAAAATAGTGTGAAAAACTCATTTATAATGAAAACCAATAAATAAGTTTTAGCCTATTCCTGAAGTTAAAAATGCGTGTTGAAGTGACGAATTTCTGGCTACAAAAATAACTTACCGATCCAGTTTTTCAACTTTTAAGGAATGTAATCCCAAAAAGTTGCAACTTTTAAGGAATGTAATCCCAAAAAGTTGTATTTTAGTGCAAAATTTCATTTTATGATAGAACGACGATTAACAGAGATCATCTCTCAAAAACTGTTTTCCGGGAAGGCGATCATATTAATGGGACCAAGGCAGGTCGGAAAAACTACTATTCTTCGCGCATTGTTTGGCACTCGTCAGGATTCCATTTGGCTGAATGGCGATGAAACTGATATTCAGAAGTTGTTCGAAAACATCAGTTCAACACGGTTGAATGCAATATTTGCCGATAAGAAAATCGTAGTTATTGATGAGGCTCAGCGAATAGAACACATTGGCTTGAAACTCAAACTTATCACCGATCAACTTCAACATATTCAGCTTATTGTAACCGGAAGTTCTTCTTTTGATTTGGCAAACAGTGTAAATGAACCTTTAACCGGAAGAAAATGGGAATTTAAAATGCTCCCGGTATCATTCCATGAAATGGTAAAGCATCATGGTTTAATTGAGGAAAAAAGATTGTTGCCTCATCGTCTGGTTTATGGATATTATCCTGAAATTGTAATGAATACAGGTCAGGAAAAGGAATTGCTGAAACAACTAACCGATAGTTATTTATACAAGGATATCCTGATGCTTGAAAGTGTAAAAAAATCAGATAAACTGTTGAAATTGCTCCAGGCACTGGCGTTTCAGGTCGGATCACAAGTTTCTGCCAATGAATTGGGGCAACTTTGCGGCCTCGACAATAAGACGATAAATAAATACCTCGAACTTCTGGAAAAAGTTTTTGTAATTTTTCATCTGGGATCATTTAGCCGTAATTTGCGTAACGAATTGAAATTCAGTAGAAAATACTATTTTTATGATAATGGTATTCGTAACGCACTTATTGCCAATTTCAATCAACCCGAACTGAGGCAAGATATAGGCGCTTTATGGGAGAACTTCATCATCTCTGAAAGGCAAAAATATCTGATTTATAACAACAGGTGGGCAAATACATGGTATTGGCGGACGAAAGAGCAAAAAGAAATTGATTACCTTGAAGAGGAAGATGGTCTGATTTCAGCTTTCGAGTTTAAGTGGAATCCTGTTTCGAAGGTAAAACAACCCGGGTCCTTTTTGACAGCCTATCCAGATAGCGTTTTTCAGGTTATCCATCGCGATAATTTCGAAAGTTTTATTCTTCCCGCTTAGTACGTTTCATAGGTTTTGGAGGAACAATAACGATTTCATACCGGCATTCCGGACAAATGTAGGCTTCACATCCTGTACAGGTAAAACAATTGCTGCACGAGCGTTCGAGCAGTTTTTTATCCCAGGTTTTTCCGCAATGCGAACAGGTTAAAAGGGAGTCTGTTTCTTCCATGGGAGATAATTATTTCCGGGACGGACTGAGTGTTTTGATCAGCTTAACCAACCCGAAAAGAATAACCTGGGTGAAAATAATTGTTGCCCCTGAAGGAATATCTGCAAAATAAGAAATCAAAAGTCCGATAAACGATGCCAGAAATGCAAACCCTACTGAATAAAACATCATCCGGCCAAATTCACGGGTTAGCACATTGGCTGTAGCCTGCGGAATGGTAAGCAGGGATAAAATCAGGATAATCCCAACCACCCGGATGTTCAGTACGATGGTCAGCGAGATCAGGACCATTAGCAAATAATTGAACAGGTTTACCGGCAAATCGGAAGTTTTGGCAAAATCCTCATCGAATGATATGTACAAAATCGTCCGGTAAAAGAAAGTGAAAAACAGGATAATCACCACCGAAAGCGCCAGCATCAGCCAGAGTTCGCCGGTTGAAACAGTGAGGATGCTGCCGAACAAATAGCTCATCAGGTTAGGCGCATAGCCGGGTGTGAGGTAAACAAAAATAATCCCGATGGCCATTCCAAGGGACCACCAGATTGCAATCGACGAATCTTCCCGGACCTTTCCCTTGCTGCTGAAAAGCTGGATGCCCATTCCGGATAAAATAGAAAAGATACCTGCTCCAACCAATGGATTAATGCCCAGATAATAACCCATCCCAATCCCTCCAAACGAAGCGTGGGTGATTCCGCCGCTGATGAAGACGATTCGGCGCGAAACGATGTAAGTTCCAACAATCCCGCACGAAATGGCCGCCAGCAGTGAAGCCAGAAAGGCGTTCAGGAAAAAATCGTAGGTAAACAGCTCAATGATGGTGTTCATGATGTTCGTGTTCTTCGTGTAATTTCAGTACCGTATGTGGAATATTTCCGTGCGTGATAATTTGCAGCGGGCAGTTGTACGAGGCCAGTTGTTCCTCGCTGATGATGTTACTCGGATGGTGGTGCAGGTTCCGGTTTACGCAGGCAATGGTTTTCACAAAAAAGGAGATCGTCCCCACATCGTGCGAAATCAGGAGTATGGCCATTTGCTCATTGAGTTCTTTCAGTTTCAGGTAAAGTTCGCCTTCAAAATTGTTATCAACGTATGTACCCGGTTCGTCTAATACCAGAAGTTCAGGGTTGTTCATCAGTGCGCGGCACAAAAAAACGCGCTGCATTTGCCCTCCTGAAAGCTCGCCGATTGACTTGTTCCGTATTCCTGAAATGCCCATTTCGGCCAGCAACGACTCGGCTTTTTCTTTTTCAGCCGTGTTTCTCCGGAATGATGAAAACAAGGCAGAATCCGACTTTCCGGAACGAACTACATCAATCACCGAAATTGGGAACCGTTTGTCGATCTGGTTAACTTGTGGAAGATAGCCGATATTGGTTTTGCTGATGTGCAGGATCATTTCTCCTGAAATGGGTTTGATCAGGCCAAGAATGGTTTTGATGAGCGTGGTTTTACCGCCTCCGTTAGGACCGATAACTCCGATAAAGTCGCCTGAATGTACTTCAAGATTAACATCGTCGAGTACTACATTACCATCGTATCCGGCTGAAAGGTTTTTTATTTCAAGCAGTTTCTTCATTTCTGTGCGGCAATTTTCTCAGTTATATCAAGCATTTGTTCTTCCCAGTTGTAGTCGAGTGGATCAATAACCACTACATTGCCGCCAATTTCGCGCGAAAGCTGAAGCGCATTTTCAGTATCAAATTCCTTTTGGATAAAAATTACCCTGATATTTTGCTCACGTGCCAAATCCACAATGGTTTTCATGTGTTTGGGTGAAGGTTCTTTTCCATCGAGCTCGAGCGGTATTTGTTCGAGCCTGAACTGTCGGGCATAATAGCCCAATGCCGGATGAAATATCAGGATGTTCCGGTTTGTTAACGGGGCAAGCTTCTGTTCGATTTGTGCCGAAAGCGAATCAACGTTTGAGATGAACCGGGAATAGTTATTTTCAAAAGTAGCGGAATGTTCCGGGAAATAGGTTTTTAAAGCTGCCAATGTATTTAATGCCATGGTTTTTACCTCAACTGGGGCCAGCCAGGTGTGCGGATCGAATGCCTCAGCGTGTTCATGTTCGTGGCCTTCTTCTTCACATTCACTTCCGGCAATCGGCACAATTCCTTCCGAACAATTAACAACAACCAGGTCTTTATTAATTTCAGCAAACTTGTCTTTCCAGGCATCCTCGAAGGTGAGCAATCCGATTTGCAGCCAAACTTTCGATCTGGCCAGGTCTTTCATCTGCGAAGGAAGCACTTCGTAGTTGTGTGGGCTGCTTCCCGGTGTAACCAACACATTCACTTTAAATAGATCGCCGGCAATTTGTTCAACAAAATATTTTTGTGGAAGTATGCTTACTGAGACCATATTGGTGGTTTCCTTCTGTTTCGCCTGACAGGCAAACAGGATGATTGTAATAATCAGGTAAAGAAATTTCTTCATATTAAAATTGAGTGATAAACGGGTATTAACATTTTCAATCAAAGATAGTTCGATTTCCGGATTGCTAAAAATATTGTCATAGTTTGTCATTGGTCGTCATGGAAGTCTGCAATTTCGTTTACTATGAATGACTTAATGACTATAAATGACTTTTTTCTATCCTGAAAACTGGCTACTGTGACTGATCACTTTTCTTTGGCGGCACCGGATCGTAGCCATGTGTTCCCCAGGGATGGCATTTGGAAATCCGTTTGGTTCCCAGCCAAAACCCTTTAAACGGACCATGAATCCGGATGGCATCGATGGCATATTGCGAACAGGTTGGTTCGTGCCGGCATGAAGGGGAAGTGAGTGGCGAAATGGCATATTTATAGAAATAGACCGGAATCATTAAAATATAGCCTATTGCTTTTAATATGTACTGAAAAATGGTTTTCATTGTACCAATGCCAATCCTGCGTGTGATCGTAACGGCGGTGAAACTGAAACTTGTTTAACCGCGATTGTTTTCAGGAACGGGAGAGTTTCCTGCCAGAATGGTAATTTTTCGAGTGAATGTTTAAGTAGCCAACTGTATAACTCGTCGTTATTAAATTGTTTGCTAATGTCGTGTCCCTGATTTGTTAAACGCGAAAATTTCACCTCAGCTTTTAACTTTTCCAATGCTTTAACCATTATTTCAGAACGGCTGACTGGTATTTGACGGTCGGCAGTTCCGTGAAATACCCAGGCCGGAATTTTGCTTAGCCGATCGGCCCATTTCACATTTGCGCCTCCACACATGGGCGAAATAGCTGCAAACCGATCGGGCATTCTGGCTGCGAGTTCCCATGTTCCGAAACCTCCCATGCTCATGCCAATGAGGTAAACACGCGAATCGTCAACTTTTAGTCTGGCTGCTACCTCGTCGTAAACCGGATTAAACCAGTCTTCAGAGGACCAGTTTTTATTCCACGGACATTGTGGCGAAACCACGATGAAGTCCATTTTCTTGCCTTTTGACAGATAATATGGCAATCCGTATCGCTCCAGACTTTCCAGGTTTTTACCACTTGCATGCCGTCCGTGCAGGTAAAAAATAACCGGCCATTTTTTGTAAGTATCTTTACCGTAATCTTCCGGAATATGCAAAAGGTAGCTGTATTTTACCTTCTTCAGGATTGGTAAAGCAACTGCTTTCTGAGACGTAAAACTCAGAGAAAGGACGAAAATAAGGCAAAAACAGATATGTCTTTTTATGTTTTTCAAGCTTCTGTTTGATTTGTTTTGTTGGTGAAGCTATGAAAATTGAACCAGACAACCTGAACCATTAACAATTTTTAAACATTCAATTTTTCTATTTCTTTGTAAACCAAGGCGCTGGCGCCTACGATAGGAGCATCGCCAGGTTTTAACTGCGATGGGAGGATTTTGATCTTATTTTTGAATGTTGTTAACAAATTCTGCTCCATGCTTTCTTTCGTTGGTTTGAAAATATAGTCGCCTGCTGCTGTTGGTCCTCCAAACATGAAGATGGCTTCGGGACTCAGGTGGTGGGCAGTATCAGCAAAACTGATTCCCAACCATTTTCCGGTAAGTTCAAACACTTCATTGGCTATCTGATCTCCTTTTTCAGCGGCTTCAAATATCGCTTTTGAATCGAGTTCGTTAAACGATTTATTAGCCAGTAAACTGTTGGTCGCATTGTATTTTGCCAATAGTTCGAATGCAGTCCGTTTCATTCCGGGAGCCGAGCAGTATGCTTCCATGTGTCCGCGTAACCCGCAGCCACAAAGCCTGCCATCAGGGAAAAGTGTGGTATGTCCGCATTCCCCGGCAAAACCATCGCTTCCATATACCAGGTCGCCATTTACAACAATTCCGCTACCAACTCCGGTTCCGAGCGTGAACATGACAAAGTTTTTCATTCCTTTGGCGCCTCCGTAAATCATTTCACCTATAGCTGCAGCGTTGGCATCATTCGTCAAAGCAATAGCCTGAAATTCAGGAAATTTAACTTTAAGAAGTTTTACTAAAGGAACGATTCCTTTAAAAGCCAGGTTTGCAGCATATTCAATGGTTCCGGCATAGTAGTTTCCATTCGGGGCTCCAATCCCGATTCCCAAAACATCCAGTTCAGGATTTACAAGTTTGGCTGAATTAATCAATTCATGTATGGCTACAGATAAATCATCCACATAACGATCTACATCACCATCTGTAGGGGTTGCAATGTTATCTTTCAGTATGACATTACCCAGATCATCAACTATGCCAATGGCGGTATTCGTTCCGCCAATATCAACACCAATTGCTACTTTTTTCATGTATTTAGTTTATTTAGTTTGTTTACCCGAGCTTTTCCAAGTCGAACAAATTTAAAAATTTAATCCAATAGTTTTGGAACAGCTTCCGGTTTGATGGAAAAAAGAAAGGAACTAGCTGATCAGGCAAAATGTTCCGGCAATTATTTCCTGAAATTAAGAAACTGATAAAATTGTATTGGTTTTGTTTGCCGTTAGGGCCTACGGGAAATTGATTTCACATTTTACTTTTTCTATTACTATTGATCTATTATGTAATTCTACTTTTTTGAAGGCTGATTCTGTTTCGTCCGAAAATAGGTCAAAGCTTTGTTCTGTTTCGTCTCACGGACGATTTTCATCGCACATCATTCTCTCTATAAATATTTCGCACCGATGGTGCTGAAGACCGCCCGTTATTCATTCATGGGCTGTATTTCCCCAACCGAGGGACTACTACGGAGAAAATTAGAGCATTTTCTTCTATTTTCGACTAACCTTTACTTTTTGGGTAGGATACTGATTTTCATTCCGTTTTTCAACTTCACGAATTACATTGGCCGCAATTTCAGAAAAAACTTTTCCGATGGTTGTGGCCTCGTCGAAAGCCACCGGATTTCCTGAATCGCCACCTTCGCGGATTCCCTGTACAATGGGTACTTGTCCGAGCAATGACAATTCAAGTTTTTCGGCCAGTTTCAGGCCGCCATCCTTACCAAAAATGTAATATTTGTTGTCAGGTAGTTCTTCCGGGGTAAACCAGGCCATGTTTTCTATTAATCCGAGTACAGGCACATCAACGCCCTTTCCTTTAAACATGTTGACTCCCCGAATGACATCGGCCAGTGCCACATCCTGAGGAGTGGTAACTATAATGGCCCCGGTTACCGGAACGGTTTGCACCAGGGTCAGGTGAATGTCGCTGGTTCCGGGAGGAAGGTCGAAAAGCAAATAATCGAGTGTTCCCCAGTTGCCGTCTGTAATCAATTGGCTGAGCGCCTTCGAAGCCATTGGGCCGCGCCATACAACTGCATCTTCGGTGGCAACAAAAAACCCGACGGATAAAAAACTGACGCCAAATTTACTGATGGGTTGTATTCGTTCTTTTCCGTCAACCCGGATTCCTGCCGGTTTGGTATCCTCAACTCCAAACATTTTTGGGATTGACGGTCCGAAAATGTCTGCATCAATCAAGCCTACTTTTGCTCCTGTTTTTGCCAGGGCAATGGCCAGGTTAACTGCAATTGTTGATTTTCCCACCCCTCCTTTTCCTGAAGCTATAGCGATCAGGTTTTTTACTCCGGGAAGGATCGGGCGTTCCATCTGGTGAATGGCTTTTGCAGTGATGTTTCCCGTAATTTCAACATCCGGGCCAAGCTGGGCCAGAATGGCATCTTCGCAAGCTGTAATTACAGCCTTCATATTCGGGTCGTCCGATCGCTGGAAAACCAGCGAAAAGCTGATTTTTTTTCCGGCGACCCTGATTTCCTGGGCCATGTCGAGCGACACAACATCCTGATTACTTCCGGGGAAAATGACTGTCCGCAAAGCGTCGGTAACATTTTTGGGAACTATGAATTTACGTGGTATTTCTGTCATATTTTTCTTTTTATTTAGTCACTTATTTAACATGCAATCTGGCTATTACGTATGTTCCGGGTTGCGAGTTTCGGGTTGGACAACTTACAACCCGTAACACGCAACCTGTAACTCTTAACAAAAAACAACTTTCAAAACGATAAACTAATCAGCTCACTTCCTCATTAAAAACAAACTATTCCATGTCAAGTTCAATCATTGGGTTCCAGAAATGTTTCTGAAAACAAACAATCTGGTCGTCAACTATAGTGATTCCTTCAGCTTCGAGCAATTCCTGCATGATGGTTAACGAGCCAAAATGGTGTTTGCCGGTTAGCAATCCGTTTCGGTTTACAACCCGGTGAGCCGGTACGTATTTTTCCTGAACATGCGCATTGTTCATGGCCCAACCCACCATGCGTGATGATTGCGCCGATCCAAGATAAGCAGCAATGGCTCCGTAGCTGGTTACTTTTCCTGGGGGAATCAGGCGGACAACATCATATACTTTATCATAGAAATCACTCATAAAAAGAGTTCCAGGTTTCAAATTTCAAGTTCCAGGTATGGCGCGGGTTACTGGTTACGAGTTGGTTTCCCCGAAACATGTATCCCGTAACTCGTAACATTCCTACTGCCAACTGCGACTGACCACTGAATACTTTTTTATTCTTTCGCATTTCGCCCAAAGCTCCGGTACGGATCTTTTTCAATTTCAACTTCAGGTTCAATCAGTGGATTTTGATGGCTGAGCCTGAAGGCCAGATATTTGATGCTCAGTCCACGGTCGAGCCATTGCGTTTCATAGAAGGTTTTTATCGAGAGGACTTCATCGTGAAGTTCAGTGTGATACAAATCTTCGGTTTTCCGGATCAGTTCGAACCGATTTTCAGCGACCATGGCTTCGGTGTAACGGTACATAAAATTACTATCCGATTTCAGGTGAATGATCCCATTCGGGACCATAATCTGCCGGTAATTTTCAATGAAATTGGTTGCCGTCAGCCGTTTTCGTGTCTTTTTCATCTGTGGGTCAGGAAAGGTGAGCCATATTTCAGCAATTTCGCTTTCAGCAAAAAACAGCCGGATATTTTCGATATTTGTGCGCAAAAAGCCAACATTCTTTAATCCAAGTTCTTTCCCCTGAGTTGCTCCAACCCACATCCGCGCACCTTTGATGTCGAGGCCGATGAAGTTGCATTCAGGAAAATGACTGGCCAGTTTTACGGTATATTCGCCCTTGCCGCATCCCAATTCAAGAATAATAGGATTATTGTTCCCGAAAAAGGCTTCGGCCCATTTTCCCTTATATTTAAATTTTTCGGACAACAATTTTTTGTAGGAAATCTGAACCACATGTTCGTAAGTGTTCAGCTCTGCAAATTTGGTAAGTTTATTTTTCCCCACTATTTTGTGTTAATACGTTTTTTCAATTCGGATGCCCACATCGCGAATTCCTTCCAGCACGTTGTCACGCATTCCCTGTTTGATACTGAAGGTGTAATTTCCTTTATGCGGAAAATAAACGCTCTTCTTATACAGAATATGGTTGTCGTGTAAGCCGCCAACTCCGCTGCCCTTCCATTTGCCCGAAGGTTCGGCCAGGGTAAACTCAACGGTGTCGGTCCTCAGCGCTCCATCGGGCGAGCCAATAGTCAGGAAAAGCCACAGGTTGCTGTAAGCATAGGTTCCCTTGTTACGGATGTTTACATACAAATTATTGTTTTTAATGGTATCGGTAAGCGTAAGATTAAAAACCACGACCGAATCTTTATGCCATCCTTTTTTATCCAGTTCATAGTACGATTCGAAAACCCTTTTCCGGTCGCACGAAAAGATGCCAGCCATCAGAAGAATGCATAAAAAAAGGTAGAAAAATTGCTTCATGATTTTGGTTTAAATTTACGGCGGCGGTTATTATTGTTGCGTTTTTTATTACTTGTATTTTTAGGATCATCAAACCGGGTGATCATATCACGGTCGGAGCCAGCCTCAAATTCTAATTTTTCTACGACTGGTTTGGTTTCAAATTCCTGGGCAATACGGCTTACCTTTTTACCTTTCTGGTTTTGCCTGATGATATCCTTCACCCGGTCAACCGGAACGGGAATAAAGTTGCCCGATTTATCGCCAATCAGCGAATACCAGTAAATCCGGCTGAAAATATCAGCTTTCTGGTACTGGAAGGATCCATTCTCGGCCTCAAGGGCAATATTGGTTGGTGGAAAATCTTTTTGTGCATCGAGATAAGTGTCCACTTCGAAGTTGAGGCAACATTTGAGTTTTCCGCACTGTCCGGCTAGCTTTTGCGGATTAAGCGAGATATCCTGATAACGGGCTGCGTTGGTTGTGACCGATACAAAATTATTGATCCACGAAGCACAACAGATTTCGCGTCCGCAAGGTCCAATTCCCCCAATCCGGCCAGCTTCCTGACGCGCGCCGATCTGTTTCATTTCAATACGTATCCTGAAGGTATCGGCCAGAACTTTGATGAGCTGGCGAAAGTCAACACGGTCGTCGGCCAGGTAATAAAAAATCGCTTTGGTCCTGTCGCCCTGATATTCGACATCGCCAATCTTCATGTTCAATTTCAGTTCAAGGGCAATCTGCCTCGATTGAAGCATGGTTTGATGTTCGAGGGCAATGGCTTCCTTCCATTTTTCGATATCGGCCTGTTTGGCTTTGCGGTATATTTTACGGATTTCACCATTGATCAGTGTTACCTTGTGCTTTTTCATTTGCTCAAGAACCAGGTCGCCGGTCAAAGTTACAATACCGATATCGTGGCCTGGATTTGCTTCAACAGCAATAATATCGCCTGAATTCAGCTTAAGGTTGTTTACATTTCTGAAATAATCCTTTCTTGTATTCTTAAACCGGACTTCAACCAAATCAGTCGGATTCGCAATGTTGATCACATCGTCCAGCCAATCATAAACATTTAGTTTAGAGCAGGTTCCCCCGTGTCCGTTGCAACAACCGCGATCAACCAAATTCAGATCATCCATAATAGTAATTTTTGCTGCCCGAAAAATTTTATTTGAAGATCGGATCAAGAGTTCCGTATCGATGCGAAATTAGTTATAAAACCCGATAAAAAAAGCCGGTCAGCCACCGAATTGTAATAGCAAATGATGAAATGAATTGTAGTCTTATGAATCAGTAAAAGCTTTAATCTTTCAAATAATCAATCTGTACCAGGTCGTTCCAGATCGGATCTTTGGGTGGTTTTGCCACAATTTTAACGGGCAGTTTGGTCACCGGATGGATGAATTCGATTTTGCGGGCATGTAAATGAATACCTGCATTTTCGTTGCTTCGGGCAGCCCCGTATTTCAGGTCGCCTTTGATGTGCAGGCCAATGCGGTTGAGCTGGGCGCGAATCTGGTGGTGGCGTCCGGTTTTCAGGTCAATTTCGAGCAAATGGTAATGGTTGAGCGCGGCCACATGACGGTAGTGCATAATGGCTTCTTTTGAACCTTTGCGTTCTTTATTGTGGGCGTGCGATTTGTTTTTCTCTTCGTTCTTCAAAATCCAGTGGTGCAATGTTCCTTCTTCCAACTCCGGAAGTTTGTCAACCACGGCCCAATAGGTTTTTTTCATGGCGTCCTTGTCCTGAAACATTTCATTCAGGCGGGTAAGCGCTTTGCTGGTCCGGGCGAAAAGCACCACTCCCGAAGTAGGCCGGTCGAGCCGGTGCGGCGATCCAAGATACGCTTCGCCGGGCTTCTTGTATTTTACCCGAACGTACTCTTTAACCTCGTCAATTAAAGTTACATCGCCACTTTTATCGCCCTGAACGATCTCGCCACAAGCTTTGTTAACAGCGATAATATGATTGTCTTCGTAAATGATTTCCATCTTCAGTATTTTAATTTATAAACAGCAAGTAACTGTGTTCTGTCGCAGTTGGCAGAAAATGTTACATGTTTCGGGTTGCGTGTTTCGGGTTGGAAAACTCGTAACCTGTATCCCGTAACTCTTAATATTGTTCCCGTTCGTTAGGAAAATCCTGTGACTTGACGTCCTGCACATAGTGGTTCACTGCTCCCTGAATCTCTTCTGCCAGGTTCAAATACCTTCTCAGGAAACGTGGTGAAAAAGTCTGTGTAATCCCCAGCATGTCATGAATAACCAATACTTGTCCATCAACACCGCCCCCTGCGCCAATTCCAATGACCGGGATTTTTAATAATTTGGCAACCTTTGCTCCCAATTCTGCGGGAATTTTTTCCAGCACAATGGCAAAACAGCCAGCCTCCTCAAGCAGTTTGGCATCTTCAATCAGCTTTTTAGCCTCAACTTCTTCTTTGGCACGAACGACGTAGGTTCCGTATTTATTGATTGATTGGGGCATCAGTCCCAAATGACCCATAACCGGGATACCTGCCGACAAGATACGCTCAACCGATTCAATAATTTCTTTTCCGCCTTCCACCTTCACGGCATCAGCATGCGTTACTTTCATGATTTTAATAGCCGAGTTCAGCGCTTCGAGAGAGTTCCCCTGATAGGTTCCGAAAGGCATATCAACCACTACTAATGCGCGGGTTACTGCCCGTACAACTGATTTGCCATGATAAATCATCTGATCGAGGGTAATAGGCAAAGTCGTTTCGTTACCGGCCATTACATTGGAAGCCGAATCTCCGACCAGGATAATGTCAATCCCTGCCTGATCAACCAACCTGGCCATGCTGTAATCGTACGAGGTAAGCATGGCAATTTTTTCGCCTTTTAGCTTCATTTCTGCAAGCACATGCGTGGTAACACGCTTGATTTCTTTGTGGACTGACATAAATTTCGTATTCAATTGGGCTACAAAAGTAAGAATTTATAGATTGTAAATTCCGGTTTCTTTCTGTCAATTGATTTCTAACCGTTAAGAGTATTAAGAAACAGCCATCGGATAGCTAAATACTTTTCATTCAATCCATCAGTCTTTTCAGACGAACAGGATAACCATACCCATGACCAGAAATCCGAGGAGAAATCCGGCATAAACCTGTGAGCCGGTATGTTTGGTCAGAATCAACCTTGCAGTTGCAACCGTTCATGCAATGAGAATGAGTGGAAGAACCCTGTCGGTTGCCTTTTCCATTTTTATATCAAATTTGGGACTGATAGCTGATATACCGATGCTGAGCGCCGGAATAACACAGGTTGAGAGGAAAACTACCAACAGAATAAACCGCTTCAAACTCCACGGAATAACAGCAAAATAAAATCCGGAGTTTAAGAGAAGCACAAAAATCAATTCAAAGTTCTTTTCTCATTCGTGCGACCGGAATTCCGAGTTGTTCGCGGTATTTGGCTACAGTCCGGCGGGCAACGATATACGATTTTTCTTTCAGGATCAAAGCCAGTTTTTCGTCAGTTACCGGATGGCGTTTATCTTCGTTAGCAATACATTCCTGAAGAATAGATTTAATTTCGCGTGTCGAAACCTCTTCGCCGGTATCGGTTTGCATGCCTTCAGAAAAGAAATATTTTAGTGGATAAATCCCGAAATGTGTTTGAATGTATTTACTGTTCGAAACGCGCGAAATGGTTGAGATGTCGAGCCCTGTCAAATCGGCAATATCTTTCAGGATCATGGGCCTGAGCTTGGTTTCGTCGCCTTCCTCAAAAAATTCCCTCTGAAATTTGATGATCTCGGCCATCGTCACTGTCAGGGTTTGCTGGCGTTGCCGAATGGCATCTATGAACCATTTGGCCGAATCAAGTTTTTGTTTCATAAAAAGCATAGCCTCTTTCTTGTCTTTTGAGACCATTTTTTTATTTCCTGAATAGGCTCTCATGAGGTCGAGATAAGTGCTGTTGAGTTGAAGATCGGGTGCATTTTTCTGGTTCAGGCTGAGTTGTAATTCTCCCTCCAGATTGTCGAGAAGGAAATCGGGCACAATCACCTGGTTCGATTTGCTCATGGGATTGCTGTATGAACTTCCGGGCTTTGGGTTTAACTTGAGAATCTCATCAATGGCTTCTTTAAGCTCTTCTCCGGTGATCTCATGTTTTTTAATGATCTTGTCGTAATGCTTTTTGGTAAACTCCTCGAAATTATCCTGAAGAATTTTCGATGCCAGGCAAGTGGAGTCTTTGCCTTTTTTACGCATGATCTGAAGCAGTAAACATTCCTGAAGGTCGCGCGCCCCAATACCCGGAGGATCAAAATCCTGAATAATCTCCAGATAACGTTCCAGGTCTTCCAGTTTCACTTCAATGTTCTGGTGGAAGGCCAGATCGTCGGAAATGGAAAATAAACTGCGGCGCAAATATCCGTCTTCATCAATATTTCCGATGATATATTCAGCAATAAGTTTTTCTTCTTCATTCAGTTCCGAGAGCCCAAGTTGTTCAATCAGTGAATCATGGAAACTAACTCCCGAAGAGTAGGGCATGTCTATTTGTTTGTCGTCTTTCGAGTAATTATTGGCCGCTAAGCGGTAGTTGGGAATATCTTCTTCGTTCATGTAATCTTCCAGCGAAAACTCGTCATCCGAGGGTGAATCGTCCTGGTCATTATCATAGCTGTCATCGGCTTCATCTGATTCAATCAATTCCAGGATGGGATTTTCTTCCAGCTCGCTTTTTATTCGTTGTTCGAGTTGCATGGCAGGTATCTCCAGCAACTTGATAACCTGTATCTGTTGTGGCGAAAGTTTCTGAAGTAACCTTTGCTGTAAGCTTAATCTCTGATCTGCCATTCGGATTCAACTTTTCTCAAAATTACGATTTTTAATCGAATGGTATATCTTCTGCTTTCAAAAAGAGAAATTGGATCAGACTTATGGCTTCATCTTCTATTTGTTTTTAAAAGGCATGGGTGATATGTGCTCAGGGACTTCTTTTAGTATGCGTCCATCATTCTTGACTTTTCGCAATTTTTTGGGTTTGTGATAAGGGAATTCCGATGTCGGTGTACCATACAGGTCTCTTTTCCTGAAAAGATAAAAACATGCTCCAAAGCTTAAGCCTGAAAATTCTGAAATCGAAGGCGCCAGAAATGCCATGAGATTATCTGTACCCAGGTATATCTGGCCAAAATCGCGGTTCAATAATACGGCCAAAGGAATGTTGCTGTATGTATTACCAATGATCGAATATCCGGTATTGACAGTAAGGTTTTTGTCTAAATCAAAGCTGGCAGTAATCGAGAATGTATGGTGGTTCAGATCCTTCATCAGGATATACCGGTCAACCAAATTAAGTTTAATCTCAGGAAGAATCTGGTAATTAATACCTGCATAAAAGGTAAGTGGCAATGAAGTTGAAAATGGAGATTTTACCTGAGTCAATTTAAATTCATACGATTGAGCGTCCAGGAAAGCAATACTATCGGAGGTTTTGGTTATGATTTCTGAATCCTGGTCATAGCCTTTCGTAAAGCTTGATGGGTTGAAGTTATACATGCCATCAAAACTCTTTGAATTCAGATTGGATTTCCAGTTAATTTTTCCAAGGTCAATTACACTCATCGAAAATGATAGTTTGGGTGTAATTTTGTATTTTACTCCCAGGTCTATTCCAAATCCAGGATTTCCTGAATTCATTAAATAGCTTGTTACTGATGACTTTGCAAGGCTTGGAATACTGGTTGTTGTTCCATCGTTGTTTAAAATAGTTTCTTCAGGCATCGACAGGTTTCCTTTACCCCATGTTTTTAAGAGGTAATTACCCGATTGATCCTGTATTGATCCTGAAATTTCAGAAGAGAAAACTCCTTTGCCAAAGTATAATTTTGCCCTGATTCCGGCTGACAGTTTATTCTTTTTCGGCGACATTGAATACCCAATACTGTATTCCCTGAAGTGTAAAATCAAGGCAGGAATACGCTGAACCTCATTAATAACAACACTTCTAACCTCAGGCAGTATCATAAATTCGCTGACCGGACCTTTTACAGAAGCAGAAAATGATACATTTTCCATGACCCGAAAATTTAAAATGCCCATCTTTGAGCGAAAAGTGAACGTCAATAATTCACTTTCTATTTTTTGATAAAAAGTCGGACGATTGACCATGCTTTTAACAAGTTCAATGTAGTCTTTATCTTCATTTATTCCTGAAAGCAATTTGGATATCAGGTTTTGAATTTCATTCTGATTATTATATCCGAAATTAGTTCCGGCCAACGGAAAAATGCTGAAGGTGAATTGTCCTTTTGAAGTTAAAAAGGCAGGATTATAATTGTATGAATTAAATTGATTTTCAATGGGATAAAAAGCCATATTGGTTTGAGCTTTCACATGTAAAGTCAAAACAATTTGAAATAGGAGCAGTATAATTATTCGTATGTTTTTCATATCCTGTTTTCTGAAACTTGATCTCATATATCAACAAACGTCATCCATCTGGTTTTATTCTTTTACTTTAAATTATTCAGTTTTTACTGTAGTTATTATAGATTAAACCTCTTTTGCCAGTTGGTTTGGGTTTCTTTTCTTTGAAATAGGGCAGATATTCCAATTGTGGTTTATATTTAGACGAATGTTGAAACAAGAAAAAGCTGGTGCCGAAAGTTATTCCTGAAAAATCGGAGAAGCTGGGAAATAAGAATGACAGGAAATTATCAGTACCGATAAACGATTGACTGCTATTCCTTTTATAGAGTACAACCAAAGGCATATTTGTGAAAGAATTGCCTATGATGGAATAGCCTGAGGCAATTTGCAGCTTTTTGTTTACCTCATAACTGGCCGTTAAGGAGAAACTATTTTGATTCAGCCCTTTCGAACTGATAAATCTGTCAACCAAACCTAAGTTTAGTCTGGAGTTGATCTGATTCTATTTCGCAAATAATTTTATTTGGAACATATAACCAATTCGGATTGATAAATTTCATGGGAAGTATCTGAAATATGCAAATTGTTATAGATATTGAAAAACTGGAAAGAACAAGAATTATTATAAACAGATAAATTTTTGAATTAACAAACAAAAAACAAGGAGATGAAGAAAGAGATCGAAAATTTAGCAAAGAAAACGGTTGCAGATATTGCAAATAAACCAATATCACGCAAGGAAGCTATTAAAAAAACCGGGTACATGGCTGTTTCTGCAGCAACTATGATGCTTTTATTGAATAATCCGGCTCAAGCAGGTCCTGAGACCTCTCATGGCAACAATGGTTATGGCAATGGTGACCAAGACCCACCTGGGAACTCTGGTGGTCACAACAATGCAGAAAATGGTAGTGGTGAAAGGAAGAAAATTTGGAAAAAATAATATCCAGGTTTATTGTAAAAGGCGGCCTGAAGTCATTAAGTTGATTTCAGGCCTCTTCTTTTTTATCTGATAGAAAGCATTTCTAAAACTCCGCGTTTTTCGGTGTTCTTGGAAAGGCAATCACATCGCGGATGTTGCCCATTCCGGTTACAAATAGGAGAAGTCTTTCGAATCCTAATCCGAACCCGGCATGAGGCACAGTTCCGAAACGGCGGGTATCGAGGTACCAATCCATTTCGTGAACCGGAACATTCATTTCTTCCATCCGCCCGACCAGTTTGCCGTAATCTTCTTCACGCTGCGAACCACCAATAATCTCGCCGATTCCGGGGAAAAGAACGTCCATCGCCGAAACTGTTTTTCCATCGGCGTTCTGTTTCATGTAAAATGCTTTGATGTCTTTGGGGTAGTTGATCAGGATAACTGGTTTTTTGAAATGCTTTTCAACCAGATACCGTTCGTGTTCGCTCTGTAAATCGGTTCCCCAGTCAACCGGATATTGAAATTTGTTCTTTTTGTAATGGTTCGAATTCCGGAGTATTTCAATGGCTTCGGTGTATGGCAACCTGATAAAATCGTTCTCCAGAACGAATCGCAGTTTTTCGACCAGCTCCAGCGAGCGTTCGTCCATGGGCCTGGTTTTTTCTTCCTCCTGAAGCCGTTTGCTCAGGAATTCCAGATCGTCCATACAATTTTCAAGCGCATATTTAATCAGGCTTTTCAGAAAATCTTCAGCCAAATCCATGTTATCCTGAAGTTCGTAAAAAGCCATTTCAGGCTCAATCATCCAAAACTCTGCCAGGTGACGGGCAGTATTCGAATTTTCGGCCCGGAATGTTGGCCCGAACGTGTAAATTTCGCCTAAAGCTGTTGCCGCCAACTCGCCTTCCAACTGACCTGAAACGGTGAGGTTGGTCGCTTTTCCGAAGAAATCCTGTGAATAATCAATGGTCCCGTCTTCAAGCAGGGGTGGATTTTTTGCGTCAAGAGTGGTCACGCGGAACATTTGTCCGGCGCCTTCGGCGTCTGAACCGGTGATGATTGGAGTATGCAGGTACACAAAACCTTTTTGATTGAAATAGTTGTGAATGGCAAAAGCCATGGCATGACGGATTCGGAATATGGCGCTAAAAGTGGCTGTACGGAACCGCAGATGGGCATTTTCGCGCAAAAATTCGAGGCTGTGCTTTTTGGGCTGGATCGGGTATTTATCGGGATCAGATTTTCCGTAGATAATAATTTCGGTTGCATTCAGTTCGACAGCCTGTCCGCTTCCCTGCGAGGCTACCAGTTCGCCGGTAATTCCCAGCGCTGCACTGGTATTGATGTCTTTCAGCAAATCTTCACCAAAATGTTCAACATCGGCAACAACCTGAAGGTTATGGATGGTCGAACCGTCGTTTAATGCAATGAAATTGACATTTTTACTTCCCCGTTTGGTCCGTACCCAACCTTTAACAATTACCTGTTGCCCAATTAACTCCCCACTTAGTATTTCCTTAATCTTCAGTCTTTTCATCCTATATGTTGTTTGCTTATTTTTTATCGAGTACAAAAATATGTTTTTCTGCCTGAACTCACCGAAGTGACTGATAAAAATGAAATCTTCAGGATAAAAATTAAGAAACTGTCCCTTGCTAATGCGAATTAAGGGTTACAAAAAATTGAATCAAAATGCCGAAGGCATGAAAGGATTATAGCAAATTAGGATGAAAAAGATCTTAAAATGCCGAAGGCATGGCAGAATAATGCCACCACTTCGTGGTTTATGATGCACTTTTCCGAACATTTTCTATAATCATAACAACCCTTTGGGTTTAAAAATCCAACCCTTGATTCGCATTAATATTTCATCATCAGACTATTTAATTGCCGGATTGTTTGATCGCTTCAATTTCAGGAATAAGTCGTTCCCAGGTTTCTTCAGGTATTTTGGCTCCAATCACTTCGACCACATTCCCGGCTAAAAGAGAGCCAATTTTACCCGCGACTTCAAGATCAAGATTTTCAGCTAAAGCATAAAGGAATCCTGAAGCATAAATATCTCCAGCTCCTGTTGTATCAATGTTTTTTGCAGGAATGGCATCAATTCGTACCACGCGATTGTCCGATTTTATCAACGATCCCTGTGCTCCAAGTTTGACAACCGCGATACTGCACATATCTGCGATTTCGGCCAATGCCTCTTCCGGATTTTTGCCAGTCAGCGCCAAAGCTTCTTCTTCGTTGGCAAAAACGATGTCAACATATTGCCGGATGATCCGGTGAAGGAAATCCAGATTTTGTTCCACGATATTAAAACTTGCCATGTCGATCGAAACCAGCAAACCGTTTTCTTTGGCCGTTTTCATGGCCGCTTCAATTAAAGCATGGTTTTGAACCAGATATCCTTCGATGTGTAGAATCCCATAATCCCGGAATATTTCAGGAGTCATTTCTTCAGCAGTTAATTCCATTGCCGCACCGAGATACGTACCAAATGTGCGTTCTGAATCGGGGCTGATTAACCCGGTTGCATGACCCGTTCCTGTTTCGCTGTAAAAGAAATGAGTATTGATTTTGTTATTTCTGAAATCTTCCACATAAAAATTCCCGAATTCATCCTTCGAAATCTTGCCAATGTACCCACACCGGCCACCCAGTTTGGCTATTCCATGTACCGTATTCGCAGCCGATCCTCCGGTTTGAATGATTCGGGTATTCGTCTTTGTTTCTTTTTTTATTTCAGCCGAAAGAACCGAGTCAACCAAGGTCATACTTCCTTTTGGTAATCCAAATTTTTGTAATATCGAGTCATCGGTGATATTTATTAAAACATCGATAAGGGCATTCCCGATTCCAAGGATTGATTTTTGCTTATTTGGCGCGCCATTAAATGGATTCATAAAAATATATTTTTGCAAAAATATTTTTTCTTTTCGGAAAAGCTACTATTTTTGCAACGCTTTAAAAGAAAGCCTTTTTATAACAAGGCGATAGTTAAAACAGAATTCTCTAGTAGCTCAGTTGGTTAGAGCGGCGGACTGTTAATCCGTAGGTCGTAGGTTCAAGTCCTACCTGGAGAGCCGATTAGAACCTTTAAATTCACAATAGCGCTTGAAATCAATGATTTCAGGCGTTTTTTGTTTTTACACTACCCTGAAAGATCGAATTGGCAACCGACTGTTCCTGGCGTTTCAATCCTTATTCTATTGGATGTTGGGGGGGAAGCCTGTGCCAAAAATTGAGGGCTTGATTCAAAAATGTGTTTCAATCCTTATTCTATTGGATGTTGGGGGGGAAGGCTCCAATTTCACTTTATCGCCGATGTAAAGAAGAGTTTCAATC
>PNOH01000036.1 GCA_013824715.1 Odoribacter sp. | reverse complement strand
AGGCAGAATATACGCCTTCAGGGCGCTTAGACCCATGTCGGATGTGGTGAAACAGGTGGATAAAATAACCATAGCCAGTTTGAACATGCGTGTAAATGAAGGAAACGGAACTGATGAAATTGCACAACTTGCCATCACTTTTAATAAAATGCTTGTACGATTGGAAGCCGCTTTTGAAATGCAAAGGAGTTTTGTTTCAAATGCTTCGCATGAATTGCGTACACCATTAACTTCCATAACCGGACAATTGGAAGTTTCTTTAATGGAATCAAAAACTCAGGAAGAATATGAAGCCATCCTGGAATCTGTACTGGAAGACATCAAAAATCTGAATTCGCTTTCTAATGGATTGCTTGATCTGGCAAAGGCAAGTTCTGATATTTCTGCAATAGCACTGCGAACATTGCGAATTGATGAAATTCTTTGGGAGACAAGGGCGGAACTCATTGAACGGAAAAAAGAATACAACATTTCAATTCAATTCAGCGAACCTATTGAGGATGAAAAGGAATTAACGGTACTTGGCAACGACCATTTACTTAAAACAGCCATCGTCAACCTGATGGATAATGCCTGTAAATTTTCCACTGATAAATCCGTTGAAATATTTTTATCTGTAAAAGCCAATTTTATTGTTGTTGAATTTGCAGATAAAGGTATAGGCATTGACTCAGCAGACATGGAAAAAATATTTCAGCCTTTTTTCAGGGCTAAAAATGCCATAACTGTATCCGGAAACGGACTGGGCCTTTCGCTCACTGATAAAATTATCCAAATACACCGCGGAACTATTTCGATAGACTCCCGTCTTAATAAAGGAACAATAGTAACCATAAGCATTCCTTTCCTTTCCTGATTTTAATCCAATTTCAATGATTGAAGTAATTTATATTTCACTAGCCCTAAGATCATTGCTAAAACAAATAAAAATATCTATCACTCAAAATAAACTTCCATCTGGTTGGACGCAAAACGGTTTTCCATCCACTTTCGAATCTTTTCTTTTTCTGAATTTCTGAGTTCTTGAGATTCTGTTTTTATTAATATAATCCGAATTTGACTTGATTGATCCGATCCTTTTCGAAAAATAAATGATTCTGAATAAGAGCATGAATGAATATTAGGAAATAAAGAATTCAATTCTGATAGTAATTGATTTCCAATAAGTTTCTGATCGTTATTCGCTTTCAGTAAATCATCCTTCATTTTGATTTCCTTAGACAATCGATTGATTTCAATCCTAAGGTTCTCATTTTCTGTATTTTTACTATTCTTTTCATCTAAAGAAAAACCTTGTTTTATTGAAAGTTTCGATTTATCGATCGAAAATAAATCAGCTTTTTCATTAATAATTTCGATTTGTTTATCGGTTAATGTGTTGCCAACATAAATAAGACTGATTGATTTTTCTGAAGATGAAATAGAATGATCTAGCAAGTAATTTCCTTCCACAATGTTAACGCTATTTAAAAATTTAGATGCTTTTTCATTGAACTTCTCTTTTTGAACTAAGCCATAACCAAAGTAAATACTCGGTATTACGGTGATCAAAATTATGGCTGAAATCCATCGGTTTACTTTCTTCTTCTGTTCGGGATTAACAAGGGTTGTGATTGGAAATTTTAAAATTTGGGCAATTGCAACTGACGAAAGAGCAATAAAGACAGTATTAATCGTAAATAAGTATAAGGCACCAAAGAAATAGTAAAACTGCGCAGTAGCAAGGCCATATCCGGCTGTACAAAGTGGTGGCATTAACGCCGTTGCAATGGCAACCCCCGGGATCACATTTCCCTTTTGTTTACTGCTAATAGCAATAATTCCTGCCAATCCACCAAAAAAAGCAATTAAAACATCATAAATGGTTGGACTTGTACGAGCCAGCAGTTCTGAATGAGCAACAGAAACCGGACTTATTGCAAAGTAAGTTGTTGAAGCAATTAAACTTGCTACAACAGCAAAAGAAAAATTTTTAATTGCTTTTCTGAAGAGTGGAAAGTTGAATGTCGCAATGCTATAACCCATTCCATTGATCGGGCCCATTAATGGAGAAATAAGCATGGCACCAATAATTACAGCTGTCGAATTCATATTGAGACCAACTGATGCGACAATAATCGCAAAGACCAGAATCCAAAGATTGGTTCCTTTGAAAACGATGTCTTTTTCGATCGCTGAATGGATACTGGCAAAGTCATCAACTTCGTCGTCCATGTTCAGGTAATGAAAAATATCAAATTTGGGCTTCATCTGGGGGATATTTAAATGAATGAAGAAGATATATATTGGAACATAGGCATTTAACAATTATATCCGGCACAATCTACCTGGCAAGGTTTAATAATTCGCTGAAGGTTGGATTCGAAATAACTACATCTGCATGATGGTTAACTAATTCATCCTTTGAACAAAATGAGATACCAAGTCCGGCTTCTTTGATCATACAAAGATCGTTTATGCTATCTCCAATTGCAATACTATTCTCCCTCTTGATGTTGTACTTGGCTAAAACATTTAGTAAGGCATTGGTTTTGCAAAGGGAGTGTTTACACAAACTGTTGGGATTACTGAAAAGAAAGGATGGAATTTTAACTTCACCTGTACAAATGCTTTTTGAGAACTCTAATTCGTTTGAAAGCGAAAAATCCATCTCAAGCTTGATTCTGATGTGGTTAGTAATACAATCATAGCTATCTGAAATAATCCCAACGATATAACCCCGGTTCTTTAATTCTAAAACTATTTCTTTGGTCCCATATACGATGGGAATACTGTCAGCAACGGAAATTATCTCACTTATAGTCTTGCCTTTAAGTAAGATAGCAATCCGTTTATTCAGGGCGACAACATCCGTCTCCGAGGAACGGATATCCATCAATTCTGCTTTGAACCCAAAGGTGTCAGCACACATGTCGATAAATCTTCCCATCAGAATGGTGTTGTCCATATCGAAAACAACCAGCTTGTTTAGTTCTCCTATTTGGTTTTCGAGTGCAAAATCCATTTGTGAACGGATTTCGTTTAACGCACCGAGTTCTTCAAAATTGTACCGTGGATTTTTTGAAGTGGATGCTTTAACAATAATAGCTTGTGCAACTTCTTTGCTCATTTTCCCCAGTGCCTGCCATGGTTTGCTTTTATTTTCGAGATAACCGATCTCTACGTCTTTCATTCTAATGTTCATCAGATACATATCAATCAGGATACCAATGTCCACACCATAATCTTCTCTGAAATCCAATTTTTGAAAAATCGATTTCTTACCTGCAATCATTCCACTTAGTGGTTGACTAAATCGAAGTAACTCTGGAAAAAAAATGCTTAAAAGTGGTTTTGCAACGAGTTCAGTCACCCTGCCTGCATTTCTGCTGAATGATGATTTCACAAATTCGGCTTCTCCCTGAATAATGGGATCAGTTAGTAATTTTATGGTGTAATGTGGATAGGGATCAATGTCTCCATCCAGAAAGGCTATTATTTCATTCGTTGAAAAAAGAATTCCATCTTTCATCGAAGCCCCTTTGCCAAGTTTGGTGCTGGTAATAACTTTTGCCCCATTTTGCTGAGCTATTGACACGGTTCGATCAAGCGATTTGTCATCTACCACAATTACCTCACTAACATTGGGCTGTCCTTTTGCAAAATTAATAACACTTGCAATGTGTTCTTCCTCGTTTAGAGTAGGTATAATTACAGTTATCATTTTTAATCTGAAATTTAATAAAAAAAAACTGACTTGTGACTTTTTCAGCATCAATGACTACAACATTTCAATAAAATTCAGTGAACCTATTGAGGATGAAAAGGAATTAACGGTACTTGGCAACGACCATTTACTTCAAACAGCCATCGTCAACCTGTTGGATAATGCCTGCAAATTTTCCTCTGATAAATCCATGGAAATATCTCTATAGACTCCCAACTTAATAAAGGAACAATAGTAACCATAAGCATTCCTTTCCTTTCCTAAATTTTAATTCAATTTTAATTTAGTTATAATCTCAATTTAATGATTGGGTTAGATGTTTGCGACATAAACAATCATTAAAAATAAGAAATCATGAAAACAATAGAGAAAAGTGGAAATACCAGTTTTACAATTGTAGTAGTACTTTTAATTGCTGCGATAATAGGCACCGGACTTTTTTACAGCTCTAACAGATCGCTTACTAAAAATCTGAACACCGAAAAACTCAAATCAGAGATGATGCTATCTGAAAAACTTGAGCTGCAGAAAGAAATCGAAAACTTCAAGAACCAGATTAATTCACTTACTGGCCGAAATGCCGACCTTGACAAACTATTGGCCGAGACCAGTCAGAAATTAAGCGAAAAAGAAGCCCAATTGAATCGCATCGTTCGCGAAAATGGAAATATCAAAACATTGAAAAAAGAACTCGCAGAACTGGCTCAACTGAAAAAGGATTTTGAGAACCAGGTAGCTGCCCTGAATGAAACAATCCAGAAATTGAATAAGGAAATAGATGCCATGAATGAGACTATTACGTCCCTTCAAAAAGAAAATAAACAACTTGCGACAAACCTTGAAATTTTAAGTTCGTTAACCGCCGATAATTATTTGGTTGAAACAACCAAACGGAAAGACAGATTAACCGTTATTGCAAAGCGCGCAAAAAAAATAACTATGTCGTTTAATGTTCCCGAAAACATGGTGGAAGATATCTCCTTCAAATTAACAAAACCGGATGGCACTCAGGTTGATGGAAAAGACAGTGGGATTGCCTTCAAAGTGGTTACTGGAGATGAAGGCTTAACTGCAAGTATTTCCGGCGGTACTATAGAAGTTTCCAAGAAAATTGAAATGATATATACACCCAAAGAAAAACAGAAACCTGGCATTTACAAAATAGAAATGTATAACGGCGACAAGTATATCGGCGCCTGCAATGTGAAGTTGCGATAAATAAAAATCAAGGAAACATACTCAATTTAGTTGTGCAATAGCTAATAATGATTCATCCGGAGTGCTGAAAATGCACCCGGATGTTTTTTGAACCAGCTTTGAATTTCAGGTATTTAATCGAAATGGTTTTTTTTAATAAAATTAATACACATGAGAATCTTAAAATATTATATAGGTATTGTGTTTGTTCTAAGCCTTATGTCCTGTAAAACAAATAGCCAACTTGTCACTAAGGTTGATCAGTTTTTCCAGTCAAAAAGATACAAGGAAACACTTAAAGACCGAAATAGCTTATATGCTGAAGCCCAGCAATTAAAAAAAGACACCATAGAACTCGGAATTGAACTCAGAAAAATTAAAAATGAATATTCAGGACTAAAAGTAGAGTACAATAATTTATCGAACAAGTCTGGAATGCAGCTTGCTCAGCTCAATGAGGATCTAAAATCTAAATCTAAAGAGCTGGAAAGGAAAGAAAAACTCCTACAGGACCGTGAACAGCGCTTGAAAGAAATGGAAGCAATTGTTTCAAAACAGGATTCTATCACAAAGGCATTGAATAAAATTGTGAAAAATGCTTTGCTCGGATTCAAAGCTGATGAACTTTCAGTAGAAATGAAAAACGGAAAAGTTTACGTTTCAATGACAGACAAGCTTCTTTTTAAATCAGGGAGCGCGGCTGTTGAAGAAAAAGGGAAACAGGCCATAAAAAAACTTGCAGGAGTACTGAATAAAAACAGCGAAATTGATATCGCAATTGAGGGACATACCGATAATGTACCAATAAAAACAAACCTTTATAAAGATAATTGGGATTTGAGTGTTGCAAGAGCCACAAGCATTGTTCGAATGCTGAATGAAGAATATAGTGTAAATCCCAAACGGTTGACCGCATCTGGAAAAGGAGAATATTTCCCGGTTGCAACAAATGAGGAATCCGAAGGAAGAGCAAAAAACAGAAGAACCGAAATTATACTTTCTCCGAAATTGGACGAACTTTTTAAGATACTCCAGAAAAGCTAATATAAAATTTATGAGCAGGCATATAAAACAAAAGTATTAACAATTGCCCTTATTCCTTTTTCTTCCGGTATTTCCAGATCAGATAACCTACAAAAGCTGCACCGCAGGCGAGCAAAAAATAAGAGAGTTCGTGCATATATTTGTAGAGCAAATCCTGCTGTTTATATAGAGAATAGCTTAAAACGGCCAGAATAATATTCCATAATCCTGATCCAAGAATTGTGAATAAGATAAATGTTTTCATATTCATCAAAGCTAATCCTGCAGGTATTGAAATTAGCTGTCTGATACCTGGAACAAGCCTGCCAATGAATGTGGAACTCTTGCCATGTCGGTTAAAATAGGCTTCTGCATGTTCAATTTTTGAACTGCTCAACAAAAACATCCTTCCGGCCCTGGTATCAACCAGCCTGTAAACAATTGCACGGCCCAGCCATTTGGCCAGATAGTAATTAACCAAGGCCCCAATTAATGCCCCGATGGTAGCAAATACGACAACCAAATACATATTCAATTCTCCTGAAGCTGCTTTCCAGATGGCTGGAGGTATTACTATTTCCGACGGAAAAGGAATAAATGAACTTTCTATAATCATTAAAAGTGTAATCGTAAAGTAGTTCATGTGGTGCATGTACCAATCAGCTATTGCCTGAAAATAATCAACCATAGTAGTTTATATATGTTAGGTTCTGCCAAAGATAACAGGTGTGCCATAAATAGCAAATAAAAGGGGGATATCTGATGAAATAAACCCCTCTCAACTAAAAAATTTTCATATTCGTTTTTTTCTCCATCCATTTCCGGGCATTTACAAAGGCTTCCATCCAGGGAGCAATTTCGTCAAATTTACGGTCGAACGGATAATAAGGCCAATGATACGGTTTGAAGGCACGTTCCAAATGCGGCATCATAACCAAATGGCGGCCATCTTCCGAACACAATGAAGCCACATCGTAATCTGAACCATTCGGATTTCCGGGATAAGCCGTATTCGAATATTTCATCGGAATCAGGTATGCTGATTCCTCCTGTGGTAAACTGAATTTTCCTTCTCCGTGGGCTACCCAAATACCGAGTTTCATTCCGGTCATTGACTCCAACATGACCGACTTACTCGGAAGGATTTCGACATTAACAAAGCCTGATTCAAATTTATGCGATTCGTTATGCATCATCTTTGGTTTTTCTGCATGGCCGGGGTAAACCAAACCCAATTCAACCATAAGCTGACAGCCATTGCAAACGCCCAGACTCAATGTATCTTCACGTTGGTAAAAATTCTCAAGTGCCAGTTTGGCGGCTTCATTGTATTTGAAAGCGCCGGCCCAGCCTTTGGCCGATCCCAGCACATCTGAATTGGAGAAACCGCCCACAAAAACAATCATGTTCACATCTTCCAACGTTTCACGGCCAGCAATCAGGTCGGTCATGTGCACGTCTTTTACATCCATTCCGGCCAGGTACATCATATATGCCATTTCGCGGTCGCCATTCGCACCCTTTTCTCGGATGATGGCTGCCTTGATTCCACTCGGCTTCCTGCGTTTCAGGTCTATGTCCAAATCAGCAGCTTTTCCGGTGAATCCTTTGAAATCGAATTTCAGCTCATTCTTTTTATAATTCTGAAAACGTTCCTGCGCCAGTTTTTCTCCTGATTGTTTCCGATCGAGCAGATACGATGATTTGAACCACAACTCGCGCAGAGAATTCAAATCGAAATTAAATTCATCAGCGCCATTTTTCAGTGTAAAAACACGACTTCCTGAAGGCTTCCCGATCAGTAAAAATTGAACTCCAGCCACATTCATTACTGATTCAAAAGCCTTGGCGTCAGCAACCTGAACAACCACTCCCGGATTTTCGCTAAATAGCAACTTAACGTTGTCAGCTTCACCGATTCCACTCAAATCAAGCGTCATTCCTGAATAGTTATCTGCAAAACACATTTCCAGCAGGGTGGTAATCAAGCCTCCGGATGAAATATCGTGTCCGGCAAGGATATTCAGGTCTTCGATGCAATCCTGAATGGCATTAAACGCCGCGGCGAAGTATTTTGAATCGGCAACCGAAGGCGCTTCATTGCCCAATTTATTGATGATTTGCGAGAAAGCGCTTCCGCCCAAACAACGGTTCATTTTCGAGAAATCAACAAAATATATGGAAGATTTCGGATCGTTGATCAATACTGGCTCAACCACTTTTTTCACATCCGAAACTTCTGCGGAAGCCGAGATAATTACAGTACCCGGCGAATATACTACTCCGTCTTTGTACTTCTGGGTCATCGACATCGAATCTTTTCCGGTCGGGATGTTGATTCCCAGTTCGCAGGCAAAATCGCTGGCAGCCTTTACAGCCTTGTAAATACGGGCATTCTCACCTTCATTTTTAGCCGGCCACATCCAGTTAGCGCTCAGCGAAACACCCTTCAACTGATCGGAAAGTGGCGCCCAAACCAGGTTGGTCAGCGATTCGGCAATTGAAAGTACCGATCCGGCTTCGGCATCAACCAAAGCTGCAACTGGCGCATGACCAATAGACGTGGCTAATCCTTTTTCGCCCTGATAATCGAGCGCAATTACACCAACGTTATTCAAAGGAAGCTGCAATTGTCCGGCGCATTGCTGCTTGGCAATTCGTCCGGTTACCGAGCGGTCAACCTTGTTGGTGAGCCAGTCTTTACAGGCAACAGCTTCCAATTGAAGCACATCTTCGAGGTAATCTTCTATTTTAACCTTATCGTATTCCAGGTCAGCAAACTTTTCATTTCGGGTGGTATCGGTCAAAACAGTTTTTGGCGGTTTTCCAAACATGTAAGCAAGCTGCCAGTCGATCGGTTTTTCGCCCGTTTTCGAGTTTTCGAAAGTAAACTGCATGTCGCCGGTAGCTTCGCCAATCACATACATCGGCGCACGTTCACGGTCAGCAATCCGCTGCAAAAGTGGAACATCTTTTTCGTGCATCACCAGCCCCATGCGCTCCTGCGATTCGTTTCCGATGATTTCCTTTTGCGAAAGCGTTGGGTCGCCAACCGGCAATTTCGAAGTATCTATTTTTCCACCTGTTGCTTCCACCAGTTCCGAAAGACAATTTAAGTGACCGCCTGCACCGTGGTCGTGAACAGTAATAATTGGATTTTCAGATGATTCAGCTAATGCGCGAATGGCATTGTAAACTCGTTTCTGCATTTCAGGATTGGCACGCTGAACGGCATTCAACTCGATGTGATTTTCGAATTCTCCGGTTGCTACCGACGAAACAGCCCCACCGCCCATTCCGATGCGGTAATTGTCGCCACCCAAAAGAACCACTTTGTCGCCCTTGGTTGGTTCTCCTTTCAGGCTATCTTTCTTCGCACCAAAGCCAATACCTCCGGCCAGCATGATCACTTTGTCGAAGCCATATTTCCGGTTATTCTCAAAATGTTCGAAGGTAAGTACTGAACCGGTAATTATGGGTTGACCGAATTTATTTCCGAAATCGCTGGCCCCGTTCGATGCTTTGATCAGTATTTCTTCCGGAGTCTGGTACAGCCAGTCGCGTTCAGGAAAAGCCCTTTCCCATGAAGCACCAGCCCCTCCCAACCTCCCCGAAGGGGAGGCTTTAAGACCAACGGCCCCCCTAAATCCCCCCGAAGGGGGGACTTCTGAAGTAACAAATTCACCTGTATTTCTTGGAACCTGGTCGTTTAAGTCCGGGGGATTTAGGGGGCTGGCTGTTTTGTTTCTAGGGTACGAAGTCATGTAAACGGCAGTCCCCGCAATGGGCAGACTACCTTTTCCTCCTGCAATACGGTCACGGATTTCGCCACCGGTACCGGTTGCTGCCCCGTTAAAAGGTTCGACTGTTGTCGGGAAATTATGGGTTTCGGCTTTTAATGAAAGTACAGTTTCGATGTCAGTTATTTCAAAAAAATCAGGTTTATCCTGCGTTTTAGGAGCAAATTGCTCTACAACCGGACCTTGCACAAACGAGCAATTATCTTTGTAAGCCGAAATAATCTTATTGAAATTTTCTTTCGATGTTTTTTTAATTAATTGAAAGAGCGACATTTCTTGTTCAACACCGTCAATAATAAAGGTGCCGTTGAAGATTTTATGACGGCAATGTTCGGAGTTCACCTGCGAAAAACCAAAAACTTCGCCATCAGTTAATTTCCGCCCTAATTTTTCGGAAACCGAATTCAGATACTCAATTTCATCTTCGCTAAGGGCCAACCCTTCTTGTTCATTGTAGGATGCAATATCTCCAATTTCGAGAATAGGTTCCGGCTTTTTATTGATTGTAAATATCGTTTGATCAAGGTTATGATACAAAGCTTTCAGCATTGGGTCGAATCCGGCAGACCGGTCGGCAACCTCGATATATTCCTCAATTCGCTGAATCCCCTGAATTCCCATGTTTTGGGTAATTTCAACTGCATTGGTACTCCAGGGGGTTAGCATTTCTTTACGAGGCCCTACAAACCATCCGTTTAAAACCTCTTCGTTGAGCTTTTCGGCTTCGCCAAACAACCAGATTAACTTAGAAATATCTTCCTGATCAAGGCTTTGAACCGATTGTAGAGCAATAAAAGTGTCTTGTGGGGTTTTAAAGAATAGAATCATTTTGGAATATTTAATAAAAGCTATCAACAGCGGCAAAGATAAAGATTTCAGGATTAAACCAGTTAAAAAAGTAAATAACAGGAAAGTGTTAACAAATGGGTAAAGGGAATGGCTCGTACAATCTCATGGGTATCCAGATTGAGAATAACGACACTAATCCTTTGATGAAGATTTTTACTCTTTCGATTATTGGGTTTGGGTTATATTTTCCAATGAAATCCATTTTCATTCACACAAAATCAAATCATTTCATCTGTCAAATACGACCATTCATGCTGAAATTCAATAGGTTCATGTATAAAATCTCAAATATAATTGCAGATCATAATGTCTTTCAATATATTCGAGGAGTCATTGACAACCATAATCCGACATGACTAACATTCGATTAAACTTGAAATCATCCCAATTCCTCATTGGATTACTACTATTACCTATATTAATTCCAATGTACCATTCTTATGGGGATCAATATCACACCATTATTTACTGCCTAACTGCTGTAATTTTGTGTTTTGCATTGATTATCAAAGCCCTTAAGCAAACTGAGCATTCTATCAAACTCACTACAATTGATATTATTGTATTAGCAATAGTACTCTATGTCTCTGCACATCAAGTGATATACAGTAAATACTTTGATTTACAAGTAGCATCAAGAGCTATGGCTGGTGCCATTGTTTTTTTATTCTTTAAAACTTTAGGAGAAAAAGAGGAGAAGGTAAACCAACTTTTTGATATCTTTCTTATTTTAGGAATAATAGAGGTATTTTTTGTTATAGTAGAGGCTCTAAAACTATTTAGTTTTTCCACTGATTCTATTCACTCGATAAATGGTACTTTAGCTAATCCAAATGTAGTTGCAATTTTTCTGGCGATACTCATTCCACTATCATTCTATAGGTTTTTTACTGCATCACGGAATAAATACTTATACCTGATTTTTATTTTACTGTTTATTATTGTTATCGTTCTTAGTAAATGCAGGAGTGCAATTGTCTTGTCAATTTTTTTAATTATCACTTATGCCATCCGTAGTATTCCCAAATGGAATCTAAAAAGGCTATTGCTGATTTTCATTCTTATTATCAGCCTTATTTCGGTTTTCGTACATATTAATGTACAGAAAAAAGACTCTAACGTAAGCCGAATGTTAATTTGGAAGGTCTCGTTGGACCTAATCAGAAACAAACCGTTTATCGGATTCGGGTTTTCCAACTTTGAAAAAGAATATAATTTACACCAGAGTCTTTATTTAGAAAAAAAGGGAATAACACAAGCCGAAATTTATACTTCCGGATACATAAGGCAACCTTACAATGAATACTTATATTGTTGGTTGACGGGTGGATTTATATATGTTGCTCTATATCTAACCCTTTGGGGAATATCAGTTTATCACTTGGCAAAATCGTTTACAAAAAGCAGTAGCCCGTTAAAATTTACCTCTTCAGTAACACTTGCAGGATTATTTTTAATATCGACTTTTTCTTACACATTCTATTTGGTCATTATTGAGTTCTTTCTATTTGTCCATTTGGGAATTCTGGCGACGTTTGCCACGCCTATAAAAGCGATCAATTTGAAACAGGTTACATTATTTCCACTTCTGATTGCTTCTAGCCTTTTTCTTGGACCCTATTCAAGCAATCAATTGATTGCCGACTATCACCTTTCATACTCCATAAATGATAAAACCGCCAAACTTAACAAACAACTGAAAACATTTGAGAAGTACTACCATTCCAACAAAGAAGATCCTCAATTTCTTTTCAATTATGCATTATCATTAATAAAAGCGAAACAATATCAGGAGGCTATCAAGAATTTGAATATTGCAAAACAATATTCTTCATATTACCAGATATATTTTGTATCAGGAGGTTGCTATGAACTAATGGGAAAAACGAATGAAGCTGAGCAGGATTATTTGCATTCATCAGCATTGTATCCTTCAATGTATCAACCCCATTATGCATTATTTAGGATGTACCTTCGATTGAATAGTTATGAAAAAGCAAAAGCTATCGCCCGTCAAATAGATCAAATACCTGTAAAAGTTAATCTACCAAAAATTGAAAAAATTAAAAGCGAGGTCAAGAATTTTCTTTTAAATCCAAATCACAGTTTATGAACGTAAAAACCCAAGAACCACAAATAAATACTGATCGCATCATGATTAAATGTTCGCGTTCAATTGAATTTATAGAAGTTAGGCAGATTATTCGCATTGAAGCTTTACGCTCGTATAGCAAAATATATATTCAAGACGGAGATCCATTGGTTTTATCATTTCCCTTGAAAAAAATTGAAGATAAGTTAGAAGTTTATTCCTACTTTTTTAGAAGCCACAAATCACATATAGTTAATTTACTTCACACAAAAAGTTATCACTCCGATAAAGGTATAAAGTTGAACGATGGGTCCTGTATTCCCCTTGCAATTCATCTTAAACCAGCTTTCCTCGATAAAGTTGAAATCATTTTTGGGTGCAACAAAAAGAAAGATAGCCAAATCTCAGCACCCAAAAGTTAATGTTAGGAAAATAAATTCTCAGTTAGGGAAAGTACTTTAACCTCTTTAACTGGGTCGCTGATTATTATCTCAAGTATAATATAATTTTATCCAAGTATCCTATTACAACCTTACGTAATACGACTATCAATTAATTTTTTTTAACAAACAATATCAAAAAAATAGCGATTATGAAAAGAACTCTACTTGTATTATTGTTGTTTTTGCTGTTTTGCCCTCACTTATTTGCACAAACAACTGATGCTGCCACCTATTTTGCCAGGTATATTACAGCTCAAAAGCATCTTACCGTCGAGGGTTTGCCCATGGATACTGATAAAGCACTTAAACTATTTGCAGATTGTGCCGAAAACGGCAAAATGCCTTCTGCGATGAACCAACTGGGCATAATGTATCAAAATGGGAAAGGTGTAACAAAAAACTTAGCAAAAGCTCATTTATGGTTCTCAAAAAGCGCTGAAAAAGGTGATCCAATCGGTATGTTTTATCTTGGATCCATGTACAAAATGGGTGAAGGGGTAAACATAGATTACAGTAAAGCTTATGAATACTTTAAAGCCAGTGCTGAAAAGGGGTTTCACGGAGGAATGTATGGAGCAGGATATTGTAAATTTAAAGGTTTAGGAACATCACAAAGCTATGATGAAGCAGTAAAATGGTTCCAAAAAGGTATTGAAAAGAATTGCCCTGCCTGCACTTTTATGATGGGAGACTGCTACCGAAATGGATATGGAGTAGAACAAAACGAAGAAGAAGCCATCAAGTTGCTGAAAAGAGCATCAGCACTAAAAGTTCCTATGGCTGATAAAGAACTTAAAAAGAAAAGACCAGAAGTTGAAGGGAATAGTCTCAACCAAAAGAAAAGCAATGGGAAACTAGCAGATGAAACTCAGCAGGAAGACCATTTTAGAAAACTATTAAAGCACCAAAACAATCTTTCATTAAACGGCAATTGGGTTGGAACAAGGTATTTTTACGATTGGTCTGGGCAGCACATTATCAGGGAAGATACACTGGAAGTAAACTTACAACAAACCGAAAATAAAATAACCGGGAAATGGTTTGAAAATGGAAGACTGGTTGTTAATTTAAATGGTATGGTAATCGATGGTCAAATCGTTTTTGATGGTTGCCATTTTACGGGAAGCAACCGGTTTGGGGACCCACTTCCCATGCAATTTAAAGTAGCCCAGTTTGAAGCAATTAACGCTGATGTTAATTATTTAGCAGGTAACATCGAGAGTTATTCTACTTATACAAAAGAACCAGGGTATCCATGCTATATTGTGATGACAAAAGTACAACATAAATCGGCCTTACTTGACTCTACTGCAACCACAAACAAAATAAAAACAGTTGAAGAAAAAACAATTTATGAAGCCCAAGTTGACCAGACATTGGTAAGTAGCAATAATAACTCGGCAAATAAAGATGTAATGTCAAAACAAGTTTTAAATTATTTTAAAAATAAGTTGCCCAAAATGACAGTTTATCCCAACCCATTCAAAAACGAAATAAAAATTACTTACGAGATTAATGAAAATACAGAGGTTAAGCTAAATATTTTTAATGCCAACGGAGGTTTGGTATTTCAAAAAAATTTGGGAGTCATGCCAGCGGGAAAATATACCGAGAATTTGCAGCTTAATACATCTCCTGGACAATATATCGTCAGGTTAATGACTAATACCGAAACTTATACTCAAGTAATTATAAAACAATAAAACAAAATAAATGCCCTGCAAGTAACGCCAATTACCTAATGCTGGGCACTATAACACAATCTACAATTTAATTGATTGAATTATGAGAACAAAATTATTAAAAAAATACAGGAAACATTTTACCCTATTTCTAATTCTTTCGCTGAATTTATGCATTAACTTTACACCCAAAGGAATATCAATTGGGATGAAACAAACTTATGCACAGGCGGCAGAAGGTACTTGGCAAACTGGGATTAGTTGGTTAGACGATTTATTGTTTAGATTTAACTATACACCCGGTACATATTTTAATAATGGCAATGGGGATTGGGGTTATTGCATTGATTGTGCGTACCATGTTAATTTGAATGAAACTATCATTTATGGTACAAACATGAGTAATTCACCTGTAGATCTAAGTATGAGTGATTTATGGCATTCTATCCCCACAAGCAGCCAACCAGAATGGAACTATTGGGATTATACATCAGGAGTTTGGTCTGGAGTGGTTGTTACGCCAAGTCCAACTCCGATTTCAAGAACAATCAACTATGCTAGTGGAATCAATAGTGCTACCGTTAGCTCAACTACTGTCAGCATTCTTCAAGAAATTATGCAATGCGCTGGAATTACATCACTTACGATCACAAGCACAACTAGAGATCCTGAGTCTCAAGCATCAGCTATGTATGATAATTGTGAGAATCTAGGAGTTGAAAATCAATATAATCTATATGCAAATGCTGGAGATCAGGTGATTGAAGTATATTTTGAAGGAAGTATTAATCATCTTACAAGAGATCAAATAATTGCAAATATGGTTTCGAAAATTTATGAGGTTGGGCCTACCAATGTTTCAAAACATTGTGCAGATCCAACTGTTTTAAATGTAATTGACATTTCTCCGTCTTCGATTTCGAACCAAGGTGCATTTGAGAATTGCGTTAATTCAAATTATGGGGTTAGTAGGTTTATTTCTCCCCCTGATGATCCTGTTTATCATTTAGAAATTCCTCAATAAAAATTCAAAAAAAAAAAATGAAAGCTAATATTCTGAAAGCTGGTGCATATATTTTGTTGATTTTTATACTACCTATGTGCAAAAGTAATAAAACGAAAGTTGGACAAGAAAATGAAAAAGTTAAGTTACTTGGGGTTTGGAGTCAGTCAAAAAGTGAAAATGCGAGTTTTAGGATAGATACAGATTCAATTTATTACCCGGAGTATTTTAAAAGTTATAAATATTCGATCAGTAAAGATTCCATTTTTATCGAATATGGTGAATGGAGGTACAAAGGAACATTCTATTTCAGAAACGATTCATTGGTTTTAAAGAATCAAAAAAAAACGAACAAATATGTTCGAATATTAGAATAAAAAATTTAGCGAATTAAGAGTTGAAAATAGATAATCCAATGTTATAAATTATCGGATAGAATAAAATTATTTGTTATCAATACCTTGATTAACTTTACTCATTATTTGCTTTAAATATTTCTTTTTAATGAGCCAATTGAACATGGATTCAATTGGCTCATTTACTTTTAACAATCTATCAGGAAAATGCATTTGTAGTATTATTGTTCTGTCTTAGATTTTAATTAGGAATTCCGAATTCATATAATCTAACACATCCAAACTTCTACATATCTAACTGTGATTAAGCATAAAAGGTATTTCTTAACACAAATTTTACAAAATCTTTGTTTTATGCAGATACGGTTTAAATAGGATTTCTATGAAGATTGAGTGGAAAATTAATCTCTATATTTGCCCGCGATTAAAGGTAAATCATCCAGAATCATATTATGAAACCAATCAAATACGTATCTCCCCAGGAAGCAGTAAGAGTCATTAAATCAGGCGACCGGGTTCATTTGAGTTCAGTTGCGGTAACACCGCATACCCTCATCAAACCTATGGTAGAACGCGGCCGGAATGGCGAACTGTATGGCGTCATCATTCAGCATATCCATGTTGAAGGCCAAATTGAATATGCCAATCCGGAGTTTGAAGGTATTTTCGAAACAGAACAATTTTTTGTCGGCGGAAACCTGCGCAAACAAACTCAGACTGGCTACGCTGACTATATTCCGGTATTTTTGAGCGAAACACAGAAATTGATTCGTGAAGGATATGTTCATGTAAATGTTGCCATGATCATGGTTTCTCCTCCGGATAAACACGGATTTGTATCACTTGGAACTTCGGTTGATGCCACTTTGGCTGCCGTTGAATGTGCCGATGTGGTCATCGCAGCGGTGAACCCCAATGTGCCCCGATGCTGGGGCGATGCCATGATTTCTGTTGAACAGATTGATATCTTTGTTGAAGACCAAGCTAAACTATATACACATTCCTTTGGCCCGTTAACCAAAGAAGAGATACAGATTGGTATAAATGTGGCCACTTTGGTTGAAGATGGCGCCTGTATGCAAATGGGGATCGGTGGTATTCCAAACGCGGTGCTTGCCCAACTTGGTAATCATAAAGACCTTGGTGTACACACCGAAATGTTTACCGATGGAATTCTTCCGTTGGTTGAGAAAGGTATCATTACCGGGAAATATAAAAACATAGACAAAGGGAAAATGGTCGCGTCGTTCCTGATGGGAACGCAGGAATTGTACGACTTTGTTGACGACAATCCCCGCGTTGCCATGATGGACGTAGCCCACACCAACAATGTGGCTGTGATCCGCAAACTCGATAAGGTAACTGCCATCAATTCGGCACTCGCCATCGACATTACCGGACAGGTTTGCGCCGATTCAATCGGTATCAGGCATTATTCAGGAGTAGGTGGACAGATAGATTTTATTCGAGGCGCCGGTCATTCAAAAGGTGGGAAACCAATTATTGCAATGACTTCTGAAACTGCAAAAGGGGGTTCAAAAATTTCGCCAACTCTGATTGAAGGTTCAGGTGTTGTAAGTACCCGTGCCAACATTCACTGGGTAGTTACCGAACATGGTGTAGTAAATCTTTACGGTAAAACCTTGCAGGAACGCGCCAGGTTGATTATTTCAGTTGCCCACCCGGCACATAGGGAATCATTGGAAAAAGCAGCTTTTGAACGTTACGGATCACACTTCCACTTTGTAAAAGATAGAAGCAGAATATAATATAAAATACAACTCAAAATGGAAATATCACATATTGAACACATTGGGATAGCTGTTGCCAATCTGGAAGAGGCCATTCCATACTATGAAAATGTTTTGGGCCTGAAGTGTTATGCTGTTGAAGAAGTGGCCGACCAGAAAGTTAAAACAGCCTTCTTCAAAGTTGGGCAGACCAAAATTGAACTGCTGGAATCAACTGATCCGGAAGGCCCGATTGGTAAGTTTATTGAAAAGAAAGGACCTGGAGTACACCATCTGGCATTTGCAGTTGAAAACGTAAACGAAGCATTGAATGATGTTGCTTCAAAAGGCGTCCAACTCATTGATAAAGCCGGACGTAAAGGTGCTGAAGGATTGACCATCGGATTCCTTCACCCAAAATCAACACTGGGTGTATTAACTGAACTATGTTCTGATAAATAATCAACTTATCTATCCATACAACCAATGAAAAACCAGGATAAAATAGAAAAACTCATTGACCTGCGAGTGGAAGCAAAACTCGGAGGTGGAGAAAAAAGAATTCAAGCACAGCACGAAAAGGGCAAATTAACCGCCCGCGAACGAATCGAACTGTTGCTTGACGAAGGCAGTTTTGAAGAATACGACATGTTCGTGACACACCGTTGCGTCAACTTTGGAATGGAAAAAAACAAATTTCTGGGCGACGGCGTTGTAACCGGTCAAGGGACTATTGATGGACGCGTTGTGTATTTATATGCGCAAGACTTCACTGTTTTTGGAGGTTCATTGTCTGAAACTTATGCACTCAAAATATGCAAGGTAATGGACATGGCCATGAAAGTAGGCGCTCCTGTGATTGGTATCAATGACTCAGGCGGCGCACGTATTCAGGAAGGTGTTACCGCCTTGGCCGGTTATGCCGAAATATTCGAGCGGAACATCATGGCTTCAGGTGTCGTTCCTCAGATTTCTGCCATTTTCGGGCCATGTGCCGGTGGCGCTGTTTATTCACCAGCATTGACCGATTTCATCATCATGAGCAAGAACACCAGCTACATGTTTGTAACAGGGCCTAAAGTGGTGAAAGCGGTCACGGGCGAAGTAGTAACCGACGAACAATTGGGTGGCGCTTCAGTTCACGGATCAAAATCAGGTGTTACTCACTTTGTTGCTGAAGACGAACAGGAAGGAATCCTGCTAATCCGAAAACTATTGAGCTATCTTCCGCAAAACAACCTGGAAGATGCACCATTGATTCCTTGTGACGATCCGATCGATCGTTTGGAAGATTCTCTCAATTCGGTGATTCCCGACAATCCGAACAAACCTTACGATGTTAAAGATGTAATTCATTCAATTGTTGACTACAACGAATTTTTTGAAGTTCACCGTAACTACGCACAGAATATTGTGATCGGGTTCGCCCGTTTTAACGGTATTTCAACTGGTATCGTTGCCAATCAGCCAAACTATCTTGCCGGGGTACTCGACATCAATGCTTCGCGCAAAGCTGCCCGTTTTGTTCGGTTCTGCGATGCATTTAATATTCCAATTGTAACCCTTGTTGATGTACCGGGATTCCTTCCGGGAACAGCTCAGGAATACGGCGGAATTATCACACATGGAGCCAAATTATTGTTTGCATACGGATCGGCAACAGTTCCAAAAGTGACGGTTATTCTCCGGAAAGCATATGGTGGCGCCTATTGCGTAATGAGTTCAAAACACCTTCGTGGCGATATTAATTATTCCTGGCCAACAGGCGAGATTGCAGTAATGGGACCTAAAGGCGCTATTGAAGTACTTCGGGGCAAAAAAATTACTGCTATTGAAAATGAAATTGAACGTGCAGAATACATTGCCAAACAAGAAGAAGAATACAAGGAAAAATTTGCAAATCCCTATAAAGCAGCCGAATATGGTTACATTGATGACATAATTGAACCGAGAAACACCCGGTTCCGGATTATCCGTGCCCTTCAGGCCCTGGCAACCAAGAAAGATTTTATGCCAGCCAAGAAACATGCTAACCTTCCATTATAACTAAATGATGATGCAGAGAAGAATTGACCATTTTTTATCCGGAATTGCAGCGCTCATACTGATCGTTGCAGGAACTAATCTGGTGAAGGCTCAAAATGCCGGCGACTTAAAATTCAACGAAATATTGGTACTGAACGATTCAAGCAGCGTTGATGATTTTGGGGTGCATACGGCCTGGATTGAAATATTCAATTCGGCATACAACACGGTAAATATCGGCGGATGTTACTTAACCGACGACCTCGGCAATCCAACTAAATACTGGATTCCTACCGGCGATCCGGCTACAAAGATTTCGTCGAGAAATTATATGGTTTTCTGGGCTGATGATAAACCAACCCGTGGTATTTTTCATTTAAATTTCCATCTAAAGGATGCAAAAACCATCGCATTGTTCGATGCAAGCGGCAAAACGCTGATCGACAAAGTTGAGCTTCCGGCAGACCATAAAGCTGACGTTACTTATGGAAGACCAACCAATGAAAGTCAAAATTGGGTATATCTGGAAAAATCAACTCCTGGTGCAAATAACGATTATACCAAGAAAAAATCGGCTGGAGAAAGTTTTGTAGAAATGGATCCATTCGGAATCGGGATGACCATGATTGCCATGTTCGTTGTATTTTCAGCATTGACTATTCTTTTTATCATATACAAAAACATGGGCAGGTTCTTTATCCGGAAAGCAATTCCAAAAAAAGAAAAGATGCCAGTAATGGTCGGCAATATTGCTAAGGATGAAGAAATGTCAGGAGAAGTAAATGCCGCGATTGCTTTGGCTTTATACTTGTACCAAAGCGAGTTGCACGATGAGGAAAATACCGTTCTGACTATTCAGAAAGTATCAAGAAACTATTCTCCGTGGAGTTCAAAAATATATACACTTAGAAAATCACCTCGTTAACAATTAGAGAAATGAAAAAATTCAAATTTATCATAAACGGCAATCAATACGACACCGAGATTCTCAATGTTGAAGACAACCTTGCCGAAGTTGAAGTAAACGGGACTTTGTATAAAGTTGAAGTTGATAAAACGATGAAAGCTACAAAAACTCCGAAATTAATTCGCCAAACGGTAATTCCTTCTACCGACAGCCATCCATCGGTTGCCAAAACCAGTAGCCCTGCCGGCCCCAAAGGTGCAGGAAGCATCAAATCGCCGCTACCGGGAGTTATTCTGGAAATGTTTGTGAGAGAAGGCGATGATGTAAAAATGGGACAAAAACTGCTGATGCTGGAAGCCATGAAAATGGAAAACAACATTGAAGCCGATAAAGCAGGCAAGGTGGTTTCGATACTGAAGCATAAAGGCGACAGTGTGATGGAAGGCGATGTGCTAATAATTATAGGAGACTAAGACATGGGTAAATTCATTGATTTTATTATCGAACACTTAGCGCAATTCCTTCAATTTACTGCTTTTGCGAACATGACCATCGGTCACGTTATTATGATTTGTGTAGGTTTGGTTTTTATTTATCTGGCCATCGCAAAAGAATTTGAACCGATGTTGCTGATCCCGATTGGTTTTGGTATTTTGATAGGAAATGTTGCATTTGCTCCCGGCTATCAGATAGGTGTTTATGAATCTGGCAGCGTTATGAATTATCTCTATTTCGGGGTACTTCAGGGCATATATCCTCCCCTCATTTTTCTTGGAATTGGTGCAATGACCGACTTTTCGGCTTTGATTTCGAACCCCAAACTTATCCTGATAGGTGCTGCTGCCCAGTTAGGAATATTTGGCGCTTACTGTATTGCTTTGGCGTTGGGTTTTAGTCCGACAGAAGCTGGTGCAATTGCCATTATTGGTGGCGCTGACGGACCAACAGCTATATTCCTATCCTCGAAACTTGCTCCCGAATTGATGGGCGCTATTGCCATTGCCGCTTATTCGTACATGGCGCTCGTACCAGTAATTCAACCTCCGGTCATGCGTTTATTAACTACTCCGAAAGAACGGCTAATCCGCATGAAACCTCCGCGTGTAGTGTCAAAAGTGGAAAAAGTAATCTTTGCCATTGCAGGTATGTTGCTCACAACGTTTATTGTTCCCAGCGGTCTTCCACTTTTGGGTATGCTTTTCTTCGGGAACCTGCTCAAAGAAAGTGGCGTTACCAAACGTTTGGCAGATACTGCAAAAGGCCCGATGATTGACATTGTGACCATCCTGATTGGGTTAACTGTTGGTGCATCAACCCAGGCTACTACTTTCCTGACCGTTAAATCAGTAGGAATATTCATACTCGGTGCATTCTCTTTTGTGATTGCTACTTTTGGCGGGGTGATGTTTGTGAAAATCATCAACCTGTTTTTGAAAGAAGGTAACAAAATGAACCCGCTGATTGGTAATGCCGGAGTTTCGGCAGTGCCCGACAGCGCCCGTGTTTCGCAGGTTGTGGGTTTGGAATACGACAAAACAAACCATTTGCTCATGCACGCAATGGGGCCAAACGTAGCCGGTGTGATCGGTTCGGCAGTTGCCGCCGGTATTCTGCTCAGCTTTCTGGCATAATAAAGTTACCAAACCAAGGTTCTGGCGTCTTCAATAACGATTTCTGCTTTTTGCGCCGGAAGAGTGAAAAACACCTGAGTTCCTTCTCCTGGAATACTATCGATCCAGATTTTCCCTTCACTTTTTTCAATAAAATCTTTACATAGTTTCAGGCCAAGTCCTCTGCCGCTTTCATCATCTGGTCCAATCGCTGAATAGTAAAAGTCGGAATTCAGAATTTTATCAATTTCACCCTGAGTCATTCCTTTGCCGGTATCAGAAACGCAGATATTGACGGTTTGGTCGTTCATCCACGAATTGAAGGTAATAGTTCCGCCCTCGGGAGTATATTTGATGGCATTCGAAAACAGGTTTCTGATAACTGTCTTTATCATGTGAAGGTCGGCAAAAACCACATGTTCAGGTTCAATGTTAATAGAGAGTTTGATGTTCTTGCTGCTAAAACCGGCCTGATAAAGGTTAACAATGCTAACTGCCGCCTCTTTAAGTTTAAGGTTTTCGGGAATATTAGCCAGCTTACCACTTTCGGATGTCGTCCAGGCAGTCAGGTTTTCGAGCAGCGAAAATACCTCATCGGTGTTGCGCAGCAATTCGTTAACTGTTTTTTTATACTGGTCGCCTTTGGTAGGGTCTATGATTCCTTTCGACATAAATTCAAGCACCATTTTGACATTGCCGATGGGGTTTCGCAAATCGTGTCCGATGATCGAATACAGCCGGTCTTTCACTTTATTCAATCTCATCAGCGTCACGGTAGTTTCAAAAAGCTGGTCGCGGGTCAGTTTATACTCAAAATGGGTTTTGATGCGAAGCATGATTTCCTCTTTACGGAAAGGTTTCGTAATATAATCAACCCCTCCGGACTCGAATCCTTTAATTATAAATTCAATTTCGTCGGCCGCAGTAATAAAAAGAACCGGAATATCCTTGAAATAGTCATCTTCTTTTAAAATGCGGCATACCTCGAATCCGCTAAGATCGGGCATTACCACGTCAAGTAAAATCATATCTGGCCGAATTTGCCTGGCCATCTCAATAGCCAGCTTTCCGCAGTCGGCATAATAAAGCCGATAATCCTGATATTTGAACATACTTCTCATTACCATCAGGTTCATCTGATTATCATCTACCGCCAGTATCGATAGCCTTTCAGTTTTTGGATTATTCATTTTGCATTATTTTACAGCCCTTCAAACCTATTGAAAGTGAGGAAACTAATTTTGTTTGATATAGTAAAGGAAATGAAAAAAAATGATAAACTGACCAATTATTTCAGACGAGAATCATGATTTACCGACATTATTTCATGGTAGCAAATGCTGATCTAAGAAATGCTCCCCGCGCACCGAAGGCAGTCATAAGAGTATTGTCCGGGATTGGAACTTTCATGAAAAAACCATAAATTGGCAGTAAATTAACTTTTTACCAACCAACAAAATCTAAATCCGATGAAAAACCTTCTTTTATTAGCTTTTGCCATTGTGCTTATATCTTCATGTAAGCCTAAACCTGTTTCAAACGGATCGCCAGCCGATTTCAAAATCTTTAAGGGAACTAATATCGCGCACTGGCTTTCGCAGTCGGATGCCCGCGGTAGCAAGCGTGACAGCTTTTTTCAGGAAAAGGATGTATTGATGATTAAATCGCTGGGCTTCGATCACCTGCGCTTGCCTATTGACGAAGAACAAATGTGGGATGAAAACGGTGTCCGCCATGAAGATGCTTTTAAACTGATGACCAACTGTCTGGACTGGTGCCGGAAACATCAGCTTAAAGTGATTGTGGACCTTCATATTTTACGTTCGCACCATTTTAATGCCGAAACTAAACCGCTTTGGACTGACCCACTGGAACAGGAAAAGTTCTACCGGCTTTGGATCGATCTTTCTTCCGTACTGAAAGACTATCCGCTATCTGACGTGGCATACGAACTGATGAACGAAGCTGTTGCCGACGACCCGGAACAATGGAATAACCTCCTGGCCAATGCCATGAAAGCTATCCGGGTGGTGGAACCGGAGCGTATCATTGTCGTAGGCTCAAACAAGTGGCAATCGGCCAGTACTTTTGATGTATTGAAAGTGCCGGTTGATAAAAACATCATTCTGAGTTTTCATTTTTATGAACCATTCCCTCTTACCCATCACCAGGCAAGTTGGACAGGTATTCGCGATTATTCAGGTCCAATTCATTATCCCGGAGTTTTACTGACACAGGAAGAATTTGATGTACTGTCGCCCGACCAGCAAGCCATTGCCAAAGATTGGGTTGGAGTGGAATGGAGCGTGGAAAAGTTGGAACAAATGATGCAGCTTCCACTTCAAAAGTCGAAGGAACTCGGATTGCAGGTGTATTGCGGCGAATATGGAGTTATTGACAGCGCTCCTGAAGCAGACAAGATTCGCTGGTACAACGATATGATTTCGGTGTTTAATAAAAATGGAATTGCATCGGCAAACTGGAACTATAAAAGCGGTTCGTTTGGTTTGCTGAATGGCGATGGTGTAAAATACGAAGCCATGATTCAGGAAGTAATCCGGAAATAGCCATTGAGTTTGACAGGTTATGAAAATGCCCGTTCAGCTACAGTTGAGCGGGCATTTTTGATTTAGATGCAACTATAAAAAAAAATCTACCGGTTAACAAATAACATCCGTGCAAAAATAGAATTAAAGATAAATTTGTCTTAAATTGTAAACAAACTGATTTCTCGTGTGTTACTGAATATGACAAGAGTTTATAATTCACTTTAATTTTCGCCGCCGATGAAAGCAAATTTTACTTCAAAAACCTTCAGTTTTTTTGCCATGTTTATTATTTTGGCTCTTTCACTGAGTTTAAATGGACAGACCACCCACAATGTGTCAGTTACGAACTATGTCTTTACCCCATCACAATTAACGATTAATGTTGGTGATAAAGTAATTTGGACAAACACTCAAGGTTCGCACAATGTGAACGGAACAAAAACAACTTTTCCTTCCAATCCTGAATCCTTCGGGAATGCTGTAAGTGCAGGCTGGACCTATGAATTTACGTTCAACACTGCGGGAACCTACGATTACCATTGCAATCCGCACGCAGGTGGGGGAATGGTAGGAAAAATAATTGTTAACCCTCCAGCCTCATCCGGGCCATTCACTCTTACAGTCAATTTTACGTCCATGACGCCTCACGTCGGGCAAACACTTTGGCTTGCCGTGATTGACCAGGCCACAAAAAAGGAAATCGGACGGGTTAAAAAGAGTGTGACTACGGCAGCATTTACAATTGATGTCAATGGAATTGAAGCGGGCAAATCGTATTTTGTTGATTTTTATTCGGACCACAACAAAAACGGTGTTTATAACGTCCCGCCTGCCGATCATGCATGGAGACTGACTCTCAATAATGTGACCGATAATTCCACACTCAATTTTGTACACAATACTACATTTACCGATGTGGACTGGAAAAACAAGCTCACTGTTCATTTTACCGGCATGACTCCACACCTTGGGCAAAAAGTGACGCTTTTTCTGAAACAGACCAGCAACGGAATCTATCAGGATACAGTTGTTGTTGCTTCGGTAGCCTCGGCTACATTCGATATTTCTTCCTGGAAAATCAAACCCGGAATATCATATAATATTGATTTTTATGCCGATCACAACAAGAACGGTGTGTATAATGCTCCGCCGGCAGATCACGCCTGGAGACTTCCGCTGAACACGGTGAAAAGTGATACAATAATCAATTTTGTGCACAATACCACGTTTACCGATATTTTCAGCATTACTTCAAGTGAGGGTCTGGCAAAAGCTTCCGGCAAAATTACGCTGTATCCCAATCCGGCTACCCAATACATCGAACTTAAAGTACCGCGCGATTATGCTGCAATCCGTTATCTGAAAATCTATTCCGTTACCGGTTCATTAATTGACCAAAAGGTATTGTCCGGAAACTCTGACGATCTCAGGTACGACATCAGCCGATATAAAAACGGAGTGTATTTTATTGAAGTCAATACCTCTAGCCGCAAAGATGTCTTGAAGTTTTTGAAACAATAAATAGCTGATCAATACAAATACGTCCTGAAAGCCAGTCTGCCTCGCCCGCAGACTGGCTTTCAGGACGTATTTGTATTGATGATATGCGTATTTTTGTATGAAAATAAGTTTTGGAGCGATCGGGAGAGACTCTGACTAAAATCCCAGTTCATCGCTAATCCCCTGCATAGCCACCAACGCCAGTTCGGCAAAGTCCTGAATTGGGATACCAATCAGTTCACATTCCAGAATAGTTTCGCGGTTAACAGAGGCGGCAAACGCTTTTTCCTTCATCCGTTTGGTGATTGACTTGGTCTTCACCGAAGCCAGTTTTTTATCCGGATAAACCATTGCTGTGGCCATGATCAGTCCGGTAATGGTTTCTCCGGCGGCCAGGGCATGTTGAAAAACGGTGGTCCGCTCCTTTCCGGTGGCCACTTCGTTGTGCATCACAATGGCATCAATGGCTTCAGGAGTATGCAAGCCATCGAGGATTATGGCAGCGTGTGGACCATGTTTATACGGATCGGCATTCGTAATTTCCACATCAATATCGTGAAGTAATCCTGCAAGTCCCCATTCGTCGGGATTCTGGCCCATTTTCAGGGCAATGGCACGCAACACCGCTTCGCTTGCCACACAATGTTTAATCATATTTGCATTTTGAATGTGTTGATTCAAAAGTTTACAGGCGTTTTCACGTGAAATCATCGCAGTAGTTTTATTTTTGCTGCTGCAAATTAGCAAAAACAAAACACAATACGATGCCACTCGAAATTGAACGTAAATTTTTAGTCAACAAAAATAAATGGAGTCCAAATTGCCAGGGAACGAAAATAGTACAGGCTTATCTCGGGCTTGCTCCTTATCCGACTGTTAGGATCAGGATTGCAGGAGAGAAAGCTTTTCTGACCATAAAAGGCCGCTCCGAATCGTTTGCGCGTCCCGAGTTTGAATACGGGATTCCGGTGGAGGATGCACAGGAAATGCTGAACCTGGCGATCTCCAATCCGGTTGAAAAAATGAGGTATGAGATTCAGCACGAAGGTTTTATCTGGGAGGTGGATGTATTTTCAGGCAAAAATTCAGATTTGGTTATGGCTGAGATCGAACTTGATTCAGAATCGCAGGATTTCCCTTTACCTGATTGGCTTATGGATGAAGTTACATGCGATGAAAGGTATTATAATTCTTATCTTTCATTATGCCCGTTTCAGGAATGGGACAACGACATGGCCTGATTTTTGAAACGGCGGGCAATAGGTTCAAAAAATAATCGTTTTTAATTAGCCATAAACCCAATAAGTATGCAGCTTAAAAAGCTTTTTTCAGGGTCGCTTATCCTGATTAGTATGTCAATATTTGCCGATACTATTCCAATTAACAGAGAGAAGGGAAAAATTAGCAGTTCCAGGGACTCACTTCTGATTGGTATCGATTACCTGAAAAAGTATATTCAACCAAACAATCACTGGCAATCTGATAATCCTGAAATATCGAAGTTTATTAGCGGATTGATTCATTTTGCTGAAAACGAATCCATTGATACCATTTTGGTTAAACTCGAAAAAATTCAAAAAACCGAAAATTTCAGGTACATCAACCGTTTACCAGACTTTGTCAGTGATTCGCTGAAAGTGCCGGGATATAATTCTTATCCGGTCATTCTGGAGAAGATGAAACAGCTTGACCGAGCCATTTGGAATGGGGTAGATATGAAAAGCATTCCATTACCTGAAAACCTGATTGCCGGACCTAATGGAAAAATTCCTGCTATTTCCGGGTTGAACCTCGATTCGGCCATTACGGCTTACCGAAAATACGCTGTCCGAGTTTTCTCCGATTCGTTGCAGACGCAACTTCGTGATTCATTGAATTTGCAGAACAAACAATTGCTGATTCATTATAACGATTCAATTGTTCGGTCTGTAAACGATTCCATCAACCATTTTGTGCAAAAATTACAGCGTTATGCCAGTAATGATTCGGTTTTGGTCATGATTCAAAGCATCTCAGGAAAACCAACACAATTATGGTTGCGTAACAATCAACGTTCAATTAACAGACTTTACATTAAAAATGAGCAGAACGATTCATTGGCCATCCGAATGATGAATCTGGATAAATATACCCTTGGAATTGCCATTGACGATGATGTAACTTTTAACCGGATTGTGCAGAAACAGCGACGTGATTTTGTATTCGAAAAAAATGATACCAAACAAAAACTGACTGCAATTCAAAAAAAATACCAGATACTTACTCCCTGGGATTTGGGCGGAAATGGCACTTTTGGTTTTACTCAGACTTATCTGAATAACTGGAAAGCCGGCGGTAAAAGCGCCTTTTCGTTCCTGATGGTACTGAAAGGATATGCCAATTATTCAAATTCAAAACTGAAATGGGAAAACAGCGGGGAAATTCGTAACGGTTGGATCAGGCAGGGTGGTAATATTGATCAGACTCAGAAAAATGATGATAAACTGGAATTGATTTCACGACTGGGCGTCAGCGCTTTTAAAAAATGGTATTACAGTGGTGAAATTGATTTTGTTACCCAGTTCTTTAACGGATATAATTATCCTGACAAAACAAATCCCATTTCAAGTTATATGTCGCCTGCCAAAACTTTGATTAAGTTAGGTCTCGACTATAAACCAAATAAAAACTTTTCTTTATTCATTTCTCCGCTTACAGCAAAATATGTATTTGTGCGCGATACAGCCCTTATTGATCAAACCAGATTTGGAGTTTCAGCCGATAGCCGAAGTTTCTGGGAACCGGGTTTAAATGCCGATCTGAGGTATAAAATGGATATTACTCCCCGAATCAGTTATGAAACCAAATTCAAGATGTTCCTTAATTACCAGGAACCATTCAAAAAAGTGGATATCAACTGGGAGAACACCGTGGTAGCCCAACTGACCGACCGGATAAATATGACATTTATGCTTTATATGCTTTATGACGACAATGTTACCTTCAACACCGGGAAAATGGATTCGTATGGAAAGGCCATTTTCAAACCAAAATGGCAAACCAGGGAATTAATGACCGTTGGCTTTTCATACAAAATAAACAAGCGGATATATACGCAAAAGAAATTAGACTAAGGATAATCCCTTATATTTGACGGGCCTCTGAATTTCGAATCATTAAACATAAAAAAATGAAGACCTATAAAAAATACTTCAAAATAACCGCATCTCCTGCTGATGTATATAATGCACTGACCAATAAAACTATAATCGAAATATGGACTGGTGAAGACGCTGTGATGGAAGATACTCCTGGCACCGAATTTTCGATGTGGGAAGAAAGTATAAACGGGTTGAACCTCGAATTTGAAAAGGATCATAAAATTGTTCAGGAATGGTACTTCGGTGAGGAAGACGAAGAAAAAAAGTCAATTGTAACCATCAAACTTCATCCTGATAAAAAAGGCACTATCATGGAGGTTAACCAAACGAACATCCCTGACGACGCCTACCGTAATATTGCTGAAGGTTGGGAAGAAGATTATTACAAAGGCCTTAATGAACTTTTTGAGGAATAAATAACAGTTTATTTTGTTAGTCCTTCATTTCCGGTATCGGCAATATATTTCCAATGTCCGCTCGCATCCTTTTTCCAGATGGTAAGGTAAGAACCCTGAGTAGTATCTCCGGCCGCAATAAAGGTCCAGAAACCGTAAGTGTAACCCAATTCGCCGCTTATAGCAATTAATGCTTTTTCCGGTTTCCAGGTCAGCACAACTCCACTGTCGCTTTTGCCTGCGTAACTTTCTATCAAACTTTGCTTTCCGATAATAGGCATCCTTTTAGGTTTAAGTATAACGACACTGTCGTCGGCGAATTCGATGAATGCCTTCTGAATACCATGCCTGGCCGAATAATCTGAAAAAGCGATATCAGCATCTGCTAAAACCTGGGGATCTGCAACCGGTTTGTTTTCGGAACATGAAAACAAGGCTAAAACCAAACAAACGAGTAAAAACGTCTTCTGCATAACTTGAATTTTTGAATTCATATCTTATAGACATTGAGGCAAATATATCTTTAAAATATGGTTTGGATATCAAGCGATCTTTTTCTTGATACCAAATCCCGGTGCAATTTTCACAAAGAAAACAGGTATCAGTCCCGGAATCATGCATAGCATTACCCAAACAAAGAAATGCTGATAACCGATAATTTCCTGTAACCACCCGGAGAACATACCAGGAATCATCATTCCCAAAGCCATAAATCCGGTCGCTATGGCAAAATGGGCCGTTTTATGCTCACCTTCCGAAACGTATATCATAAAGAGCATATAAGCTGTAAAGCCAAATCCGTAACTGAATTGCTCAATGACCACGCAAAGCCCGATAATGAACTGACTATCGGGTTGGGCATACGACATGTAAACGTATGTCAGATGCGGAATATTGATTGCCAGTGCCATTACCCAGATCCAGTATTTCAATCCTTTTTTTGCGGCTGCAAACCCTCCGAGAATTCCTCCGGTAGTGAGCGCCAGTATTCCAAATGTACCATAAATAAGTCCTACCTGGCCGGTGGTCAGTCCCAATCCGCCCAATTGCCTTGAATCAAGCATAAATGGTGAAGCCATTTTTACGATCTGCGATTCGCCCAGACGATAAAGTAAAAGGAATGAAATGATCAGGCCAATATCTTTTCGCCTGAAAAAGGAACCGAAAGTCATGAAAAACTCTTTAAACAGGTTCTGATGTTCAGTAAGCTGCCTGTCAGAAGCAGGGTGTGGCAAAATAAACCGATGATAAATCGAAAACAGTACAAACATGACTACGAGAATGATAAATGTGATGCTCCAAGCCAGATGGATATTGCCTGATATGCCTTTAAATACAGCTTCGCTGGATTGAGTCAGTTTTGGGTCGCATTGAAAGAGGAGGTAAGCTGGTTTGTTGTAATTCGAAGCGTTGAAAGTGAAACGCTCTCCTTCAAGAAGCCGGATGCTGTTATCTCCGTTCCTGAACCTTGTATTCAGTACCATTTCCTTATTATCTTCGGGTTTTGAACTCAATTTTACCGCCACAATACTCACATTGCCTGTCAGGGTTTTACCATCAACCGCTTTTTTGTTTGCCCCAAACTGTTTTTTCAGAAATTCTTTTGATGGTACAGAAACCTGTTGTGACCACCACGAAACTTGAGTACTGCCTTTCTGACCATTCCTCAAACCTGAATGACTGATTACAAATCCATTTTCCTGATTATAGGTTGAAACTACTTTTCGGATGGAGTCGAGATGTGAGGTAGGAATATTTTGGGTTGATAATTCAGCTTTTTGAGGGAAAACAGCGAAGTAGCTATCATCTGTTGCGGTTTCCGAACTTTGAGGAGCTTCGGGAAGACAGATTTCCTTAACGGAAGACGGGCTGGCCATTACGTTTATTTCAATTGGAGGCAAGCCTGTTGAAGTTTCAAAGAAGCCTGCCAGAATAATCAGTAAACCCTGACCGGTAATCATGGCAATGCGGTAAAAGGTACTTCGGATTCCAACGAAATACGCCTGTTGGTGTTCGTTGAGGCCCAGCATGTAAAATCCATCGGCTGCTATGTCGTGGGTAGCCGAGCTGAATGCCAGCAGCCACATGAAAATGAGCGTCACCTTAAAGAAAACAGGCAGTGGGATGGCTAGTGCAATGCCACCCAAGGCCGCACCAATAATCAATTGCATGATGATAATCCACCAGCGTTTGGTTTTCAGCAAATCCACAATTGGGCTCCAAAGTGGTTTAATTACCCAGGGCAAATACAGCCAACCTGTGTATAAAGCAATGTCAGTATTCGAAATGCCCAGGCGTTTAAACATGATGACGGACACGGTCATTACCACCACATACGGTATTCCTTCAGCAAAATAAAGAGTTGGGATCCACGCCCAGGGGTTTCGCTGTTTTGGAGCTCCGGTATTTTCTTTCATTTAGAGAATTTTGATTATTGGTTATTGGAATTGGTTATTCAATAGTCATTCAATGGTCATTCATGGTCATTGATTGTAGATGCAACGCGAAGCAAATGACCATCAATGACGCGAAACAAATGACAATGAATGACATTAATACTCTTTTGAAATCGTTGCCCCGCGAAAATAGTGCAATAATATTTCATTGTACTGATAGCCTTTGGCTCCCATCATAGCAGCGCCAATCTGGCAAAGGCCTACCCCGTGTCCCCAGCCTGCACCGGTGAGTTTAAATTCGCCCGGAATGCCATTTTCAATGTTCATTTTGTCAACCACAAAAGCAGAGCTGTATAAATGTGATTCAGATAAAGTTTTACGGATTTCAAGTTCCTTTCCGATAGTCAGAGTAAGTTTAGTGCCCACAATTTTCAACTTTTTCAACCGGCCCGATTTTCCGCGTTCAACCGGAATCAAATCAACAATGGCCCCAAATTCCTTTCCTGATTTTCTGGCGATGAGTTCGGCCAAACCGGCTTGCTGACAGGTCAGGTTCCAGCGGTAAAAATCTTTGGTTTCCTGATCGTAATCGTTCAATACCTGCGAGAGAACTTCTTTATCGCGGGTGTTGCAAAATGCTGCCGGAGTATTCCTGATCCATTTATCGGCGGCAGATTCACTGGTCAGATCGGTATCAAAACCTTCCGGAGCCACCGGGTTATCAATGATAGCCTGCAAATAAGGATGAACTTCGGGTTCCCACACGTTTTCGAAGGTTTCAGCAATTCCTCCGCAGCTTTTCGAAAAGCGGGCATCGCATATTTTCCCTTCACTCATCAGCAACATTCCACGCGTTTCAGAAACGGCCTGTTCAACCAATTTGGTTGATTGGCGGGTAATGCCCTGGTAACGCTGACAATGATCATCGCCGCAGACATCGAAATTCTGATGGTCTTCGCGATCGTACCAACGGATGTATTCTTCCGGAGTTTCAACTATGCTTTGATAAACTTTACCTGATTTTTGCAGTACCTTGCCTTTTTCAATCTGTGCCAGTAGCCACGAGCGCGAGATGACGGCATGTGCTTTTAAAAGTTCGGAGCTGCTTGTCGCACTCATTTCCGACGAAATTACACTGACCAGATAATCTTCAAGCGGTAAAATGTTTATGGCAGTCAGCTTTTCATTTTCGATAATGATTTTAAGCGAGCCTTTAAATGTTTGATCTTCTTTCCGTTCCCAATGGAACTGAATACCGATGGTTACATCGTTTAATTCGAAGGATGATTCGCGGTACCTGACCGGTTCAAAAAGAAGTTCTTCTTCGTCGGAAATTTCACCGTTTAACCAGATTTTTCCATCAAGGTATTCAACCTTCTGGATTCCTTCCAACGGTACACCATACGGCGCTAATAAATACCGTTCGTTCAGCCTGAAAATAATTTCCTGCTGATACATGATTCCAATGCTTAAATGTGGTTCTAACATAGTTTCAAGTTCCAAATTTCAAGTTCCAAGTGGGTTGGAAATTGGTTATTGATTATTCAAAATTGGATATTTTTTCATTTTTCTGACAGCTACTATCTATTTCTTGTTACAAACTCAACTCCAAAACCGGATAAACCGGTTCGCTGAAACCAAATTTGCGATACAGTTTTTCACCGTCTTTTGAGGTGTGTAACGATACCTTGCTTATTCCTCTGTTGCGGGCTTCATTCAGAAGTTCCTGAAGGATCAGGGCTGAAATTCCTTTCCGGCGTGCAAAAGGAACGGTGTACATGTTCAGGATGTCGCCCTCGAGGTACATGGATTGATTGAAATCACCCGGGATTTTTTTTAGCACCATGGCGCCAAAACTTAATGCTTCGCCATTCTGTTCAGCCAGAAAAGCGAAAACACGTTTTTCATTCAAGGCATCTGTGAAATACTGATTTAGTTCGGTTTTAAGTTTCAACTGGTATTCCTCGCTTCTTTCGCCCTGCATTTCGGTGAGGTAGGCCATCCGGTAAGTGGTCAGGAGTTCAACCTCGCTGGTACCAATTGCACGAACCTTAATTTTGGATAAATCAATCTGCATGGTGATTGGCTTTAGTTTCATGGTAAAACTGAACATCAATTATTTTCAAATTTGTAACTTGTCGTACCAATTATAAAAATATAAAATTCAGTAAAACAAGTTGTTGGATATGAACTGATATTTCAGTTTTGTCGTTTACTAACTTAGTAAATATTGTGGAGTGTTATTAGGAATGATCGCCCATTTTTGCAGAATTGTTGTATAACAGGAAAGTTGGGAAGGGTGGCTTGGATGTTTCAGTAAGAAAGTGTCAGGAATAGCCTTTAGTTTCATGTCATTTGTAGTCATTAGCTTCGTGTCGTTTAGTTGACAATTAATGACAATTGAATGACTATCAATGACAAATCAATAATCTAATACCAACTCCAATCAGCTATTTCACCGGAGCAACCGAACCGGAAAGCTGACCACTGATTCGCAATAGTTCGATTTCGGCCGATTTGCACTGAAAAAGCGATTGCAGAAGCCGGTTCTCGGCATCCATCAGTTTTTTCTGGGTATCGCGCAATTCTATATCATTCATTGCGCCAAGTCTGTATTTTTCCTGTGCAATGTCCCAGTTCAAGCGGGCAAACATCATGTTTTCTTTTTCGAAACGAACCAGTTTCAGGTTGGTCTGAAAATCATTATAAACTTGTAATAAGTTAGCCTCCAAACTTATTTTTTGTAATTCGGCATCCTGAATGGCAGACTCTTCCCTGATTTGCGCAACCTTTAGCTTTTGATTGTTGGTAAAGCCATTGAAAATGTTGTAATTCAAGGTTACTCCTGCCGAAAATCCAAGGTTACGGTTGCTGATAAAAGTCCCGACATCGGATTGTGTTTTATTATAAGAATATGCCGTATTGATACTCAAACGTGGTAATCGGACTGATTTAATTTCTTTAGTTACCAAATTGGCCAAATTAATTGCGCTTCGGGCTTCCTGCAAATCCGGGCTTTGCTCCTGAACCATATTCCAGAGTTCGTCATAAATTAAAGCATCGTTTACCGGGATATTTTTTTCGACCAGTACCTTTGTTTTTAAATCGCGGCAAAGGAGCAGGTTCAGGTCGGATAATGAATTTTGGACTACAGCCTGTTGTTTCATGTAATTGGCGCTATCGGCATTCATGTCAACGGTTGACTGGAGGTAAGCCAGTTCTGAACCGCTGCCTAAATCAAGTCTGGCTTTAGCGAATTGTTTGCGTTGGGTCGAAATCTGAAGCGATTCGTGGTATAAACCGAGTAATTTTTTTTGAACGACAATATCATAATAAGCCCTGCTAACCTGTGAAACCAAATTTTCGACTACCCCTCTTAACTGGGTGTTGCTAAGTTGCTGTAATTCATTCAGTTTGTCGCGTTGGATAAACATGTTCAAACCATCGAAAATAGTCCATGAAAGTTGGAGTCCGGCACTTTGAAAGTTTGTTTCTGCATCGGCCACATCACGTTTCCTGCCATCAAAATACACCGCTTTTGAATTGTTGAGAGATATTGATCTTGCCCCTGTCATATCTAGTTTTGGCAACATTCCTGCCATACCTGCAGAATTGCTGATTTCGGAAATCTTTGCGGTGTTTTCGGCCAGCGAAATGGAGTAATTGTTCTGAAGGGCCAACACGATCGCATCTTTCAGTTTAAGGGTGTCCTGTGCAAAAGTCAATACTCCCTGTGTAATGATGAAAACAGTTATTGTGATTCGAAGTTTCATTTTCTATTGAGTTCAAAGATTCAAATTTCAAATAGTGTCAATTTATATTTAGAAAGCCCTGTATCCTTTGCCGTTGGCTTCAGCCAACGGACATGCAAAATTAATCAGTCTTTCACTTCCTGATTTTCCACAAATTCTGCAGAGTGCGGGTGTTCTTTTCCCAGTGCCGAGAAATAAGTATATAAAGCCGGAATAACATACAAAGTCAGGATGAGGGCAAACATCAGTCCTCCGATAATGACAATCCCCATCGAAACACGGCTTTTTGAACCCGCGCCCAGCGAAAGTGCAATAGGTAAAGCTCCCAAAACCGTGGCCAGGCTCGTCATCAGGATTGGCCTGAAACGTTGAGTTGATGCTTCAATTGCAGCTTGCATCAGATTGGCTCCGGCCTCTCTCTTCTGATTGGCAAATTCAACTATCAGAATCCCGTTTTTCGTCACAATTCCAATGAGCATGATCATCCCAATCTGACTGAAGATATTGACTGTCTGTCCGAATGAAATCAGCGAAATCAATGCTCCGGCAATGGCCAGTGGAACAGTAAACATGATCACCATCGGATCGCGGAAACTCTCGAACTGGGCGGCAAGGATCAGATAAATCAGGATCAGTGCGAGTCCAAAAGCAAAGAGCAGTGTGTTCGAACTTTCAGCAAAATCGCGCGAAGGACCCGAAAGGCTCGTTGAGTAGGTATCGTCGAGAACTTCCTTCGCGATGCGGTCCATGGCTTCGATACTTTGTCCCAGCGTGTATCCATCGGCAGGGTTGGCCGAAACTGTGGCCGACACATACCGGTTAAAACGGTATAACTGTGGCAGGCTCGAGCTGTATTTAACCTGAATCAGGTTGTCGAGCTGAACCAATTCTGAACGACGGTTGCGGATATAAACGGTACTCAAATCCATCGGATTATCACGGAAAGTACGGTCGGCTTGCCCGATTACCTCGTATTGTTTGCCGTTGTAAATGAAATAACCCATTCGCTGTCCTGAAAAGAACAATTGCAGGGTTTCGGCTATGTCGCGGATGGTGACTCCCAAAGTCCGGGCCCTTTCGCGGTCTATCTGGATGGTCATTTCAGGCTTGTTAAACTTCAGGTTAAGGTCAACAACCTGAAAAGCCGGATCGGCTTGGGCTTTTTCCATGAATTCGGGGAGTACTTTTTTAAGTTTTTCCAGGGTGGGTGCCTGAATGATATATTGAACAGGCAGGCCACCGCCCCTTCCAACCTGAATAGTCTGTTCCTGGCTCACGATGGCGCGGGCGAAAGTCATTTTCCGGGTAATGCCTGAAAGCATATCGGCAATTTCTGACTGCGATCGCTGACGTTCACCCGGCTGGGTCAATGTTATCCTGACGAATCCTGAATTGGTGGAAGATCCTCCAAAACCGGGGGAAGTCATGCTCATGAAGGAAAGTTTTTCAGGAATGGTATCAACGATGACAGTCATTGCCGTCATGTATTCGTCCATTCTCTCGAACGAAGTCCCTTCCGGAGCTGTAACATTGACCATAACCCGGCTTTTGTCCTGCATAGGAGCCAGTTCCGAAGGAATCCTTGGCCAAAGGATAGCAACCAGAATAACCGAAATGCCCATGATGACGAATGCGATCCACCTGTGTTTCAGGAAATGCTGCAACGAGCGGTTGTATTTTGAAATTAGAGCGACAAAAAACTTCTCGGAGTAAACGTAGAACCTGCTGTGGTGTTCGCTGTGGCGAAGCCAGTGGGCGCTCATCATGGGGGTCAGTGTGAGCGAAACAAAGGCCGAAATAATCACCGCGCCAGCCATTACGATGGCAAATTCACGAAACAATTTTCCGGTAAAACCTTCAAGAAAAATGATAGGAAGAAAGACGGCCGCGAGGGTAATTGTAGTCGAAAGAATAGCGAAAAAGATTTCTTTCGAACCGATCATCCCAGCCTCCATTGGGTTCATGCCTTTTTCGATTTTGCTGTAGATGTTTTCGAGTACCACAATGGCATCGTCAACCACCAATCCGGTAGCAAGTACAATGCTTAACAGGGTTAAAATGTTGATGGTATAACCAGCCATGTACATCAGGAAGAAAGTTCCGATGAGTGAAATCGGGATTGCAAAAACCGGGATTAAAGTGGTTCTCCACTCGCGCAGGAAAAGGAAAATCACCATAACGACCAATAAAAATGAAATCAGGATGGTTTCCTGAACCTCTGTGATGGCGTTTCGAATGGTCAGGGTCGTATCGGAAATCATTCTGAGCGTGATATCTTCGGGCAAATCTTTTTTGATTTGTTCAAGCCTGATTTTCAGTTCATCAACAATCGCAATGTGGTTGGCTCCCGGTTGGGGCGAAACGGCCAATCCAACCATTTTGATCCCGCCTTCACCGCGCATCACGGTTTTTTCGTTTTGAGCGGTCAGTATTGCATTTCCAATGTCTTTAAATTTAACCAGCGTCCCTGCCGATTCTTTGATAATCATGTTGTTGAAATCATCGGCAGTAGTCATTCTGCCCAGTGTTCGAACCGAAAGCTCTGATCCGTAACCTTCAATCCTGCCTGTTGGCAGTTCAACATTTTCGCGGTTGAGGGCATCGCGCACATCCAGTGGGGTAAGTTTATAGCCGGCTAATTTGAGCGGATCGATATATAATTTAATGGCATACCTCTTTTCGCCGTAAATGCGGATATCACTAACTCCGGGGATGGTTTGCAGCCGTTCTTTCAGGACATTGTTGGCCAGTTCCGACAATTGCAGCAAGTTGCGCTTATCGCTTTGGACGGTCATCACATAAATGGGGCTGGAGTCAGCATCCGATTTTACCACGATGGGAGGATCGACATCTGGAGGAAGTTGTCTTCGTGCCTGCGATACCCGGTCGCGTACATCGTTGGCTGCCGCCTCCATTTCAATTCCAATCTGAAACTCAACCGTAATGTTACTTCCTCCATCGCGCGAGGAAGAGGTCAGGGTGCGGATACCTGCAATCCCGTTGATACTTTCTTCGAGTGGTTCGGTAATCTGGCTCTCAATTACATCGGCATTGGCGCCAGGATATGAGGTACTGACCGTTACTGTTGGCGGATCGATACTTGGATATTCGCGAACACCTAAAAAGTTGTATCCGATGATCCCGAACAATACTACCAGGATGGAAAGAACCATTGCAAGTACCGGTCGTTTTATAAATATTCCTGAAAAGTTCATGAGAATTGAGTGTTAATTGGCTGAATTAAATCTTCAATCTGTAAAGATTGCCAAAGTCGTTTTACATTTTTTCTTTGGTTGGAACAGTCTGAGTTTCAGTTTTTTTCTTTTTTACCATCACAGTTGCTCCGTTCGTCAACTGTAAGAGTCCGGTCGTGATCAGGCTATCGCCTGCCGAAACGCCCTGAGTAATTTGTATTTCGCGGTCGGTCCTGATTCCGGTTTTAACGGGAACAACAACCGCTTTGCCGTTTTTACAGATAAAAACTGAATTGCCGTCCAACACAGTCATGACTGCTTCTGACGGAACTTTTATTGCTTCTGAAAACCGTTCAAGAATCATATTTACCCGGGCAAAGGTGCCGGGATTAAGCAAATTGGCTTTGTTGGAGCATAAAGCCCGTACTTTAAGAGTGCGTGTTTCAGTGGTTATGGCCGATTCAACAGCATATACCTTGGCCATAAATACAGAATCCAGGGCATCAATGCCAAAGCTTATTTCCATACCAGGCTTAATGAAACTGCTGTATTTCTCCGGAACGTCAAATTCGATTTTTACGGGGTCGAGTTGCTGTATGGTTGCGATTAGCGTATTGCTGGCCACATAATTGCCAACGCTCACGGCCCGCAATCCAACTTTTCCGTTGAAAGGCGCAAAAATTTCGGTTTTAGCTATTTGTGCCTCCAACAATTGTTTGTCGGCCTGATTTACCAGCATCAAACTTTTGGCAACATCGTACTCGTCCTGACTGATCGCTTTTATTTCCAGCAATTTGCGTTTCTGAAATTCGTCGTTGTTCAACAACATCGTCTGGGCTTCGTTCCGTTTAAGCTGGGCTTGCAAATCGCTGTCGTTCATCTTGACCAAAAGTTTGTTTTTCTGAACAGAGGCGCCCTCTTCAAACAAAATTTTTACGATTCTTCCTGAAATTTCAGGCCTGATTTCGGCTTTTTCATTGGCCAGAATAGTACCTGTAGCTGAAACGGTATTTAGAAGTAATTCGGGTTGAACAACTTTAACCTCAACAGAAACCGGACCAGCTTTTCTTCCTTTTGTTCCCGGTACTGACAGATTTTTTTTGTTACAGGCTGTAAATCCGAATATGATGAGCATGCAAAAGCTACAAATAAATAAAAACTTAGATTGAAATAAAGGGATGTTTCTATAACTCAAAATTTTAATTTTGGCTGAAGAAAGAACAGGATTCGGAAGACTATCGTGTTGCATATACTTGTTGGTTTAGTTTATAAATAAATTAATTCGACAATTATTTGGCCGAATGGTTTAACAGAATCGCATAAAGTTCGCAATAATTAGATTTGCTTTGACGTTGGTTTGACAAAAAGTTTCGATATTTGACTAATATATAAACCTAAATAGGTTCTTTCTGTTTGTTAACGAATTAAAATGAATTACTTTTTTGAATATGATATATTTCCTTTTAGCTGTGCGACAGCCTGTTCGAATACTTATAGTCATTTTATATATTTGCTGCATAGCAACCATTTCGTTGCTGCCACCTAAGGATTTGCCTCAAATACCCCTTTTCCCCGGAGCTGACAAGATTATACATTTTTTGATGTATCTCGTATTTTCTCTTTTATTCTGTTGGGCTTTGAGGATTGAAAAGAATTATTACAGATTATTATTCATCATTCTGGCTACCATTGGCTGGGGTATATTTATGGAGTTTATCCAATTAACGATGCATGCCGGACGGTCTTTTTCGTGGTATGATATTTTTGCAAATAGTTTGGGCGTATTTGTTGGTATTGTGATTTTTGTTGTTGCTGTCAGAGAATCACAATCCCGAAAAAAATAATATCATTAAAAAACCTCCGAAAGCCCAAGCTGACGGAGGTTGAAAAAATATTGGAACGCTATAAGAAAATCACCATTTACTCTAAAACTACTTTATAGGTTTTTGAAACTGATTGGTCAATTTTTATCAGGTACAATCCTGATGGAAGATTTTTCATGTCAATGAATTCTTCCTGCCCGTCAGCTAAATGTCTGGACATCATTATACCTGTATGGGTGTAAACTGTTACGCATGTACCTGTCTTCGGAAGTTGACTGAATTTCAGAAATACTTTCTCTTTTGCCGGATTTGGATAAATGCTGACATCCGGATCATTAATCCCGGGTACAATCCCAGTCGGAATGTTAACTTCAACAGTAAATTTCGAATTGACTTCTTTTCCGTTTGAACTTGCAGTTACCACTATTTCTGAAATTCCAATTTTTTCAGTTGAAAAGCTCAAAATAAGATATGACCCTATGATTTTCGGTATAACGATATCCTTATTAGTATTTGAGCTTACGCGGAAAGTAAGTTCATCGCCGGGGTTATCATCGGCAAATACGGTTCGCAAATCAATGACTTTATCTGAAGACATTTTTTCAACCGACATATTTTTAATTGAGTCTTTCACGTAGGGGGCAACATCTAAAAAGGATACTTCAATGATGATTGTTTCATTCGTACTCAAAGCACCATCAGAGAGTGTTAGTTTGAAAGGATTGTTGCCAACATATTGCTTAGAAAAGGTTCCTGATAAAACAGCAGTATTAGCAGTTTTTTTAGTGAGTTTCAGGAAAGATGGCAGATTCTCAATTGAAAAAACGATTGGATCATTATCCATGTCGCTACCCCCCAATGTGAATTCGACCGGTTCACCTTCATTGGCTTTAAATGTTTTGAAAGAGTTGTAAACAGGCGCTTTATTGACTTGTTTAACTGTGATGACAACCTGATCTGTGGATGAATTCAATTTTCCGTCATTCACGACTAATGTGAATGTATAACTGGTATTGACTGAAACTTCAGGAGCAGTGAAGGTTGGTTTTTGGGCGGTATTCGAACTAAGAGTAACTCCGGCAGGAGATGTCCACAGGTAAGTTAGTGCGTCGCTATCCGAATCCATCGAAGTTGATCCATCTAATGTGCAAACACTTTTTTCATTTACCGTTTGATCTGTGCCTGCATCAGCAAAAGGCGCTTTGTTGACCTGCTTAATGGTAACTTCCACCTCATCAGTATAAGAATCAAGTTTTCCGTCATTCACTGTCAGTGTAAATGTATAAGTTATGTCGGATTGAACTTCAGGAGCTGTAAATGTTGGTTTTGAAGCATTTGAGGAACTGAGTGTTATTCCGTTTGGAGCAGACCATAAGTAGGTAATAGCTTCGTTTTCAGGATCGGAGGATCCGGTTCCATCGAGCGATGCAATCGCACCTTCATTTACTGATTTATTGATACCAGCATTGGCAACAGGTTTTTCATTGACTTTTTTGACAGTAATAACCACGAAGTCGGGCAAAGAAGTATGGAAGCCGTCGTTAACAGTAAGCTTAAAAGTATATTCGGTGGCGGAATTAACACTTGGCGTAAAAAATACTGGTTTCATAGCCGAGTTAGAATTCAGGTTAATCCCTGTTGGCGCTGTCCAAAAATAAACTAATCCATCATTTTCCTGATCAAACGATTCTGATCCATCTAAAGCGTAAATACTGTATTCGATTACCGTTTGATCTCTGCCTGCATTGGCAATAGGCGCTTTGTTGATTTGTTTAACGGTAATTATTACTTCATCGGTAAATGAATCAAGCTTTCCGTCATTCACTGTCAGTGTAAATGTATAAGTCTGGTCGGTTTGAACTTCAGGAGCTGTGAATGTTGGATTTGAAGCACTTGGCGAATTGAGTGTTATTCCGTTTGGAGCAGTCCATAAATAAGTAAGTGCATCGTTTTCAGGATCGGAAGAGCTGGTTCCATCTAAGGTTGTAATCGTACCTTCATCTACCAATTTGTCGGTACCGGCGTTGGCAACAGGTTTTTTATTTGTATTTCTGACTGTAATAACCACATAGTCGGGCAAGGATGTAAGGTTGCCATCGTGAACAGTGAGTTTAAAAGTATAATAGGTTTCTGAATCAACGCTTGGTGTAAAAAATATGGGCTTCATCACTGAATTGGAATTCAAATTAATTCCTGCTGGAGGTGTCCACAAATAAGAAATTTCATCATTATCCTCGTCAAATGATTCTGATCCATTTAGGGTAACCAAAGTAGATTCATAAGGTGAAGAATCATTACCAGCGTTTGCCACCGGAGGTTTATTTACATGTTTGATGGTTATAGTAATTTGATCCGCTAAAGAGTTGCTCACTCCATTATTTACGATCAAAGAGAAGGTATATGGCGAATCCTGTGCAACTTGCGGAGCTGTAAAACTGGTTTTTTGTGCGGTATTTGAACTTAAAATAATTCCGGAAGGCGCAGTCCATTGGTAGGTTAGGGCACCTCCCTTAGGATCGGAAGAGGCAGATCCATCCAGCGAAACAATCAAGCCTTCGTTGGATGAGAAATCGGAGCCAGCGTTGGCAATGGGAACCCGGTACGTAAGCACCCGTACAACTACTTTATCTTCAGGTGAATCCAGCGCACCGTCATTCACTTTCAGCGTGAATGAGTAATCAGTATCTATTGTAACATTGGGAGATTGAAATTCTGGATTTGCCATATTTGAATTGGATAAAACAATACCTGCCGGGGCAGTCCAAAGGTAAGTTAAAAGGTCGTTATCCAGATCAGTAGATAACGAACCGTTCAAACTAACCAGATGGTTCTGGGCAACAGTTTGATCCGGCCCGGCATTGGCGACCGGCGCTTTATTCACCTGTTTAACGGTGATAACTACCTGATCGGCAGTGGAGCTGAGACTTCCGTCATTAACCACCAGCGAGAAGGTATAGTTTGTGTTGGCAGCTACTTCCGGAGCAGTGAAGGTTGGTTTTTGGGCAGTGTTTGAGCTTAAAGTGATTCCTGCCGGTGGGGTCCATAAATAAGTTAACGGTGTGCTGCCATCGGGATCGGACGAGGCAGAACCATCGAGGGCAACCAGGGTTCCTTCATTGGGCGACTGATCGGACCCGGCATTGGCAATTGGCGCTTTATTCACCTGTTTAACGGTGATAACTACCTGGTCGGCTGTAGAGCTGAGACTTCCGTCATTGACCACCAGCGAGAAGGTATAGTTTGTGTTGGCAGCTACTTCCGGAGCAGTGAAGGTTGGTTTTTGGGCAGTGTTTGAGCTTAGCGT
>PNOH01000035.1 GCA_013824715.1 Odoribacter sp. | reverse complement strand
CATGTCCGTTGCCTAAAGGCGAACGGCAAAGGATAATGCATTGTTGATTTCCCTCCATTCCGTCCGAAACAATATTTCAGCTTTGCTCAACATCTTTTCGCGGACGGGGAATCGCCTTTCAAGCTGTTTTCTACAAATATTTCGCACCTCTGGCGCTGATCCTCGCCACAATAATTCATTGTTCAATTTTTCAAACTATAGATCGTCGCTATATCCTTTGCCGTCACATTCATGTGACGGATTGGTAATTGTTTTATTTTTGGGCTTTAGCCCTGTTAATGATGGTTTTCATGTCCGTTGCCTAAAGGCGAACGGCAAAGGATATTGCTTTTTTCCGCTTGTTTCTCACTCCGTCCGAAACAGGATTTTACTTTGATTAATCTTATTTCACGGACGAATTCTTATTTTGCATGTTGCTTTACTACCATACTGACATCGCTACGCGATTAATACCCATGTCCCGGTTTTTCCTGTCTCCATTCTCCTTTTCCCGTTCTCCCTTCTCCTGTTACCGGTTCCTGAGCTTGTCGAAGGACCAGTTATCTTTCCAGTACAATTTCGGCACATGTCCTTCAAACACAATTGGCAGCCAGATATACCGGCCATCAATCGGGTTATCCGGTGTCCAGCGGTCGCCCATGAAAATGTAACTGTCTTTTTTACCCTGAACCTTCAGTACATAAGTGCTTTGCGAACGAAAAGTCAGTTCCGAATCATTACCAACTGCCGGATTTCCGAGTTCTGTCCAATTTCCGAATATTTCGTCGGCCATGGCTGATCGTGCTGCATTGGGATTCCATCCCGTGCAATCGGAGGCAATGATGTAATATTTGCCCTGGCGTTTAAACATGGTTGCGCCTTCCATATATCTACCCGTAAATACTCGGAAATATTGTCCGGAGTAGTTCAGATAATCGTCGCTTAGTTTCGAAATATGCAGGATGCTGTTTTCTTCGGAAGAATAGATGTGGTAGGCCGATCCATCGTCGTCAACGAATAAATTCATGTCGCGGGCCATTTGTCCGCCTTTGAAATCGCGACCTAAAAGGTTTACTGAGTCAACATGTGCAGGCAAACAGCCTTTTCCGCCGCAATAGCTTGCTTTAACCCAACTGGCAACCGGCTTTTTATGGCAAGGCTGCACATTGACCGGCCAGTATCCGGCATTCGGACGGAAGCTTTTCAGGAAAGTGAACGGGCCGGTAGGTTTATCGCTCACGGCAACCCCGCTTCGGGCGGCATCGTAACCTTTCCCTTTTAGTTCGAGGTGAAACCACATTACGAACTTTTTGGTTTTGGTATTGTAAATAACCTTCGGACGTTCGAGTACACAACCTTTGGCAATATCGCTTTCCGGATTGGTCTCATCCACTTTCAGGGCAATACTTTCGTCTTTCCAGTTATACAAATCTTTTGACGAATAACAGCTTACTCCAACCTGCGCTGAGTTGCCAATCTTTCCGGCGATTTTGTGCTCGCCATACCAGTAATATACACCTTTATGGAAAAGGATTCCTCCACCGTGCGCGTTAATATGCTTGCCGTTGTTGTCGTTCCAGATTTCGCCGGGTGTAAATTGTTTTAGGGATTGCGCTTTCAGAAGTAAAACACAGAAAAAGAAAAGTATAAAGAATAGCGCTTTTCGGATCATGTCAGGTTGGGTTTAGGTTTAAACAAACAGGATTGTAAAGGTAAAAGCTTCGAGGGAAATGTCAAATTAAAAATGCCGGGATGACACTAAAAACAGTTTACCAGATTCCCATCACCAGTCCGGCTATGGCGAACAGAACAACATACATTCCGGCATCAATGGCCAGCAGTTTCATGGAGCGGTTGGCAAACAGGTAGGTGGCAGTCATAGCCGGAAGTACCCATACTGCCGAAACCAACAGCCCGATATGCAGCCCGTTGTGCCAGCCCTGATTGGAAACCAAAGCACTCAATCCGGCAAGAGCCAGAAAGTGCATCACGGCTGTTCCGCCAAAAATAAGCGGGATGTTCATTTTCTGGTCCAGAGTCGAATGATTTTCTTGTTTCCAGGTTTTGCCAAAAAGAAATTTTTGGTGCCAGGCAGCGCCCAAAGCAAACGAAAAGACTGTCATTACGATCACCGGAATCCAGTGGATGTTTGAAATGAGTGAGGAGAGGTTCATGAGTTTTTCCTTATTTGTTTTTGTTTTCAAGTGCCTTGACTGCTTTGTCAAAATCGGAAATATGATTTTTTAGTCGGTCTGCCCTGTATTTTTCAAATTCATCACCAGCCTTCCTTGCTGCTTCTTCTGCTCTTACTTTACCTGCATTTTGCAATAGCTCTTTTTCGCTTAATGACAAAAACTGATCAAGTTTTGCGATCCACTCGGCCATTTTCATAGGTCGTTCATTTGAAGCTTGCAACTCGGCAAAATCAAGATAAAGTGACACGATTAGGTTCAGTTGATTGAGTTCCTTCTCTGTCAGGTAGTTCTTTGCTATTTTTACATCTTGAGCTGTTATATAATCGCCTTTAAAGTTTACCAATCCCATCAATGGTTTTGTACTGTCGGCGCGATTATTTATCAATTCGGCAGCCGTTTGACCGTGTACAGCATAATGCATTTTGTTTTGCACGGTTGCAAAGAATTTTTGAGTCAATTCATTTTTGGGATTGTAGTCGGTACTGGTTGCGTAAATATCGGTCACCTGTTGGTAAAAATTCCGCTCACTGCTTCGGATATCCCGGATGCGTTGAAGCAACTCCTGAAAATAGCGTGAATTTTTACCTCCTTGCTTTAATCGTTCATCGTCCAACGCAAAGCCTTTTACGATGTACTCCTTTAGCCGTTGTGTTGCCCATATACGAAACTGCGTGCCTCTTTGCGATTTTACACGATAACCGACAGAGATAATTACATCGAGGTTATAATATTGTGTATCATAAATCTTGCCATCGTCGGCAGTATGTCGGAATTTCCGACATACTGAATCTTCATTTAATTCCCCTTCAGTAAAAACATTTTTAATGTGTTCTGTAATTGTTACCCTGCCTTTGTCAAACAATTCGGCAATTTGTTTCTGTGTCAGCCAAACTGTATCGTCTTCAAGTCTAACCTGAAGTTTAGTTTTGCCATCATCGGCGGTATAAAACAATATTTCTGATTGACTATTCATGGTTTTTAGATTTTCAGTACTGAAGTCATGTTTTAAACGTGTAAAAAATTGTCACATTTTTTAAAGGCCTTAACTGGCAGGTTAACTGGCGAGGGCGGACTACTCGATTGGGAAATCGTGTTTTCCTAAAGCGTCAATTTGTAATCTTTTATTAATACCCTAGGTGAAATATTTAACTTATTTGTCAATTCGCGTATCATCTCTACGGTCAATTTGCGTTTTCGGTTAAGTATCTCGGAAACTCTGCTCTTTCCTCCAATAGCTTCTACCAAGTCAACTTGCTTTAAATGCATATCTTCCATTCGTATTTTAATCGCCTCAATTGGGTCAGGTGGCTCAATAGGAAAATGTTTTTTCTCATGTTCATCGACCAATAATCCTAGTACATCAGCCTCGTCGCTTTCCTCAGTTCCAATTGCTGCGTCAAAGATTTCTTCCAATCTTTTTAGCGCTAATCTGTAATCAGACTCTGTTTTTATAGGTTTAATTGTCATGTCTGTAATTATTAAATAGTATTTGCATCAATCTTATCATACTCTGCATGAGTCCCAATGAAACGAATAAAAATCCATTGTTTCTCAAAGTGAAATTTAATTACTAATCTATACGAATTGCCCTTGATATTAAAGACTATCCTACTGTCCTTTAAGATACTTGCATTTGCATATGTCTTTTTGGCATCTGCGGGAGTTTTCCAATCCGAACTCATTGCTGTATCATACCAAGTTTTTAAATACTGCTCTGTGTCGGGGTACTTCTCCCAATACTCTCTCAAAGTACTCTTTGCAAATATTCTCTCCATTTAATTTTAGTCTTGATGCAAAGATAATAGATAATTCTCAATTTGGGAACTTTATTTGTAGAAGAGATGATTCCTAATATGTTTGCCAACGTCGTTCCAAAACTGCACTCGCGACGGGATTTAACAGATGAATTTCCTACAAAGTGCTGCTTTTCAAAATCCTATTTTCCTGTAAATCAAGCACGGAAACCCGACTTGCCGGGTAGTTTGCTGTTTGCGGCCGGCTTCTTTTTTTTCTGAATAACCTCAGAGTGAAAAAAATTAAAATGGATTCATATCTTTCAAATTACTCTTAACTGATTCGTCAATTATGGTTAATAATTCTTGTGGAAAGTCGAGTAATCTGTCTTGGATATCTTCACTTAGGCAAACTTCTTTGGGATTTCCTGAACCCGTATATGCTGATACCTCAGTATATTTTCGTAGTCCGAATCTTCTTATTACTGCACTATAACTTCTCGACAATGTGCTATTTAATCCTCTAATTTCTTCCCACTCCACTATATTCCGAATTTCAGAATCTTCTTGCCATCCTGTTCCTAATTTTACCTTTGCTGTGTCTATAATGTAGTGTAATAAAAGTAATTCCTCGCTTGATAGTTTTCTTTCATATATGTCAGAAAGGAATCTTGTATAATATCCAGATTTTTTAGTTTCTTTTTCAATCGTGTCTATAGTAACTACACTTTGTGTTGACGGTTTAATCTCAACAACGGCTTCTGTTAATACAACACTATTTTCAGCATATGAAACAATTGACTTAGTTTCAACTTTTGTAGGTTCAGGAGGCTTGATATTAGAAATGTTTTTTAGAAACTCTTTTACTTTTTGATTTATTAAAACTACATTATTTGAAATGTCAAACGAGTTTCTTAACAACTCTATAAATGACAAAAGTCTCTCTTCATTATTTATAAAAAATCCGATTTCCCTAGGCTCCTAGGGCTCCGTTTTGAAACTCTGGACTATTAATTTTAAAATCAGGTGTGAATACAATTGTATGGTCATTTTCTACAATCCAAGCAGCTCCCATTTCATTTAGACATGCTACACTCGAATAATATGAAGGTGATAATAAATATATTACATAGGGTTTTTCTTTGATTTGATTTTTCAACCAATCAAAAATACTTTTCCCTAATGGGATTCCATAGGCAACATTACTTGTAAAAATAACTTCATTATCTCTAATACCCACTCCTGTTAATAGGTTCACAAGAGTATTACCGAATGCTGCATCTACTGATGAGTGTGAAATAAATATTTTCAAAGTTCTATTTTAATAAATATGAATAATCGTATTTAGTTGTCCCTTTTCAAAATTATTATTTGTCAAGATAATTGCTAATTTGAAACGAATCTCTCTTTGTTAAGCTTGCCGCTAACATTTGAATAACAGCCAACTGCGAATATTTTTGCTTTACCCGAACTGCTTATCCGCTTAAATTCTAAATAGTAATTATTTTTTAGGGAATCTCTCGAAGTGGTTAGCTGCATTTTTTGGGGATTTAGCGGTTTGGTTTTCTCAAAGGTATGGAAAATTGGATTTGAAGTCAAGCTTTTGGTTAACTGTTTTTTAGTGAGAGAGAAAACCCAGTTGCAATACGGCATCTTCGCCGAAATCATGGCAATCCAATCTTTTTACATCACTGAAGGCATTTTTCAGGTTCTTCTTTGTCCCTTATTTATACGTATATAGTTTCACTTTTTGGGTGGCCAACTGGCCAGCCGGAATACTCACATGCCGGCCCTGGTGCGTCTGGTCGCCGTTTAAGTGGCGCGTTATTTTCCATTCGTTGTTTTCAAAGCGGCCTTCTTCCACTTTCAGCAGCCCCACGTTCAGGTCTTTATTTTCGGGGAGTTTGAAAGTAATCACCACGCCCGAACCAGCCACATAAAATTCATCGTCACCTGTTTGAATTATCATTACACTTGCCAAAGGCCATTCCTCCAATTTCGCTCCCGGAGTCCAGCTCAGGGTATAGTCGTGCCTGCAGGTGAGTTCATATTTGCCTAATTGTATGATGGTTTCCGGAGTAGCTTTCGAAACCAAAACACCCTTGATTTTTCCCTGTCCCTGGTTCGCGGTGATCAATGGCGTCAGTTCCCGGATTAAACCGTACATTTTTGCAAGTGGCTCATCAGCGGGTTTATCGGTTGATTCGACAGAGAATGGCGAAAACCCTAAAGCATCATACTGCGCAAACGCATAAAGCGCTTTGGCCGGAGCGGTAGCATCAAAAGCATGCTCGGGTATAAACAGCGGATCGCCCTGACGGGTATATAAATCGCACCAATGCTTGAAATCGGGATTGTAAAAATCGGGTGCAAGAAAGTCAATAGACGAACCTGCAGCTTTCCAAATATCCATGATATGAGGAAGCGGCCCGGCGCTCGGGTATTTCCCCGGTTCCCAATTGGGCCGGTTTAAAGCTGCATTCACAAACATGGGCAACGGGTAAATCTTCTTCCCCGCCCCGGCTACCTGATTGGCAAATCTCGAATAGTACCACGCCATAAACAGTTCGTCGGTGTGCAGCCCCTTGCCAAAAATTTCTTCCCAGTTGCCCGATGTTTTGTAACCATTGGCTTTCCAGACTTCGAGGAATTCAGGAACAAGTTTTTCCTTATTTTGCTTCAGGTAATTGATCAGCTCAGCGGGCACGTTTTTTTCGAATGCTTCATTGGCCAAATCCTGATAATCTCTCGCCGAAGGGAGCATCCCGATTTCATTTTCGACCTGCACCATGATGACTGTGTTTTGGTCGCTATCGAAGTTTTTGATGAAACGCATCAGGTTTTCAAAAGCCCTGCTGTCAGCCTGAAGTACCTGATCGCTGAACGAACTCAGAATTTCCTGGCTTTTGCCCGACCGATCTTTTGACCTTGGAAACTTCTCCTGATTGAGTTTCACCCAGGCCGGGGCATGACTTGACATGCTGTTTTTCCAGGTTCCAAACCAGAGGAAAACGATTTTCAGCTTGTTGTGCCGGGCTTCTGTAATGATATCCTGAACCAGTGAAAAATCAAAAAGACCTTCCCCGCTTTCAATCAACTCCCAATAAACCGGAACTAAAATGGTATTCAGGTTCATGGTTTTCAGTTTAGGCCAGATAGGCTGCATATACCGGGTGGTTGATGCCGATGAGTTTCCCAATTCTCCGCCAAGTATGATGAAGGGTTTGCCATCAACGATCAATTGAGTGGAGTTGCCTCTTTTTTGGAGAAAGGGAATTTTCGTTTGACATACACCGATATGGCCAATGGAAATAGCGAATAACAGAATAAGCGATTTTGAGAGAATGTTCATGTGTTTAGGCATATAAATCTAAACCTAGGCAACGCCTGGTGAAAAAGGAACAAAAAAAATACCGTCTGCGAGAACATGATAATTAGGGCAAAAACCTTCTTTCGGACGGAATTGCATCTCATTATTTCCGGGCTGACATTGAGGTTCTCGCCTTTTCGTCCGAAACAACGATATACCCTTGAAAAAAATTATCGCGCGGACGATTCTCTTTCACGCTCTCCAACCCAGGGCGACACTCCGTTTTCCCTGGGCTGGATTATATTGGTCTTTCAGTCCGTTTTTGTTTTCGCTTTTAATTATCGTTTCCTTTTCTAAAAGATACGTGTAAAGAGTAGCTTCGAGAAGAGAGAGGGAACCCCGGGTACTTTGGAGTGAGTTGTTTTAAAAATACGACAATAAATAAATTGTTCTTGTTACTAAAATTATTTCTTTCTCCTAAACCTCAACTTGTTTTCAGCAGTCATTTTTTCGCAGGCGTACTGAACGATCAGCCGTGGCGCGGTATTCTTCCATTTCTCCAGGAAAGGTTCCACTTCGGAAGGACTTATCTTCCATGCTTCGCGTAAAAACCAACCTATTCCCTGGTGGACTTCACGCTCCGGATCGAGCATAAGCTTTTCAACAAAAAGGATGGAAGGCATCACCTGTTTGGTTTTCTTGATATGTTTGATCAAAGTTACCGGAACGCACCTGCGCTGAAATTTATACGGCGAACCGAGCCATGGGCTGAAATCAATCATTTCAAGAATTTTCTTGTCCAGAAACCGTGGTAACAGGAACATTCCGAGCGTGTCGGCATGTGCCCAGTTATGAATACTGAAACTGAACCAACTGCCGATGGATTGAAAAGTTGCCGGAGTGAATTGTTTCCAAAGTCCGTCAATCAGCAACAATGCCATCGAAATTTCTTCATACATACCGTTTTTCATTAATATTGGGGCTGCTTCCAGAACGGTTGGCAAGTCAAAATCGCCTCTTTTCAGCATTTCTTTTACCTTGCCATGGACTTGTGGGGCTGTTAATCCATAGCCAATAAACTCTTCCTTGAAATAGTGCTGCGATTTTTGAAGCCTTTCAGCATCTGCATTTGCGACGCAATACGATCTGATTTCCTGAACAAGTTCGGTTGTTGTCATGTGTTGTAGTTATAGTGATCGGATGACCCGAGTCATCCGATCACTGATTATTTCTGATCCGGTTTCTTCTTTTGCTGGAGCTTATCTATAAACGAAACTACCCGGTTAACGCGGGTTTCGTCTTTTTTTGCTGAGCAAATCCAGTTAATGTATTCCTTACGGTGTGTGTAAGATAACTTCTCGAAAAAAGCCAAAGCTTCCTGATTTTCGCTTAGTACCGACTGAATATCGTCAGGAATGGTCACTTCCCTGATTTCCAGATCGTGTACCAAATCAACCTCAATCGTATCGCCAAACGTTTTCTGAAGTTTGTTTCGTATTTCCTGTGTAAGTCCCAGTGTGTGGCAGTTTCGGCCCATGTTGGCCAGACTGCCACGGTATTCTGCTTTGCCATCAAAAAGCGCTTTGACTTTTACCTGTCCGCGAGTGCCGAAAAGTTCTTCCACACTGAACGGAAACTCGATGTAAGCAGCATTCATCCTTTGAACCTGGATGATGGTGGCAACGAAACTTATTTTTTTAGGATTCATAATTTGAAGGATTGAAGGATTGAAGGACTGAATTTTTTACCAGTAGCCAACAACTAGCCTCTGGTAACTGAAAACTGAGACTGCCTACTTGCCTTTTCCTGTCAACTGTTTAATTACATTAACTTCCTCCTGTTTGTATGGAGTTCCGTCGGGATGAAATATTTCGTGAAACCACAGTTTGGGTTCCGATCCATCAACAATCGGCTCATCCCACGCATATTTAGTATTCGATTTCCCTGCTACCAGTCCCCAGTTGATAGCGCCAACATTGTTTTCTTTCAGAAGAGGCATGATGTTGGTAAACAAACTGTTGTTCCGGCGGGCCATATACTCGGTACAAACCAATGGGCGGTTGTATTTCTTCAAAGTATCAATTGCAGCCTGATGATCTTCAGGTCCTGAATAGTTGTGGTAGGTGATGATGTCAGAATTTTCAACCTGAAATTTATTCAGGTTTTTCAGGTTTAAACTCCATACTGCGGAAGAAAAAGGTTGCGATGGGCGTACATCCCAGCCCCATTCAAAAACTTTCTTCAGCAATGGAAGCGATTTGTCGCCATAGCCCGAGTTTCCCGGTTCGTTGTACAGATCCCAGATGGCAATGCGCTTATCGTCTTTAAACGTAGTCAGTACATCTTTCACATAGCTTTCGAGAGTTTTGATGAGGGTTGTGTCGCTGAAAAGCAAATCGCCCGGATCGCGCACCCAACCCGAGTTGTGAACTCCAGGTTTCGGGCCGGGTTGTTTTCCGGCGGCATAAGTTGGGTTCCAGCAGTCGTCGAAAAATACGAATACTGTTTTAATTCCGTGTGTGCCAGCAATTTCAAGATAAGTTTTCATGCGGCCTTTGAATCCTTCAGGATCAATCTGCCAGGCCAGATGGTGAAGGTAAACCCGCATTACATTCATGCCGATTCCTTCGGCCCAGCCTAATTCACGGTTGATGGTAGCAGTATCGAACGATTCGGCCTGCCAGGTTTCGAGCTGATTGATAGCAGTACTTGGATTGAAATTGCTTCCGCGGAGCCAGCCGTTTTCTATCGACCATTGTTGTGCCTGAAATTCAGTCCACTTGGTCGAAGTTGTCGAATTTAACTGGGGTTTGGACTGGCAGGATGCGAAAAAAATGATTGCTAAAAAGGTTGAAATGACAATGTTTTTTTTCATGTTAAGTTGGTTTGTATAGGTATTAATTTTGGTCTATCTTTTATTCTTTCGGAACTTTCAGCCGATCGCCGGTTCCCTGAATCATGATGCGTTGCCAGTCTTTGCCGTAACCGGGCTGTGCAGGTGCTTTCGGAATGTTTTTTCCGTTTCCGTTATCCAGTAATTTGCGGCTGTCCGAATTTTTTACATTTCCATCCATGTATTTCATGAACAGGTACTGGTAAAATACTTTCCAGTCGCTCACCAGCTTGTTGGCGGTGAAAACGGAATAGCTGGTCAGGTAATCGGTTGCCAAAGCCGGACTCTTTTTGTAAAGTTCAGCAGCCTGCTGATCGGTTACCTGTACTTCGCTTACATATTGGTTTTCAAGCTGCGACTGGTATTTTTCAATTTCAGGATGGATGAGGTTGTAGCGCGAATACGCCCAGTTGTTTACCTGGTTGAAAGTCCAGAAAGCCGAGGTTTCCGACCAGGTGATCATTGAGCCATTGCCAATGGCGTAACTCTCAGGAACACGTTGGATTCCGCAGTACATTGGGGCATACACGCAACCGTCGGCATCGTCAACACCAAACCAGAAAATACCGCCAATGGGAGCTGGCAGCCAACTGCGCGACTGTACCACAAAGCTGTAACCGGTTTGCTGGGTGGCAATGGCGCGTTCGCAGAGGTACATGGCGCTGTCCACTACAAATTCCATCGGTCGCCAACGATAGGGCGACTGAAAGGGGCCGGCACCCGGATCGTTTCGCATATCCATCGGCGTATCTTCGTAATGATCGCGCATAGCATCTTTAACTTGTTGAAGCGTAATTGGCGAATCAGGTTTTACCCACAAAGGCAGGCGATTCGATACGAAGCCATTGTGGTTTGGATTTTGGTCTTTCAGCTTCGAGTCTTTGCTGAATTTTCCCATCGCATAATTGGTATAATCCTGACTTTCACGGATTTCTTTGCTGATCTTCCTGAAGAACGACCAAACGCGGGCATCACAGGAACGGGCGCCTCCAAATTTCAGCGGATTGTAAACGTCTGAAAAACTGAAAGACTCGTCAGTTCCTTTGTAAAAGCCATGTTTTTTGGCAAAGCTGATTACATCCGGTGAATGATAAACCGTTTGTTTTGGATCGTTGAAGTTGTTTGTTTTCTGAAACGGGAAAGTGGTGATTCTGGCCTGATTGGCGTGTCCGCTTACATATCCGTCAGGAATTAAACGGGCTACCCAGACGGCGCCTTTTTCATATTTGCCTTTGCCGATTAATTCCATTATCCACGCTTCGCTGGCATCTGAAATGGAGAACGATTCGCCGCTGGTGGCATAGCCGTATTGAGCCATCAGTTCGGTCATTACCTGAATCATTTCGCGGGCCGTTTTCGAGCGCTGGAGTCCGATGCGCATCAGCGAGCCGTAATCCAGAATAGCTCCGGGTTGTTTACCAAGCGAATCCAATCCGCCCCAGGTGGTTTCGCCAATGGCTACCTGATTCTCGTTCATAAACTGAACAACCGAATAGGTATGTGAAATTTCAGGAATTGTTCCTAAAAGCTTGCCATTTTCGTAATGATACACTTCGCACAAATCGCCTGGCTTATGGCCGGCTGCCGGGTAGAAGCCCAGGGTTCCGTATCGCGTATGCGAATCGGCCGCGTAGGTAATCATTACTGAACCGTCGCTGCTGGCGCCTTTGGTGACGATGAGATTGGTACAGGCAAAAACATTGGATATGCCCGGGGTAATTAATAAAATCAGACTAAGTAGGAGAGTACGTTTTATCATGAGAAATCAATTTTTGTAAAAGTAGGGAAAAAGTGTTCCTGTGAAAATGAGGTAAATTCTTTTTTTTGAAAGTTGAATCAGTCAGAATTGGGTAATAGAAGCAAAGAGGCTGAACTCTTTTGAGACAGCCTCTTCACATAACAAATTATCTAATTCGAACAAACTATTATCTATAAGCAGGTTCAATCCAAATTTCCTTTTCCTGATATTTACTTTCGGCAGCCCAGCGAATCCCTCGTTTCTGGATTTCCAAAGCTTCTGGAACTTTAAAATCAGTCATCACATGGCCGAGTGAGGAATAGAAAACCCTACCTTTTCCATAATATTTTTTCCAGGCTACCGGAATTACACAACTACCAATCCAGGTGGCATGCTCACCAGAAAACCTGGTTGTTGCAAGTACTTTGACATTTGGATCGATCTGCATGTAATATTGCTCTGAATGCATGTTGAAATCATTGATCCCTTTAGTTACAGGATCCTTGTGATCAGTAATATTTACCTTGTAATCAATAACTCCACCGGGATGAGCCACCCACTGGCCTCCAACCATAAACTGGTATTCTACATTATCCCTGAACGAATCGCCAATTCCACCGTGCCAACCGGCAAGGCCTGTACCGTTCTTTACGGCGGTAAGCAACATTTTTTCCTGTTCCTTGGTTATTTTACCCATAGTCCAAATCTGGATAATTAAATCAAGCGAATTCATCAATTTTTCGTCAAGATATGAATCCAGGGTATCAGAAACGGTTACTTCAGCACCCTCCGATCGCAACCAAGGGACAAATAGGTCAACCGATTGTTTCGGCTCATGTCCATCCCAACCTCCAAATACATACAGTATTTTTTTGCCTTGCAACGAAGGAGTAACCTTCTCATTAGTGCCTGCCAAAAGATTGTCAGTCAGAACGATTGCGGCAGCTCCAGCTGCCACAGTAGTCCGTATAAAATGTCGTCGTGATAAATATTTCATATCCATCAGATATTACAATTTATATCCGTTATGATATTCCCGGTGATAGAATTTTTCAGCCTCCGGATCATTGACAAAGTACTGTGACTCTGGAGACCAGCGTACAGGCCTGTTTAATTCATAAGCAACATTCCCTAAAATGCAACAGGCAACTGTTCTCTGACCAATTTCTACAGGTGCAACAGGATCTCTTCGTGCCCTTACTGAATGAATAAAATCCTCTACGTGAACAGAGCTTCTTTCATAAAGTCCCTCATCTTGAACTCTATTCTTTGGAGGAAGGAGTGATTCATCGGATGCAGCAATGCTACCTCTTGAAACTTCAATCCATCCATCTTCACCCCAAAATTTAAGCCCTAAGGTTTTCTTTTCATCATAAGGTTCATTAACCATTTCCAGCCCGTTATCATAGACATAAGTTAAGTGCTTGGTTCCTTGATATCCTGGTGGAATAACTTTTACAGGACCACTGTGATCTTTCTTCAGTGCCCACTGACCAATATCAAAGTTATGAGCTCCCCAATCACAGGTGAATCCTCCCCCTGTTTCTTTATAATATCTCCAACGACCCCAACCTTTTTCTTTTTGAGGCGGATCTATTGAAATTGGAAGGGCAAGTGCGGAATTGAAATGTAATTGAGGAAGTGGACCTAACCAACGTTGCCAGTCTAAATCTGCAGGGATAGGTTCTTCAGGCAAGTTATAAGGATCTGGACCAGGACCAACATAAGCCTGAACCTTTGTGAGTTTTCCAAAAGCTTCCTTATGTACCATACCAACAGCATGTTGATAATTACTATCGGAACGTTGCTGACTGCCTGTGGCAAAAATTACGTTATTTCTTCGCACAGCTTCAGCTACTTTTATGCTTTCTTTTATTGTAAATGTTATAGGTTTTTCCTGATATATATCCTTACCTGCATTACAGGCATCAATCGCAATTAAAGCATGCCAATGATCAGGAGTTGCAATCACAACTGCATCAATATCAGTACGATCAATAATTTCCCTGTAATCTTTGTAGGTCTTAACCTCACCTGAGGGATAATACTCTTTCACCTGTTTTTCAAAACGTTGCCGTTTAATACCGTAAACATCGGCTCCGGCGACAACCTGAACTCCTTTAATATGACGGAACCCATTTAATAAGTTCATTGCCTGCTGCCCACATCCGATAAAGCCAACCCTAATAGTATCATTTGCACTTACTTTGAAACTTTGGAAAGCTGGAAGAATAGCGATACCTGCCGACCCGATGAGGGTATTTTGTAAAAATCTTCGTCTGGAATTATTTTGCATGATAATTAAGTTTAATTGATTTTATTATGCCTTGATGAAAATAATTTTGAAATTGCAAGAATAGAGGAAAAAACGTATTAAAATCACTCCGAATTGCTATTTAAATTCATCAGCAATTCGGAATGATTAAGAAAATAATTTATTAATAACCAGGATTTTGTTTGATGTTTGGATTCTGGTCGATCACATTCTGAGGAATGGGACTCATATACTGTTTCGGATCAAACTTTACGGTATATTTTACTTCAGGTTCAATGCTGTAAACCCATATTCCTGAGTTATCAGCTGGTTTTGAGTTTCGGATTACCATGTTGTGCCGGGCTTTCCCCATACGTTCAGCTGCTTTTGCCAGACGTTTGTTATCCAAATAGCGTTTGCTTTCAAAACAAAGCTCAACACGACGTTCCTGATAGATAACCTTACGCATTTCATCTTTGGTCAATCCGGTGGCTAAATCAGGTAAGGCCGAACGATTAAGAACTTTGTTCACTGCAGCATAAACCGATGCATCAGGACCAACTGCTTCGTTTTGAGCTTCGGCATAGTTTAATAAAACTTCGGCATAACGTAGAAAAATAAAATTCTGACCACTTGCATTTTCCGCTGGAGCAGCATCCGGATTAAGCTTTTTCTTCTGGTAGTAACCAGAATCGCCTACATCGGTTTTACCTGCCAAATCAATCTGGTTGGTTTTATCCGGGTTTGGATATGTTTTATCAATACGTGTATAGATAACATCGGCTCTGGGCATCCAATCCTGTTTATAAGGGGCTCCGTCATAGACAATGAAGTCGTAGAACCTCTTTTCGCGGCCCACATAAGGTTTCTGAGGGTCGTAGCCCGAAGTAGGATCAGTAATCGCTTTACCATTTGCCATTAAAAACTCGTTGACCAACTCTTGTGTTGGGTTGTAATTGCCCCAGGTTTGATATTCACCAAGCACATAGGTTGGGCCTCCTCTTCTTTCATAGTTAGCACCCATTCCTGAAATATTGGCAACAATCTGCCTATCAAAGATAACCTCAGAGTTATACTCATTAGATGCTCTCCAAAGGTTTGGCAGATCAGCAAAAAGTTTATATGATGATTCACCCCAGGTGTCAATAAACTTTTTGTTTGTTGCGGCGGCGGCGGCCCAACGAGCTGGATTAGCACTTGCAAAATGAACAAAGTTACCCGGATCTGAAAGATAGGCCGTTCCACTATTGAATAACGGACTGGCAGCAAACAATTCCATCCAGCCTTTTAAAGCCAAAGCAGCACCTAAAGTAGCACGTCCGGCATCAGCATTACCACTGTTGTATTTAATTGCAAGATAACCGTTATTAGCAATCGAATTAAGTTCGCCGGTAATAAAATTGAAGGTTTCCTCGAAGGTGGCACGCTTGGTATTTAACTGGTCAGCAGTCATCGTGTTGCGATCCAAAGGGACTGTAAGGATTGGTAAACCCCCAACATGTACAAAATATGAACTGTAGAAAAAAGCTCTCAGAAAACGTGCTTCATCAATACGTTTATTGAAATAATCTTCAGTAAAATTGGCTTTATTCTCAGTCAGTTTTTGGATAAAGGTGTTACATTTCCTTACTTTTGTCGAGAATAATGCCCAGGTATAACCTTCGGTTGGCCCATGTGTACCAAACCACACATTATCGGTACTCGATGCTGGTACCTGACATACACCAAGTCTCCAGTTCGAAGCAGTATAGTAGTGGCTAATGTTGTAATCGTCAGTATAATAATCCAGATTTTCAGCTAAATTCCAAACATTAGGGATTTCGCTGTAACAATCGTTCAGAAAAATATCTGCATTAGTACCGGAAGCCCATTGCGTTAAATCAGTCAGGTTTGACTTACTTACATTTTCGAGGAAGTCTTCCTGGTTGCAGGAAAAGGTGCCAAACAAAAGAAAAGCACAAACTCCTATGAATTTAATTTTATATATCGAATGTTTCATGATTCTTTGTATTAAAGTTAAAAGGTAACATCAAGGCCAAAAGTTGTAGTTTTCATCACAGGATAAGCATTTTCACGATTGGTGTATCCCATTTCCGGATCGACATGTTTAATCTTACTGAAAGTCAGCACATTTTGTCCGGTTGCATAAATTCTTACACCTGCAATATGCAGTCTTTCAGTAATTTCTTTTGGCACAGTATAGCCGATTGTTGCTGTTTTAAGCCTTAAGAAACTGGTATTAACCATCCAGAAATCTGATGCTTTGTTGTTATTGGCATATGGCGAAGGTGTCGCCCTTGGATATTTGGCACCTTGGTTATCTTTTGTCCAACGATTGTTGAGATACTCGTAGGCAGTATTACTAGCGTTGTTTTCGAATGGAACAGTCATAAACTGATAGGTGTTAATACTTGACATGGCTGAACCCTGGAAGAACAACGTAACATCAACATTTTTCCAGTTCAATTCAGGAGTTAAGCCAAAAGTCATAGCCGGATATACCGGATAACCAATACGAGTTTCGTCGTTTGAATCTATTTTCCCATCCGGTTTTCCATCAGGACCGCTTAAGTCGGCGTATTTGATATCTCCCGGGTGCAGAACTCCGAATTGAGTAACAGCATAGCCATCGTTTGCAGCGTCAATAATGCCATCGCTGTTTTTATCTTCAGCAGTTGTAAACAAACCGAGCGCTTTGTATCCATAAGGACTACCAAATGGTTGGCCTGTTAAAGTACGGTTTGGATTACTTTTTTGTGCAGCAGTTTCAAAAACTTCAAGCATGTTGTTCATGGCATAGCTCAGGTTTCCTGTAATAGCCAGTTCCATTCCGTTACTCAGTTTTTTGCGTGTTCCGATGTTTATTTCAATACCGTTGTTATTCATTCTACCCTTATTTTCCTGAGAGAGTGCAAGTCCGTATTCAACGGGTAAAGTTACTTGCGGAGCTAACAACATACCTGTACGGTCTTCATGGAAATAATCAAAAGAAACATCCAGTAATCCTGACCACATGGTCAAATCAAAACCGATGTTCATCTTAGTCGATATTTCCCAGGTAATTTCGGGGTTAGCCTCCTGTAAAACCCTTGATCCCTGAACAAGGGCGCTGTTGCCAAATGCATAAGCATTTCCACGTAAATTATAACCTGCCAGATATTGGAAAGCAGAACCTGCCAACATACCCGATTTACCCCATGAACCTCTTAATTTAAGGCTATTGATATTTGTAAACCTTTTCATAAAGTTTTCCTCGGAGATCCTCCATGCTGTAGAGAATGCAGGGAAATAGCCCCAGCGTTTTCCGGGGGCAAAGTAATAATGTCCGTCATAACGACCGGAAGCCTCAAACATGTATTTGTCTTTATAGCTGTAACCCAAACGATATACGTAACCAATTTCACTTCCGGTACCTGATGCCCCACCATTGTCATAATCCAGTTTATTGGAGCTACCTAAATTCATTTCGTCTATGCTGATGGCGAAATTATTTCTTCTTGCACTGAACCAATCACTGGTTGACTTCCGGCCTTCAGCAACCAATAATCCGGTTATATTATGGTCGCCAAATTTTCGGTTGTAATTAATGTAGGCCTGATAGGTGTAATTAAACCACCTGTTATTTTGAAGTGACAGGTATTTGTATGGTACTGAATTACCTTCCTGAAGTGTTGTTGCTTCAGTAAAGGTGTATGGCTGTTTGGATAAGTCAATTTTGTGGTAAATAAAAGGAACATGCCACTGTTTTTGGTTTTGTTGCGTCGGGTCGTAACTAAAGACCCCTTTTGCACTCAGCCCTTTGATAAAAGGCAATTGTTGTTCAACACTTAAAGTTGCCAGTAGGGTATTTTTTTCAAGTTTACTGTAACCAGCTGAATTAAGGGCAGCCATTGGTGAGCTTGCAGAAGATTCCCCCCATTTGTCGCCTCCCGGATATATTAAAGCTTGTGTTGGAATAAACTTATAAAAAGCCCTGAAAAGGTGACCGCCCTGGATGTTTTCTCCCGGATCTAATTCATTGGTTTTTTCGATCGAACCAATTAAAGACATCCCAACTTTGGTAGTATTAGTAGCCTGCATATCCAAACTAATATCGTAAGTGTACCTTTTATAGTTGGTTGGGTCGAATATTCCCTTTTGATCATAATAGCCTAATCCTGCATGGTAATTTACTTTATCAGTACCTCCACTTAACTCAAAACTGTAGTTTTGAACTGGAGTATTCGTGTTAAACTGATCAACAAAATTTGAATTAGGATATTTGTATGGATCATCCTTGTTTAGTTTGTTGTAATCGGCAATTAATTTTGGATCGTTTGGAGGTGTTGTTCCATTAGGAGTTTGATTAAAGTAACCTTCATTCTGAAGTGCCATATAATCAGTTGCATTCAACATATTTGGAAGATAGGTAGGATTTTGTAATCCATAAGATGAACTAAAACGAACAACCGGTTTCCCGCTTTTACCTTTTTTAGTCGCAATCAGAATTACACCGTTTGCACCGCCAATGCCATAAGGAGCAACAGCAGCAGCATCTTTCAGAATGGTGATTGATTCAATTAGATTTGGATCCAATTGGTTAATGTTGTTTCGCTTAATCCCGTCAACAACAACCAGAGGTGCATTATTCCCAGTTGTAACAATACCTCTGATATGAATATCCGGACTGTCATAACCTGGTTGACCACCGTTTGGGCGCATACTTACCCCGGCAAGTTTTCCAGCTATTGATTGAGATATATTTGCTGCTGGAATTGCAGCTAGTTCTTCGCCTTTTACGGTACTGATTGAACCTGTAATAGTTGTCTTTTTCTGTACGCCGTAACCAACGGCAACAACTTCTTCAATGTCAATGGCATCTTCAATTAAAACAACATTAATTGTGGATTTACTACCAACGGCAACCTCCTGCGTTTTCATCCCAACAAAAGAAAAAACCAAAGTGGCGTTTTCAGGAACATTGGAGAGTAAATAGTTCCCGTTGGCATCGGTAGTGATGCCCGTTGTAGTTCCTTTTATCACCACCGAAACACCAGGTAATCCACCACCGGAAGAATCAGTAACTTTCCCCGAGACAGATTTTTGCTGCGCAGAAACAAGAGCTTCCAGATTGGCTGTGGTTAAAATAATCTGGCGGTCTTTTACCAAAGTGGTGACATTAGTATTCTCGAAAATACCCGCTAGAATTTTGTCGATACTTTCGTTTTTAGCATTCACAGTCACCTGACGTTCGACGTCAACAAGTTTTTGATTGAACAGAAAGAAAAATTCACTTTCGTCTTCAATTTTGCTCAGAACATCAATCAATTTCGCATCCTGCATTTTTAGTGTCAGTCGCGTCTGTTGGGAGTAAGTCGCTGTTGCAAAGGTTTGTGCAACAAACAGGAGTAAAAAAAATACACTTAGGCGCATAATTTTCCAGAGTTTAAAGAGCACACGATTAGGCACCGGTACCCTGATTCGTTTTTTTTTCATAAATTTGAATCATTAAGTGGTTAAACAATTAATAGAGCGTTATACTACTTGATTTTGACAGGAGAGTGGTACGAACACTTTCCTGTTTTTTTTATTATCTATCTGAAATGATTGATTTTTGAAAGATTAGTACGAAGCACTATCTTGCGTTTCTGAAAAACTCCTTCCTTGTCGCTTGCTCTTTTTTCCTCCTTAAAACTTAGTGGTGTGGTGATTGTAAGCAATTTAAGCACTTCGTCCAAAGGTTCGTCAATGAACGTGGCATGAAAAGTGTAATCGTCGAGCATCCGGTCGTCAACCACTACATCGGCATTGTACCAGCGGCTTAGCCTACGTGCGACCTGTTGCATATTTTCATTGCGGAATACCAATTTGCCTTCTTTCCAGGTGGTATATTGAGAAGCTTCCACTTTATCTTTAGTAAATGAACTTTTTTCGATGTTTAAAGTCAGTTGTTCATTTGGTGCCAAAACCGATAGTTGCTTTCCGCTTTTTGAGGAAACATCTACTTTCCCAGTCTGCAAAACGATTTCTTCGGTTGGTTCATCTTCGTTGGCAATCACATTAAAGGTAGTTCCCAAAACCTTAATATCCAGATTCCGGGTATTTACATGAAATGGCATTTCTTTGTTGTGAACCACATCGAAATAGGCTTCCCCCGAAAGTTCTACTTTTCGTTCAGTGGTAAATTGAACTGCATATTTCAGGCGTGATCCGCTGTTGAGGAATCCGGTTGAACCATCGGGAAGTTGAAATTTGGTTCGAACGCCTAATGGACATTGGATTTCAGCATACGAAATTGAAGTGGCTATGGACGGTTCATTCTGAAAATAATAATAGGCCAGAAATGAAAGTAGCAAGGGGAAAATCAAAATAGCAGCAATGCGCTGAAAGATTTGTCCCCAATTCAAACGGATTATTTGATTGGCTTCATTCATCCGGATGCGATGTTGAATCTGGTCAAGGATTGGTTTCAAATCGTGATCCGGATTAATATCAGATTGGAGCTGCGATTTCCAGTCATTGTTTATGAGTTGCTCTGCTTCCCGGTTTTGCGGATCAGCCAATTGTTCTGAAAGCTCAATCTGTTCTTTGAGGGAAAGTTTTCCCTGGGAATATCTTTGGATTATATCTTTTAATTCTTCTTTATTCATCTCTAAAAGCTAAAAAATCGTAATTAATCAATTCGAACTATTGCATTTATACTCTAACTTCATCTATTATATCCGGTAAGTTGTATTTTCTCATGGGTAAGTTAGAGTTATTTTTAATAATAAATTAACATTTCAGAAACATTAGTTTCTGAGGTTGATCTTGCCAAACAAGGGCGTGAAGATTTAATGGGGAAAATATAAACTATCAGAATCCTATTATTTGGCAATAAAAGAATTGATGGGTATCTCTCAATAGATAAACAAAAACGAAAAAAGCAATAAAGTATGAGTTTCAATATTTATTCTGGAACGAATAAATAGAAGCGCCTCCGAAACCTGATTATCAACTGCTCCGGTTGAAATATTGATTTCGGCAGCAATTTCTTTCGAGCTTTTGCCTTCGAGTTTGCTTTTCAGGAATATTTCGCGGCGGCGTTCGGGCATTTGATCAATGATCCGGTAAATCTGGCGCAGGGTGGTTTCGTAATCATCAGTCGTAATCTGATCTGAAAATTCAGGATCGTTTTGTAAACTTTCCAAATAACGAAGCGAAGTTGCTTTTTTATTGAAGTGTTTTCGGATTTGGTTGAGTGCAATCGTAAAAAGGTAGGATTTGAATGAAAGTTCTGATTTCAGTGTGTGATGGTTTTCCCAAACCTTTATAAAAACCTCCTGAACCAATTCTTCTGCATCAGTTTCGTTTTTAAAATATTTCAGCGCAAAACCGTATAATTTCGGACTGTAAACCTCAAAAAGTGAATCAAATGCAGTCACATTTCCTTTTTGAAGCAACTGAACCAATAGTTTATCATCGCATTTACCTGGCATCCGAAAGAGTTGAAATCCGAAGTTTTGAGGGATAAATGTAGCAAAAAATTGTAGAGGCGACCAATAGAGTTGTTGGAATGGCTCCCAATGGTTTAATGGCTAAATTGTTGGATGGTTAAACGAGTATAGTGAAAAAATTGTATTCCTGTCCATCTATTTTGCAGGCGCTTTTGCTCAATATGGAATCAACTTTGGCAGTATTAATAATGCTTCAGTTTGATTTCTGGTATGGGCTTTTAAATGTTCAAAATACTTTCATAAACTTAAATCCCTGACTAAATAGTGCAGATTGTAAATCAGCGCAAGCGGGGTAACAATGAGATTGGTACTGGCAAAAGTGGTGGATATACCTGTATTGATTATTAAAATCAGACTTAGCGTTAGAATACAGTTTCTCATGGTAAAATCATTTTTTGTAAAAGTAGGGAAAATGATAGGCTGGCAAAACGAGAGGAAATGAAATTATGCTCACAGGAAAAAAAAGACTGGAGCTCTTCGTGAGCATATCCTGGAATGGGCCTTTTACATTTTTTGAATTTCAGGTATTTGCCATTTCACTTCAAATCCTGTAGCGTTGATTTCATTTATAAAAGGATCACCTTTTTTATAATAATCTGAATTAAAATGATGAACTTCTATTAAAGGGAATCGAATATTTATTCTGGATGTTAATTTGTTGTTTGATATAAAATTATTCGTGAATTGATTTGAAATTAATGCAATATCTATATCAGAATATTCTCTCTGTTCGTTTTTAGCAACAGAACCAAATAAGATTGCTTTTTCGATGCTTATTCCATATTTAAAGCAATCTAAAATAAAATCAGTTGCTTGCTTTATTGCAATTTCCCTTGTAAGCATATAATCATCTTTTTAGTATCTGATAAATATTCATTGCAAATTTCCTTTGTTATCGTTTTTTCAAGGCTCTCTGCGTAATCCGGATAACGACCTTTAATTTGAAAGGCATTCATTTCATTTATGAATTGTAATTGTTCTTCCGAAAAATACTCATTAGTCTGAGTAATCAAACGAAGTAAATTATGCACAAAAGGCGGAGTATTGCCTTCATTTTTCTTTATCCAAAGTGCTTTTGACAGTTTTTCAAGCGCTAAATGTGCCCAAAATAGAGATTGAGCAAAATGATTCGCCTGATATAAAACTTTTGCACAGTCGAAATCTTCATCAACTTGCTTTGCCCAATATATTATGTGCTCTGCTTTTGTCATACAGATGCAAACTTACGAATTTTTTCATCCTTATTGAAAAGTCAATCCATATCAATATGAGCTGCACTATCTTTATCAAGGAACAAAACAGCTCTGGGGTGTCTTCTTAAAATTGTTGACGGATACATCTCGGAAATTTTTTCATTTAACGTGTTGGCAACAGCTTTTGCTTTGGTCTTTCCGGGGACCATGCAAAAAGCATATTGAGCATTCATCAAAGCAGGAATTGTTAATGTCAGGGCTTTCGAAGGGACTTCCTCAATGCTTTTAAAACACCCGTCGTTAACTTGTTGATTCCTGCATTCAGGGTCTAAATCAACCACTTTTACCAGATAGGGATCATTGAAATCGGCCACATGCGGGTCGTTAAAAGCAATGTGGGCATTTTCGCCAATTCCCATGCAAACGATTTCAGCCGGATATTTTTTCAGCAGTTCAGCATACCGGCTACATTCTTCGTCCAAATCAGCAGCATTTCCATCGAGATAGAAAACTGACTTAAACGGTAGCTTTCCAAATATCCGGTCCTTCAGGAAATTCCCAAACCTTTGCGGGGCATCCAAATCCAGGCCAACATACTCGTCCATGTGAAATGCCCGGATTCGGTTCCAGTCAATTTCTTTTTCATTGGTTAAGTTTTCCAGAAATTCATTTTGTGAAGGCGCTGCCGCAAATATAATGTTGATCGTTTCTTTTTCTTTCAGTAATTGCCTGATTCGTTCTGAGGTAGCTTTGGCAGCAGCCTCGCCCATCAACGCCCTGTTTTCATAAACCTGAACATTTAATTCATCAATTTTATACTTTTCAATCATTTTGAAAATTATTTTGAGTAAACGATTTTTCCATTCACCATAGTCATTTCAATATTGATCTGGTCGTCGAAAATAACCAGATCCGCATCTTTCCCAACAGCCAGCGAGCCTTTCCGGTCGGCGATTCCCATAATAGCGGCTGGTGTTGCCGTGATCATTTTTACCGCATTAAATAAACTCACCCCTGCAAGGTTGATCATATTCCGAACCAGCCGATCAGCAGTTGCAACGCTACCGGCAAAGGCCGTCCGATCTGGAAGTTTTGCAACCCCATCCTCAACAATTACCTTTTGTCCATTTTTCAGACTCCCCAGAATACTTTCGCCCGGAGGCATGCCCGCTGCACGCATAGCATCGGTAACCAGAGCAATCCGGTCAGGCCCTTTGATTTTATAGATGAGTTTTAAAAGTGGGGCTGGTAAATGAATTCCGTCGGCAATGATTTCCACATTCATTTCATCAATGATATAAGCGCTTTCGATCACACCGGCATAGCGAAAAGCATTCCGGCGGGTTACCCCCGACATGGCCGAATAAAGATGGGTTATCAATGAATATCCGTTTTTAAATGCTTCTTCCACTTCCTCATAAATGGCATCGGTGTGTGCTATTGACGGAACAACCCCTTTTGAAACCAGGTAGCGGCCAAATTCCATCGCCCCTTTTAATTCGGGCGCAGCGCTCCAGCGTTTGATTGCTTTCGAAAGTGCAAGCAAATCTTCATATTCCGAAGGATCTGGATCTCGCAGATAAGCCGGATCCTGTGCGCCACGCTGGTTGTACGAAAAATAGGGGCCTTCGATGTGCATCCCGATAAATTGCGCCCCTTTTGAATTCTGCAGGTCAGCCTCTTCGTAAGCTGTCAATGTTTTAACCAATTCGTCCCGTTCGCTGGCAAGTGTAGTCGGCATCATGGATGTGGTGCCATACCGGGCATGCGTTTCAGCAATTTTCAGGAACGATCCGACATCGGCATCCATAAAATCGCAACCGCCCCCGCCATGCAAATGAATGTCAATAAAGCCCGGAGAAATGAATTTTCCTTTGGCGTTGATCTCAATTGCACCTTCAACCGGCACATTTCCTTCTTTTACTTCGATGATCGTCCGACCTTCGGTAACGACAGTTCCTTCAGGAATGATACCGGTTGAAGTGATTACCCGTCCGTTAAATATTTTAAGTTTTTGTGCCATATCCAGGGATATTTTATTCAGTTCAGGAGTTTCAGCAAATGCCATTTCCTGATGGTATGCCCGTGAAATGCGTAATACATCAGGTAAATGTAACAAGGAAACAACACCCAATACGCTTCCCTTAAACCATAGACATCGGCAAAATGGCCGTAAAACAGGGGCATGATTGCACTGCCACACAATCCCATGATCAGCAATGATGCGCCGAGTTTGGTAAACCGGCCAAGGCCATCGATAGCCAGTGGCCAGATATTGGCATAAACCAGTGAATTTGCCAGACCGAGTAACACCACAAAATAGATTGACACATCGGCGGTATGCCCAAACAAACCAATCGGCCCTTTGGCAAAAATGATTAGCAAGGTAAAAATCCCACCCAGCGTAGTACAAACCCGCAAAGCGTTAGCCTGACTAATAAATTTGGGAATAGCAATGATCCCGATTACATAACCCAACATGGTGGCCGCAAGGGTATATGACGGAAATATTTTTGCTTCTAGCAAAGGGATATTCATCGAAGTTGCATAGCCAATGATGGTATCAATTGCAATTACCTGTGTCCCCACGTGGATAAAAATAGCCAAAGCGCCTAAGATGAGGTGGGGAAACTGAAAGATGTTTGTTTTTCCGGACGTAGCAGTGGCAACTTCTGTACTCTCATGTTCGGTATCAATTTCAGGAAGAGGGGAGAAGCGGATTAACAAACCTACCCCAACCAGTATCGCGCCCAAACTTGCATAGGGGAATATGACCCTGCGTATAAAGGCATCCAGCGCGGCCTTTTTCTCCTCAGCGCCCATGGTTGGCAATTCCTGAAAAAGATGGTTGTCGGTTGCCTTCAGGATTATTGCCCCTAATATGAGCGGGGCGAGTATTCCGGCGCCTTTGTTTAAAATCCCCATCATGCTCATTCGCTGGGCAGCCCTGTCTCTTGGGCCCAGAATGGTTATGTACGGATTGGCGGCAGTTTGGAGTATGGCCAAACCTACTCCAATCATGAACAATCCGAACAGGAAAATGCCATAAGTCCGTGTATATGCTGCCGGAACAAAAATAAAAGCGCCAATGGCCATGGCCATAAAACCAATCATCATGCCCCTTTTAAAACCCACCTTTTTTAATAAATACGACGATGGTACAGACATGATGAAATAGGAAATATAAAACGCAAATGCTACCAGGTATGATTGGAAATTAGTGAGCTCGCACGCAATTTTAAAGTAGGGAATTAAGATGGCATTGATCCAGGTCACAAATCCGAAGATAAAAAACATGAAGCCGACAATGGAAATGGAAATGACTGTTTGTGCAGTACTCAATGATTTAACATCAACAACTTCTATTTTATTCTTCATCCTAATTTGCTATAATCTTGTCATGCCTTCGGCATTAAAATTCATATATTTTCAACTCTTGATTTGCATTACTTAATCATCTATAATGTTGGTTCCCATCCCGGTTCGTACTTTCTACTCCAGAATGACATGGAATCGGGGTCGTTCAGGATATGTCCGTTCGATGAATCAATATTCAGTGTTTTTCCGCTTCGGAGGGCAATATTCCCCAATTGGCACATCAGCGTACTTTGGTGTCCGCTCAGGATATCGGAATTAAGTTTGGTTCCTTTACCAATGGCATCAAAGAGGTTTTGGATGTGGTAGGCATCAATGACCTGCGAAGGATCAACCGCATTGCGGGCATCAATCACCACTTCATTCTTAACTTTTTTAACAACTTTGTTCTCTAAATCGTACACGATGTATGAATTTCCATCAATGATCACAGAGCCTTTTTCTCCGTAAAAAATTGCTCCAACGCTATTCCCTTCGTTGTTTTTACCATTGCAACTCCGACCTTCCCATTCCATCAACGTATTGTTGTCAAACTCAAGAGTGATAATCTGCGTATCCGGTGTTTCCCAATCGTCTTTGTATCTGTAGCGGCCACCTGCTGAAGTTACCCTGTTTGGATATTCGACTCCCAGTCCCCAGCGCATGAGGTCGATCATGTGCGTTCCGTTGTTCAGCGCTTCGCCTGTACCCCAGTTCCAGAACCAGTGCCAGTTGTAATGGATCAGGTTGTCTTTGTATGCCTTTCGCGGTGCGGGTCCCTGCCACAATTCGTAATCGAGCCACTCCGGAACTGAGGTTTCTTTCCCGATTCCGATTGACGCCCGGTTGTTGGTGTACCAGCCTTTCGCATAATAGGCCCTTCCGATGGCCCCATTCTTAATTTCCTGAATGCCAAGCTGAACATTGGGCCACGAACGGCGCTGGTTTCCCATTTGGATCAGCCGGTTATATTTGTTTGATACAGCGACAGCGAGCTCTCCTTCCGCAGGACTGTGGCTGCACGGTTTTTCGAGATAAACATGCTTGCCTGCTTTTGCCGCAAGGATTGCTGCCGGAGCGTGCCAGTGGTCGGGAGTTGCAATCACCATAATGTCTATTGATTTTTGCTCCAGGGCTTTCCTGAAATCACCATAACCTGTGGGTCGGGTTCCGGTTATTGCTGCCACATCGCCAATGGTTTTTTCTGTTGCGCGCGAATCAACGTCGCAAATTGCAGCTACTACACAGTTATCCTGGCGGGCAAAGTTTTTGGCCAGGGCATTGCCCCGGCTGTTAACCCCCATAACAGCAACATTATATTTTTCATTAGCTCCTGAAATTGAAGCATAACTTTTTGCACTGAATCCAGGCAATACTCCTCCAATTGAAACAGCGGCCGCTCCCATGGCGCTTTTCCGGATGAAATCCCTTCTTGAATTTTTCATGGTATTTGTTTTTTAGATGCCATTTTTTTTGCCATTTCCATAACCTGTTCCAGATCGACAGATGCCCCTCCGTGTGCTTTGCTGATATCAGCAGCTTCCATAAAAGCAAGGATTTCCAGGGTTTCTTCTTCCTTGACCGGAACAATCCCCGTTTTAAAATAGTTGATAATCTGAATCAGAAGTGGATTATACCCTGCATAAGCGCCCAATACTTTGATCCCGTCTTCTCCATAAACGGTTCCGCCATAATCACCTTTCCCTTTTCTGATCCCGCGGAAAGTCCCAATTCGCCCGTCGTTCCAGGTACCAACAACCATATCGGTATCTTCGTTCGAAACCCTGACGACACTTTTGCAGCCTGTTCCCATTGCTGTAAACAATGTTTCAACTCCATGAATTCCATACCAAAAAAGGTCTGGGTGAGTTTTTTCCAATTTTGCCGGACTGTAGGTTTCGGCTCCGGTTACTTTTCCAATTTTTCCTGAAATAATTTCATCCATGCCAGTAATATACCTCAACGACGAACAGGAGAAAACCGGGACTTTATATTTTTCGGAGGCTTCAAAAATGGCGATGGCATCGGCCAGCGAGGCTGCCATCGGTTTATCAATGAACATCCGTTTGCCGGCCTTCAGAACTGGCAATGCCTGTTCCAGGTGTAGGCGGCCGTCGTTGGTTTCGAGTAGAACAACATCAACTTTGGTGAGCAAATCGGCAATCGAATCAACAATTTCTACTCCGAATTTCTGAACTTCAGCCGTGTATCCGGGGATTCTTGATACGCTACTTTCAATATCGTTACTTCCTTTCGGGTAGGCGGCAACTACCTTGTACCCGTAAAAAGTATCACCAGCTTCCGGACCATTCAGTGTTTTGGTAAATGCGACGCTGTGCGAAGTGTCAAGACCGATGATGCCCACTTTCTTTCCCGCTTCGGAATTATTTTGGCCATGTGTAGTTAAAATTCCTCCGGAAAAGCCCAAACCAATGCCTGTTAAGGCAGTTGTCCGAATAAATTCCCTTCGGTTAGTAGCTTTCATAGGTTTAGTTTTTAGGATTAGTTCAGTTTTAAATTTATAAATCCGCCAATGGAGGTAAATCGATTGTAGCTACACGCAGGGCGGGTTTTTACCGATGAACATCCTGTACATCACTACTAAAATCCTAATTTCCTGTCAATATAGCACCAAAACCCGACTTAGATAGTTTATTGTTATGCACTCGCCCTTTCTTTAGGTCTTAAATATTGTCGTTTAAAAATCCATTGTCATTTGCGAGTGGGAAAAGCAAGCTCTTTTGCAAGTTTTGTTCTTTTCGTGGCTTTGTAGTGCTTGCTAATATACTTGCATAAAGTGTTTGCGGTTCGAAAAGCAGTGGCTGTAGCAAAAATTCTTCTGCGTTTATTTTAGCATTTTTGTCAAATAGCAATAATTCATATTTTGGTCTAACATCTTCAAAAGGCTCTTTGTCTAGGAAACGAAGAATTGAAGCGGATAAATACTGATGATCGATTTCAAAAGAAAGCCATTTCCTGTTAAGTTGTTGAGCTGTCCATCCTGTTGTGTTTGAACCTGCAAAAATATCAAGAACTATATCACCTTCATCTGTTAAAAACTTAATAAAGAACTCTGGTAACTTAGAAGGAAACCTTGCAGGATGTCCTTTAACTTCTAAATCTTTGCAGTATTTGAGATATTGTGAGTTACTTTCAGTATTGGGTATTTGTAATAGATTTGATGGAATTGCTCCTCCATTGTCATTACCGAAACTATCGCTAATGTCGTGGCCTGATGGTCGTTTCTTTGGTGTATAGTATTTTGCACTATCATCTATTAACTTTTTCATTCTGTCGGAATACTCAGTCAAAACCTTCTTTACATCTGCCTTAGGAAAATCAGATTTTGAAAGCCACCAAACAGTATTTACTGAATCTTTAACTCGGATTTTTCTTTTATTTACCCATTCAATTGGTGATGGTAGCTTCGCAGGGTTATACCAAAAGAATTCTTCTGCCAATTTCCATCCTTGCTCATCACACATACTAATTAGTAAACGAAAATTATACAGAGAACGAATTGGAGATCCTTTTTGATAGGCTCCTCCTAAATCAATAACAAAACTTCCATCATTTGATATAATTCTCTTTACTTCTTTTGTAAATTTTAAAATCCAGTCAATATAATCGGCTTGGTCTTTATTCCCATATTCCTTAGGTCGTGAAAGTGCAAAAGGGGGTGAAGTCATTACAAGGTTAATTGAATTGTCTGGTATTGATTTCATCAATTCTAATGAATCACCAACAACGGCTTTGCCTTTCTTTGTCTTGTATAAGTAGTTTTGTTCAAACATATTAATATTCTTTAATATCGTGAATCCAACTGGTCATAATTTTCCAAAGCAGTGTCACTGCAAAATAAACTTCGGGGTCTTTATTCTTCAATTTTTCAATTTCAGCAATGTATCTTTCTTCTCCATGTGACCCGATGATGAATGAAACCCAATGACGTGAATCCAAATCTTTTAGATTTGAAACAAGTTGGTCAAGATTAAGAGTTGTTGATTTTGTCAAAGCCCACGCAATGCCTGGCTTTTCCATTGGCGCAGCTTTCTCAAATGTTTTGAGAATATCATTGCTGAAATGTTTTGTGAGTTTGGCTAAAGCTCTTGCTGCCTCAATTTTTATGTTTTCATCAACAGAATTGAAACTCGTCACAACTGCGTTCAAAGCAGATTTGTTTTGTTGTTCACCAAGACCCCAAGCTGCACCTGCTCTTATTTCTGCATCAAAGTTTTCATCAAGTAAAATATCGCAAAGCATTTTGCAAGCTATATCGGTTTTGATCTCTGCCAGAACGATTACAGATTCAAGAACATTTTGCAAATAACTGTCTTTGAGACAATTCTTGATAAAGTTGTAGCCGTCATCAATTCCGAAGCGTGATAAACTTGCGGCTGCTTCTAACTTCACATAAATGTGTTCTTCATTGTCAGCAAGCTTTGCAAGCAAAGCTGTTACAACTTTTTTTTCATTAAAGTAACTCAATGCTTTGGCAGCAGCGTACCTTTCACTCAACGTCAAATTTGAAAGATTGGCAAGGAAAAAGTCAGCGTTTACTTTGGATGTTGGAATTGTTTGTTGAGCTTTAACTACTGAAGCTAAAATTTGATTGGGAAAAACGGTGTCACCAACTTTTACCAATGGTGTAAGTGTCTTTCCGCCTTTTGTCAAGCGAATGAAATTTGTTCTACCTCCTATGGTTTTGTATTTGATGGTGTTACCAATTTCTGTAACTTTTCCTTGTGTCGACGCAAGTCCTGCTGGCCAATTTATTCTTGCTTCAAAACCTTCTTGTGCTCCTTTGGGTTTAATGAAAACAACTTGGTTTTGTTTTTCAGCTTCTCTTAATTCCTTTATAGAAATGAACTGAACAAGATTGTCGGCTTTCCAATCAATTGGTTCTTCGCCAAACTTTTCACAAACTACTAAAGCAACATAGTCGCTGTCTTTCATTCCAAAATCCCAACCTCTTTCTGGGTCGGAAGTTGAATGAGACATTGAAATCTCAAGATTAGTTTTGGCTCTTGATTCAATTCTGATTCCGTTGTCAACGCAAAGAATGTCTGGTACACGGATTCTTTTTATTTTAATCTTCTTCCAAATTTTATAATTCATTGAACCTCTTTCAAGTTCAATAGGTTGATGTCCAAGCTGTCGAAGGATTGAAAACACTTGTTGCGTCCCAATTGCTCCAATTGAGATTTTCTCTAAAAAGCTCTCGTCTGTTTTGAATGATGCCATTATTTATTTAGTTCTTATTATTTGGTCAAAGTTAGGTTTTTCTTACGTCTTCTGTTTCTTTTTCTTGGCTGCCGGAAACAGCACATTATTCAGGATAAGCCGGTAGCCGGGCGAGTTGGGGTGCAAATTCAGATCGGTAGCCGGATCGCCCACAAAATGCTGAAAGTCTTCTGGATCGTGCCCGCCATAGAAAGTCCAGAAACCTTTGCCTTGTTCGCCATGAATGTAGCGCGCTTCGCCAGCCGCTTTGTTTTCGCCCATCACCAAAACATTGGGTTTCACCAAACTCCGGTCGTAAGCGGTAGTTTGGCCCATAAATCCCTTTACCATGTTTGCATGATTCTGGCATAACATAGTTGGAACAGGATCCCATTTGGCCGAAAACTGGAACAGGGTGAAATAATCCTGCTCGCGTGGAACCTTGCGGCTGGTCGAAACATCAATATCCGAGAATTTGTATTCGTATGGATTCCGGTTGATTTTAAAATTTTCAAAAGCCAGGGTATGACCGAAATCAAGGTGGTCGTTCATGGTCGGGTCGGCAGGATCTCCATCGAACATCGCCTCGCAAATATCGGTTTCACCGGCAGCACGGGTAATGTCGTAAGTGTCGGTTGCAGCACACATGGCGAAAAGAAAACCACCATTGCTGATGTACTGATAAATCTCACGGGCAATAACGCGTTTCATTTCAGAAACCTTCATAAAACCCATCTTTTGTGCGAGTTCTTTATTTATCCGTACTTCTTCCTGGTACCAAATGGCATGTTGGTAGGCCTGAAAAAATTTACCAAACTGGCCGGTAAAATCTTCGTGGTGGAGGTGGAGCCAGTCATAATCCTTCAGTTTGCCATTCAGGATTTCTTCGTCGTAAATCACATCAAATTTGATTTCGGCATAAGTTAAAACCAGGGTCACGGCATCGTCCCAGGGTTGTTTGTTGGGAGGCGAATAGACCGCAATTTTCGGGGCTTTCTGCATGCTTACCGCATCCTGATTGACATCTTCGCGGGCAATATCAGCCAGTAGATTATTGGCCTGACCATCGGCTAAAGTTTCGAAACTGACCCCACGGACCAAACACTCGCTTGCCAGCGCCTGCTGATGCTGAACCAAAAAACATCCACCGCGGTAATTAAGTAACCACTTTACTTCAATTTCTTGTTCAAGCGTCCAGTAAGTAATGCCATAAGCCTTTAAATGGTTAGCTTGTTTTTCATCCATCGGGATGAGAATGAAGGCTGCATGGGCTGTTTGGACGAATAGGAGAAAAATCAGGAACAGCATCCATTTTGAGCGCCGGTCAGAATGGGATATGTTCACCTCCTGAATTTTCATAATGGCTGAATTTATCGTTATCGAACGAAGTATTGACAGGAATGGCGCCCTTTCGGTAAGAATCGCCTGAGTCAACATTCATTTTTGATTGCAATTTTTGCCCGTACTGACCGCCACCGATTTCTTCAGGAATGATATTTTCCATATCGGCGAATTTGGCAAGGCTCTTTTTAAACGAGAGCCTCACGTCGCCAACAGCCCCGTTACGGTGTTTGGCAATGATGATTTCGGCTATCCCGATGAGCGAGTTACCATCTTCGTCTTCCGTTATTTGGTAGTATTCCGGACGGTGAATAAATATGACAATATCGGCATCCTGCTCAATGGCGCCCGATTCGCGGAGGTCGGAAAGCTGCGGGCGTTTACCTTCGCGCGATTCGACCGACCGGTTCAACTGCGACAGCGCTATGACAGGTATATCGAGTTCTTTGGCAATGGCCTTGAGTGAACGCGAAATCATACTTACTTCCTGCTCACGGCTCCCCCGGCTGTCTGTTCCGGCAGTCATTAACTGGAGGTAATCAACAATTACCGCTCCGATATTGTGCTGTAACTTTAACCTACGGCATTTCGCCCTGAATTCGAAAATGGACAGGGCAGGAGTATCGTCAATAAACAGGGGCGCATCATCGAGGATAGCCAGTTTCCGGTGGAAATGGTCCCATTCCCAACCAACCAGGCGGCCATTTTTAATTTTATCGGAACCTAATTCCGTTTCGGCAGACAGCAAACGGTTAACCAACTGAATGGACGACATTTCGAGCGAGAAAACCCCAACAGGTACTTTGTGTTCGACGGCCATGTTGCGGGCCATTGATAAAACGAATGCTGTTTTTCCCATCGAAGGGCGGGCTGCGATAATGATCAGGTCGGTTTTTTGCCATCCGGAGGTCATGCGGTCAACAGCGGTGAATCCGCTGGGCGCACCGCTCAGGTGGTCGTCCCGTTTCGATGCTTCTTCAATCAGTACAGCGGCTTCGCGAAGCAAAGTTTTGATGGGGATGGTTTCTCTCTTGATATTTCCTTCGGCAATCTGGAAAAGCGCTGTTTCAGAAAAATCAATCAGGTCGTCCACATCAATGGCATCGTCGTAAGCTTTCGTCTGGATTTCGGTCGAAACCCGGATCATTTCGCGCTGAATGAACTTTTGCGCGATGATCCGCGAGTGAAACTCGATGTGTGCAGCAGAAGCAACCCTCGAAGTTAACTGGGTGATCATGAGTGGGCCACCCACTTCGTCGAGCAGGTTTTTGTTTTTCAGCTCCTGTGTCACCATCAGCAAATCAACCGGCTTTTCGTGGGTTGATAAGTATTTGATGACCTCAAATATTTTTTGATGTTCTTCTTTGTAGAAACTTTTGGTGTCAATGATGTCGGCCACCGTAATGTAGGCATCGCGTTCGAGCATCAGGGCCCCAAGTACGGCTTCTTCCACTTCAACAGCCTGGGGTGGAATCTTTCCGTATTGGGCATTAATCTGCTCAATGGTCATTTTTGCTTGTTGCTGGTAATTCTTTCTTTCTCCGGCCATGTTTCAGGAATTCAGTCAGTCAGATATTTCGATTTTCTGCACTCGGAATTTTTGCAGGGATTCAAAGGTAAAAAAAAAGGAGACCTTTTAGCCTCCTTCGGAAATTAAGTTATTGACAAAATTATTTCAGTTTATCTTCAATAATCAATCCCAGAACATCGCCCAATTTTTTGTTCATAGCGGCAATTTGCTGCGGAACAAAACTGGTTGCAGTCATGCCAGGTGTGGTGTTAACTTCCAGAAAATAAAATTCATTGTCTTTCAGGATATAATCTATCCGTACAATTCCTGAGCAATCGCACAGATCGTAAATGCGGGAAGAGAGTTGCTGTATTTTGTGAGTCAATTCCGGAGAAATGCGTGCCGGAGTAATTTCGTCGGTCTTTCCGACCGTATATTTGGCTTCGAAGTCGAAAAATTCGTTTTGCGGGATAACTTCGGTAACCGGGAAAATCAATTCCTGATCAGAAAGTTTAACCAAACCACAGGTAAATTCTTTCCCATCAATGAATTGCTCGATCAGTATGTCGTGGCTTTCTTTCATGGCCAATTCGAGAGCTTCCAGAAGCTGTCTTTTTTCTTTCACTTTGGTTACCCCGAAGCTTGATCCCCCGGCGTTTGGCTTTACAAATAGAGGCAATCCAAGCAATTCGATCAATTGGTCGGCATTCACTGCGTCGCCTTTAAACAACCTTACCGATTTGGCCATCAGTATGTCGAAATTACGCAGGTAATTGCTGCAGAAGTACTTGTTGAAAGTTAGCGCGGATGAATAAACGCCACAAGTTGAATATGGGATTTTCACCATATCCAGATAACCCTGAAGTTTTCCGTCCTCACCGGGGGTTCCGTGAATGGTGATGTATGCAAAATCGAATTTTATCTTCTCTCCATTTTTAACAAATGAAAAATCTCCTTTATCAATGGATGAAATAATCTGGTCACCTTCAAGAACGTCCCAGTCCAATCCTTTCATCTGAACTTTCCAAACATTGTAAATGTCGGAATTGATGGATTGGTAAACATTAATACTGCTTTTTACCGAAACTATAAATTCGGACGAGTCGCCTCCAAATACAACTGCAATATTTTTTTTCATTCTTGTTTGATTTTTCTTAATTCATATTCATTTCTGAAGGTGAATTTCACCATTTCGTCCGAAAGATAGAAATCTATCTGATAATCATTTAATCTCGGACGATTTCTATGTTTTATTTCCATCCGTTCGCTGAAGCGAACGGCAAAGAATATTAGCGGTATTAATGATCAGAGCATTATCCTTTGCCGTCACATTCATGTGACGGATCGAAAAAACTTCGCAAACATTGGGCTTTAGCCCCAAAGAACGATTTTAATCCTGAATATTCCGGTTCGACAGGTAATTCCGCCATTTCACAATCACATTGGCCAAATCATCCGGAAGTTCTGACTCAAATATCATTTCCTCGCCGGTTGCCGGATGCACAAAACCCAACATCTGCGCATGCAAAGCCTGACGCGGAATCATTGCAAAACAGTTGGCAACAAATTGCCTGTATTTGGTGAAAGTTGTTCCTCTTAAAATTTGATCACCACCATAATTGTCGTCGTTAAACAGCGGATGGCCAATGTGTTTCATGTGTACCCTGATCTGATGGGTGCGTCCGGTTTCGAGCCGGCATTCCACCAGATTGACGTAACCCAGACGTTCAATCACCTTGTAGTGCGTAACTGCAGGTTTGCCGTGATCACCTTCAGGAAAAACAGTGAAAACCTGTCTGTTTTTCAGGCTGCGTCCGATGTTTCCGGTAATGGTTCCTTCATTGTTTTGTAAATCGCCCCACACCAGTGCAACATATCTCCTTTTGGTTGTTTTTTCGAAAAACTGAAGCGACAGACTTACTTTAGCTTCTGTGGTTTTTGCCACTACCAGCAGTCCCGATGTATTTTTATCTATGCGATGGATGAGGCCGGGACGCGGGTCGTCGGAATTAAAAAGCGGCAATTCTTTAAAATGCCAGGCCAGCGCATTAACCAGGGTCCCGGAATAATTTCCGTGTCCGGGATGCACAACCAGACCTGCCGGTTTGTTGAGTACGATCAGCGAATCGTCTTCGTAAACAATGTTTAAAGGAATATTCTCCGGAATGATTTTGAGCTCCCGGCGTGGGTAATCCATCATGATGGAGATATCGTCGCCTGGTTTTACTTTGTAGCTCGATTTTACCGGCAGTTTGTTTACCAGAACTTTACCTTCGTCGGCAGCCGACTGCAGGCGGCTACGCGAGGCATTCTTCAGGCGGTCGGATAAAAATTTATCAATACGCAATAAAGTTTGTCCGGGGTCAACTACCAGATTGTAATGTTCAAACAGAGGACCATCTTCGGTTTCTTCAATTTCTTCAATTTCTTCAATATCATCAAATTCGTCGGTCAATTCGTTTTCGTCAATCATTTAGAAAAATGAGTTTTCAATTTTTATAGTATCTGGTTTTGCCTGAAGTTTGCCTGGATCGATGGTAAGCCAAATATCTATTGAGGTTCCGTGCATCACTTCAAAAACTTCGGTTGGGTCAGGACTTTGTTTGAATATCATCGCTTTGGTTTTCTGGATTTCGTAAAGTACTGATTCGTCGTAGGTAATCGTACCAATATTCAGGAAAGCTTCTCCCAAAGTGAGTTTGGCTTCGGCCAGGCTCCGGCCAAACAGCGTAGGCACTTCGCTGGTTTCCCCGTTGCTGTCGGTCCCTAAAACCAAGTCAATCACAGTGCCTTTTGGAATCATCTCACCAACCTGAACTGGTTTTCCTTTTTCCTTTTGTTCAAGCACGAGATTTGGAAATTCAGAAGGTTTGTATTCAACATTTCCGGCAATCAGGCCTGAACTTTCAATCAGGTTGATGGCTTGCCGGTACGAAATATCAGTCAACTGGGGCATTGGTATCATTTCCTGGCTTATGGCACAAAAGGTAACAAATATAGTGTGGTTCTCTTTTACTTTCATTCCGGGTTTAGGGTATTGGTCGAGAACAGTGCCTGGAGCAGTTTCCTGAGTGTAAACCGAATCACGAATCTGAAACCGGAGATCCAAATCATCCAGTAAAGCTTTTGCTTCCTGACTTGTTTTTCCTTTCAGATCGGGTATTTCAACCGAATCGCCATGGCCGGTGTATATCCTTAGGGCAAGCATAAGCAGTACGATAACGAAAATCGTAATCACTACAACAGCAAGTGCGTTGTACTTAAATGTTTTGCTTTTAAAAAAATCTTTCAGGGTCATTGGGTTGGGGGTAACTGCGTTGTATTAATGCTGATACAAGTACATTAGTGTCAATGATGATTTTTTGCATTTTTTCTGACAGCTTTTACTTCCATGGTAATTTCATCTGGTGTCATTTCTGAAAGCCTGAATTTTTCAGCAAATTTCAAGCTGTCTTTTAGCCTTTGTTTAGATAATTCTCTGCTAATAATATCCAGAAGGTCGGAAAAAGAAAGATTGTTTGACTGTAGTCCAAACTTATTAAATTCAAGCTCTGATATGGAAACATTGATCGTTTTCATGGCACAAGTTCTTTACGATGACTTTTCAACATCAAAAATATAAATTTTTCCGGTTTAAAATCCGGTATCGTTTTGGATAATAGTATAAACACAAAAAGGTAAAGAAAATTCATTCTTTACCTTCTGTATATTGTTAGAAGTCTGAAAGTCTCCGGCTATCTTTTGTGACTTGGCTCGTCAGAAACGGTCAGTTTTTTTCTTCCTTTTGCACGGCGGGCTTTTATTACTTTACGCCCGGCTACAGTTGACATTCTTTCCCTGAACCCGTGTTTATTTTTTCTTTTTCTGTTTGATGGCTGAAATGTCCTTTTCATATGTCAGTAATTTGTTTTTTATATGCCATATGGAACTCGCCCAAGGGCTCGTTACATCGGTATCTTTTTAAATGATCGTATTCGTTTTTAATTCGGACTGCAAAAATAGTCCTTTTTTAATATCCTGCAACCCAAACTTATCTTTATTTTACTTATTTTTTAAAGTCATGTGGATCAGTCTTTTGGTTTCAAAAAATTCTTCCTGAAAAAAGCTCTGAAGATTGTAAACTTTGAGGTGCTGTTTATACGGACTGATTTCTTCCTCAAAATTGCCTCCTTTCAGGTATAGTATTCCATTGGGCAAGTCGTTCTTGTTTTGACCTGACACTTTGGAGCGGACCAGATCAACAAAGTTGGGGAAGGCTGTAACTGCGCGGCTTACGACAAAATCGAATTTATCTTTTACATCTTCAACACGCATTTGTTTGGCTTTCACATTCAACAGGTTTATGGCAGAAGCAACTTCACTAGCTACTTTTATTTTTTTTCCGATGGAGTCAATGAGCACAAATGAAGTTTCAGGAAAGAGGATGGCCAGCGGAATACCCGGAAACCCGCCACCGGTGCCGACATCCAGAACCGTGGTTCCGGGCCTGAACTGAATAATTTTGGCAATAGCAAGCGAATGGAGTACATGCCGTTCGTAAAGTTGCCCGATGTCTTTTCTTGAAATGACATTGATTTTGGAGTTCCATTCCTCGTACAAGGAGCCTAACCGGCCAAATTGATCCAGTTGCTGATCGGTAAGACCAGTAAAATATTTAGTAACGATTTCCATCCTGTAATTATGGGTTAAACTATTCTTCGTGCTCGTCAATCTCGGTTGATTCGATCATTTTAAAGAGCATTTCGCGGGCCCTGAAAAGTTGGGCTTTTACAGTTCCTAAGGGTAAATTAAGTTCTCTTGCAATTTCTTCGTACGAAAACTCACGAAAATAGCGAAGCTCGACCAGAATGCGGTATCTGGGTTTTAAGCGGTGTACAATTTTGCGCATTAGAAATGCCTTCTGAATCCGGATCAGTTTTTCTTCCGGGTTGGGTTCTGTTGAACGAAGCTTGATCGGGGCATCATTATCACCATTTTCCTGATTATTCTCTATTGAAATATAAACACCTCTTCGTTTTCTCAGAAAATCGATGCAGTTATTGGTGGCAATCTTAAATAACCAGGTACTGAATGCATAATTGGGCGAGTACTGGTGGAGATTTTTAAAAGCTTTGCCAAATGCTTCAAGGGTCAGATCCTCAGCATCGTTTTTGTTATTGACCATTTTCAGGAGCATAAAATAAATGGCATCCTTATAACGGACCATAAGTTTGGCAAAAGCTTTTTCTTCGCCTGAAAGTGCGGCTTCGACCAGTCGAAAATCGTACTGCGCTTTATCTGATAGTTGCGGATTTAGTTCCATCTGCTTCTTCGGTGAATGAGGTACATTGACCAAAAAAACCACCAGTTAATGATCGGTTTAATTAAAATGTACACTAACGAAGATAAGAATATTTTTCGTTCGTTGAGCCGGTTAATAAGCATTTTAACAATAATTGCGAGAAGAACTATATAAATAACCGGAAGTGACAAAATGGTAATCCAGTATTCGGGATGAATGATAATTATTGCCGCAGATAATACCGGCAATATCACCCTGGTAAGATCGTCGGTAAACAAACTGATTTTTTTGGACCACGAAAGACTTTGCCTGATTCGAACTCCTTTTTTCAGCAACTTGATGTGGTCGCCCCTGTCGTCTTCAATGTGCTCGCGTATGGTCAATTCAGGATCGGTCGTTATTTTAACTTTCCCCTTTTTGAAATTTTCGTTAAAAATCAATTCGAGGTTGGCAAAATTCCGGTTCAGTTTATTCCTGAATCCGAGGGTTTCGAAATACAGCGATTTTTTAAAAAGAATATTGTTTTCGTTGAAAACAAAAGGCTTACCGGCAAGTGACCATGCCCCGCTGATTATGAACTGGTTAAAGCGTTCCATCCGACAGATCAAATTCCGGTATCCCTTAAATCGTTCAACGTTGGTGTAGGCAATTACAGCATCAGTTTCCGCGTCTATAAGGCCATTGAGCCGCGATAACCAATTTGCAGGAATAGCGCCAGTTGATGAGGTCAGCAGGATAATCCAGGGTGATGATGCTCCTTTCAATCCAATATTAATGACTTGTTTTTCCGAATTCCGGGTTTCCTGGCTCAGGCTGGTCACTTTGAGGTTGGGATTGGATTCTGCCAGCATATTCAGAATTTCTAAGGTATTGTCTTCGGAACATTCACTGATCACCAAAAGCTGATAATCTTCATATTCGAATCCGGTAAATTTCGCCAGGATTTCGCGGATCCGTCCTTCCTCATTTCTGACAGGCATGATAACCGTAACTGGTTTTGAGTTTTGATTTTGCAGATTATCCTTATGAAGGGCAAGTTTCAGATAGTACCTGAGTAAATAATAAACCTGGATACAAAACACCAGTACAAGGGAACACAGCAACACCAAGTCGCTAATAGTGAGTATTCGAAAATCTATAATCTTCACGTCGGAATTACTTAGTCAATAAATGGGTTTGCTTCAAAATGAATTGGCGCAAAATTAGTAAACCTGACGGTTATATCCTTTCTATTTTTAATTAGATTTAACAATTGCCTATATCGCCGGCATTCTACTCATTCCACTTTTATGCCTATCTTTGGGCACTCAAAAAATTCGGTTCATGCATTTTGATCTTTTAAATACCGCTGACGGAAGCAAAGCAAGGGCAGGTTCTGTTACAACCAGCCACGGTTCTGTTGAAACCCCCATTTTTATGCCAGTTGGTACTGCCGGTTCGGTGAAAGGAATCCACAATAAAGATTTGAAGGATGATATCGGCGCGCAAATCATTCTCGGAAATACTTACCACTTATACCTCCGGCCAGGTTTGCCGATTATTGAACAGGCCGGCGGCTTGCATAAATTTAATGGTTGGGATGGCCCTATATTGACTGATAGTGGTGGTTATCAGGTATTCTCTCTTAGCGACATCAGGAAATTAAGCGAAGAAGGAACAAAATTTCAATCGCACATAGATGGTTCTTCACATTTATTTACTCCTGAAAATGTGATTGATACCCAACGTACTATTGGAGCCGACATCATGATGGCTTTCGATGAGTGTACTCCCGGCGATGCCGATTTTGAATATGCCCGGAAGTCTATGGAAATGACTCAGCGATGGCTGGATCGTTGCTGGAACCAATTCATGAAGACCTCGCCAAAATACGGATTTTCACAATCGCTTTTTCCCATTGTTCAAGGTGGTGTTTATCCTGATTTGCGTACTATGGCGGCTCAAAACGTTTTGCAGTACGGGAGCGATGGATATGCCATCGGAGGCCTCTCGGTAGGTGAGACAGAAAAGGATATGTATGCCATGATTGAGGTCGTAAATGAAATACTTCCGGAGAATAAACCGCGTTACCTCATGGGGGTTGGGACTCCGGTTAATATTCTGGAAGGGATTGATCGTGGTATTGATATGTTCGATTGTGTAATGCCTACCCGCAACGGGCGAAATGGAATGCTTTTCACGCAAAAAGGCATCATGAACATGCGGAATAAAAAATGGGCCGACGATTTTTCGCCCGTTGATCAGGATGGGACTTCATTTGTTGATCATCAATACAGCCGGGCATTTTTGCGCCATCTGGTTATTTCAGGCGAAATGCTGGGAGCGCAGATTGCCAGTCAGCATAACCTTGCTTTTTACCTCTGGCTGGTTAAAGAAGCGCGGAAACACATCCTGACGAATACGTTTAAGAGTTGGAAAGAAGAAATGGTCCGGCAACTCTCAACACGCTTGTAAAATTCTGATTTATGCTGAATAAAATTGATTTCTATATCATCAGGAAGTTTCTCGGGACATTTTTTTATGCCATCGCATTGATAATTAGTATTTCAATCGTTTTCGACATTTCTGAAAAATTAGATGATTATATGTCGAGTGAGGTTACGATAAAGTCTATCGTCTTCGATTATTACGTCAATTTTATTCCATATTTTGCCAACCTTTTCAGCGGGCTTTTTACTTTTATCGCCGTTATCTACTTTACATCGAAACTTGCCTACAATACCGAAATTATAGCGATTCTAAGCAGTGGCGTCTCCTATAACCGGCTGATGCGGCCGTATATTGTGGGGGCAACAGTCATTGTTTTGTTTTCCTATTTGCTCGGAAATTATATTATTCCGCCAGCCAATAAGAAAAGGGTTGATTTTACAAACAGGTACATTGGAACCCGGAAAGTGGGTACCGAACGTAACATCCACAGGCAAATTGATCCCGGTGTTTTTGTCTATATCGATTCTTACAATGCATCAACCGATGCCGGTTATAAATTCACCATCGAAAAGTTTGTTGACCGTAAACTGGTTTCGAAATTGTCGGCCAATTCGATTAAATGGGACCGTGAAAAGAAAATATGGGTCGTTTCAGATTACACGATCCGAACCATAGATGGATATACTGAAAAAATTACAACCGGTTCCCAAATTGACACCTTGTTAAATATGGTTCCGGATGATTATCAGGTCGTTGAAAATATTGTGGAAACGATGACCTTGCCTGTCTTAAATGAATCAATCAGCACGCTAAGGCTTCGCGGAGTAAATACCATTGATTATGAGATAGAGAAACATAAACGGCGTTCCGGCCCGTTTTCAGCATTTATTCTTACCATTATTGGGGCGTCGCTTGCTTCACGCAAAATTAAGGGTGGCATTGGATTTCACCTGGGACTGGGGATTTTGCTAAGTTTTTCCTATATTTTGTTTATGCAGGTTACTACTGTTTTTGCAACCAGTGCATTACTTGCCCCATGGCTGGCCATGTGGATACCAAATATCCTGTATGGCGCACTAGCGTTCTACCTTTACCGACGGGCGGCCAAATAGGGTTTAAAAATTCAACCTTGAGTCCACTCCGAAAAGTTTTATTCTGCCACAAAGGCACGAAGGCTCAAAGTTTCACCAAGCATACATGTCAGCTATTCAGAACTTTGTGTGGTTTCGTGTCTTGGAGTCTTGGTGGCATTTTTAATTTATTTATTTTCGGAGTAGGCTCAACCGTCAGTAAATTAATTCGAAAAAAAATTCACAAGCGAAGGAGCCTATTTATTAACAAATGTTTTATAAAACACAACAGGCAATAAAAATTTAATAATTTTGTCGCTTCATTACGTTCGTATTTGGTATTTGAATTTATTGCCTGAGATTATTTTTTTAATCAAAAAACAAAATCTATGTCACTGAGAAGAAACATTTTAGACCTTCGTAAGCGAAAGGATCAGGTTCGGCTGGGAGGAGGCGAAGAAGCCATTGAGAAACAGGCCGCTATGGGTAAATTAACTGCCCGTGCCCGTATCCTTGCCATTGTTGATGAAGGCTCATTTCATGAATATGACATGTTCGTTGAACATGCCGGAACTGATTTCGATATGGGCGGGAAAGTCCTGGCTGGCGATGGTGTGGTAATCGGTACAGGAACAATTTATGGTTCACCGGTTTGCTTATTTGCCCAGGATTTTACGGTTGCAGGCGGTTCATTGGGTTTATCACATGCCCGGAAGATTACCAAAATTATGGACCACGCGCTCAAAATGCGTGTTCCTTTGATTGGAATTAATGACTCGGGTGGCGCCCGAATCCAGGAAGGGGTTAATTCTTTGGCCGGTTATGGTGAAATTTTCTTCCGCAATACACTGTCATCCGGAGTTATCCCCCAGATTTCAGTTATTCTCGGTCCCTGTGCCGGTGGCGCGGTTTACTCACCAGCTTTGACCGATTTTGTTTTCGTGGTCGAAAATATTTCCAAAATGTTCATCACAGGGCCCGCGGTTATCAAGAGTGTTTTGGGCGAAGACATTTCGATGGAAGCGCTGGGCGGAGCAAGAGTCCATGCTGAAATTACCGGTAATGCACATTTCTTTGCCCTTAGCGAAAAGGAATGTTTCGAGCAGATCAAGACTCTGATCACCTATATTCCCTGGAATAACACACAGAAAGCCAAATCTTTTCCTCCCAAAGAGCCGAAAATCAAAACCAAAATTGAAAATATTGTCCCCATTGATGCCCGGTTGCCTTACGACATCCGCGAGGTAATTAAATCAATTACTGACGGTTCTGATTTTTTTGAAATTATGGAATTGTTTGCCGCCAACATCGTGATCGGTTTTGGCCGTATGAATGGTGAAACAGTGGGTTTTGTTGCCAATCAGCCAATGGTCCTGGCAGGTGTACTCGATTGCGACAGCTCTGATAAAGCAGCCCGTTTTATCCGCTATTGCAATGCATTCAATATCCCGATTGTAACCCTTGAAGATATGCCGGGTTATTTACCGGGAGTTGATCAGGAACATGCCGGTGTTATCCGTCACGGGGCTAAAATCCTGTATGCTTATTCGGAAGCAACTGTGCCGAAAATTACGGTTATAATCCGTAAAGCTTATGGTGGAGGTTATATTGCCATGAACTCTCGTCATTTACGCGCCGACTTTGTGTTTGCATGGCCAATGGCCGAAATTGCAGTAATGGGTCCCGAAGGCGCGGCTAACATTGTTTTCCGCAAAGAAATTGCAGAAGCGGAAGATCCGGAAGCCATGCGCCAGCAAAAAATTCAGGAGTATAAAGATAAATTTGCCAATCCGTATGTTGCAGCATCGAAAGGCTATATTGATGAAGTTATTGAACCGCAGGAGACAAGGAAAATTTTGCTTCATGCACTTCAGATTTCAACACATAAGGATATCCAGAGCCCGGCAAAAAAACACGGACTTCCACCATTTTAAACCAAACTAAAGGATTATGGCAGATCAGGAAAATTATCAGGTAATCATTGTACATAGCGCGCAATATCAGACTACCTATACGAAAAAATACATGAACCGTAAAGTTTGGGTTGAGCCAAATTTCAACCACATCAACTCGTACATTCCGGGAACGATCATCGAGGTTTTAGTCAAGGAAGGTCAGATATTGGCAAAGGGGAAAAGTATTCTCAAACTTGAAGCAATGAAAATGTACAACGATGTACAGATGCCTTTTAAAGGTAAAATTGTAAAAATAAATGTAGTAAAAGGTCAGATGGTGCCCAAAAACTTTCTGATGGTTGAAATTGAACCAGTAAAATAGTACATATTTAGC